>CAMYLV010000006.1 GCA_947259495.1 uncultured Desulfobacterales bacterium | reverse complement strand
AAATCAATCCGGGTCAGGCTGGCAAATCAATGATTATGCTGATGCTGGCCCCGAAGCAATAATCTCATTATTTTTTGATAGTTTGGAATCAATAAATTGGAACTCTCAAAAGTACTGATAATGGAAACTAAAACGCAATTGAGCCTCAATTGCCGATAACTGCTATGTACCACAGGTTTTGAATCTGCATTAAAACCTGACAGTTCTCCAACTTATCAAAGGTTTTTAAAGCCCTTAAAATATTGTGATATCGTCAAGAAAAATATAGCACCCACTGCATGCTATAAAGTTGGCAATTTTTTAAGATATTCAAACTCAGAGAATCTGGAAAAATATTCGTATTTGAAATGTGGTGGGAAGGCTTAGTTCAATGATAAGATCGTATCAATTTTGTTAGCAAACTCTCCTAATTTAAATGGTTTCATGATCAATTCATTTTGGCTATCATTTAAAATTTCTTCAACATTACCATCTTTAAAATATCCTGTGGAAATAAGCACTTTAACGTCAGGATCGATACTTTTTAAACGTTTATAGGTAGTGGCTCCATTTTCGTCGGGCATGATCATATCTAAAATGACCAAATCAATTTGTTCATTATTATCTTTGAAAAGTTGGCATGCTTCTCTGGAATTACATGCCATCAGGGTGTTATATCCAATTCTTTGAAGCAATGTAACTTCCACATCAAGTACCAGCTCTTCATCATCAACAACCAAGATAGTTCCTTTTTTTTCGTTCATATTAAAACTCCGCTAATTAAATAACCGTTCTTTAAAATATATTCACGCAATCTTCATTCACACAAAATAACGCCGCTTTCATATATATCGGCGCGGATAATAGAATCTTTAATAATTACCATAACTTTCTGACGAAGCTCTATAGTTTGCATAAGTAAGCATAAATTAAAATCTCAGATTGCGATTAGCTGAACCCCGCTGTTAAATCTACAATAAATCTAACCATTCAAAGGTCACATATACCTCCAACAAATCAGTAGATATCAATTCAGAAAATTGTTTGGATACTCAATTTATATCACAACTCAGAGGGGTGAATCCGAACCGATGGATTTGCCCTTTTTATTGCCTCAAAGCCGCATTTTTCGGGTCTATGGTTTGACAGCAGATTTGAAAATGCGATACGGTGCAGATATTCATATCGTATCTGAAAAAATGTAAAACGGCGATACTCTCAATAAAGCGCCGGCTCGACCATAAAATGGGTAGACCCAAGGTTTTTTAGTCCACCTTGTCTTTTGGGATGAGGAATGTCAGTTGAAAGCCGCAACGTTGGCAGGCGGAATAAGAGAAAACAATTAATTTCGAATAGGAGGTCACTATGTCAAAAAGAATCATGATTTGTGCTGTTTTAGTGTTTTTTGCCCTCTCTATGAATGTGGCCTTGTCTGATATGGTATATCCCACAGAGTTGATGGAGGTCTCTGCACCTTATCCCGAAGCCACAATCGCCCAGACCACGAACGCTTCTGGAACAGTAATGGTGACGATGGAATCTAACGACAATCGGAATTCGATATTCGAATTTTATAAAACTGAATTAGCGGCTAACGGCTGGACAATCACGGCCGAAACCCAGTCACAGGGGGCTTCAGGTCTTATAGGTGAAAAAGGATCGAACAATGTGGTTGTTAACATCGGTACGGGTCAGTCCGGCAAATCAATAATTGTGCTAATGCTGGCCCCGAAGCAATAATCTCATTATTTTTTTTCATAGTTTGGATTCAATAAATTGCAACTTGGTATCACGGTCCCTGAACCCAATTTATTGGATAGCCTGAGCTTGGAGTTAAGCTCTGAGTTGGTAGTTTATTGAAAGAGAAACATTTCAACCAAATCGATCGTTCGAATTAGATCCGTCAGTCAGGTGGGTAAGTCTTTCGAGTTCTTCATCATAGCGGTCGATCAGATTCTGCCAGGCAAATTTCCCCATATGGGTTGAAAGTTGGCTGCGGAGCTTCTGATACCCAGCATGATGGGTAATCAGCCGGGTGAGCATTTGCACCAGTTCGCCTGTGTCCCTATACAGTACCGCGGAGTGGCATTGCTGCGGAATGATCTCCGGGTAGGCCAGCCTCGCCGGCAAGAGAGGAACACAGCCAAAGCGGATGGCCTCGACCACCGCTATCCCGAAGTTTTCCTGCCGCGCGGTGCTGATGACGATGGACCCCCGCTGCAGCCATCGGATGTATTCTTCTCGCGATTGAACATACCCGTATTGCACAATCCGCTTTCCGTATCGCTCACGCGCTCTCTCAAATGTTTTGGGAACTGCCTGATAGTTTTCTCCAAGTAGCGCCAGGCGAAATTCCGCCCCGTTTGCCAGGGCCGTATCCAGGGCTTGAAAAAATTGATCCGGATTTTTGTCAAACTCCCAGCGATGGTTCCAGACGATCAGGGGCGGAAACTCGCGAGATGAGTCAGCACCGGGAATTTCATCCGCCGGAAAACGGCAACCGGGATATAGAACACCCGCTTTGGCGCGGATTTTGTCTACCACCCAGAGGGGCCGGTACTCGGGCATCATTTTTAAAAAACCTGGAAGAAGCGCAAAAAAAGCGTCGCTGTGGGTCCTGGAATTAAACAAAATTCTATCCGCCGCAAGGGCCGTGGTCATATCGGTAAAGCCAAATTGATAATCCATCTGCTCGCCCGGTGCCGGCGGATAGGTGAGCTGGGTTTCGTGAAAATACGTCAGACTCGGAGGACAGGGGTCTTTTGAAAGTGCCTTGAAATCGGACAGGCTCATCAAGCCGGTGGTCAGCAGGCCGTCATAGCTTTTGAGGGATGGAATTTTTTTGATAAAATAAAGTGCCGCTCCCCGCATGCGCCACTTCCAGAAGCGGGCCGGCAGGGTCAACAGGTCAATATGGTGCCGTGAATGGGAGACCAGCCCCCTGGCAAACTCGCGATGGGATCCGCCAAAAAAAGGTTCCAGGAACAAAAATTTTAATCGAGTCTTCACAATCAAATGACAATCGGTTGGGTTTACCATTCACTGGTCAGCCGCCTTTTAACTTCGTCCCATTTGGCTTCCATATTTTTTACGGCATCAAGGGCAAGATCCAGGTGCGTCGCTGTGTATTTTGAAAAAACCCGATCCTGTTTTATCTTATCTTTTATCCCTCTCATTTGAAGCGGCATATCCGATACCAGCATAATGGATCCGATCGGGACCTCATAACGGTAGGCTACTGAAAACAGCGTTGCCAATTCCATGTCGATGGCCAGAATCCGCTGATGGCGCAAATAATCGACAAATTTCTCGTCAAACTCCCACAAACGACGATCGGTGGTGTAGATAATGCCGCAGCGGGGAAGCCGTCCGCTATGCCGAACCGCGCCAATGCAGTATAAATTAACAGAAGAGGCCGGGATGGCCGGAAACTCCTGCGGCAGATAAGAATTACTGGTGCCGTCACCCCGAATGGCCGCTGAAGGGACAATAAAATCACCCTCTTTTAGCACTTTGTCAATTCCGCCGCACATCCCCACCATGATAACGGTTTTGAGATTACGCAGGTAGGCCAGACAGTTGACCACCAGAGCGGCCTGCGGCGAACCGATGCCAAAATCAATCATGGTGCAGTTTATATCTTTGGCGTTGACAATCCGAAAATTTCCCTCGGCATAGGTGCCGTTTGTCTTTTTTTTAAAGTGCATGATATATTTTTTAAAATTCGTAATCAGGATATGATCGCACATTTCCTCCATCCGACAATTTGTGTATCTTTCCAGTGTCTGCTTGATGTACTCATGTTCTTTGATCGACATGATCGGCTCCTTGCGGTCCCACCAAATAAGAGATTCGGCGAGGCAGTCAGTAAGCTCACAACACTTAACCCGAGGCATCAAATCCGAGCGAGTGGCAAAATTAGAATCGGTTCAATTAATCCTATCATACTGTCATTGTCAATCCTAAACAAATACAGACAAAGCCCTGCGCATCGATCAGATCAGCGCTGAGTGAAAAACTCCAAACAGCAAAAAAGTTTAAACCCGTTTGTCCGTATCTGACAAAGCCACGTGTTATCATCAGAGCAGTTTGAAAATTACAACCGTCATTCAGCAACCGCGAAAGGAATAAAATGGATCATCTAAAATTTGGGCGGAAGGAAGCTGCAACAATCCTGGCAAGGGCCTGGAACAACCTGGATGCATCCTTGCTCGAGCCTTACATTGCGCAAGATATCATTTTCTGGTCCCAACAGGCGCTAACCGACATGACCGGCAAAAATGCGGTGATGGCACATTTAAAAACGGAAATGGAAAAGATACGCAAATCGCCTGAAGAGAGGATATTTGCCGAATTAGGGGAGACCAAACCGTACTCCCTGGCACCCGACACCCCCGAGCCCTGTGTGGTCCTGGCTCATGGTGATAAAAATAATGTCAGAGCGCTGGCATTGCTTAAACTGGAATACGGCAAGATCAACAGCATCGGCATTTGTTCCGATGCGCCGCATCCGTCGACAGCCAGACGCACGGGCGAGTATCCGCAGTAGGACAAGCCAGAGGACAAGTCTGTTAAAGGTCTGCCCGTTGGACGTCATCTTTCAAGCAATGCGAATCGAACTCTATCTACTTGACTCCAAAACGACATTTTTGCTAAAAATGAGAATATGAGAAATCTTTGCGGCCGCCGAACCGAGGGGAACTTCAATAAAAATGTCCAAAAAAATTTCACGTCCAAATCGAATCCCGATGACGCCTCTAATTCTGGCAATATTGGCTGCAGCAATTCCAGTGCTGGCTCGGCCGGTCATCGAAAGCGCAATTTATTATACGGATTTCTGGTATGACAATCCTCTGGGCTGGCAAACCGGGCACCACTTCGTAGCCTGCGCTAAGATGCAGGGCTCGGGTCCGATTACGGTAGATGCCGAAGACCAAAAAGGCACAACCTATCATTGCCTCACGACCACGGAAGCTGGTACTGTAGGTTTGTTGACGGTGAGTTGATGGGGGGTGTTCTGACGATAACGGCTACAGACCGCGATGGCGCCACCGCAAAAAAGCAGTCAACCCATCTGGATGAACCCCGTAAAATCCGTATTACCCGCAATATACGCTTAAGTAACGAAACGGTTTCGCCGGCCATTTTTTGGGATCCGAATATGTACGCCGAAGGATACTATGTAAGAATATACCAGACATCGACCCAGAAAGAGGTCTTTCGCAGCCCGCCACTGAATAGCACGACCCACCAGGTCCCCGTTCCCATTTTAAATGTCGGAACGAGCTACGTTTTTCGTATCCTGGCTCACGATTACGATGCCTGCAACCAGCACACTTCCGGTTTTTGTGTCGAAAACCGGTCGAGCACATTTAGCCGTGAATTCACTCCCCGGGCAATTAAATAAAAATTTATCCAGATCGATCCACGGACAGAAATAGCACTTGAAATGAGGCGCTTAAGATGGATCCATCAGGCATCATCCGGACAAACACTGGACCACTGACTGACCCTCATACAGGTATCACGACGTTCAGCTTGCCGCCGTCGTGCCTCGCCGGACCTTCGTTCCAGGCCGTCGTTGGCAAAATAGTCTGAATCATAAACAGCGCGTCTGTCGTCTCCGCATCGGCGATCGACATAGGGATCGGCTATTCTTTGATTGGGTGACTGCATAATATCTCCTTCGTTCTGTAATGTTATAGAATAATCACAATAGCCCAAAAAACAATGGATCGCATAAAAGGGTAATACGCAAGTATTCAGTTTTGTGGGTTCATCGGACTTTGTTTGTAATTTGATTAAATTTGCGATACGGGTAAAACCAGTCGATAACAGACACCGCAAGGAGGCCAGGAATGTTTCTCTGGAAATACATGCGGTTCGAATCTCGGCCGCTACCCCGGCAGAGGCATTCAAAATTGCAGCCGAGTAGCTTCAACCAAACCGCCAGATTTCAAGCACCAGCAAACAGACAACAGAAGACAAAGGCCAGACAGGCTGCTTCTTTTTCCAGTTTCTACGATATGCCTTCTGACCATTGACTGCTGTCTTCTGAAACCTGACACCTGATTATCACTGACACTTGAAACCCGAGACATGAATCTCATTATCAAAGCCAAATGCACGAGATACAGAAGGAGGACTTGACAATGTCTGAACATACAAAAGTCGTTGATGGTTTTCGTTTCATGCCCCCGTCTCTGAGTGCCTGGATCAGTAAAGACATTCCAGATCACCCGTATAGCGGCAATATCCCCTGGACACCGCTTGACAAGCCGATCAAAGAAACCACTTTCACGCTCATCACAACCGCCGGCATCAGCATGAAATCCGATCCGCCGTTTGATCTGGATCGCGAAAAAAGAGAGCCCGCCTGGGGAGATCCGAGCTATCGGAAGATCCCGCGAACAGCAACAGAAAGCGATATCGAAGTCAGCCACCTGCACGTCAATACCGGATATATCAAACAGGATATCAATGTGATGCTTCCGCTCGCGCGATTTGCGGAGTTTGAAAAAGAAGGGGTTATCGGCCAACTGGCGCCCACCTGCTATTCATATTATGGCTTTCAAATGGATGCCACGGCGCTGCTGGCTGAAAGCATGCCGCAAGTGGCTGATCAAATGCGACAGGAAAATGTAGAGGCCGTATTGCTCACACCGGCCTGACCGTACTGCTGCCGGTCCGTGGGACAGGTCGCACATTATTTGGAAGCACAGGGATTTGCAACCGTAACGCTGACGATGACGCCTGAGTTTCACAGGGAAGTGGGTATTCCGCGCGTGGCGGCAATTGAATACCCCTATGGCCGCCCGGTGGGACAGGTCCACGATCAAAAAGGTCAAAGGGAAGTGCTTTTGGCAGCCCTGTCTGTTTTTAAAAAAGCAAAAGCGCCCGGGCAGACGTTTAATCTGCCGTTCACCTGGCCCGAGGAACCCAAACATACCGACTGGCAACCACCGGAAATATCACCCATCATAAAATTGCACCTGGATGAGATTAAGAAATTGGGGGCTCAAGCCCGCAAAAAGCTATCTTAAAAATTCCATATTGAAGCGCTATATTATGAACTGATGTTGGAGTATTGAAATGCCCATTGCGAAAATCGGAGACCTCAGCCTTTATTATGAAATTATCGGACAGGGGCAACCCCTGGTGATGATCAGAGGTGTCGGCAGCAATGTGGACCACTGGTATGATCAAGTGCCCGCTTTATCCGAAAAATTTCAATTGCTGGTTTTTGATAATCGCGGTATCGCCCGTTCATCGGATCCCGGTGGCCCTTTTTCCATTCGGGACATGGCCGCAGACACCATTGCCCTGATGGAAGTTGTGGGCATTAAAAATGCGCATATATTGGGCTATTCCATGGGGGGTATGATCGCTCAGGAAATGGCGCTGAACCACCCGCAAAAGGTAAAGAGGCTCATTCTGGTGGCCACCGATTGTGGCATCTCGCTGCGGATCAAAGCACGACCGGAAGCCACCAAACTTTTTAGCGAAATGATCCGCCTGGGCACAAATAAGGCCAAATTAGCCGCAGCGCGATGCCTGTTTGCAAAGCAGACTTTTGAAAACAACCCTGAAGTTATTCGGCGCTACGCCGAAGTTTCGCTGCAATTTGCAGCCTCGCAAAAAATGCTTGCCAAACAATGGGCGGCCGTCACGCAACATGACGCCTGTGACCGGCTGCAGCGCATATCTTCCCCAACCCTTGCCATCACCGGCTCCGAGGATGTGCTGATTCCGCCCCAAAACGCGACGGTATTGGCGGAACAGATACCCGCCGCGCAAATGATCACCATCGATGGCGGCGGGCACTTGTTTTTGATTGAAAAGCCCCGCCAGTTTAATGCAGCCGTCATTGGATTCCTGAACGGCCTATTCACATAAACAGGACTGAGTGTTGAGGACTGGGGTCTGAGGGCAAACAACGGAGGCTAAAAGTCAGAGAACAGAAAATCGATGAAAAAATTTAGTCAATAAAAGACCCTGGCTGACATCTGTCTTATGTTTTCGGTCATCTGTTGACTGAAACCTGACACCAAGTAAAACCTTGAAAATTGTATGATGGACTAATCGCTGAGCAACCATTTATATGCTCTGCTAAAACCCCGTAATGAAAATGTGGGCTTTTGGGTGATATCCGGAACAGAATCGTATTCAAATTTGATAAGCAGCCCGCGCCGCATGGTTCGGATGAGCTCGCTGTTTTTGGGCACCTCATCGGTCAGACAATTGGCGCTGCAGCCCTTAATAGCCGAGCGAATCGTCAGGTTGTCGACCCTGTCAATCCGGTATGAAAAATAATTAGAGACAATCATCTTTTCAGATTTTAAGGTCAATTGAATTTGGTCTGGGCCGGAAACGGACGCCGCCAGCCACATTGAACTGATACGATCTCCGGCTAAGGTGCCTATTTGTTTGCTTTTCATTTTTGTGGCCGGATCTGTTTCTTCGATGCCTACCCAATCAGCGAACTTAATTTGCTCGGCCAAGCCAGTGGTCGCAAAAACCATTACCGATAGGATTATGACCAACCATATGTGAAGCAGGGTTTTCATCAAGCCATCCTTTCATCTATGCGATCATATTAGTTTAATTTTAAATTGGCCGGGCGCGTTTTGCAAGCAGGAAAATGCCTTTTCAGGGATCGATGTTGCTCATGAAAATATAATCAGGCCGGATCGAATCATGGAATTTGGGTCTTTTGCCGCCTAATAAAACCAACTAAAACCAGCGCCGATCAGCTACAAATATCTTGACATTTATTTGAATTTAAAGGTATGAGAGAGTTGAGAAATGCTCCCTTGAAGCGCTTCCACACGCCTAAAGCTCATTTTTATTTGTGATTCTTTCCATTTTGATTCTACCCAGTTCTCCTGTTGATCGAACTCTAATTTTCTTCTGCCTTTTTCTCTCGGAAATAGCCACTGATTTCAGTTCAATCTTTAACCGAACCATCAGGTAAAATGGATAACCCCCTCAAATTGTGCGCACCCGGCTCCCGCATGGCATTGTCGATTCCTGCGGGAGCATGAAGTCCACCGGGTCACATTTTTGCCCGGGCAAATCCATAAAGGGAGGTAATACGATGGGCAAATATATTTCTTTGATCAAATATACGACAAAAGGCATCGAAAACATCAAAGAGAGTCCAAAACGCCTGGATGCGTTCAAACAGCTCTGTGAATCACTGGGCGCGACAGTTGACGGGTTTTATCTAACGATGGGGCGCTATGACCTTGTGGTGATTGTAGATGCACCCAACCCTGAAACCATTGCGAAACTCCTTTTGACCACAACATCGGGAGGTGCTGTAAGCAGCGAAACGCTGCCTGCTTTTCCGGAGGAAGAATATCGGAAAGTCATATCTGAACTGCCATAGGGCGTATCATGCCCGGGTTTAGATGGCAGCACGCAGGAGCAAAGAAACTTTACAAACGAATAAAAATTTAAAATGGAGGTGCATTATGGCAAAAGTGCTCCGGTGCAGCGATATCGGTATGGATTGCGATTTTGTGGCCAGAGCCGAAACGGAGGAAGAAATTTTGCAGCAGGCCGCGGAACACGCTGCCGCAACTCATGGCATGGAAGAGATTCCGGCAAATGTGCTTGCAAAAGTCCGCGCCGTCATACACGACGAATAATGAAATGTGAAATCCCTTGTTAAAACTGAGATCTGCTGCACAAAATTTCACTGGCATGATTGAAGCGCGATTATGCGGCAATTGGGTAAATTGAAATAAAGCAAGCTGATCCTATTCAGAAATCGCAAAATATAGAATTCGGACCCCCATCGCTTATATTGAGAGATGGGGGTTTTAATTTTTATGGAAAACAATATAATTCCTTAAAAAATCTTTTTCGTTTTTTAAACGGCTTAAGGGGCCAATCCGGCCAGATTAAAAAGAGGAGGACAAAAAAATGAAGTTTAATCTAAAAGCATTGACGATTGCAGCGGCCCTTATGTGGGCCGGCGCGGTTTTTATTGTAGGTGTGGCGAACTCAATTTGGCCGATGTATGGAAAAGCGTTTTTGATGATGCTGGCCTCAATCTACCCAGGCTTTGCCGCCTCCGGCACTTTTGGCGATGCGATCGTCGGAAGCCTTTATGCCCTTGTTGATGCCGCTGTTGTCGGTCTTATTTTTGGCTCGCTTTACAATTTAATCGCCGGTGCAAAAAGCAGCTGAGTCAGAAATCTGCCGCAATGCAGGCGGCATGGATTTTTAACCTGATTCACCCAGCGTGAACCGGCGAAAGCGAAAAAAAAGGGCGTTGCATCGAAATTCGATGAAACGCCCTCAATTCGCTTGGAAATGCAATTAAACTATAGTGACATTAACGGCAGCTGGCCCTTTTTGGCCCTCCTCGATATCAAACGTCACCTGGTCGCCTTCATTCAGAGATTTGAACCCGGCCGAAGTGATGCCTGAATAATGAACAAATACATCCGGACCGTCTTCCTGCTCAATGAAGCCATAGCCTTTGCTGCTATTAAACCATTTTACAATTCCATTGGCCATAATAACACCCTCCTAAATTAAAAGTTTTAAATAGTTTCATACTGCAGGGTGCCACTTTAACAAATGGAACTTTCCCCGGAATGAAACCGGCCCGTCAATCCAGAACGCGCCTTTGATAGTGAAAGAACACTAACAAGTTTTTAAAAAAAATCAAGCCCATTATTTAAATTTTTTCAGTCTCGCAAGGTGGTAGAGAAACGGCATCGCCCGCAGCCGATGATCGGGTCAACTCAAAACGTTTTTGCAAAACCGCGCCCGGCCACCGCGCGAGCTGAACCAAGGCTAAAACATGATAAAATTCAGTACTATAGCCTTCTATTGACAAACCGGAACCGCTCCTCTATGGTACCTTGAACACTTACCTAAAGATCATGACTCCCGGGAGCAGTGCGACTATGAACGCGACACTCTATCGCAAGAATCGGAAGCATTGGAGCGAACCTCCCGCTGTCGTTTCCCCTGCACAAGGCATTGACACAATTTTCCGCTGCATCGCCCCCCCGGAAGTTGTTCCGAACAAAACAAAGCCAACAAAAGCAAACATATCACCTGCCTTAAAAAACGAAGAAATGAAAGGAGGATGTGCATGAAAAAAGCATTATGGATTACACTGATGGTGGTGTTAGCGGTTTTATTTGCCTTCAGCGCCAGCCAGGCCAAGCCATTTAAAATCGCGGCTATTTTTCAGACGGCGATTGAGGAACCGTGGGATGGCGTCATTCATCAGGCCTGCCTGAAAGCCAAAAAAGAAATGGGCAACATCGAATATGAGTTCACCGAAAAAATAGCCGCTGCTGATTTTGAAAAAGTTTTGCGAGAGTATGCTGAGAGAGGGTTTGACCTGATCGTGGGCGATGCGTTCCTGGCAGGCGAAGAACCGGCCAGAAGGATCGCCAAAGATTACCCTAAGATTGCCTTTGCTTTCGGATCCGAGTTCGGTCCGGTTGCACCGAATTTTTCCGTTTTTGACAACTGGATTCACGAGCCGGCCTTCCTGTGCGGCGTCATTGCCGGCCGGCTGACAAAAAGCAATACCCTCGGTGTGATTGCAGCCATACCCATCGGGGAAGTCAACCGACTGGTCAATGCTTTCAAGGCCGGCGCGCTCAGCGTCAACCCCAAGGTTAAAGTCAAAATCTCTTATATCGGCGGCTGGTTTGATCCGCCCAAAGCCAAAGAGGCGGCCATCGCCCAGATTGAATCGGGTGCGGACCTGATCTTTGCTGAACGATTCGGCGTCTTTGAAGCCGCCAAAGAAAAGGGCGTCCTGGCTTTTGGCAACATGTCGGATCAAAATGCATTGGCTCCCAGTGTAGTGATTACTGGACCGGTATGGGATATGTATCCCACCATTAAATTCTGCATCGAGATGGTCAAAAAAAAGACCTGGGTGTCCATGGACCTGGGCGAATGGTCCATGATGGGAAAAGGCGGCGCCCGTCTGGCCCCTTTTCATTCATTTGAAAAAACACTGCCCGCGGGCGTGCTCAAAGAAGTCAGGGATCTTGAACAGAAAATTATGAGCGGCACATTTAGGGTGCCGGTTGATGAGCAGAAGCCAGCCTCAGAATAGCTCAAATATCCAATGAACATTGTCACGAGGGCACTTTTCAAAAAAAAATGTAACTGAGTATATTCGGATTTTTTTCAATTTCGTGATAATTTCACCTGCTGGAGAGGCGAGTCGTCCATTTACTGCGTTATCAGGGGCGTGCGGTACCTAAGTACAGCCACGCCCCTGAATGCGCCTTGTAAAGGAACGTCTCGAACTCGTTCAATATCCGAGCTGACACTTCAATTGCGCCAAACGCAATTGAGGTGGTATCCGGTATTCCGTATCAAATATCAGTTGGACTGAAGGTGTTTCACGCAGGCTAAAATTCTGTCTGAAACACCTTTGTATGTCTGCTACACTGCTAAGTTTTGGCAAACAGCGAATTTGAATGAATCACCGCCCCGGGGGAATCGATGGGTAACAATGACCAGCCGGTCGTGAGGATGTCATCCATCACGAAACGCTTTTTAGATGTGACCGCCAATAAGGATGTTTCTTTCGACCTGTATCCAGGAGAAATTTGTGCCCTGCTGGGTGAAAATGGTGCGGGCAAGACGACCCTGATGAACATCTTATTTGGCTATTACACCTGTGATGCGGGCGAGATCTTCATTAAAGATGAAAAGGTCGATCTTGCCGCTCCCAAAGATGCAATTTCCCGTGGTGTGGGAATGATTCATCAGCACTTTGCCCTGGTTCCGTCCCAGACCGTGCTCGAAAACATTATTGTGGGTACGGCTTCGCGCAGGGGTATTTTTCTGGATCTAAAATCCGCCCGGCAGGCGCTTCTTGAACTGCAGGAACGTTTCGGCCTGCAAATCGACCCGGACGCCCGCGTGTGGACCCTGTCGGTGGGCGAGCAGCAAAAAGTTGAAATTCTGAAAGCGCTTTACAGGGATGTAGACATCCTCATCATGGACGAGCCGACGGCCGTGCTTGCTCCGGCTGAAACCGCGGATTTGTTCAATACCCTGCAGTCGCTGGTCAAAGAAGGCCGATCGGTTGTTTTCATTTCTCATAAGCTCAATGAAGTGATGGACATTTCAGACCGTATTGTCGTTTTGCGCGGCGGCCAGGTGGTGGCCGAACGCAAAACCAGCGAAACCAGTGCGCGCGAACTGGCCAATCTGATGGTGGGCCGGGAGCTTCTGGAAAGTATCGAAAAAAAAGAACTCGCACCCGGTGAACCCGTCCTTAACATCAAAAACCTCAATGTCTTAAATGACAAGAAGCTAGCGGCCTTAATGGACCTTAATTTAATCGTCCGGCAGAATGAGATTCTGGGGATGGCCGGAATTTCCGGAAACGGTCAGACAGAACTTTCAGAGGTGCTTTTCGGGATGCGCTCCCCGACAGGCGGTGCCATTCAAATTAACGACCGGCTCCTTAATTTCGGAAGCCCGACGGCATCGATTAAATCCCATATGGGCAGAATACCGGAGGACCGCATCGATACCGGACTGCTGATGGATCTCTCGGTGGAAGAGAACCTCATTTTGGAAAATCATTCTTCAGCCGAGTTTCAGTTTTGCGGGCTGATGAAATCGCAAAGAATTCACCAATTCAGCGAAGACCTGATCAAAGCATACAAGATCAAAACCGCCGGCCGCGATGCCGCCACCAAGAGCCTGTCCGGCGGCAACTTGCAAAAAGTTATGCTCGCCCGGGAACTGGCTGGAGAACCGTCGCTGATCATCGCTTCACAACCCACCCGGGGCCTCGATGTGGGTGCCATGGAGTATATCCACCAGCGCATTGTGAAAGAGAGGGAAAGGGGCGCGGGCATCCTTCTGATTTCAGATGATCTGGATGAAATATTTGCGCTCAGTGACCGCATCGTGGTCTTGTATGAAGGCAAAATACTGGGAGAGGCCCCCGGTGCGACGGCTTCTCGCGAACAGATCGGTCTGTGGATGAGCGGAGTAAAAGCGTGATCCGATTCAGAATCATAAAACGGAAGCCATTGCCGGGCTGGGCTAAAATCGTTATCCCGATCGCGGCCATTTTGGCCACGCTGATTCTGTCAGCCATTCCCATTCTTTTGGCCGGAGGGCATCTATGGAAATCTTATTTTTACCTTTTTCACGGCGCGCTGGGAACCCGCTACAATCTATTAGAAACCTTTGTCAAAGCCAGCCCTCTATTGTTAACAGGTCTGGCGGTTGCTTTTGCCTTCCGGGCCAAATTCTGGAATATCGGCGCCGAGGGCCAGCTGCTTGCCGGCGCCCTGACGGCCACCGTTTTAGGGGTAAATCTGGGCGGCATCCCGTCAATACTGGTTTTACCGATTGTTATCATCGCGGGATTTCTGGCCGGCGGCCTCTGGGCCTCGATCCCGGCTTTGCTGAAAACCAAACTCAAAGTAGATGATGTGGTTTCAACCCTGTTGTTAAACTATGTCATGATCCACATAATGGGCGCGCTGCTTTTCGGCCCCCTTCAACAACCCGGCTCCAGCTGGCCGCGATCATCGGCGATTGTCAAGGCCGCCTGCTATCCTATTTTGATGCCGCGTTCGCGCTTTCATATGGGCATCATTATTTCCTTTGTAGCGATGCTGATCATCTGGTTCATAAACAAAAAAACCACCTTCGGATACCAGGCCAAAGCTGTCGGTTTCAACATCCGCGCCGCGCATTTCGGCGGCATTAATACCACGTCTGTGATTCTGTGGACCGCCCTGATATCCGGCGGTCTGGCGGGTCTGGCGGGGGTGGGCGAGCTGTGCGCCCTTCAATACCGGCTCATTATGGATATCTCTCCCGGCTACGGGTATTCCGGCATCGTGATCGCCATGCTTGGCAACCTTCATCCGGTAGGAGTGCTGTTTTCATCACTTTTTTTCAGCGTAATTATTGTGGGCGCCCAGACCATGAGCCGCATGACCGGCGTTCCCACCTATATCGCCGAGGTCATCCAGGGAATGGCGCTGATGGTGATGCTCATTTTTCTGCTGTTTACAGAATTCAAAATTAAGGTGCTGCGCAAATGATGGCTGAATTTTTAGATCTCGCTTTTATCTCCGGCCTCATCGGGGCAACCATGCGGATGGCCACCCCGATCATATTTGCGGCCCTGGGTGAGATCTTATCGGAAAGGGCCGGTGTCCTGAATCTGGGAATCGAGGGCATCATGCTGATGGGCGCCATGACCGGATTTCTGTTTACCTATTCTACGGGCTCCATATGGTTCGGCGTGTTTGCCGCTGCCTGTATGGGCATGCTTTTGGGTCTGCTGATGGCATTGCTTTCGGTGAACCTGGGATTAAGCCAGCATGTTTCCGGATTAGGCATTACGCTGTTTGCAACCGGCCTGGCCATGTTCATCTACCGACTGCATTTTGGTTCTCCGACCGTGCCCCCGATTATCCAGCCGTTTAAACAGGTGGCGCTGCCGGTACTTTCAAAAATCCCGGTGATCGGTCCGGGCCTTTTCACCCAGTATACATTGACCTATATCGCCTGGCTGCTGGTGCCGGCCCTGTCGATTCTGCTCTATAAGACAACCATCGGATTGAAAATCAGAACGGTTGGCGAAAACCCGGTGGTCGCCGACACCGTGGGGGTGAACGTAACGTTAACCCGCACCCTGTGCCTGGTCGCCGGCGGGGCCCTCATGGGCATCGGCGGGGCATTTCTGACGCTCGCCCATCAGAACATGTTTTTGATCGATGTCATCGGCGGTCGCGGCTGGGTGGCTATTGCCATGGTCATTTTTGGAAACTGGAATCCGTTCAAAGCCACCATCGGCGCCCTCATTTTTGGTTTTTTAGACGGTCTGCAGCTCAGGCTCCAAAGCGTGGGGCTCGTTCTTTCATTCCACCTATTTTTAATGATTCCCTATCTGTTAACCATCATCGCGCTCATCGGCGTTTCCAGACGGGCAGCGGTCCCGGCGGGTTTGTTAAAACCTTATCGCAGAGAGGAAAAAGGCGGGTAGCAATTATACCGCTTTCCATAATAGTGTTCCGATTCACGGAATTTTGGCATAAGTAATTGTAGAAAAAAACGTTTGAATATCGAAACGTTTTTTTGACAACCACTATAACTCCTGATCAAGCGGTTGCCGACGATTAAGGATTAAGGTAAGGGTGAACCTGTTTGAAGACCTGCGGGTGTTTGTTTTGGAGCCGGGTGAGGAAAGGCGCTGAACGCACGATCGGACTCCAGAGTGAGAAGTCTTCGCGTTCAAAATCCATTCCCACCGCCAGCATATCACTGAGGGTCTCAATCAAGTGTTCTTCGGGTTTGTAAATCGAGTCACCGATATCACCCACCCAACAAAGCGGCGTCCCCTGATACCGGTCGTGCACATCATGGTAGAAATGCCGGGTGGTGATGGTGCGGGGTTGAAGTCCCAGATCGGTAAAGGGCATTGTTACCCCCTCTGCTGCCACCTCGATAAGGGCGCCGTTGAAAACCGGAATTAATTCAACGCCGTGATCGCTGCAAATCTTGCAAATTCCCTCAAGACCCTCAAGGCTGGCACAGACCGGAAAAAGAAATATCTTTTGGGGGCGATGGTTTTTAAGGGCCTCATCAACAAAATAGGTTAGTGTCTGACCCGATGCAATGCATTCCTCCATGATAATCCAGGTCTCGTCCGGCCACCATTCGCCTACAAAGGAGCTCTCCACGATGTTCCAGCCGCGAAAACCGTCGCTGTCTTCAACCCGGGTGAGCTTAATATAGGTGGTGTCCAGAAGCCCGGAGCGCTGCAACGGCGGATTGGCATCCAGCAGGTCAAGCGGGCGCCCGCCCCACAGAATGACATATTGCGCCACCTTGCCGTCGAACATCCTTTCAAAAAGGCGAATCATGTCGTGACCCACCTCTTTTATCATCAGGAATTTTTCCGGCCCGCAGGCCTGCCGATTGAGCAGAAATTCCTCACCCAGACCCCGGCCCGGAAAATCAACCACGTAAATCCGCTCCGGCAAACATCGGTCCCGAAAGGCCTCATGCCGGGTGATTGACTTAACAAGCCAGATGTCCTTGCCAGCACGCGACATTACGATTTCACCGACATCCTCCAGGTAAATGCGGTCGGCACCGGTGTCCTGTAACATGGGATTGCTCCTTTACCGGTTATACTGCGTCAGTGCAGAAGAATACAATTTTCGGGCAGGAATATAGAATAAAGATAAGGATGTGTCAAATCAGAAAAAAAGGGCAACCCTTCACGATTGAAGGGTTGCCCTCTCCAGGTTTAAACTGCCGGCTAAACTACTTTTACATTTACAGCATGTGCACCCTTGGGTCCCTCTTCAATTTCAAAGGTAACCTGATCACCTTCGTTGAGAGATCTGAATCCGGACGCATCGATTCCGGTGTGGTGGACGAAAACATCCGAGCCATCTTCTTGCTCGATGAAGCCATAACCCTTACGGTCATTGAACCATTTTACAACACCATTTGCCACTGTGACACCCCCTATTTGCCACTGTGACACCCCCTTTGTTTCTGTAATTACCATAGTCCCATACTTCAGGATGCCACCCGGACGAATGGATCTTTCCTGCAGAATGAAACCAGCCTTCAATCAAGACAGACTCTGATCAATATATAAATTATAAATTTTTTTTCCCATCAAAATCAAGTACTTTATTTAACGCAGCCTTTTTCGGCGGCCATCGGGCCTGTAGAAAATAACCGACTTTCATTACGGTGGTGCTGCAATGGGTAAATGCTTACCTATACTTTGGCCACTTTTTTTCACACACATCGCCTGGCACGCGGTTAAATTTAAAATAAGTACTAGTAATTGTTTATATTTTTTTGATTTCAGATTTGTCTTCAACTTTTGCATGGATATTGCAGCGCCATTATAATGCAGGGCCCAAAGCGCACTAACGATTCCCAGCCGGATTCGTTTTCGCCCCCTGAGGGATTGTATTAAACAAGCCAAATATCCGCCCTGACGCCTGCCCGCCAGCAATCTAAATGTAGGATTTCAGTGCCGGGTTTTTGAAAACCCGCCATCAATCTGTAGCGATATGGAGCTGTCTTTTAAACCATTACCATAGGAGCTGTCTGACATGAGTGAACCCGCCAAGAAGGAAAATGAATCGAAACCCAAACGGCAAAAAACGCTCTCACAGGACCCGCCAGCTGAAAGAAGAACAGGCCGTGACCGCAGAAAAGGGGTTGATCGGCGAAGCGGTTTCGACCGCAGGCGGAATTTGAATCAAAAGGCAACAGAGCGAAAAAACATAACTCGGGCGTGAGTCTTAGAATCATGGGGGTAGAATGGAAACTAATCATGCCCTAACAAAAACTTTTTAGCATAGCGTAAAAGCAGAAAGGGGCAACATGGCTCAATACGTTATCGCAAAAAATCGGTTCGAGAACAAATATCGGCACCTGCGAAAAGCCGACAGCCATCTGAGAGCCGAAATTAAAATAAGCCGAAACGACCTTGGATACCAGTTTAAATTGCAGGAGATCGATGAACATCACGGGTGTTTTTTTGTCAGTGAAAATTCTGCTGTCTTAAACATTCTGGACGTCGGCTCTGTGCTGGATATGAAATATTGGACCGCTGAAAAAATTAGACTGGTCAAATATGTCCGTGCACAAATTAAGAATATTACCAGACAGAATCAGGAACCATTTAAAGGTCATTATAAGGTTGGCTTATCCATATTGCAGATGAAGGGCTTAAAGCGGGTGAACTCAGCGGATCGGTTGCTGAAAGCACGTGCAGAAGCAGAAGCTTTAATGTCTGCCCAACATCAGCTCTGATTCCGAAATGGAAAGCGGTATAAATGCATTGGCCAATCGCCTTGCATTTTTACCAAGTTTGCCTGAAGGGGGGATTGACCATTATTAAGATATTACTCATCGTTGTCATTATTGCCGCGATATCTTGTATAGGTGCTGCCATCGCCTGTTTAATGGCGGCAGCCAGAGAAATTGAACTGCCCGATATTGAAGATATCGAGATCGGAGAATGATGGACTCAGGTAATGAGTTCGATATTGACTCCGTTGCAGAAACAATGCTCGCGCTGTCGGTTGGTGCACAAGCGGACAGTGATTGTGTCCACTAACGATTGCCTTTCTATGTTCTTGACGGATCGCACAATTCTCTGTTAGGTTTTATTTTTAAGTGCCCAACAGGAGGTTGCGATGCGCAAGACCCTCATCATTTTCACTGCGGTAGTTAGTGTTTTCTCTTTCACATTTACTTCTGAAGCAGAAGAAAAGTATGGCCGATTTTTTGCCGGTGCCGGTTTAAGCTATGTGACCGAGCAATTTGATGATGGCGACTTGAAGGACTTCCCCGGTAACTCCAGCATTGATAATTCATGGGGCTTTAATGTTTTCGCCGGCTATTGGTTTCACAAGCATCTGGCCATCGAAGGCAACTACGACTGGTATGCCGATTTTAACGGTCAGGCGGCGAGTAACATGAATTTCGATATCAGCATCTGGACGGCAATGTTGGATGTGCGGGTGTTCTCCCCCTCCCTGTGGCAAGACAGAATATTTCCATACGTCAGAGTCGGCGGGGGGTGGATGGATGTTGAGATCGATGCCAAAACGGTTAATTCCGACGAAAGTGATTGGGCTTATAATATCGGGCTCGGTGTCGATGCCTTTGTTGCCCACCAGGTGAGTGTCGGCCTCGACGGCACGTACGTGTGGGGCACCGGCGATGTTTCGGATTTCAACCACATGACGTTTACACTGCGCGCGGCCTATCATTTCTAATTTAAAAATTAAAACCTATGTTGCGCGAATGCGGGACGACATCTGACACCGTATATGAAAAGGAGGGATTAAATGGCAAAACGCGCGATACTTGACGTGATCGTTTTAAAAGAAGGCGAGCTGTTAAACGGCAGCATCTTAAACAAAGCCTTTCCGATCAAAACATCGTATGGTGAGATTGTCGTCAAAAAAAAGGACGTCGCCAACATTCACATGCGCGGGATTCAATTTCGAACTGACCAGATCATTACCCTGGATTTAAACCGATTTAAAGGGTCCCTTCAGGAGACCGTTATCCGGATAAAATTGATTGATGGCCAAACTATTGAAGTGCCCAAAAATAAGATTAATACGATAATGATGCTCACCAATTACGCGTCTGCCTGAGACGAATTCAGATTAAAATTACTTGTCGAAAAGTAAGGCGTTATTATGAGAGGTATCGTAAACGTCATGTCCGGAATCTGCGGTATGATCACAGAAATCCGGGCCACATCAGAAGACCGGTCCGGGATGGTCAATCTGGATATAAACACGAGATGTGACAGTATCCAAAGATTAGCAGATGACGTATAATTTTGATCCGGACAGGTGGTACGATGATGAGCGCAGTATACTTGATGCCCGCCTCAAGGCCGGGGAGATTGGCGCACAGAAATATAAAAATGCCCTCTCAGCGCTTGATCGCCGCTATGATGAGATGCTGCGGCGCTTAGACGGCACGTATCAGATCCCCAAGGCACCGCTGAAAGAAAAGTAAATTTTAAACCTTTCCGCCTGCCCGCTGCTTCTTATAAGCTGATTCAAAATCGACCTCAGATCGCCCATAGTTGCCGCGACGGATGGATTCCACCGCTTCGACCAGCCTGATCGGTTCAACTTCATCCGATTCATCATCCTGAAGGCTCGTCAGATAATAATCCACGTTATCATCCCGGCATGAGGTGATGCCGAAATCATCTAACTTTTGCAAATACAGATCCTCCGGGGCTTTGGGCACATTAAACTGATAGGGCACCCCCAGCGTTGTCATGTCCGACTCGTTCCCTATTTCATCCAAGGCTGTGATAGCAAAAACAATCGGTCCGCCAACGGGTATGAAAGAATCCACATCATCGGGCAAGACAATTTCGGTAATATTTCCCAGGGTCACACTCTTGGAATCGTAATTGACTTCACCGTTTTCAGACCAGTAAAGTTTGTATCCAACAACCTGAGCGGAATCAGATGCTGTCCACCTGAGCCTTCTTTTTTTTATTTTGGCCATGCTGGCACTCCTTATCGTTGAAAAGCGATCTCAGTTCACCTCCGGCGAACAAACCTGCGGACAGGCCCTCCAGAGGCGAGCACGCACCCTTCAGCCCGCTGCTCGCCGAAGGTCTTCGTGAAACGGGACTGTCGCCCCGTCCGGTTTGCCGGTTAGTAAGATAATCTATTTTTCTGGTAACGCGCTCGACGGTGAATTAAAGAAAACAAACGCCAAACACACAATTTTTAGTTGACAGACCGGAGCAAAATAAATGATTTGCCTGTTTGTTCACAGAACTGTAACTTTATCAGTTATAGCCATCACTCCAAACAGACTTGTCACCATAAGCATTATGCGGTGCCGCAAGTGGCTCCGGTTCTACTTGAGGCTGTTGGTTTGCTTCCAGAAGCGTAACTTCATCACAGAGGTTTTCAATTTCATTCGCCGCTTTACTGCCGGGGGCATATTGCATAACCGATACACCGGAGGTCATGGCGTCGATATAGGCAACTCGCTGGCACAGTTCAGTATCCAGGATGTCCATATCAAAAATTCCCAGTGACTGCCGCGCTTCGCGCCCCACCCGGGTTCCCGGTATTTTTCGATTGATCAGAAGCTTGACGTCCAAATCTGGATTTTCTTCCCGGGCAGTATCGATCATTTCCAGCGTCCCCTTGCAGGACCAGATGTCGAGCGAACTGGGGCTTAATGGCACAATGGAAAGTTCTGCTACCGCCAATATGGATTTGGTGATGTCGCCAATAGCCGGAGGCGCATCAATCACCAGGTAATCGTATTCTTGTGATAGCGTTTCGATTTCGCTTCTCGTAATCGGCTCCGGATGATGCAGGACTTCAAATGCTGTGTTGTTTTCAACCGCGTGCCATTGGGTGGCACTGCCCTGCGGGTCCGCGTCAATAAACAGCAGCTTGTAATTTTTTCTTTTCAAACTGGCAGCAAAGTTGATTGCAGAGGTGGTTTTGCCGACCCCCCCCTTCTGGTTAACAAAACTAATAATCATCATCTCCCTCCTCTCTTGGAATTAAAAGAATGCGAAGTCTCGATACACTTGTTTGGTCTTCACCTGAATACGTGTCTAACCCCCCTGGCTAAATTTCGATAGATGACTCCATCTGACGTCAAGGTGCGAACTACCGGATTCCCTTACACTGCTGGCTACCGTCTGTCAACACCAAAACACATTATATGGTATAAAACCGAATTTTTTTTGTCTATATATGGTAGTTATCCGGTAAATCGAGGGTGAGAAAAGGGATGCTAAAGACGATATGGAGGGAGGGATGAAAGCATTGCTGCCGGTAGGATAGTGGGTCAGTTTAAGTCAAAACACTCGTAATTGTTTCGATCGCAGGGGGCGCTTTGAATTCGCACCACCTTACCAAAAACAAAATCAAGGTAATACATGAACCGCTCCTGACCGAAATGATAGACCCAGATGATCCCCTTGTCCTCTCTGCTGGTGACCTCCAGCGGGTCGCCACATGTATCCCGGACAGATCGATCAGAGTCTCCAAGGGCCACTATCCCTCCGGGGCATCTGTAAGATGACTGATCGGCCAACGACCAATAGTCAAACGCGTTCGCAATCTGCGTAAAACCGGTCAGAATCGTCAATAAAGCACAAATGAGAAAGCTGTTTTTAATCATTTTCGCCACCACATTTGGTCGCAATATATCTTTGTTTTAGCCGGCAAGGGGGAAACAGTAGCATGTATCATAATAAGGCCAAGCCGCGCTAAATCAAGCATCGTCGCTCAATGCATCAGTTTGATTTTCATTTTTTTTTGCCTGAAGTCCCTTCACCATGGGTGGTTTCTCCAAGGCGTTGAAATTTGATCAAAGAAATGAACCCACAGGGCAGCGGGCTTATTGGGGTTCGCGGTAAAGTGCCAGGACCCCGGAGCGCGCCAATTTTTTGACCCCCATCGGTTCCAGCAGCTGGATGAGTGCATCTATCTTTTGCCGCCTGCCGGTTACTTCGATAATGAAGTGGGTTGCACCGGTATCAACAATCCGGCCTCTGAAGGTTTCAATGATTCTTAATATTTCGCTGCGGTCTTTTGTCCTGGCCTTCACACAGATCAAGGCCATTTCACGCTTGACAGCATCCTCGCCCGTCATATCCCTGAGTTTAATCACGTTGACGAGCCTGCGGACCTGCTTCATGATTTGTTCGAGCATCTCCGGGTTTGTCTGGGTCGCTATGGTGATGCGGGACATTTTCGGGTTGGCCGTCGGCGCGCCGCAGATGGTTTCGATATTGTAACCCCGGCTGGCAAAAAGTCCTGCCACCCGTGCTGTGACGCCGGGTTCATTTTCAACCAGCATCGTCAGAATGTGCTTTTCGTCTTTCATTACGCCCCCCTTCAATCGACAATCGCAGATAAGAAAAAGCTCTTTTGATAACCCCAAATTCTATTATCAAATACAGGCGGCGATATCAAACGAAGAGAACTTTTCGATTTTTTTCAGTGACCCCGGGGGCGGTGTCGTGTGGAAGAAAAACGTGGGAATATGATCAGCGTCAGATTCTCAGTCAGAGAATCACGGCAACAAAGAAAAAGGCTTTGCAGATGGCAAAACATAGAAAATACGAAAAAGGATCCGATTTTTCAGAATACCGGTCAGGCTTCCCAAATGTCTGGATTTTGCTTATTCATTGTGTAATATTCAATCCGGTAAGGCGCGATTTTGCAGACCACATAATTCGGATCGTCCGGCCCTTTAAAAATCGGCTCCAGCATATCGTACCAGATTGTCTTTTTGGTCTCAATGTCTTCGAGGATCTCAGCCCGCCCCTGGACCTGCACCCAGGACACCGCGTTTTGCATATCACCGACACCCAGGGTCAGGTGGACCTCCGGATTATCGGCAATCTGGTTCACTTTACGGGAGCCTTTGAAGGTCGCAAACCAGATGTTCATCTGGTCATCTGCCGTAATAACCACATAGCGCGTCCACGGTTTGCGCTCATCGGTGACTGTGGCAAACGAAGCCAGGGTGTGTGCTTTCATCTTTTCAAGGATTTTGGCTTTCAGATCACTCATGACATCTCCTTTTTAGTTGATGAAAAGGATGCTGTTCTACTAAGCTGACGACCCCAAAAGATGTCAAGAAGAGACTTGAAAATAAATGCGGCTTGATACATAAAGGATAGAAGAGAAGAAAAGCACTGAACGCAAAAAACCGGAAAGGAGCGTTAAGATGCTATCAGAATTCTATAACGAGATTTTGACGTTTGGGCCGGTTGCGGTTCTGCCGCAGAATCTGAACAGCAAATGGCTTCAGCAGTTGCAGAAAATGGCCGATGATTTTTTGGACAGCAATTTCAACCTGCACGCGTGCACCGATGCGCGGGAGATCGGTGATCCGGTTCTGGCCGCCTGTGTATATGAAATTTTGCGTTATCAGTATGCAGACAAATCTGATCTGACGCCCAAGGAGATGGCGGAGAAGATGGTGATTTATGCCCTCTCGATTACGATGGAATCCATCAACAGAAACGACGAATTCGGATTGGCGCCGCCAAACCTCGACAATATCCTTTCGATGGAACGCATCCTTTCCTATAAAGAAACCCAACCGGAGTTTATAAAATTACTCAAGGATGCCTGTATTATCCGTGAATCGGAAAAAGGCTGGTTTCAGAATATTAAAGAAAAGTTGATTGCCGGGATAAAAGGGTCCTGATGCATGGATCTACTGCTAATGCCCTTTAGTGTAATTCTGTCAGATGCCTTGCCGTTAACCGGGTACGTCCTCTAATACTGCACGCGGATTAAAACTTCGTTGCGGCGCAAAAACCATGGCATAAAGGGCGGATCATAGCGGGCCCAAACCGGTTTGCCGACCGGCTTAAGCCCGCGCTTTGCAATTGATGCCTCCAGCAGAGCCTTGTTTTGTTCAAAGCGTTTCTGACTCCAGGTGCCCGAATACCGGATGGCGGCCATCAGATAGCCGGGCTCTTCTATTAAGTTAACGCGCTGGTCTAGCGGCTCGGGAAGCGTTTCCATAGTGTATTGGGTTGGCATTAAAAAGGTAATCCGCCATTGGTCTTGCGACTTTTCCTGAGTTACCGGAGCGGTCATGGCAATTTTTTCATACTCCGCTTCCTGGGTCACCGGGGCTGTCATGGCAAGGCTTTGTTTTTTGACGTTCTTGCCGTTGATGTAATCATAAAGGCGGCGAAAGCCCACATTGCCGACCGCTTCAAAATCTCCTGCCACAAATGTCTCGGCAACGGTTCGGGGTGCATACTGTCTGAGCTCAAAGTTTTCGGTATTTTCCAGAACCTGGTATTTTGCTTTTTCAATTGCCATAGCATCAACGGCAAACGACGGCAGCATTGTGATGAAAACAAATATAGTTGTTTGTATCAGAACGCTTTGCGCTTTCATATGCGGTTTGTCCTCCTGGGTTGTGATTTTATTAAGATCAACTTTCAGTATTGACGATGAACAATGCAAAGAACAGTATGTATGAAAGGGCGCAGTTTCAACCCCGGAATTAGGATGCCGGCGCCCCTAAAAAGGAAAATGAATAGGAATTGTGCCGGAGGAAAAGATGGTTGCCAAAAAAAATATCGTCGACTTTTACTGGGACCCGATCTGCCCGTGGTGCTGGATTACCTCGCGCTGGATGATTGATGTGGGTCGTCAAAAACAGATTCGAGTCAACTGGAAGCTGTTTAGTCTCAAGATAATCAACGCCGAGCGCGATATACCCGAACCGTATAAAACGCTTCACAAAATGGGCCTGAAGGCCCTGCGGGTTGCTGCTGCGGTGCGCAAAGCGCATGGCAATGACGGTCTGGCAAGGATCTATACGCTGATGGGTACCCGCTACCACCATGACGATGCGGATATTGATGCCCCCGAAGATTTTGTAGAGATCCTGACGGCCGGCGGCTATCCGACCCGGCTGGCAAAAGCGGCTGCTGACCCTGATTGGGATAAAACGATTCGCGCTGATATGGATCAGGCGCTTGCCAAAGTCGGTAAAGATGTGGGCGTACCGCTGATTGTCCTTGACGGCGGCGAAGGGCCGGGTTTTTTCGGTCCGGTCTGCAGCCCGGCGCCGACGGACAAAGCAGCCGTTGCCCTGTGGGAGGCAATTATCGTCGCCGGCAGAACGCCCGGTTTTTACGAGCTCAAACGCACCCGGGAGACAGAGCCCCGGTTCGGTGAGCGGCCTAAGATTTAACCGGTGATCTTTCTTTGCGGCTTTGCGTGCGAATAAAAGGCAATTGTTCTGAACCATGAATCAGATAGAAAGATCTATTGTCGATTTAGGCACTTGAAGGTAAAATAGGATCAGATTGGTGCAAAGATTTGCTTTAAGCCAAACCGTCGCGGCCGGCGACCCGGCAACCGCCTGTGAATTTCTGGCAACCTTCACCCCCCTTTCCAAAAGGCGCATCAAAGATGCCATGGCCAAGGGCGCCGTCTGGTTGAAAAAATCGAACCGCGGCCAGTACCGTGTTCGGCGCGCCAGCACAGCTCTCAAGCCGGGCGATCGGGTTTGGATTTACTATGATGGTGCCCTGCTTTCCCTTAGCCCGCAAGGGCCACAACTGATCAGCGATCAAAAACGCTTTAGTGTCTGGCTGAAACCGGCCGGTTTGTTGTCCCAAGGCACAAAATACGGAGATCATTGCGCCCTTCTCAGACAGGTCGGGCAGATCTATCAATCCAAGCGCCGGGTCTATCTCGTTCACCGCCTTGACCGTGAGGTATCCGGTCTGGTGCTGATGGCCCACGACAGAATTGCCGCCGCTAAAATTTCCGAACTGTTTCAGAAGCAGGAGATTATCAAACGCTACACCGCTCGGGTACGGGGAAATCCGGCCGAATCCAGTCCCGCGGGCAGCATCGAAATTGAATTGGACGGCAGACCTGCCGTGACTGAATTTAGGGTTGACGTCTACGAACCGGCAACCGATACCAGCACCGTGCGCATTGTAATCGCCACCGGAAGGAAACACCAGATTCGCCGCCATTTTGACATGATCGGCCACCCGGTGATGGGAGATCCCCGTTACGGGCAGGACAACAAAAATTCAACCGGCCTGCAGCTCATCGCCACGGGCCTTGAATTTCAGTGTCCCTTTGAACAGTTTAAATTGGTGTTTAAAACCGCTGCTGAATTTTAATTTGTTTTGTCGTCTTCAACAGCCGTCATCGCTTCTTTTTTAAAGCGGCATCATTGTTGCCAGCAATGCGATCGCATCTGCCTGCCGCAGGACGTCATAACCGGAATTTCGCGCTAATTTCTGATCTTCAGGGCCTGTGTACCCCCAGGCGGCAAGCAGCGGTACGAGTACCTTTTTGCGCCGGCTAAAGGCCCGGTCAAGCTCCTGGAGGTTTTTAAGGGAATCGTCTAAAAAATAATATGTATTTGCCCCGAAGCGTTGCTGAATGTGCTGCATATTCTCGATTTTGGAGACCCCATTATCACCGCTGTAAATGTCTTTAGAAGATATGTTAAGTCCAAAATGGCGGCAAAGCCGCTCGGTGGCAGTGCGGTTTTTGTTGGTCAAAATAGCAAATCGGCGTTGGTTTTGGCGCCGAACTAGTTCATTCCAGAGGGGCTGAAAGGGCCGATGCAGGGCGGTCCAGCCGGTGGCATCCCGTTCGACAAACCGCTGACGCGTTTCGTATACCTGCAGGCTGCGCCGGGCGACGAGTTCAGCAGCTGTGTCGATGATCGCCCGGTATTCCTGGGGCTGTAGAATTCTTTCAGATTCATCGGGGTATTTGCGCAAGCACCAGTTCATCAGCAGGATACCATCACCGATGGGCTGAACATGAAACCGGTTGCGCCGAAACAATTCGACCAGCGGTTGTGCCAGATCAGTCAGGCAAGTCACCTGCTGGCCGGTGGCCGTGTTGTATACGGTTAAGATAACTTCATCGAGTGAATCGATCAGGACCCCGTCAAAATCAAAAATCAGCATATTTGTCGTCCATTTTATCGGCCAGATCAGCTATAATCAAGAAAATCAGACCCCCTGAAAGCGGAAAATATCAGAAAAACATATAAAAATCGGAATTGATTGTCAAAATATGCGGATTCATCTATGAATACTAAGGCATTTATAATTCCCGACCCGAAACCAGAAACCTGAAACACCGCTAAATTAAGGACCCCGAACATGCGTGCAGTTTGGTTGGAAAATCAGGTTCTGAGTTTTCGCGAAGATCTGCCGAAGCCGGAACTGTTGAAAGACGAGGCCCTGGTCAGAGTTCGATTGGCAGGCATCTGCGGCACCGACCTGGAGCTGATAAACGGTTATTATCCGTTTAGCGGCATACCGGGGCATGAGTTTGTCGGCGAAATTGTTCAGGCCCCCGCAGCGCCGCAGCGCATCGGGCAGCGGGTTGTGGGGGATATCAACATCGCCTGCGGGAAGTGTGCTGATTGTCTGGCAGCCCGTCACGCTCATTGTCAAGCTCGCAGCGTCCTGGGTATCAAAAACCGCAACGGGGCCTTCGCCGATTACCTGTGCCTGCCTCTCAAAAATCTGATGCCGGTTCCGGCGTCAGTAGCTGATGATGCGGCCGTTTTTACAGAACCGCTGGCAGCCGCGCTGCAAATCCAGCAGCAGATTCAGATCGGGCGGGCGGACCGCGTGCTGGTCACCGGCGCCGGCCGACTCGGGCAGTTGATCGCTCAGACCCTGGCAACAAAAACCGGTCAATTGACGGTGGCGGCCCGCTACCCCAGCCAGCAGGCGCTTTTGACCGAGCGCGACATTGTCTGGATTCAAGAAGACAATATTAGCGAACGCGCATATGATATCGTCATCGAAGCAGCCGGCTCAGCCGCCGGTTTTGCAATGGCCCGCCAGGCGGTCCGGCCCGGGGGGACCATTGTCCTCAAAAGCACTTACCGGCATTCGGACGGGGAAAAATGGCCGGTACATTTTTCATCTCTGGTGGTCGATGAAATCACTCTGGTGGGGTCGCGCTGCGGACCGATGGCCGCGGCGCTCGATCAACTCGAAAAACGGCGGGTGGACCCCTACCCGCTGATCGTTAAACGCTATATTCTAAATGACGCCTTGGCGGCTTTTGAACACGCGGCCGCACCCGGGGTGCTCAAAGTTTTATTTGATATGGGTCAGTAAACCGTCAACCCTCATACCCTCTGAGGAGGAAAAGCGAAATGAATGATCATGGCAATCCAAAAGATGCCACCCTGGCCGTCTGGGCCGGCGAGGAGGGCCCGCTTTGGGAAAATGCAACCCAGGTGCCGGTGGTCCATAGCGTCTCGTTTGGCTATGACGATCTGGAACACTGGGCACAGATCGGCCGCGGAGAGATCAGCGGCCACATTTACAGCCGCAACAGCAATCCGACAGTGCGGGTTTTTGAAGAAAAAATATGCCGACTGGAGCGGGCCCAGGCTGCCACAGCCTTTGCCAGCGGCATGGCCGCAATTTCCAACACCCTGTTTACCCTGCTGGCTCCCGGCGATCGCATCGTTTCGATCAAAGACGGTTACGGGGGAACCAATAAAATTTTTCAGGAATTTTTACCCCGATTCAACATCACAGTGACCCTGTGCGACACGACTGATCAAGGGGCAATTGAAGCTGCTGTTTCGCAAGGCTGCCGGGTTCTTTACCTGGAGAGCCCCACAAATCCGACCATGAAAATTGTCGATATTGCCCGCCTGGCTGCTGCGGCCCACCGGGCCGGCGCGCTGGTCGTGGTCGACAATACCTTTGCCACGCCGGTAAATCAGAAGCCCCTGGAGCTGGGCGCCGATCTGGTCCTTCACAGTGCCACCAAATATCTGGGGGGCCATGCCGATGCCCTGGGCGGAGCGGTCTGCGGGCCGCGGGATCATATCCGGCGCATCTTCCATTTCCGGGAAATCAACGGCGCCGCCCTGGATCCGATGGCCGCCTATCTGCTGCTGCGCGGCATGAAAACCCTGCCGCTTCGCATCGAGCGCCAGAATCAAAGCGCAATCCAAATTGCCCGCTATCTGCAATCCCATTCGGCCGTGGAACAGGTTTTTTACCCCGGTCTGGATTCTCACCCGCAACATGCCATCGCCCGGCAGCAGATGAAGGGCTTCGGCGGTATGTTCGCCTTTTCGGTAAAGGGCGGATATGAAGCCGTCAAGCAATTTTTACCGCGCCTGCGATACGCCCATCGGGCTGCTAACCTGGGGGCGGTAGAGACCATCGTCGGACCACCGGCAACCACCAGTCATGTGGAATTAAGTTCCCGCGAAAGAGCGGCAATGGGCATTCCTGAAAATCTGGTGAGGTATTCGGTGGGAATCGAAGATCCTGCTGATTTAATCGCTGATCTGAAACAGGCCTTGAAATCGATCTAAAACCGGGCTTCAGTATAAAAAAGTGCTAAAGTTTTTTTTAAAAATACCGATATTGATGATATGCGTGTTTCGGGAGACACGCTAAGTCACCTTCTTTTACTAACTTCGGAATCTGGGGTGGTCCTTTGGGATCGCCCCAGTTTTTTTTATTGTATGAAAATAGATGAGAATCTCTTTTTTATTTATAGGGGTTGTCAAAAAAACGTTCCGGTATTTATAGTGGTTGTCAAAAAACGTTGCGATATTCAAACGTTTTTTTCTACAACCACTTATGCCGCACTTCTGTATTTCGGAACATTATTATGGAAAACGGTACAAACGTTTTTTTCTACAACCCCTTATGCCACACTTCCTTATTCCGGAACATTATTATGGAAAACGTTATAATTTCAGCCGTTTCGTACAATCCTAACAAAATCCGTATATCCTTATTCAGTGTCCCCATTTGTAACCATTTTAGTGCCGCCGCTTATTTGCGGTTGACGATGTAAATTCCAATACTGACCAGGGTCAGGCTGAGGATTATGCGCGGCGTCAGCGTTTCGCCGAGCAACCAGACCCCGGCAAGGGTCGCGAACACCGGCGTTAGAAAGGTAAATGCCGACAGCCGGCTGATCGGATAGGTGTGAACCAGAAAAAACCACACCAGGTAACTGATAAACGCAACCAGAACACCCTGGTAGGCGACTGAGATCAAAATCAGTCCATCAATATAGTGAACCGGTGTTTCCTGATACATAAAACTGAGTAAAAACAGAATGGGAATCGAAAAAAAAGTCTGGTAAAAAAGGGTGTGATACGGCGAAACAGCCGCTACCAGGCGGCGTTTGATCACCACCGTTGTCAGCGCCCAGAGCATGGCAGCGGCAAGAGCCAGTAGATCCCCGGCAAATTGATGAACCGAAGGCAAGCCCAGGTGCTGACTCAACAGGATTAAAATGCCGGCGAAAGACAACATCATCCCGGCGGCTTTAACAATCGATAAACGGTCACCGGGCAGGAAAAAGTGAGCTCCCAGGGCATGAAAAAACGGTGACGTGTACAGCAGAATCCAGGCCGATGAGGCGGTTGTAAATTTTATGGCCATGTACAGAAGCCCGAATTCGGCGCCGAACAACAGCCCGATGATCATGCCGTCTTTAAGGTGGCCGACAAAAAGGGTTATTCGCCGGCCGGTCATCCAGATGATCAGACAGATGGTAGCGATAACGGATCGAAGACCCGCACAAAAAATAGGCGCAATGCCCGCGGTGGCATATTTCATGGCAACGGCATTCAAGCCCCAGATGAAACACAGCACCGTTAATATAATTACAGCTCTGGCATCAAGTTTAGCGCGCATCATCGCCGTCGAATCCGTCATCCGGATTGCCCACAGTTATAAGAACAAATTACGACCCTATTTTACATACAAAAAATATTGATATTTGTCACAGGGTAAGTGTAAATGAAACTGACTGTTGCGCGATGTGTTGCCTTTAACAATAATTTTCGGGATCGCGTGGCCGCAGAATTATCGTAGCCTTCTGTTTTCCTATCAGCAGCAGCTAAATTTATTATTTTGCTCGGAGGATCGAGATGCGAATACACGTTGTCTGTATCGTTGTTTTGTTGCCGCTGGCAGCTATGGCCGGAACGATCGAACAATCTCAGCATCTGGAATTATCCATTACAGATGTGACGATCCTGCAGATTACATGCGGAGCCGGCTTGCTGGAAGTATATGGGGTTGATGGAACCGACCGCATCAGCGTAACGGCGACCGTTATAATTAGCGGCATCCCTCCAAACAGGCTGCCTGACTATCTGGACCGACATGTGCTGCTGTCTCTGAATAAACAGTCACATAAAGCCGTTTTAAAAAGCGTCTTTAAAAATCAAAACCTGATGAAGGCAGATGCAAAAATCGAATTAACCGTTGCGGTCCCAAAAAATTTGCGGCTGCAAATAAATGATGGATCCGGTTGGATAGATGTGAGTGATCTGGATGCAAACCTGGATATTAAAGATGGCTCCGGATCGATAAAGATCAGAGATGTTCAGGGAAATGTTAGGATTGAAGATGGCTCCGGGAAAATTCAAATCGTTGACATCAGCGGCAATCTCGAAGTTAAAGATGGTTCCGGCAGTATTCAAATCGATCGGATCAAGGGCAATGTGCGCCTGGTCGATGGTTCCGGCGACATGCTTATAAAGGATATTGACGGCAATCTAACGATTCGGGATGGCTCCGGCGGAATCGAAATAAAGCATGTGAGCCGGAACGTTCTCATCAAAGAAGCCGGCAGCGGCAACGTTGAAATCGATGGGGTAAAGGGCAAAGTGACCACGTGGCAGTAGATCTGGCCGTGATCGGTTGAAGCGGAATCAGCCGGTCTGGCTGACGGGCACGCCTGTTTCCGGTCTGCTAATCAAGCCGGCCGGCGATTGCGTCCGATTAGACGATTTGAATGATGACACCGTGTTCCCGCACTCCGTTGTTGCCATAGCCGAGAACATTCCAGGTTGCGTTCATCGGCTGCTGACGGCCCTCTGAATCCGAGGCACGCGCCAGCAAAATGTGCTCGCCTTTTTTCGGGACCTGCCAGACAAACTGCCACTGCCGCCAGGCGTACGGCTCATAGGGACCGATAAACGAAGCCGCCTGCCAGCTCTTCCCGTTATCGAACGATAAGTCAACGCGTGCGACTGCAGCTTCCCCGGCATATGCCGCCCCCAGGACGGTCACGGGCCCGACCGGAAGATTATCGCCCGCAACCGGCTGCGTGATGATGGACTTTAGTTGGATTCCGGTCATCACCGCACCGGTTTTGGGCTCCTGCCCTTTCTGATAGGCCCGGTAGACCTGATCCATGAAGAATCCTTCAAACGGTTGACGCAACACCATAATTTTACGCAGCCATTTAACACAGTTCGCACCGGTCCAACCGAGGGCCAACGCCCGCATGGGATAGCCGTGTTTCAGCGGCAGGGGCTCCCCGTTCATCTCGTATGCGAGCAGGGTGGAGGACAGCGCTTTTTCCAACGAAATGCTGCGGATAAACTTAATTTGGGCCGATCCCAGGGGTTTATCAAAGCCCTCAAAAGCCACGTGATGCGCAGCCTCTTTCAGTCCCGCCTTGGTTAAAAGATCTCTGAGCCAAATTCCGCCCCAGACCGCATTTCCGACACCTCCGATGGTCCAGGGGTTTCCCCGTGCTTTTTTATTCAGCAACGAACGGCTGTTGCCGGAACACTCCAGGGTATTGGAAACAATCACCTTCGGCAGGCGGTAGATTTGATCAAATGTCAGATTTAGCGGCTGACAGACCTCACCCGCGACGCTGAGTTTCCATTTGGACAGCGGGATCTTGCGGGCGGGAATCTGGCCTTGATTGCGGTCAAAAAAGACCGAATTAGCGGTAATCCAGGAGCGCAGATATGCAACCGGCGTTTCGGCATTGCGCGGCCTGGTGCTCATGATGCGCATTTTTTTCTTATCCATTTTGCCTTTTCCTTCACGCTGGAGTTGAGGGTAATGGACACTTTGAATTAAAGTGGGCTGGGATTCATCGGACCCTTTAACAGAATGGTGATCAGCGCTGCATCGATCTGAAGGGCAAGACCTCAATTATCAGAATTGATGTCTTCACGAATGACATAATTTAAATAATCTAAGAACTCCTCATCTTCGCACATGCCCTTGTCCCGGCTATCGCTGATTTTGGCAACCGGTTTGCGATTACACTCCACCATTTTGATCACGACCTGGGGCGCTAAAAAGCCGCAGTCATTGGTCAGATTGGTCCCGATGCCAAAAGACGTTTCGATCTGATTGTGGAAGCGGTTAAAAATATCAACCGCCGTTTCAAGCGTCAAACCATCGCTGTAAATGGCCGATTTGGTTCTCGGATCAATTCGCATTTTCTGATAGTGGGCGATGAGCTTTTCTGTCCAACGATGCGGATCGCCGGAATCCTGCCGGCAGCCGTTAAAGAGCAAGGCAAAAAAACGGTCGAAGTCTTTTAAAAATTTGTCAAAGCCCAAGGTATCGGAAAGTGCAATGCCCAGCTCCCCTCGATATTCATCCGCCCAGCATTGCAGGGCAACTTTCTGGCTGTCCACCAGCCGGGGACCCAGTTGCTGATGGGCCTGAAAAAACTCATGGGCCATGGTCCCAATCGGTCTGATCCCGCACTTCATGGCAAAATGGGGATTGCTGGTGCCCACCAGGCGATCTTCACAGTTGTCGATCAGATAACGAATGACTTCTTTCTGCCAGGCATGTGCCGCCCGTCTGCGGGTACCGAATTCAGCGAATTTAAAGCGGTGTTCATCTACAGTGGCTGTGATCAAAAAACTGACTTTGTCTTTCAGGCGCCTGCGGCCCTCTTTTATCCAGGTTTCGTCATCAACGCCGTGCAAATTGGAATAAAGTTCACTGATGATGGCCAGAACTGGTATCTCGTAGAGAATGGTATTTAACCACGGTCCTTCGATATTGATTTTCAAGCGGCCTTTTTCAATAAACGTATCGATGTATTTCCGATTCAGTTGGAAAAGTCTCAGATATTCAATAAAGTCGGGTTTAAAAAACCGGATGCCAGCCAGATAATTCACCTCGTCATCGGTAAAGCGTAACTCACACAGGCGGTCGATTTCGGCATCCACTTTGCGCTTGAAATTCTGCGGCGAGACGGTTAAGTGCATTTCTTCCCAATTTCTCCACTTAAATGCGTAGCGTACCCAGGCACTGGCATATTGATGAAAAACCACCTGCATCATGGTCAGTTTATAAAAATCCGTATCGAGCAGACTGTTTACCATGCCGTATCCTTTCGCAGCAGTAAATCAGTAAATTTAACGCTGAACGTCTCAGGCTTCATGGGCCAGCTGGACTGCAATACCTGAAACGCTTCAAGCGTTCTATTACAAGATCTATTTGATTTAATCAAATTAATATATATCATATCCATGGGGGGTAAAAGGGGCCATGAGTGGCGGTCACTATCACCTGCTCTTTCCCGGGCGCACGCAGACGATTTCACAGCGATTGCATAGCGGCGTTCAGTGCGTCAGGCGAAAACAAGAATTATTTTGAAATTGTTTGCAAATTTAGCTTAAATTTAAGCATCTGTGGAGGATGACATGGCAGTTAGGGTGTTCATCAAAAGATATGTTAAGAAAGGCAAAATCGAGGCGGCTTTAGATCTGCTGAAAGATGTTCGCAGTCACGCACTCAAACAGCCGGGATATATCTCCGGTGAAACCCTGGTAAACCACTACGATCCGTGTAACATAACCGTGGTCTCAACCTGGCAGACTATCGATGATTGGATCCGGTGGCAGGAAAGTGATGCGCGGTCCGCCAAAGAAGATCAAATGGAAGGCTTGCAGGAAGGACCAACCAATTTTGAGATTTATGACTTGGGCCGGCCGACAAATAACCGCTAAGATCGCATTAGACCGATTTTTTACAACCGCGCATATTTCTGTTCAAGTCTGAAAGCCTTTCACGCCTTGACCGGCGCAACCGGCAAACCGGACAAACCCGGTCACAGCCTTAACGCACGCTATAAAGATCCGACTCCAAAATTTTTAGGCTGATAATTTGTCCCATTTTTTTAAAAAACCATCGGTGTGCGGAGCCGATGCCGGGTCTCGTACCAGATCACGCCGCAGTTTTTTTAGATCGTCAGCCACATCGACGTCATACCATTCCGGCAATCGATGAACCTTTAGCTGAAAGTGCCGGCAGATTTCTAAAGTCTGGGGAATGACCCTTGCCGTGCTCCAATCGATATTCTCAAACAGCTCCGGGTGCAGCTGCTTCAGGCCGATCAGATAATAGCCGCCATCATGGCCCATGCCCAGGGTTACATCGGCATGATCAAGTTGGACAAAGGCTTCTTTCAGATGGGCCAGGGGCAAGGTCGGCCCATCGCTATTCATGATGACCGCCCTGCGATAACCCCGCTTCAGATGATGCGCAAGGGCATTCGCCAGTCGTTCTCCCAGATCGGCGCCTTCCTGGGGGGTCAGGCGAAACCCGTTCGGCAACAATTTTTGGAAATAATCAACTGCCGAAGCCGGCGTAAATGCGAGGGTCCGATCAACCCCCGGCAGTCGACCGGCCAACGCCAGGGTGTCCCGCATCAGGCAGCCATAAAATTCAGCCGCCGCTTCGGGGGTAAACGGCGGGCAGAGGCGGGTTTTGGTAAACCCGGGCTCCGGCTTTTTGGCAACCACAATCAAAGAGGCATTCATGGTCTATCACTCACTTACCTAAACTGAGCGTTTCAAATTTTAAAAAGGGTGAAATATTTTTTCCCGAATGAATTCTATCGTACTTAATTTTTAAAATCTGAAACCCTCCGGGCTTGCCGATCTTACCGCATCTACTGTGTCAGATGCCGTCCCGCATAGGCAACTATAGCGGCACGCCATCTTTCTTGTAGCTGCGGCAACCTCGACAATCGCTCAACTTAGGGACAAACTGAGCGTTTCAAATTTTAAAAGGGGCCGTGCGGTCCGCATATCTGGTTTGGCCTACCATATCAGGTGACCATCTGTAAATAAGGACTACACATTCATGGCGGTTAAACCCTGGCAGCCCGTCCAGCATCCGACAAACTTGCATCGTCAGGTCTTTCGTGTCATATTTTTCATTATCGGTTAGCCGGTAGGCCCGTTTCCAGTTGAGCCCGTTAAAAAGGAATAAGACCACATTTAAACCGGCAACAGGCTAACGGGCTCAATCCGATAGGTGGCGTGATTCGCACAGCCGTCGGACAAAAAATAATATTTTGAAACCAATTTTCTGCGAATAGTATCATAATGGGCCACATTTTATTAGCAGGCGGTGCCGAATTTAGCGGCCGCATGGCAGCACCTGACCGCAGAGCCATCGCGCTGGCCGGCGGAACCAAGGCGCGCATCAGCATTGTGCCGGCCGCGGCGGCACCGGACAACAATCATCAACGTGCCGGACAAAACGGGGTTTGCTGGTTTAAGAATCTGGGTGCCGTCAATGTCAGCGCCCTGCCGCTGATTGACCGTAAATCCGCAGATGACCCGGCCGTGGTCGAAGCCCTGCATCACTCCAAGATGATCTACCTGCTGGGCGGCTTTCCCCGACACCTGGCACAATCGCTGGCAGGCAGCGACAGCTGGCAGGCCATCCTGAGCGCCCATCAATCCGGTGCACTCATTGCCGGCAGCAGCGCCGGAGCCATGATCCTGTGTGATACCTATTACGACCCCCATGCGAAAAAAACATTCGGCGGGCTGGGATTGATACCCGACGCCAGTGTATTGCCGCACCACAATACCTTCGGTAAAAGCTGGGCGCCCAAACTGATCCAACGTCTGGCCGATGTGATTTTAATCGGCATTGATGAACAATGCGGTATGCTCAACGACGGCCCGCACGGCCGGTGGCAGGTATATGGCGCCGGCGGGGTAACCCTGTATAAAAGCGAGCGCCAGACGCATTTTGCGGCCGGCAAATATTTTGAGCTGAATTTTTAGTTATCCCTGAAGATCACCTGTTCCCACTGCCAGGCAGGTGATCGCAATTTTGTGCTCATCAAAACACACAGCGACGTCTTTGCCAACATCCCGCGGACGTTCGTGAATGGTGCCTTTATAAATGAGTGCGTCACCCTGTTGATGATAGGTATACTGATGGGGATGGATATCCAGGCCACAGAATTCAAAGGCCGGTTCAGCATCCATGCCGAGCAGGTGGGGCAGGTTGACATTCCAAAAATGCCCGGGAGCCAGGTCCCGGCTCAACAACATTTGTAAAACCGGCCGGGCATGATAACCGGTAACGTTCCAGTCTACCTGTTGATCTCTGGCAATATATTGCGAGATCGCAATCGCGCGACACCCTAAAATGGTCGCTTCCCGGGCTGCCGCCACCGTGCCCGAATTGTAAACATCAGAACCCAGATTGGCCCCGGGGTTGATCCCGGAAATCAGCCAGTTGGCATCCGGCACAAATCGCTTCAGGGCAATCCGGGCGCAATCGGCTGGCGTTCCATCGATACTGAACCGATTGGGACCCAGCTGATCAAAACGAATGGGGTCACGGATGGTGACGCGGTGCGCCATGCCGCTTTGTGCCTGTTGCGGCGCAACAATCACAAGGTCGCCCAGCTGCCGCGCACATTGATACAGCGTGTCCAGACCCGGGGCATCAATACCGTCATCATTGGTTATGACAATCTTCAAAATAGCTTTGTCCTATTCTGTGGTTGGCTGTATTCTGGTGCGCCCGATTATAGTGGCCAGGCCGGCGATCCCGTTGTGTCAATGCAGATCGGGACGCAAAAATTGACTTTCTGACAGATTATATGATAAACTATTGAAAATAAGACAAATTATAGCTTTTCTTTTTTATTTAAGCAATCCTCAATTAAATCCTGGAGTTGTTCGGTTATGCCCAGAATAACGGATCTGGAAATACTCGAAATTCGCAAGGTTTTTGAAGAAGCGCTAAACCAGGCTCGGCGCGCTGACAAGCGCCAGAAGATGCGCATGCGCAGAAAAATTCGCGATGAGGTATACAATCTGCTGACCTGGGAAAAACCCACGCCCACCGGAATTATGAACCGCTGGGAAGAACGCCTGCAAGACATCTTCAAAGTAATGCCCTACGGATTCAAAGAAGAACTTTTCAAAATGCTGATCGACAAGATGCAAAACCCGCTGCGGATAAAAAAAACCTGATCACATGATTATGTGAGTTTGACATGGCTCAACTGTTCCAGCAGCAGGCCATACGCCAGCTGTCCGCGTTCAAAGCTTTTGAGGCGCAAAAATTCGTCCGGCCCATGGATGTTTTCATCTTGCAGGCCAAAGGCGAAATTGACCGTATAGGCGCCCAGTTCTTTTAGAAAAAGGCCGCACACCGGAATGCTGCCCCCCATCCGCGCGTAATACGCCTGCTTGCCGTAAAGCCCTTTGTGAACCTCCACTGCAGCCTGATTTCCCGGATGATCGTACGGAATTAAATAGGGTTCTGCTGTGCTGGGATTCGGTACAACCGTAACCTTCACGCCCGGTGGCAGATGGTTGTCGATATGGGTGCCGATCAGCTTAAGGATCGTTGCGGGATTCTGGTCCGGCACCAGCCGACAGCTGATTTTGGCATGGGCCGTGCTCGGTAAAACGGTTTTGACCCCTTCACCCTGAAACCCGCCCCAGATTCCGTTTACTTCCAGCGTGGGTCGTATCCAGGCCCGTTCATAAGTCGAATAGCCGGGCTCGCCGAAAAGCTGCTCGACCCCCAGCTCAGCCTGGTAAGCGGATTCATCATAAGGGATGTCTGCGATCTGGGCTTTTTCGGTTTCCGTCAGCGTGCGCACCGCATCATAAAAACCGTCGACGGCGACTTTGCCGTCCCGGGTGTGCATTGAGTCCAGCAGCTGCACAAGGGCGTGGATCGGATTCATAATGGTTCCGCCGAAGGTTCCGGAATGGGTATCGCTTTTGGCCGCCTGAACATCAATCTGCAGGTTGCACAATCCCCGGAGTCCGATCATCAGCGCCGGTTGATTTTCATCCCACTGGCCGCCGTCCGCACTAAAAATCAGATCACAGGCCAATCGTTCACGGTTGGCTGAAATAAATTCAGGCAGTTGCGGGCTGCCGATCTCTTCCTGGCCTTCAAAAAAACATTTAACATTAACCGGCAGCCGGCCCAAACTGTTGAGCATCGCTTCAACGGCCAGGATCGGCACCAGCATGTTGCCTTTGTCGTCGGATGCCCCCCGGGCATAGACGCGATCTTCTTTGACGACCGGCTCAAACGGCGGCTGTGACCAGAGATCCAGCGGATCGACCGGCTGGGTGTCAAAATGTCCATAAATCAAAATGGTCGGTTTATTGGCTGCATGCAGCCAATCACCATAAACGACCGGATGACCGCCGGTGGGCAGTATCTGCACATTTCCTATGCCGGCAGCCCGCATCCGGGCGGCGACCCAGTCTGCTGCTTTCTGAACATCCTCTTTGTGCTCTCTTAAGCTGGAGACGCTGGGAATGCGCAAAAACGCCAGCAGTTCTTCCAGATAACGTTCCTGATTTTCTTTCAGATAGCTTTCCCAGGAAGCCATGAGTTGGATCTCCTTTCTGTAGGGGGCATCATTTTTTCTGAGTAGTTATAACAATGTATTTCTGAAGACATGGTATATCAATAAGCTTCAACCGTCCGAAAATCAAGCGTTGAAATTGGGCCGGTATGCTGCCGGTTGACTTTCTTTTCGAATTTCTTTAACGTTAAACGACACTGTTGCCAATAATGAAATGCCGACCCAGAGTAGATCATTATGCCAACAAACCTGCCACCGGAGTATTATGACGCCGAAAGGCGTTACCGTTCAAGCAAAATACCTGCGGGAAAACTCGCCTGCCTGGAAGAAATGATCAGCATCGTCCCCAAACACAAAGGGACTGACAAATTGCGCGCCGATTTGCGCAAACGGGTATCAAAATTAAAATCGACCGCCCAGGCCAAAAAAAGTTTGGGTCGGCACGAATCCGCCTATCACATTAATAAAGAGGGCGCCGGGCAGGTGGTGATTGTCGGTGTGACCAACGTCGGCAAGTCTTCCCTGGTAGCCCGGGAGACCAATGCCGGCCCTGAAGTCGCTGATTTTCCCCACTCTACCTGGAAGCCGACGCCGGGCATGATGGCGGTAGAAAATATTCAGATTCAGCTGATCGACACCCCACCACTGGCCGCCGCATACGTTGACCCGGAAATGATGGATATGATTCGCCGCTGTGATCTGGTGCTCTTAATGGTGGATCTGCAAACCGACCCGCTGCAGCAGCTGGAGGATTCGCTTGCCTCGCTCGAAGCGCAGCGCATTGTTCCCATGCGGCTTAAAGATCGCTACAGGGACCGACGCGGCATCAGTCCGGTCCGGTTTTTGATTTTAGCCAATAAAAATGATGATCCGCAAACTGATGAAAATTTAGAAATTTTTCGGGAATTGCTTGCTGATAACTGGCCGATGGTATCAGCTTCGGTCAAGACCGGCCGCAACATGGATCAGCTCAAAGCGGCTCTGCTGGAGCGATTGAACATTATCCGGGTATACACGAAATCACCCGGCAAGAAACCGGATCGGGCCGCACCATTTGTGTTCAAAAAAGGCAGCACCATGGCCGATTTGACCGGCAAAGTTCACCAGGATTTCGCGCAAAAATTGAAGTCTGCCAGAGTATGGGGTCCTGCGGTGTTTGACGGCCAGATGGTTCAGCGGGATTATGTCCTGCAGGATGGCGACATCGTAGAGTTGCAGATTTAAAGGGGTTGTAACCTTTGAGCGAATCTCAGAATAGCCATTGCAAAGCAGGTCAAATTCAGTTAAGCCTAAATTGAGCGTTTCAAATTCTAAAATGGGGTACTGTTTTAATTTAGTGGGATTGCTATCTTTTTTAATTTTGTCTTATAATCATCGACAAAAACGCAAAGGAATCCACCATGACTGTTAAAATTGTCATCAAACGTATGGTAACTAAAAATAAAGAATCTTCTTTACTGCCGCTCATCAAGGCGTTAAGAATCGCAACAACCAAGCAAAACGGCTATATTTCAGGTGAAACATTGCAGCGTATTGACAAACCCGGCGAAACCGTGGTGGTCAGCACCTGGGAGTCGGCTGCAGATTGGAACCGCTGGATAGAAAATCCCGAACGTATACAGCTGCAAAAAAAAATCGATGCCCTGCTGGGCAAAGAAACCGAGTACCAGATGTACACCCATGCATAGTCCCTCCCCGCTGCCGGGCTTTGCATCCCCTCGCTGAAATGCTTGTCACCCATCTGGATTGGGAAACCGGGAAACGGTCGGTATGGAAGAAAAAACGAATTTTCGATCAACTGCTTTTGACCAGGCCTGTCAGACCATCTTGCGGTCTTTTCCCGAAGCGATCGGGGTGGCTTTTAAATTTTTGGATTGTGGATGTTCGCTGCTGTGCGGGGTTGGTGCTCAAGGGAATCCCATTGGTGAGCTGAACCATGTTTCCGGTCAGTCGGTAAAGAAAGATAAAAAGCCGCCGATTTGTTTCAGATGCAAAAGAGACGGTGGCCTGCATCGTGTCATCTGGGAGGGTATTCACTGGCCCGGTGATGAAAGTGAACTGCCGGATAAAGAATTGAGGCTTGCGATCGGAAGAAGTGTATTCGGTCCTGGTTACATCGAAACCGACACCTAAAAATGGCCGCATTCAAATCCGTTTTCGTATCACCCTTTTATGGGCCGATACAGACCCTCATGATACCATATTCTGGAAAACGGCTCTCCAGCTGGCAGGAGGGCTTTTTCTAGTCCGGCGGCATCGATTTCGACTTCAGGCTGATCGTAGGCGGCATCCCAGGGTTCGAGCAGCACCGCCCCGCGATCCAGGGGAATCATCCGCGGGAAAATAGTCGTCCCCCACGTCCGGTTAGCCATTTCTTTTTTCAAATCTTCAAGCGAGCGATACACCAACAGTTGTTGCAGCGTTACCATGGTCGGCGGGCTCAGGGGAACCTGCCCGCAAAGATTGCCGGCCAAGCCTTGTGCGGGGCTTATCCACAGCCCGTGGCAAGTTTCGTGCCGATCCGGCTGGCATTTCTGGTCGGCGGGCATGCATGCCAGCCAGAACCGGGTATCATAGCGGCGTTTCATGAGCACGGGAGTGATCCAATGACTCCAGGGGAATAAAGCCGACAGCATCAGCGTCCAACCTTGTGACACCGCCAGATTGATAAACCACTCGCGCGGCAGGTCCGCCCGACTGCGGAGGCGTGCAACCTGCTCTAAATCCACCCGGCTCTGATTAAAGCGCTTTGCAAAAAAAACGCCGGCTTCCTCCAATGTCTCGCGGATCGCCGCGACGCCATAAGAGATAATTTGTTCTGCGGTCAGGCTTCCGCCTCCCAGCCGAATGCAAAGGGCGTTTTCGTCCAGATCCACGTGATTTTGCCAAATGCTGTATTGCCAATCTTCCGGATCCAGAATACCGCCCGGAAAAACATAATGGCCGGCCATAAATCCGCTTTTGGAATGCCGTTTTAGCAGATAAATTTGAATCTCTGCCCGATGCTGTCGCGCCAGGATAAGCGTAGCGGCCGGTAGCGGTTTGGGGGGATTTGTAGACTTAGGCTGCATGATTATAAATAATGATGATGAACAGTTTTAAAATATAAAAAACCAATTTTTAAAATTTGAATCGCTCAATTTAGGGCCTAATTTGAGCGATTGCCGAGGTCGAAGATCCGCATCTGGAGGATTACCGCAGCCACTATGTCAGCAATGTTTTGGCAATCGGCTCCAACCAGGCTTCCTCGCCAAACATCTCGGCCAGTTTTTGGGATACAGCCGCCATTTGAGACGGGTTCCGGGTCTCGACCACCAGTTCATAATCATCCAGCACTTTGAGTTTTCCGTGTTGCTGAATAATATCGATCGCCTGATGGACGTCGACTGTAAACCAGCCTTTCATGCGGCGCAGCAGTTCCTCGCCCTTAAATGACCGTTCGATCACCAGGTCAATCTGCCGCTGTTTTGCTTCCCAGCCAATAACGGCGGGTTGTTTGATTACAGGCCGCACCGGATCATGCATGGCCGCACATTTGAACCACAACATCGCTCTTTCCATGCTGCCTCCTTATTGACATAAGCCGTAAACCTATGAGATTATAATCATCCGTTGACTCTGTCAAGACTCAGGTATTTGTTATTTGTTAATCGTTATTGGCCAGGAAATATGAAAAAAAAACCAATGATTGTTGCACTAAATCTTAAAAACTCGGGCTAAAGCCCTCAAACAATTCAAGATTTTACGCTCCACTGCGCTAAGCGCTTTTTAACAAAAGTCCGCAAAATCAGCTCTAAAGAGGTTTTGAAATGGCTTCTAATAACTATTAACCCATAACCAAACTCGGAGACCGTTATGGATGTGTTTGCCGCCATGAGCGATCGTCAAAGTGCCCGGGCCTATCTACCAAAACCGGTTGCGCGTGCTGATATTGAAGACATTTTCAAATATGCCGGCCAGGCGCCGTCGGCAATTAATGTACAACCCTGGGAATATGTGGTTGTTTATGGAAAAGAAAAGGATCGCCTGGTGCAGCGATTGAAGAAAGCCCAGGCCGAACGTAAAATCACATGCGGCCCGGGAACCGAAAATCCATTGCCGGATATATTTAAAAACCGCAGTCGTCGGGCTTCAGCGGCCATGGCGCCCAGGATCGCTGAGATGGGTCAGGAATTTAATCCATTTGTCGAGGATGGCAGCTGTTCTTTTTACGGAGCGCCGGTGGCTATTATCGTAGCAATCGACCGGCTGTTTCCAAAAATCCGCTATCTGGATGTGGGGCTGAGTGTATCCTATTTGCTGCTGGCCGCACACGCCAGAGGCCTGGCAACCTGTCCGATCGGGCTGGTCACCGCCTATGCACACGACATCGCAGAAGCCCTTGATATCCCGGAAAACAAGGAAATAATACTGAGCATTGCGCTGGGATATGCCGACCCGCAATCGCCGATTAACCGGTTTAAAACCGAGCGCGAAAACCTGGATGCTTTTTGCTTCTGGTACGAATGATCCTGTCTTGGTCGTAAAGATTTCTTTGTGATTTTGGGGTTGTCAAAAAAGTGTTGCGGTATTTATAGTGGTTGTCAAAAAACGTTGCGATATTCAAACGTTTTTTTCTACAACCACTTATGCCGCACTTCCGTATTCCCGAACATTATTATGGAAAACGGTATAAACGCTTCGGTTGACTGCCATAGGAGGAATGCATGAAAAAATTTATTCTGTCATCTTTTTTGGTGATCCTGATATCGGCCTGCACGAGTTTTGACATCAGCGATCATAATGCATCGATCACCGATCCCAATCCCGAGATTAAGCGAGTTGCCGTAATTGACTTTGATTTTGCCAGACCCGAAATCGGCAGAACCGATCGGGGGCGCATCACCAGACCCATGAATGCCGGATCGATTATGGCGGACATTTTCGCAGAGCATTTGCTGGGATCCGGCTTATATGAGGTGGTCGAAAGAAGGAAGGTCGTCCGGCTGATGCAGGATTTTGAGATTGATACGAGCGAACTTTTTGCCGCGGATAAAATCAACGAAATGCAACAGGTCTTGAACGTCGATGGGTTGATCGTCGGCGTGGTGATGGAGTATGGTGACTGGCGCGGAAAATTTAATTGGGGTGGTGCGGTCGGCTTCAGCGCCCGGCTGGTTCAGGTCAACTCAGGAAGCTTGATATGGGCAGCCAGTGCCAACCTGGACATGGCTATGACCAATTCCACTGCAATTGCCCATGCCGCATCACAGGACGCACTTGAGGACCTGATCACAAAGCTTGGCAAGTGATGAGGTGTAAAAACTGAGATGAATGATGTAGAAAACATAACCCACCAGGTTTTACATAATTGCGACATCTCCGATGCGCAGCACGCCGGATTGTATTCGACCTGTGGACTGGCCCTTCGATTGCGTGATCTTTATAAATGGGAACACCGCCTAAATCCCTGGGAAGAAAAAGACACTTCTGAAATTCTGGATTGGATTGGTGAAAAAGAAGCACTCTGGGAAAAACTGGCAGATGCAAAACACACGAACCTTTCGCTCCAGGGTAAAGACTACGATCCGTTTGACACCCCCGCAATCAATGCGGTTTTAGAGCCCCGGGGCGTTTTATACGGAGCCGGCTATGCGTTTAGTTTGAAACCGACTTTTTTCCTGGCTGAAATCGAAAATAAAAGCCTGAATAATGGATACACGGTCTATACGCTCGGACGCGAGCTGGCCCGCGACCTGCTGACGTTGCCGGCGCTTACGCAAGAGCAGCGGATCCTGGTGCGCATCGATTCCGCCAGATTGTTTCTGTGGGATCAAATGGCCTATATAAAAAAATCGGGCCGCGCGGCATTACGGTTTGCCCTCAAACACTGTGGGCTGAAAAAACAGAACCCTGAGGCGATGCAGCAACATCTGCCTGCAATTTTGGCAGCTCAAAAAGACAATTATATATACCATGAGATTGGAGAACTCAGTGATTCTACCTTTGACCCCAAAATCTGGCGCGAACTGATTGCCGCTTTTCCGCACTCACCGGCTGAGCTGCTGGCCAGAGGGCTCAAAGATCTGCTGGCGGATACGCATCCAAACGGAACGCTTTACCATCTGGTCGAAAATCGCAAATTGGCCGGTCTGGGATTCTATGCCGCTTTTTTAGATGGAATGTTAAAAGAACTGTTTCCCCAGTTGCAGAACGCTTTTGAAGACTTTACCAAAACGTACAATTGGCATATGATAAAGGATGCTGCTGCTGAAGGTCACCAGCACGCAAAGAATGTCACGTCTGAAATGATTCAGCTGTTTCAAACGGGCAAGAAAAAAAAACAGCTGCGGTGGGCCAAAGAACAAATCGAAAAACGCCTGTTTGAAAAAATCAAACGAGAGTATAATCCGGGCACCTGAAATCAGGGGAAATTGCAAGCAACCGGAAAGAGGTGCATTTTTGTTGCTGGATGCCTTTGAACAGATAAATTCGATTGAACCAGCTGAAACCCGGGAGATATATGAAAAAGTCGTTGCCATCATCACCGAGTTGACGGACCAGGAAAGTGCCCGATGAAATATTACGTATACTTTGACGCCTACGGAAATGCCCGCCGGACCGTCAGCGCCTCAGAACTGGCCGAGACATACCAGAACGATCCCGATATGTTTTTGGAAGCCATGTGCCGTCGGGGGCCCGATGGGGATACAGACCCTATAAGCGGTCATGTGGGGACCCTTAACTTCAACAACCAAAAAGAGCTAAAGGACTATCTTGAATCTTTAGGCGATGAAATTGACGGCTTTTACAAGGCAGAAGCCGATAACCGCCCCTACAATTTTTAGAAGCTAGCTCAGAAATGCTCCCGAAAGTAGACCGCTGATCTTACCCTGTGTGTTCAATCATCAGCTATACCGTTACCCATAATAATGTTCCGGAATACCGAAGTGCGGCATGAGGCGTTGTAGAAAAAAGCGTTTTGGATACCGCAACGTTTTTTGACAACCCCTATAAAGCCTATTGACCGGCAAAAACTTTCTGAAGCAGATCGGTGACCCGGGCGGCCGGCTGGGTGCGAATTTGTTTCTCCTGTTCAGCCAGCATTTTAAATAGCCCTTTCAATGCACCATCGGTAACATACTGGTCTAAGTCAAAACTGGCGCTTTTGCCAAACGGCATACTCGTGATCTTGTCGCTTAAGTCCTGGTAGGACCGCGTCACACCCACCTCACCCATGGCATCCTTGACGATGGGTTTAAAAACCTCCTGCAGCCGGGTTGAAGTTTTATCCTCAAAATAGAGGGTCGCTTCATTATCGCCCCCGTTCAGAATTTTTTGAGCATCATCAAAATTCATATCGGTGATGGCTTCCCAGAAAATTGATTTGGCCTCGGGCGCAGCCCGCTCAGCAGCCCGGTTCATGCTCAATTCAAAAGCGTCTACTTTTTCTCCATAGCCAGTAGCCCTTAGCAATTTTTCAACTTTCTGAACGGATTCAGGCAGCGGGATCTTAATCGCCGGATTCTGATAAAAACCATCCGGCTTGGACACGAGGCCCACCGCTTTTTCGGTCCCAACCTGTAGCGCTTCTTTAAGGCCCGCCGTGATTTCATCAGTGCTGAGCCCTCCAGAGGATCCGCCCAGTGTTTTCTGAGCATCCTTGAGCATATCACTCAGACCGGCAGCAAAGCCAAAGTGAACGCTAAAAGCCAGCAGGGCCATCATCACCAGAATGCCCGTAGATCGATATATTTTCATATGTGACTCCTTTCCAAAGAGGATTGATCGTGCAATATTGCTGTTGTTTATTTATGACCTAAATGCTGGCATTCAACGCGGTTCAGCCGGGCACGGCCCGCTGTTTGCGTAAGCCTGCCTCTCTGCGATCATGCGCCTTGAATACATCATTGGGTGCTGTCGGTTTCGCCCGCCGATCCTTGAGCATCAGATGTTTCTTTCATATTGGCCATTGCTCGAATTTCATCCAAGCGCATTTTTAACGTATTGATCTCTTCTGCATTGGATGCAAGCGTTGTTTTGAGTTTCTGATTCTCGGTCTGCAGATCTTGATTCTGATCGTTTACCGATTGCAGCGCGGCATTTTTTGTCTCAAGCGCAGCTTTTTCATTAGCGCAGATTTGAGCTTGCGTCTCTAATTCCCGGTTTTCGGCCATAAGTTGGTTTTCCTGGCCGCCGGTGGATTGGGACTCAGCCTTTTCTTTTTCCAGACGGGTTTTAATATCAGCTAAAGATGCTATCTGGGTCTTCAGTTTCTTATTTTCAGCGGACAGACCCTGCGCCTGGCTGATCTGCGTGCGCAGCGTGGAATTCTCCTGTTCCATGGTGTTTTTGGCCTGAATCAGCGCCTGAATCCGATCGGTTAATTCCAGATTTTTTTCGTTTGCGGTTTTATCGGAACTGAGAGCTGTCTGGAGGGCAGCATTTTCCTCTTGCAGTGATTCTAATCGCATCTCAAGGCTTTTGACGGGATCATCAACAGCCCCTTCGACCGAACCTTCCGCTTCATCCGTTACCGGCGTCACTTTGCCCCCGGCTTCTATCTGTGTTTCAAGTTCACTTTTGCGCGTCTCCAGGCTGGCAACATATTGAGCCGCGTCTTTAAGAAGTGCAGGATAATCCGGCTTTGGGCCGTTTGCAATACCCCAGATGTAGTAGCCGACCACAACACCGCCGCAAAATAAGATGAGTACCAGAATGCCAATAAATACAGATTTGCTTTTGTTTGTCATAATTGTTCTCCCGCAAAAAGAAAATATGTTTATATTAGCGGTTCCCGGCTCCGATAGTTGACCGACCGCATTTGAACCTCAACCGGATGCTAAAAGGCGGATTTAGACCCTTATTAGGCTCAAAAAGCAATAAGGGTGCCATCAACCCATCTGTGCGTGCAATCCCAACAAAGATTTATCTAACCAAATGAAATAAAGTTAAATAGTGCTAAATGCACCGATGACGGCCATCCCTTTAACCCAACAAAGAGGGGGGCAATTCACCCAGCGCGGTGCGGCTTATAGCGCACGTCGATTGAAAATCCGGAACGTTTTTTTGACAACCACTATAAATGTTGTGCAAGGAATTTATCTTCATAATTGAGCTAAAAAAAGAATTGTCAAGAAGATCTCCTATGATAAGATGCAGCAAAAATGGATTGCTGCCATCGGTAACAAAAATCAGAAAAGGCAGCGGCATCTGATATGAACCAAAAGCACACCGAAGTCGTGATTCCGAAAGATAAAGCCATATTCTGGCTGGATAAAAATGGGCGCTGGCACAACGCGCATGGTGAATTTCAGCACAAAAAGATCATCGATTATTTTCATGCCGCCATCAAAAGAGACGATATGGGTTACTACCTTTTTCAGGAAAGAGACAATTTCCGGGAAAAGGTTTATTTTCATTACGAAGATACGGCCCTGTTTGCTGTGGATTTATTCAGCGATCCGGAAACGACCTTAATCCTAAATACGCGTAAACAGTTAAAATTAAAACCAAAAAACCTTTTCATCAAAAATGACAGCCTGTATATGAAACTGGGAGCGGAAACCATCAAGTTTACCGAAAGAGGACTGCTGAAAATCTCAGATCTGCTGGAGTTTGAAGATAAAGAGTACTTTATACAGGTAAAGAATAGAAGATACAAGATACCTGAAAAATAGCAAGATATTCTTTATCTTAAAAATAGTTGGATGCATTTTTGAGACGGGGTTTAATTGCAGGGCGGGGCTGAAACCAGCAGTTGAAAAATCCCGGTATACTGTTTTTCCACGGCCCACTTCGAAGCTGTTTTCCCCTGGTTATCCGCTGCGTGAACATCAGCACAATTGGCCAGAAGCGTTCGCACCACTTTTTCATGCCCCCGTTGGGCGGCCAGAATCAGGGCGGTGTTTTCGGCCGTATCTTTTGCATTGACGTCGGCGCCAGATGCTATCAACTGCTCAATGACTTCCGGATATCCGCCGGCAGCTGCAAAAATTAAGGCGGTTTTCCCGCTCTGGTCTTTTAGGTTGACATCGGCAGGCGTGGCTTGCAGGTCCTGAAGCAACCCTCGATGACCGTTTAAGGCCGCGAACATGATGGCAGTACCGCCGGCGTTATTTTGAATCTCAATTCTTGCACCGCTTTGCAGCAATATTTTGGCGATTTCACGATGGCCGAACTGGGCTGCCATCATCAACGGCGTCCAACCGGCATTTTCTTGGACGTCCACGATGGCCCCCCTGTCGATTAACTCCCGGACAATTTCTTCGTGGCCCTCATAGGTTGCTTTCATTAATGCCGTCCATCCGTCCGGGTCCTTTGCCTCCACCGGCACGCCCTGATCCAGAATTTTTTTTACGTCATCGATTTCACCCAGTTCAGCAGCGCTAATGAGTTGATCAGAAAGCTTTCCGGCACAAGCCCGATCATTCGATAACATAATAAAACCGCATAAAGCGATCAGGATCGAAAGCATAGCGCTTAGGCGTGACATATCCATATCTCCCCGGAGCTGGCTAAAATTTCAAAGTAACCGCTCGGATTATTCAGCGAACTCACGTTTTGCGAGATTCTTCCGGACAGCACTCTTGGATTTCTTGCTCCAATTTCTGTGAGTAGTCCTCGAGTTTGGCTTTAGCTGCTTCAAGTTCTTCAATAATATGCTCCCGTTCAAATTCCCGGGCTTCAACTTTAACCAGCATCATACCAAAAGATTCGGCTAATTCTGCCAGGATACTCGGATATCTGCCCTTCTTTGACAGTTCAAACAACCGTTCCGAATCTGCTTTGTCATATTTACCGGATGCTATTTTTTTACAGCAGGCATTCAGCATGTCAAACAAATCAAGGTAATAACGCTCAAAATCCATTTTGATTTTCCTTTCATCATAAAACTTAGGGCCTCCTGCCGAGCGGGCGTTATCCATTTCTGGAGTTCAAAAGCAAAATAGATGTGGTTCTCCCAATAAATATAGCGTCTTTTAGGACGACACGCAATAATGAACACCCGAATGATATCCGGCTGAAATTCCCTCGTTTTTATGATCCATTGTTTGCAAAACCATTCGATGGGATTATATTGGATGTAAGTCAACCACATTGCGATAAGGGTTGAATTCCATTCTGACCCTTATGAAAGCCCGATCGCAAAACAACACGGCCCGTCATGAACACCGGTATGGCCTCAAATGGAAGCCATATCTAAAAGGGCATCTGCCGATCGACGTCAGTCGCCGGTGCAGTAACGGAGTGGAGTCATGCAAAAGAATCGTTTATGTCATCTCCTGTTCTTTGGATTTGTTTTAATTTTGAGTGGGCCGGTTTGCGCTGCGCAGACACCGGCCAACATCCTCAAAGCGATTGTCAAGATCAAAGCCACCATACCTCATGATGCTTCCACGGCTCAGATCCTGGGAACCGAGCGTGAAGGCAACGGTGTGGTAATCGATGAAAGGGGACACATCCTCACCATCGGCTATCTGATTCTGGAAGCTGCAACCATTGAAGTTACTGAAGCCAATGGTGAGCGGGTCAAAGCCGATTTTGTGGCTTATGACTATCAAACCGGTTTCGGCATATTACGGGCGGCGCAGCCGTTGTCCATCGCCCCTCTTCAGATGGGCCATTCCTCCCGGTTGAAAGCAGGCGACCCGATATTGATTGCCGGTTTCGGCGGCTCTGAAGCGGTTCTGGGCTCACGGGTTGTCTCGCGCAAAGAATTTGCAGGCTATTGGGAATATCTGCTCGAAGATGCCATCTACACCAGTCCGCCTTATCCCAATTACGGCGGGGCGGCCCTAATTGACCGTGACGGGCAACTGTTGGGAATCGGATCCATTTTCACCCGACTCAATATTGCGGGGCTGGGGGCCATTCCCTGCAATATGTCGGTCCCCATTGATCTTCTCAAACCAATTCTGGTGGACCTGATTAACACCGGGCGTTCTTCGGAGCCCCCACAGCCCTGGCTGGGCGTCCATGCCGATGAGGCGCACGGGCGCGTTTTCATCATTCGCGTGACTCCCGGAGGCCCCGCTGCAAAAGCCGGCCTCAAAGTCGGAGACATTGTTCTGGCGGTCAACCAAAAGCCGGTTAACGGGCTGGCCCAGTTTTTCCGACAGATCTGGTCAGCGGGACCCGCCGGTGTGAAGGTAACACTGAGCATCCTGCAGGAAACGCGGGTACTTGACATCAGGGTGCCGTCCGCAGACCGCTACAAGTTTTTAAAAGTATCCCGGCAGCGTTAACCGGATGGGTCGGGCATGACTGAATCATAACGTTCAAAGGGCACAACCACATGCAAAAAGAAACCGGAGATCTTTTCAGAGGCATTTTACTGGCGCATCTTATTTTGTTTTTGCATCTGCTGTTCATCGTTGGCCTGGGGGTTGTGATTATTTTTTTCCGCGGGGTTTCCCAGTATATGCTCTGGATTTTTCTGGGCATAACAGCGGCTTTGCTCGCCTCAGGATTTTTTTGCTACCGGTTCATTAAAACCAGAGGCAAACAGACGCTTAAGGATATTGCAGAATCCGCTGTATTTAATAACAGAAGTCTTGAAGTTCGTTTTTTAGGCGGGGTGGCATCATTGAAGATCGGTCAGCCCGAAAGATCGATGGCTATTGAAAATGCAGCCGCTGAATCTCACGATCCACGCCATCAGCTGGAAGACCCGAATACCATCCAAATCCGGGATTTGGACAGACTGGCCAATATGCTTGAGAAGGATATCATTACCCGCGACGAGTTTGTCATCGCCAAAAAGAAGCTGCTTAAACCATAGCAACAAAGATAATTGTAACCACTTAATTTCTTGCAGACGAATTCGCGCCGTTTTTGGCCGGCGCTTTTCAGTATCACAGGGAACCGGCCCCGGATCGGCTGTGTGTCACACGCCAGGACTGCCACAGGATCGAATATAAAAATTAATTGAATGGCGCCGGTTATGTTGACTAATGGCCTGAAAGGGAATACTTTTACACATCCGAATGGATCTATTTCGGCAACATTTACGAGGGCAAGTCAATGCGCTGGGCAACTTATCTGATTTTTCTGGCAGCCATATTTCTGCTGAGCAGCAGCGTGCCTGCAGCCGATCTGAAAGACGGCTTTTTTGGGATCCAGTGGAGAGCCGACCTGACAGAGCAAACCGGATTTAAAAAGGTCGGCGAAAATTTAAATGTCAGTTATTTTGCCAATCCAGAGCGCGTTTACGCGATTGATGATGTCAAAATACCGGATGTGATCTATGGTGCCTATGCCAATCAATTTTTTGCCGTTTATATCAACATTGAAACCATCGAGGTGTTCAGCCAGCTCAGAAGACGCTTCGACAGCAAGTTTGGCGTGCCCAAAATCTCAATGGGGGCGCCCCAACAACTGACCACTTATCAATGGAAGTCAAAGAAGACGAAAATCAAGCTGAAGACCTACGAAAATAGAAATAACATGAAAATGGCATTATACTATACGCCATTATCCGCTCAGGTGAATGAAGCGCAGCAAGAAACCTTTCACGAAAACTTCAGAAATCCAGTGTTTCCCCTGGATGAACGCAGAATGCAAAAGGCGATCGATTTCATGAATGAGAAGCGTTCGTTCATCGGTCCGCGCTGAGACCATTCGAATTAAGGCCCTTTTCCCTCCTGTGACGCCAATTGAATTCTTTCTGCAATTTCATTTAAAATCAACTCGGTTCGTGCGCGCCGGATTTCCATAAATTCTTGCGGCAGCCATTCCGAGGGTACCGGCAGTAATGCCTGGTAAATAATGGGCATCATGAACCCCAGCACCACCCCCATCAAAATGGCTGTGGCGATGATGCCGGTGGTGTAACTCAAATAGTTGCTCTTTTCGAAAAAAAGTGTGGGTCGCAGCACCATCAGCAGGTAGGTCACCCCGGTGGCCAGTAGAAAGAGAAAGAGGACTTTCTGGGCAGACCGCTTCTCCATGCGTTTGTTATGTTTATATTTGAGTTCTTCAAGGTTGCTTTTAAATTTCACACAATCCTGCGCACGGTGCCATCGGAAGGCTCTTTCGCTCCATTCTGCACAAAATCCTTCCGGCTGTTCTATATTTGGAACAAAGATGGTATCAATGGTTATGCCCATCAGGTAAAAGAAAAAGCCGCCGATCAGCATATAAAAAAGTAGAAAAAGCTGTCGATGTTTTTCAAGTAAATTCATTGTACCCGCATTTGAAGACATCCGGTAGCATGTGTGATCGATTAGCGATACCCCGAAAATGACATTTCATTTAAGCGCTTTTCGAGTGCCGTCACTCGGCGTGTCATTCGCCTGTCCGAGCCGAATTTTTGTAACCGCTCAATATGGTTGATTAAATCGACAATTAGAATGCCCTGCTGCGCATGGGCCTCAATCGCCAGATTGGCGGTATCCCGCCAGGAATGAACCCTGTAGAAAGTAACACCATCGATTGATTTGCTGGGGTATTTGGCCGCCAGCCGCCGGCTGATGCCGGCGGCGGTCTCTGCCGGCAGAGCCCAGGTGTGTTTGCGGCCATCCGGATCCATAATGCCAATCAGATCAATATCCGATTTCCCGTCGTTCAGGGATTTAGCCGGACTTGTTGCCGGCAAGGGCAGGCTGGTCATAAAACCGCCAATCACCAATACCAAAACCCCGGTCGAAAGCATCCTGAAAATCGATTTTTTTTTCATAACCCGATTCCCTCTTGTTAAGCGTTCAAGCTTACAGAAACTGCCCCCCTGTCAAATTCTGAGATGGGCCACCCATCAGATGAGCTAAATATAACCGTCTTTTGGCCATTCGTCACCTAAAAAACTTAATACCTGAACTTTGCACGCGTCCACCCTGATACCCCCCTGCCGGCCCGAGTTGACACAGCGGCCCCATTTTCATATGGTTGAAGAATTCCAGTCAGCAGGAGATTCAGCCATTCATGGAAAAACACAGTGATGTTCTGATCATCGGCGGCGGGGTCATTGGTCTGGCCTGTGCCTACTATCTGGCAAAAGCCGGCCAAAAAGTCCGCCTGCTGGAACAGGATACCATCGGTGCCGGCGCCTCCTACGGCAATTGCGGTTTGATTGTTACCAGCCACCTGGTCCCCCTGTGCGCCCCGGGTGCCATCGGGCAGGAAACGAAACGCTGGCTGCAGGGAAGCTCCCCTCTCTATATTAAGCTCTCACCGGATATGAAACGGTTCAGGTGGCTTCTGAACTTTGCCAGAAAATGCAACCCCACCCACCTGACCCACGCCATCAAAGCCAGGGAGCAAATATTAACCCATTCCAGAACGCTGTATGCGAAACTGTTCAAAGAGGAGCCGCTTGAATGTGATTGGGAAGAAAAAGGTGTGCTGATGATATTCAACTCCCGATCCGCAATGCAAAAATATGACAAAACCAACACGCTATTAAAGCCGTACGGTCAAAATGCGATTTCCCTGTTAGGCGACGAGCTCATTCGCCTGGAACCGGCCCTGCGCAGAGGCCTGTATGGCGGCTGGTTGCATAAAACTGACGGTCATCTACGACCGGATAAACTGATGCCGGCCTGGCAGCGCGTCCTGCAGGCGCAGGGGGTTGCCCTGGAAGAGAATTGCCGGCTGGAAGCCCTGGTTGCCGGTGACCGACAAATCCGAAACGCTCAGACGGCCCGCGATTCCTATACGGCCGATGCGTATGTGCTGGCTACCGGCGCCTGGACGCCGCAGCTGACGCGGCAATTGCAGCTGGACCTGCCGGTTCAACCCGGCAAAGGTTACAGCCTCACCATGCCACGGCCGGCAGCCTGTCCACAAATACCCTGCTATTTTTATGAGAAAAGCGTAGTGGCAACACCTTGGAAAAGCGGTTTTCGCCTGGGCGGCACCATGGAATTTTCGGGCTTTAATTCCAATATTCTTGCCCGCCGGATTCAAAATCTGACTTCCGCCGCCGCAGAATATTTAAAAGAACCCCTTGGTGAGCAGGTGATGGAAGAGTGGGTCGGCATGCGCCCCATGGTTTACGACGATCTGCCGATCATCGATCGTGCCCCGAATCACTCCAACCTGGTGGTCGCCACCGGACATGGGATGTCGGGTATTTCCATGGCGACCAGCACCGGAAAACTGGTTGCTGAAATCATTACCGGACGTAAGCCGCATATCGATGCGACCGCCTACGGTATCCGGCGATTTGGTACCTGAATTTTCCGGGCGCCACTGGCAGAGTTGGGCGCACCCGCTCCCCGGGGTAAAAAATAATCAGTTTATACCGCTTTTCATAATGATGTTCCGAGCCACCGACCACCCGCAGAGAGGGTGGCTTGAATTTTTCCGCCGTCAGCGGAAAAACCAAAGACACGGTAGTGCCTTAATCGGTGTGGGTGTAACCGGGTGCAAAGCACCCGGTTACACCCAATTAAGGAATTGGGGTATAAGTGGTTGTAGAAAAAAACGTTGAAATAACGGCACGTTTTTTTGACAACCACTATAAAGGTAGGGACCGATGCAATACGGTGCAATGAATTTTCCGATCGAGCCGGTCACCGATGAGCTGGCCGAAATTGCCGCCCTGGGATTTGATTATCTGGAGCTGACGATGGACCCGCCCCAGGCGCACCACACGACCCTGCGGCAACAGATGCACGCAATCGTCAATACCCTGAATTCCCGGTGCATGTCCGTCATCTGCCATCTGCCGACCTTTGTCTCCACAGCCGACCTGACCGACAGCATCCGGCAAGCATCCGTGCAGGAAATGTTTCACTCGCTGGAAGTCGCTGCCGAGCTCGGGGCCCGGAAGGTCGTTCTGCACCCCGGCCACATCGGGGGGCTGGGGAGCTATGTGATAGAGACCGCCCTGGCCCATGCAAATGAAAGTCTGGCGGCGATTATCGACCGCGCACAAACGCTGAAACTTTGTGTGTGTCTTGAGAACATGTTTCCCAGGTGCCGGGCCTTTGTTGAGCCGGATGATTTTGTTGAAATCATGCAGCGCTTTCCGGATCTTAAGCTAACGCTGGACACCGGACATGCCAACATCGGCACTAAAAACGGCCGACGCATTCTGGAATTTATCAAAAAATTTGGCCACCGCATTGGCCATCTGCACGTCAGTGATAATTTTGGGAAACGTGATGATCATATGCCGCTGGGCAGCGGCGTCATCGACTTTAAAAAAATCGTGCGCGCCATCAAGCACTGCGGATACGACGACACGGCCACGCTGGAAATATTTTCAGAAGACCGCCGGGCGTTAAAGCAAAGCAGGGAGCGGTTTGCTCAGATGCTTGCCGCAGCTTGAAGACCTTATATTTTCCCCAAATGGGTTTGGGGCACAACAGGCTAACCGGCAAACCAAATGAAAAGGACGGCCGAAGATGGCATTCTTGATTATTGCACCGGACACCAAAGTTACCTCCTGGGTCAAACATCTCAGCCTGCTGGACCCGGGTATCGATGTTCGAATCTGGCCCGATACCGGCGATGCGGATGAGATTGAATTCGCACTCAGCTGGCATCATCCGTCCGGTGAATTTAATAAATATAAGAATCTAAAGTGTATTGCTTCTCTAGGGGCCGGGGTGGACCACATCCTGACTGATCCAAATCTGCCGGCAGGAGTGCCGATCACCCGCGTGGTGGAACATTCAATGGCGCAGTCGATGAGCGAATACGTGGTTTTAGGTGTCCTCAACCACTGCCGTCAGTTTGATGCCTACCGGACCGATCAGTCTAAAAAAAAATGGCAGCCCCGGATACCGCAGCTGGCTGCCGACATGCGGATCGGCATCATGGGCCTGGGCCAGCTGGGCACAGATGTGGCGAATAAGCTAAGCACCCTGGGTTTTCCGGTTAGCGGCTGGAGTCAAACATTCAAAAACATCGAGGGGGTTGACTGTTTGGCCGGAGCGGATGCACTGGATGATTTTTTATCTCAGGCCAGCATCCTGATCTGCATGCTGCCTTTGACCCCCAAAACGCGGGGCATTTTAAACCATGACACATTTGATAAACTGCCCACCGGCGCCTATGTGATCAACGTGGCCCGGGGACAGCATCTGATTGAAAAAGATCTGCTTGCGGCGCTGGATTCCGGCCGGCTGTCCGGCGCCTGTCTGGACGTGTTTGCGGTCGAGCCCCTGCCGCAAACCCACCCGTTCTGGCACCACCCCAAAATTATAGTGACGCCCCACATCTCCAGCATCACCTTTGCCAAAGCCGTGGCGCCGCAAATCATTGAAAATTATAAGTGTGCCCAAACCGGCAAACCCCTGCTGAATGTCGTTGATCCGAAAAAGGGCTATTAGACGACCGTCCATAAAGCGGTATAAACTAGATGTCGATCCTGTCGATTCGTGACATCAGCTTTGCAAAATCAGCCCGGGGTATTGGTTCCCAGGGCTCTGAGGGTCTGAATTGAATCGATGATTTGGCGTCCGGGGCAAAAAACTTGCCGGATTGAAGTTCGGGTTTTTTGAGCCGGTATTTATACTCATCACCCAGATCCAGAATGAGATCCAGATCGTCGGTGTCCTCGAGCAACTCCACCAGCAGAATGTTTTGAATCCGGCCGCTGCCTTTCAGATGGCGCTGCCCCCCGGCCGCGGCAAAGATTTCAATTACCGCATTTTCAATGGCAACCGCACGCTCATCGGGTGCAATGATAAGCACCTGATCGACGTCATATTCGCCTTCGGCAAATGGGATCCAGTTTTCCATATTGCTTTTCTTTCTACTCCCGATGGCGCCTTGTTCGCGCCCTTTTAGATTGCATGTTCAGACTTTATATAAGAATTGATCGATCCGGTTTCAAGCGCAAATCTCTTTTATACCGGGATGCCATAAATTGAACGTTGGAATGAGGAGTTGCTTGCAATCGGGCAAACGCATCTGATATGGAGCTTTGAATTGTTCCAACTTTCCTCGCGTTCACTGATCCAATCAGAACGGAATGATATGATCTTTTCACAAAAAAGCGCCGCAACTTCGCGTGTTTTCTATGGCTGGTATGTGCTGACCGTCAGTTTTTTTCTCCTTTTTTTCCAATCCGGGGCCCGTTTTTCCTTTGGGATCATGTTTAAGCCCATGCTTGCCGAAATGGGCTGGAATCGGGCATCAATTTCATCGGTTTTTTTCCTCAATATGGTGTTCTTCGCCCTGACCTTGAGTGTTGCCGGCAAGCTTTATGACCGCTACGGACCCCGGTGGGTCATTTTAGTTTCAACGGTGCTGCTGGCAACGGGTTATATCAGCACCGCCTGGGTTGATCGTCTGTGGAAATTCCATCTTTTTTACGGCGTTTTCGCTGCGGTGGGCACCGGCGGTGCATCGATTCCGTTGATTGCGGCCCTGATGAGCAAATGGTTTGCCAGACGCAGAGGCCTGGCCATCAGTCTGGCCCTGTCAGGTAGCTGTCTGGGCCAATTTGTGCTGGTCCCCATCATCAATTGGCTTGTTTTAGCCTACGGATGGCGGTTATCATACATTCTGATCGGCTGTATCATTCTGGCAGGAAATACCGTGCTAACCTTTGCCGTCATAAAGGGCGACCCGGAAGATATGGGTCTCAAACCCTATGGGTATGAATCGATGGATCCATCCAGCGCACCCGCGAAATCAGATGATAGCATTTCGCAGCCAAACGACTTGAACCTGCTGCAGGCCGCCAAAACCCGTTCATTCTGGCTTTTTTTGACGTTTATGTTCGTTTGCGGCAGCGGTGATTTTTTGGTGGCCGCGCATCTGGTTCCTTTTGTAACCGATTATGGTGTCTCTCCCACCACAGCGGCCAACATGATGGCCTGGTTTGGCCTTATGAGCATGGGGGGAATCCTGCTTGCCGGGCCCGCCTCGGATCTGATCGGCAATAAACCCCCCATCGTCATCACCTTTGCCCTGCGGCTGATTTTGTTTTTGATAGTTTTAAAATATCGCAGCCCCATCACCTTATTCATATTCTCAGCCGGATTTGGGTTTACCTTTTTGATTACCGCACCGCTGACCACAACCCTGTCGGGACGGCTTTATGGATTTACGCATGTGGGTTTGATTTCAGGCTTTATTACCACCGTCCACCACCTTGGTGGCGGCTTCTGGGCCTATCTGGGCGGGGTGTTCTTCGATAAAACCGGCAATTATCAAATCGCGTTTATGCTATCAGCCGCCCTGGCGGTCATCGCCATTGTTAGCAGTCTGGCCATAAAAGAGAAAAGACACCGTTTTGGTTGAAATTGATCTGGGAAATAAGATACTCCACCTGGAAGGCCCCGAAGCCGCCAAAGTCAAATGCGCCCGGGCGCTTTCCAAAGTGCTGGATTGATACAACCCGGTAATAAGCCCAATAAAAGAGAAGGTTTGGTTGCTGTGAACAAATCGCCGCTTTGGCCAAAACACAATCTGACGCAGTACCCGTCGGTGCGGAATGAATGTTTTTTACAGGTCTTCAAGTTTCTGGCCAGGCTCTTGCTCCTGCCCTTTTTCCGCCTCGAAGCCAGCGGCATGCAGAACCTGCCCCGGGACAGCGCATTTATCTTGTTAGTCAAACATCAGCGCTGGGAAGACATCCCTCTGCTGGGTCTCGCAACGCCCCGACCGCTTTACTACATTGCCAAATATGAACTCTTCCAAAATGCCCTGAGCAATTGGTTCTGCTCCGCCCTGGGCGGTATTCCCCTGAACCGCCACCGTCCCCTCGCAAGCCGGCACTTTTTGCAGACCGCAATTGCCATTCTTAAAGCGGGAGAAGGTATCGTGATCTTCCCGGAAGGTACGTATTACCGTGACAAAATGGGACCCGGCCAGATTGGCATGGTCAAATTTGTGCTTTCGCGCCTGGAGTTGCCCTTTATTCCGGTCGGCATCAATTATTCGGCCAGCGGCCGACGAACCCGCGTCCGCGTAAGCTTCGGCAAAGCGTACCCTGCGGGACCGGCTTTAACAGCAGACACGTTGGTTAACCGCATGATGACAGAGATTGCCGAACTTTCAGGGTTGACCATCAATTAAGATGTGTTGCCGCATGATTTTGGTGCTTGAATGTGACGCGATTCAACCGTATAATGACAGGCCGAATTCAGGCAGCTTTCAGCGTTGACCGTCGATCCAGAGTTTGTCGAACCATGGCCGAGATTAAACCATTCAAAGCGTGGCGGTATCGCCCATCATTATTCAAAAATGTCGGGGAACTGACCTCGCCGCTGTTTGACGTTGCTTCTGAAAAGCAGCGCGAGGCGCTTTACGGCAATCCGTTGAACAGTATTCACCTGTCGATCCCCCGGGGGGACCAACCGGCTAAAAACGCAGCCGCTGTTTTAGAGGAATGGAAGCAGAAAAATGTTATCATGCAGGATACAGTGCCCGGCATCTACGTATATTATCAATATTTTTCGTTACCATCCGAACCCGAACCGTATTGCCGCAAAGGGTTTATCTGCAAGATCAGAGTCCATGAATGGCAGGACAATATCATTTTAAGGCATGAAAACACAATGGATGATGCCGTCGCCGGGCAACTCGAATTGCTGGCTGAAACCCGGCTGAATGCCAGTCCGACGCACGGGCTATACACGGATGAGGCGTTTGAACTGGAGCGCTATATGGATGCCTGCATTCAGGACCCGATTTGCAAAGCGGAAGATTACCAGGGAGTAATTGATGCCATGGGTATTATCCAGGATGAAAGCATTATTGCTAAATTTGTAAAGCGGTTAAAAGACGAACAGATCATTCTGGCTGATGGCCATCACCGCTATGCCGGTTCTCTGGCCTATATGAAGCAGCAAATGATCAACAACCCGGTCCATACGGGCAATGAGGGCTACAATTATCACCTGATGTGGTTAACCAACACCGAAGCAAATGACCTCCGCATACTGCCCACCCATCGCCTGATCAAAGGCCTGGACCATTTTAATGAAACCACCATCATAAAAAAATTTGAAAAAAATTTTAAGATTAAGCCGGTGGCGGATGCGGGCGAAATTCACGAGTTCATTCTGGGCAAACCCTGGACATTCGGGCTTATTTTTAAAGAAAATGCGTATGCGGTCCGGTTAAAACCGGAAGCCTTCCTGGAGTTGAAATGGAATTTTCCGGAGCAGATAAAGCAGCTGGATCTAACGGTGGCGCATTATTTTATCATTGAGGAAATTCTGGGCATTCCGGGGAAGAAACAAAATACTTCGGACAATATTGAATATGAAAGAAATTTCACAAAATGTATGACCGCCGTTATGAAGGCAAAAGCGCAGATGGCGATTCTTACCAATGACGTTTGCATTGAGGACGTGAAACGCGCCTGCGGCTGCGGTTGCACCATGCCCCCAAAATCCACCTTTTTTTACCCGAAGGCTGTGTGCGGGTTCCTCTATTGTTCCCTATAAAATGCAGAAATGCAAAGCACAAAGGTTTTGAAACCGGTTCGGTTTTTTCAAAGGAGCATCAGTTTCCGGAAGAAATGTGGCAATAGCGCTTGGGCACTGCCAAAGTTGCAAAGCGGGCATGTTATTTTTTGAAAGGCGATATGCGGATGGTTTGCCCTGAAGCAAGGCAGTGTCCCGATATTTGGGATGATTGGCAACCAAACATTTGGGTCTAATCAGGACACTCGTATAGTCCCAAATATCGGGACACCGGTACTTTAAATTTCATATCGCCTTTCGGGAAATGACATGACCGCTTCAATTGCGTTGCATTAGAACCGCTTCGATACGCTCCAGGGCCCAGTCGATTTCGGCCCGGTTGATGACCAAAGGCGGCGCAAAGCGAATGGTGTTTTCATGGGTTTCTTTGCAGAGCAAGCCCCGGGCCATCAATTGCTCACAGAATTTGCGGGCACCGCCGGCATCATCGGTCAGCTCAACGGCCAGCATCAGTCCCCTGCCCCGCATCGCTTTAATATGCGGGGCCTTGATCTTGGAAAGATTCGCTAAAAAATAATCTCCCATCTGGGCGGCATTTTCAATCATTTCCTCTTCGACCAGAACCCTGAGCGCTGTCCGCGCAATGGCACAGGCCAGTGGGTTGCCGCCAAAGGTACTTCCGTGCTCACCGGGACGTAAAACATCCATAACCTCCTTGTTGGAAAGCACTGCTGAAATTGGGTAAAAACCGCCGGAAAGTGCTTTACCGATCAGTGTCAGATCGGCTTCAATCCCCTCATGTTCTTCGGCCAGCAACTTGCCGGTGCGCCCCAGGCCGGTCTGGATTTCATCTAGGACCATGACGACATTGTTTTGCGAACAGATGGATCGGGTTTTGCGCAGATAGCCATCGGGCGGGATGATCACACCGGCCTCGCCTTGAATGGGCTCTGCCATAAAAGCCACCGTGTTCGGAGTGATGGCCGCTTCGAGGGCATCACTGTCGCCATAGGGGATAATCTTAAAACCGGGGGTAAAAGGACCGAAATTTTCCCGCGACGGTGGATCGGTGCTGAAACCAACGATGGTGATCGTGCGCCCGTGAAAGTTATTTTCACACACGATGATTTCAGCCTGATTCTGAGGGACCCCTTTGACCTGATAGCCCCACTTGCGGACAGCCTTGATGACGGTCTCCACCGCCTCGGCGCCGCTGTTCATGGGCAATACTTTATGGGAATGGGTCAAATCACAGAGCTCTTTATACAGCAGGCCCAGTTGATCATTACGGAACGCCCGGGATGTCAGGGTCAGTATCTGTGATTGCTCGATCATGGTGCCCATGATTTTCGGATGGCAATGACCCTGATTAACCGCCGAGTAGGCCGACAGGCAGTCCATATACTTTTTGCCCGCAACATCCCAGACCCAGATGCCTTCACCGCGCTGTAAGACCACATCCAGTGGCTTGTAGTTATGAGCACCGAGTTCATCTTCCAGGTTGATGTAGTCCTGAGCTTTCATGGCGCGTCCTCCCGGTTAAGGCGTTGAAGAGGCAGGGTGTTAACCACTTTTTTGAGTATTATTTCACACTCGACAGGGCGGGTCAATACAATGACTCTTCTGACGGTCTCATCTCTCAGAGAGATTGGCGAGATCACGGAGCGGCTGATGGGGTGCTGTCCCGGAAAGAACTTACAGAATTAAGATTTGCCATATCATTTCAGAATACGAGCGATTTTTTCACGAATATCGCGATACGGTTGAAAATTTATTGGCGGTGTTTTATAATAACAGCATTGTTTCATAAAACAGGGACACAAAGAACTGGGCGCCCTGTAAATCTCAGAGTTAATTTTTTTAATCGATTACCTTATATTTTTCTTAAAAGAAGGGGCTCTTCGGGGTCATTTTTTTTTACACAACTTCAAAGGAGACCATTAAATGAATTTTTCCCAGATCCGGCCGGTTATTAAATTATTTATGGTGTTGGCGCTTATTATGGTGTCAACTCTGGCTTTGGCCGCAGAGAAAAAAGCACCTGCCGACAAAGCGGCGGTTGTCAACGGTGTTACAATCAGTAAAGACAATTTTGATCGTGAACTGGACTTTTTTGTCAAACGGGCCAACCAGCGCGGGCAACAGGTTCCGCAAGCCCAAATGGGTATGATGCAAAACCAGGTTCTGGACAGCCTCATTGACCGCGAATTGCTCTTTCAGGAAAGCGAGAAAAAAGGAATCAAAATTAACCCTAAAGAGGTTTCCGATCAATTTCAAAAAATCCAGCAAAGGTATCCCAGCAAAGACGAATTCAAGAAACTGTTAAGCGAAATGGGACTCACCGAATCAGATGTACAGAAACAGATCAGTCGCGGCATGGCCATCCAACAGCTGATCGACAAAGAAGTGGGTGATAAGATTAAGATCGGCGACGAAGAGGTTAAATCTTACTATGATGCCAATCCGCAGCTCTTCCAGCAACCCGAACAGGTGCAGGCCAGCCATATCTTAGTCAAAGTGGATGCCACAGCTACCCAGGCACAAAAAGATGAGGCCCGCAAAAAAATCGAATCGGTTCAGAAAAAAGCACAAAAAGGAGAAGATTTTGCAACGTTAGCAAAAACCTATTCCGAGGGACCCAGTGGTCCGCAAGGCGGCGACCTGGGCTATTTCAGGCGCGGCCAGATGGTCAAACCCTTTGAAGAAGCGGCCTTTAACCTGAAACCCAACGAGACCAGTGATATCGTCGAGACCCAATTCGGGTATCACCTGATCAAAGTCGTTGATAAAAAACCCGCTCAAAAGATGGCCTATGCCGATGTCAAAGAGCGGCTTTCAGAGCACCTGAAAAAACAGAAAATGGATTCAGAAGCCAACACTTACATCCAGAGCCTTAGAAGCGGCGCCAAAATCGAAAAATTTTTATAGATCTCACGATGAATAAATGGAGGGTTGAGATGGCAATCAAAATTACCTGGTTCAGTCATGCCTGCTTTCTGATCGAAACCGATCAAACCCGTTTGCTGATCGACCCCTTTCTCAGCGACAACCCTCTGGCATCCGGCAAGGCCGATGAGATTCAAACGGATTATATCCTGGTATCTCACGGCCATGGTGATCATCTGGGCGACACGATCAACATCGCCCAACGAACCCGGGCAACGGTCATCTCCAATTATGAGATCCAGATCTGGCTGGCCAACCAGGGGGTTGAAAATACGCATCCACAGCACATCGGCGGCGGCTTCGATTATCCCTGGGGGCGGGTCAAGCTGACCATCGCCCAGCACGGATCGGCACTGCCGGATGGGTCCTACGGTGGCAACCCCTGTGGGTTTTTATTTTATATCGCAGGCAAAAAAATCTATCACGCCTGTGACACCGGTCTTTTCTACGACATGAAGCTGATCGGTGAGGAGGGCATCGATCTGGCGATATTGCCCATTGGTGACAATTTTACCATGGGCCCCGATGATGCGCTTCGTGCTGTCAAACTAATCGAACCGCAACGGGTGGTTCCCATTCATTACGACACCTTTGATGTCATCAAGCAGGATCCTCACGCCTGGGCCGAGCGGGTACAGAAAGAAACCACTGCAAAAGTAAACGTAATGAACCCCGGGGAATCGATTGAACTTTAGGGTTGGTTAAGTCTAAACACGCCAAACGGGCATTTCCGGAATTTCATTTTCCGGTAACAGCCCGTTTTTTGTTGTATAGCGGTTGTCATAAAAACGTTCCGTTCTCTGCGGGATGGCAGGGGTCGGTTGTGCAACAGAGATAAGCGCTTATGTTATACATCGGAAAGGGGGAACCATGAATTACAAATTAGAAACAAAGATCCAGAAAAAAATTCGCAAGCGTGCTTTTGAGCGCGCGGACAACCTGCAACAGGAAAGGTTAAATGTGCAAAAGACGCAACACACATTGGATGCATTACAGGAGGTGACCGGGTTGCATCGGCCTGAATTGGAATCGATTGCCGCGGGTGTGAAGCTTTCCTACCGGATGATGCGTGATGATTTCTTTTCTCTTAAAAATCAAATGCTGATCACATTTGGCATCTTCGGCTTCGTCTTATTTTTAGGCGGATTGATGAGCATCATTTAACCGGCAAGTTTGATCTTCGCTGAATCTCTCGAGCTGTATGGTGATTCTAAGAAGAGGGCTTTCAGAGAAAGGAGTCTAAAATGGCTGAAATCGTCAAAGTAAATGCCAAAGAATTAAAGTCCTTTGGCGAGACAAATTTTGCTCCCAATGTTGTCTACCAGAGCGCCGATATTAAGGTCGTCCTGGCCTACTTTAAAACAGGGCAGTTTATTCCGGTCCATACGCCGGCGGTCGATCTGATTCTGGTTATTCTCGAAGGCGAGGCAGAGGTTGTGGCCGGGGATGAACGCTTGACTGCCAGGCAAAACGATTTAATCGTCATCCCTAAAGGTGCTAAAAGAGGGGTTAAGGCCCTGACAGAGCTGACAATCTTACATGTGGTCCAGCCACCGCCGGCAGCAGAAGATCACAATGAGGTTCACGCAAAGCTTGCGCAGGGAAGATTTGAGTAAAAATGGATGGGCTGTGGGGCACCTGCCTGGGTTCTAAGGAAACAACCTCACAGGGAATAAGATGGGGTTTTGAGTTATTTTTTCCTCAAACTGAGGAAAGAAACTTAAATCCCTCATCCGGAGGGCTTGCAGGCCGGCGCATCAAAGCCGCCTGAACCGGAGGGCATGCCCTCGGCTCTGATACAACCCGCCGACATCAGCTTTTCAACATCCCCGCATTGACATTCAGGGCATTCGGGTTGCGGGTCCCTGGACGACATCATTAGTGCTTCAAAACAATGACAACAGGCCTTGCATTGATACTCGTAAATCGGCATCTAAAGCTCCTCTGTGAATAATTTTTATAAATAATAGGGGTTGTCTCCCAAAAGTCAAGAAAGCGGTATGGAAAATTTTTACGCCTTTGCGTGAGAAATCTAAGATACCACAAAAAAAATTAAATAAAGCTCCCATACAATAACGCTGGCGAAGGCGCAGATGATATAGGAGAAGATGTTCTGGGCGTGGGTATTCGATCTTTTTCGCAAAACATTTCTAAATAACAGCAGAATAACAACACCGAAACAGGTTAGAAAATACTTTGCCCCCATGAATGCAAAGGGTCCGTATTTGAGGAAATAGGACATGATGGGGTTCATTTCGTTTGATCCTCTGCCGATCAAATGCAGGGTTAACAATGCGTCGAGAACACTCAGCAGCAGGATGGCAACGATGGCCGCAAAAAGGCTTGAACTGTAACGATCAAAATAAAATGTATGGTGCAAATCTTCCTTACGGCGGACTTTGGCCCGAGTACCGGAAAATAGCAGGTATTTCAGTTTCGGGAACTGATGGGTGCGCCGATCCTGGCCGGAGCGCTTTTCAGTTTGATCTGAGATGGAACCGGATATGTCTTTGCGACTAGGTGAACTGGCCATTTTTACCCCTTGGCAATGAACGTCCGCAATTGCGCATTCATCTGCAAATTGACAATATTATTCAGGATTCGGTGCAGCGAATCGAACCGTCCAATGGTATCCGATCCGAAACAATCAGGCAATACCCCCCTTGCCACAGCCCTGAAGTCACCTCCACCATACGGATAGACAATCAAACCGACTCACAACCTGTATTATCGGCACATCTGACCCATAACTTTAGCCCGGTTTATACCAATAAACGTCATTTAATCAGCAGGTTGGACCACGGCTTGCGCTTTCGGCAAAACCGACACGGTACTTTGACAGGGGTCCGGATATAAGATAATATGTTTATCGTCGGGATCAGCGCCAGGCATTTGGACATCGTAAAAAGGGATAAAAAATGCAGGAAATCGGTTTTCAGGGTGGCAGAAGACTGGAAGCACTTGCTTCACAAAACAGGTTCGGTCCAAGCCTGACCGCTGCGGTTTGAACGCACTGGGGCCGATCTGTATAATCTTAATTCAACATTAAAAGCCATATGACCCCATGAAGGTGAAAATTAAGGACTCGAGCAAGCTGACCGCCGAGCGCTGGCTAAATCTGTTTGATGTAAAATATGTCGCCAGAACCGGTGAAGAAAAATCCTGGCAAATTGCGTCCCGGCAAAAAGAACCCAAATGCGTCACCGGCCGTTACCGGCAACCGGATGCCGTGGTAATTGTGCCATATCACACCGTAGAGAATAAAATGGTCATCCTGCGGGAGTATCGCGTGCCGTTAAATGACTATGAATATGGCTTCCCCGCCGGATTGGTTGATCGGGGTGAATCCGTTGAGCAGGCCACCCGCCGCGAATTGATGGAGGAAACCGGATTAACCGTCAGCCGCTTCACAAAAATCAGCCCGCCGATTTACTCTTCCGCCGGCATGACCGATGAATCCGTGGCAATGGTATATGTGGAATGTGAAGGTGCACCATCAACCAGCGCCAACAGCGCATCCGAAATGATTGAAATTCTGCTCGTTTCACCCAGGGAGGCGTTGGAGTTGTTAAATGATACAACCCTTAAGTTTGACGCGAAAGCCTGGCTGGTCATCTCCCGGTTTGCTGAGTCAACGACCACCCGCGAAGCGGGTGGCTTGCCTTTTCGGCCATAGGCCGGAAAGGCAAAAGCACCTCGGTGCTTTAATCGTTGCGGTTGTAACCGGGTGCAAAGCACCCGGTTAAAAACAACCAATCCAATCGTTCCACATGAGGCTTTTACCTGGATTTTGCAAGAGTCCACCAGAGGCGGACAAGCCGGAGGCTTTCATATTCTCATTAATTTTAGGCAATAATCAGGCATTAACGAATTTCCGCCAAACCTTTCAGCGGCGGGGAGCCGTTTCAATTGCAGATGGATAACAAATTATTAAAACCCGGTACCGATAGTCCCGTCGCCACCTCTGCCGTGGTCATCATTTCCGTGTATATTGCTGCCCAGCTGCTGTCAGATGTCGGTAGTCTTAAAATTGCCAGGATTGCCGGATTCAGTATTGATGCCGGGACCTTTATCTATCCTTTAACGTTTACCATCCGCGACCTGGTTCATAAAGAGCTCGGGAAAAAAGCCGCACGCACCGTCATCGTTCTGGCGGCCGCCATCAATCTGTTTATGGTGGCTTTCTTTCAATTTGCCGCCTGGCTGCCCCAGGATCCCGTCTGGGGACTGGGCAAGGAGTTTGCGAGCATTCTGGGCCCGGTGTGGCGAATCGTGATCGCCAGTATTGCAGCGGAAGTCATCAGCGAATTTATTGACACCGAAGTTTATCACTTCTGGGTCATTCGTATCACGCAAAAGTACCAATGGGCGCGGGTGCTCACCAGCAATGCGGTCAGCATCCCGATCGACAGCCTGATTTTTTGCTGGGTGGCATTTGGTTTCGTACTGCCGCATTCGGTGGTCTGGTCCATTTTTTTTGCAAATATCATCGTGAAAGGTTTGGTGACCGTTATCAGTCTGCCCGCCATCTATCTGGTAAAGGAGAAAGAAAACGCCTGATAAGCATGACTCCAGAAATCCGCTGAGAAGATTGAATGCAGAAAGGATTCCGTATAATCTGAACCTTGCATGAAAATTAATGAAAATATGATAACCGCCGACTGGTACAAAATTCAGCTATCGGTATTATATTCTAACATGGTTTAGGTTGAGCCTGTTGACCCGTTACCCGTTTGCCCGTAAGAATAAAATTAGACATTTTTCCGATTTTACGGATTATGCCGGCTCAACGGGCAAAACCGGCCAACCGGATGGCGGGATCGTCAAAGGAGATGCATATGAAGTACGTATGTCCGATGTGCAAAACCGCCGGCAATATTCCCGAGGAGGGCGCGGCTCCGCCGGCAACCCAGACAACATGCAAAAAATGTGGCACGGACCTGAGCATCGTGCACGAGACCGGGCGGGTTCAAGCGCTAACCGAGAAGCACCGCGCACCAGTGGATGGGGATTCGTCCGGTCGCCGGTCAAAATATAAAATGTCGCCGGTACTGTCAACGCGGCCCCAGGAAAAGGGTCGCAGAGATCACCTGGCCATATGTGTATTTGCGCTGGTTTTATGCGCGCTAATTGCCACCGGTGTTTACTTTTCCCTGAACATAAGCCAGGGGGCATTGAACCAGCCACTGCAAATGATTTCCGAACTGGTAGACGACGTTGTAGGCTACGGCAAATCCATTTGGGGACAGATTCAAAAAGAGCGACAGCCAAAGAACAAGCAGGCACGCCAGGCCCAAAAACACGTGCGCAAGGGTTACAATTACTATAAGGATAACCGGCTCAAAGAAGCATTGGAAAAATTGAGCCTGGCAATTGAAATCAACCCGGAAAATTACGAAGCCTATTTCTGGCGGGCCCGCACCTACATTCGCATGGGGCAATTTGACAATGCCATAGCGGATTTGAATCAGGTGGTGGGCATCAACCCACGCTACAGTCCGGCATATGACAATCTCGGCTGGCTGCTTATGCGCCGCAATAAATTTGATGAAAGCCTTTCAAACCTCAACAAATCGATTGAGTTGAAACCTGATAACGGCTGGGCCCACTATATGCGCGGTCGAGTCTTTTTTAACAAAGGAGACCTGCAAAAAGCCTTCGAAAATGCAAATGCAGCCTGCAAATTGGGTTACAAAGACGGCTGTCGCGATGCCAAGCGCTATGAATCTAAATTAACCCAAAACAGCTAATATGGATATTCAGCATGTCGCAAAGTGACTATTATCAGATTTTAGGCGTGGATCAGAAGGTCAGCGCCAGACAGCTCAAAGATGCCTACCGCAAACTTGCATTTCAATATCATCCGGATCGCAACAATAAGAACCCGGAGGCGGCCGAAAAAATGAAAAGTGTCAATGAGGCCTATGCCGTTTTGTCGGATGCGGATAAGCGTCGCGAATATGACACCCTGCGGCAACAATTCGGCTCATCTGCTTACAGCCAGTTCAGGCAGAACTACTCCGAGCAGGATATCTTCAGCGGCTCAGATATCAATCAAATATTAGAACAGATGGCCCGGGCGTTCGGATTAAGAGGATTTGATGAAATTTTCAAAGAATTTTATGGACAGGGGTATCGACAGTATGAATTCCGTAAACCCGGTTTTTTTGCAAAAAGCTATATATTTACAGGACCCCGGCGCGCCCGCAAAATGAATCATACCGGCCTTCCTTTGCAAGGCGGCGTCGGCAAACTCACCCGCTTTTTATTAAGGCAATTTAGCGGGATTGAATTTCCTGAAGACGGCGCTGATTTCCATGATACGATCTGGTTGAATCCGGAACAAGCCCGCCAGGGAGGACCTTATGCCTACTATTTACGCAAAAAAAATAAAAAACTGGTGGTTAAAATTCCACCGGGCACCAAACCCGATCAGCGGATCCGGCTGGCGGGAATGGGAGAATGCGGAAAAGGCGGCGGTCAGGCTGGAGACCTTTATTTGAGGGTCCATTTGCGAAAGCCGCTGCGGCAGCATGTAAAGGATTTTCTATCAAAATTGCGCAAATGAGTCAAAACATCCGCCCGCCCGGGATAGTAACCGGCATATTGAAATCATGATCGGGCAATTAAACGGTATAAAACCGAACAATTGACATGCAATTATTGCGTGTTAGTATAGGGGTTACACAAAAACCGAATTTGGATCAAACGAATTATTCGCTGCCTTAAAAAGCCCTGCAGAAAGACAGCTGCACGTTCTAAAACCTTCGCCAAAATGTGAATCACACCAGATTCGACTGACGCAAGCGGAAAGGATCAGACAGATGCAAGCGGCAACCTCAAAATTTCGCGCAAAGAGCCTTGTATTAATCGCCATCGGCGTTCTCCTGCCCGCGCTGTGTGGGGCTATCGAGCTCCAGCTGCCGGGGCTTAACCTCAAATATGGCAAATTGGAGCGCAATAGCGACATCACCAATGTCTTTGAAACGCATAAGATTTTACCCGATCACAAATACTATTACAGCAGCTGGGGTTCCGTTCCCTACGCCATTATAGCCATTGAGCGCCAATACAAGCTTCGCAAGGGGTTGTGGAAAGAAATTGAGGTCACCGTACCGCTGCTCAGAAACTGGATCCGCCAGATGGATATTATCTACGGGTACCCGCCCTATGGATCTCGTATACTAGACCATAAGGGTCAGCAACTGGGTGTGTGGTATTCAAGCAAACAATGGACCACCATCATCATCGAAGAGGACAATGAAATCGCCGTCTTTACACCCGAGCCGCCGGGTTTTCGCGGCGGGAATTAGCGTAGATCAGATCATTGCAGGTATCCAGACCACCGCAGCACGCCATAAGGAAACCCGCGGATAGTGATCCCCGGTTGACGGATTGCCGACAGAAATATTTCGACTACACGGCCGATTGACACGCTTTTGGATTTTCCGCAAGTTGCGAGGCGATTTACCAGAAATTGTCGATTACCCCCAATTTGCTGTTGCAATGAAAGCCAGCCGATCAAAAATCGAAAAACGATATCGTTCATTGCTGCAAAAGGCCGTCAGGCGCGGAAACGCCGATCTGGTCCTCACCACCAGCAGTTTTCTTGAATCTCTTGGATCAAAAGATAAGAATTGGTACCGTTCCCAAACAGCCATCATCACCTTTGAAGAATGCTGGCCGCTGGGGACGGAATTAATTTTCAACAAAAAATTTCACAGTAAAGTTGCGGCGTTGATCCAGGTAACCCGCGCCACCAAGGCCCGTGATGCAACCGGGCTCGGCTATTTAGCCTATGCATTTTCCCAGGGGGACGACACGGTGCTCACCGACACCGCCGACGATAAAGCCATCAAGGTCGTGGCTTCTGCCATTCGGCGCCCCGATGATTTTTGGCAATGGATCAGCTGGCAAAAAACATCTGCCACTGAAAAAATCTTGATCGATAGCGCCTCCCGCTTCAAGAACGCCGGCCTGCCACATGACAAAGCTGTCATTCAGGCCGCCGCCTATTTGACGGCAACCGGTCATTTGCCGTCGATCACAGAGGGCCAGGCCCCGGATCCGAAATTTCCCTACTGGGTCGTTTTTGATAACCACACCGTCGAAGGCCGGCGGGTGCTGCGGGACATCGCCCGGGACCTCCATATTCATCAGTCGCAGCTGGAATGGACCTATTTCTTTTTCGAAGGTTCTCTGACAAACGGAGAAATTTTTTCCAAGTGGTGGGACGGGTACTGCCAGTGGCATTTTAAGAAAATCGATCTGGCCGCCACTGAAGCGCATTTGCTCTGGGACCCCGCCAAAGTTCAGGTGAAGGATGCGCTGGCGCAGGAAAGCCGCCAGTTAAAAAATGAGCTTTACCGCTGGAAACTGGCCAACCCGGAACCAATTGCCGCGCTTAAAAGACAGGTTCAGTTGTATATCGATCATATGGATGAGATTCAGCGGGACCAAAGAGATCTGTTTTAAATGCGACCGCCATAAAATTGGCCTGCTGATGCCGCTGCCCCTTATGCCGCACTTCTGTATTCCGGAACATTATTATGGAAAACGGTATAGCGATAGCACAAAACCAAAACCGAGGAGGTGCCATGTCCGCCATAGTCGACAATCCCGAAGCCTATTTTACGCAGTTTGTTCCCGACAGAAACGCATTTCTGATGGAGCTGGAGGAAGAAGCCCGGCGTGAGGCTATCCCCATTATTGGACCGGTCGTTGGTGAATTTCTGTTTATCCTGGCCCGTGTCAGTGCGGCCAAACGTATCCTGGAACTGGGCACGGCGACCGGATATTCGGCTATTTTTCTGGCAAGCGCCTGTGAAAATGTCAATGGTCGGGTCGTAACGCTGGAGCAAGATGCGGCCATGGCGAAAAGGGCGCTCAAGAACTTTAAAACAGCCGGTCTGCAAGAGCGCATCGAGCTTCGCGTTTGCGATGCGTTGCAGGAACTGGCGACCTTGGAAACCGCCTTCGATTTGATATTTATGGATATTGAAAAGGCAGATTATCACCGCGCGTTGCCGTATTTCCAGAACCTGCTAAGAAAAGGCGGCTTGCTGGTGGTTGATAATGTGGCATTCAAAGGCGCCGATGGGTTTAATCGCGCTGTTGCCGCACAACCGGATTGGCGATCGGTCTTCCTGTTTTCGTATTTACCCTTCCACTCGCCGGAGTATGACGGTATTTGTCTGGCAATTCGGCAATAAGCTGTCTCAAAAAGGTTGAGCCCGTTTCCCGATAGCCCCATTGAGCCCGCTGCCGTTGTCTTTTTTTAATACATTTGGATCATTCAGGTTAAAATTGAGAGGAGCCAGGCGCGAATATCTTCAATTTCATCGGCACAAACCGTATGCGGCATGGGATATTCATGCCAGTCGACCGCATACCCCAAACCGGTGAGAGCCTGCCGGGTTTCAACTGCTTTAAGCACCGGGATAACCGGATCCATTTGTCCATGGACCATCATGATGGGAACCTGTCTGCTGGCGGAGCTGAACGCCGAAGCCATGTGCGCTATGGTCGGCAAATGCATCGACATGGCCAAAATGCCGGCCAGCTGTTTATTGTAATGCAGGCCGGCATGCAGAACAATAGCGCCTCCCTGGGAAAAACCGGCCAGTACAATTCGATCCGAAGCCACACCGGATCGCAATTCGTTTTCAATCAAAGCCGTCAGCATGTCTGTTGATTCAAGGAATTGATCATGGTCTATCGAATCGGATGTCAGATTTACGTCATAGATATCAAACCAGGCTCGCATAACGACACCGCCATTGATGGTGACCGCTCGCGCGGGTGCATGCGGAAAAACATAACGCACGGGTAGCCAATCCGGCAGACGCAGCTGCGGTACTATGGCCTCAAAATCGTGGCCGTCGGCCCCCAGACCGTGCAGCCAGATAATGACTGCTGCGGGATCAGCAGACGGATTGACTTCAATGTATTCGGGTAGATCTGAGTTCAATTTGATTTCCTCCTTGTTCCATACATACATGTTTTGCCACTAAGACACTAAGACCCGAAGACCCGAAGAGATGACATGTATCTTAACCCATTAGAAATACGAGAATTGTCATTCATGAAATCTTTTATGGATATGAAATGAACAAATGATATTGTTTTCACCACGAAGAACACGAAGCACACGAAGACGGTTTTCATAAAATCAGATTTAATTTATTTTTGTGAACTTTGTGCCCTTTGTGTCTTTGTGGTTTTATTATTCTTTTAGCGACAGATGATCACCTTGACAATTAAGTATGCGAATGTCAAATTGCATATATGCGTGCAGATGGTATCCAAATCCAGGAATTGCCCGATGTAAAAAATCCGTTGTTGATTGCCGGATTTGACGGCTGGGGCAATGCGCTGAAAATATCAAGCGGTATGGCCGCTTACCTGATTCGCACGTTAAAAGCACAACGATTTGCCGTAATGGACCCCGATGCCTATTACCGCTATGACGAAATGCGACCTGTGGTGCATATAGAGGAAGGGGTCATGAAGCGCTTTTCACCACCGGAAGGCGTTTTTTATGCCGCGCACACAGCACCGGATGAACCCGACCTGGTGATTCTGCAGGCCGACGAGCCCAACCTCAGGTGGGTCGGTTTTGTTGAGGAATTTTACAGTCTTTGCGAAAAGCTCAAGGTTGAATCCATTATCACCATGGGCAGTATGTATGACCATGTCCTGCACACGGACAGAATAATTTCGGCAATCGCGTCCAACACGGCTCTGTCTTCGATTTTACAAAAAAAAGGCGTAACTGCAATTACCTATCAGGGGCCCAGCGCCATTCATTCCATCATCCATTCGGAAGGATCGAAAAGAAACCATGCCTGCATGAGCTTATGGTGCCACTGCCCATATTATCTGCAGGGCACAACCCACTTTGGAATTTTAGCCCACCTGGGAAAATTGCTCGGCGCGCTGGGCGGCTTTGAACTCAGCACCGAAGATCTGGAAACCAGCTGGGAAAAACTGCAGGTCCAGATCGAACAACTGATTCAAAACAATGCTGAGCTTCAGGCAGTCGTCAAGCAGTTACAAAAGGCTAAGGTAAGAGGGACAGCCGCCGAAATGAAGGGCGCCCTCAAGTCCGGCGAGAAAATCATAAATATTCAGGACTTTTTGCAGCCCAAATAACGGCCGGACCGTTGCGGGTTTCTTGCATGCCTTCCTCTCAGCAAAAACCGTTCTCCCTAAACAATCAGAAGCGACCATGCCGTCCCCGAAAGGCCGCGGCCCGTGATCGGTGCGAAGTGTATCGCCCGCGCGTCAGGGAGTCATGGCTTCTGACGCTGCGTGAGCGGTAGTGACGGTTATGATTAATTCCTTTTGAAGGGCGCTTGTTAAAGTTCTCATATTTAGCGGAATGCCGCCTGTATTTATTATGGTGTCTATACTTGGAGGGATGCCGCTTGTAATTATAAGGATACGTGCGATACAGACCCAGATTATAGCGTTTATAGCTTGAATAGGGGTATCTTGGGCCAATGCGGTAATAGGGATAAGAATACCCGTAACTGCCCCAACGATCGTAATCGACGCTTTCGGCTGCTGCCTCAGCTTCCTGTAATATCTTATCGGCTTCCTGCAGCGCCGCATCAGCACGTGCATTGGCGGCCGCAATTCGCCGCTCAGCCTCCTGCTGCTGTTGCAGCAAAAAGGCTTCTCTTTCCGCCAGTTCATGTCTGGCCGCCGCAAGCCTGTCCTCTTCAAGGCGCTCACGATGGGCCTCTTCATCATGCGGAATCTCGGGTGATTTAATCAAAAGCTTGGCATGTTTCGGCGGCGCGTGGTTGGTAAAATATCTGACGCCGTTTTCATCCGTCCAGGAGTAAATGTCGGCGCTGGCTGCTGGAGCTATAAAACCGGTAAACCCCAGGACAGCCAGTATCATTGCTGCTATGCTAATCCGATTCATGGGTGCCTCCCTCCGGCCGTTTCAGGCCTCTCTGATGCACGTCGGCTTATTTTTTCGGAAACGTTTGTAACATAACCATTGAATCTTTGCCTGTAAATCAAAATCCGTTGTCTGTAAGACGCATCAGGCGTCAAACCAGTCGACATCTTTTCTGCTGACAATCTCGGATGTGATTTTGTGATGAAGCTTTTCCTGGGGGGTGGAAAACAGTCGCCGATTCAGTTTCTGAGCCTGGCGGGCCTCTTCAAGAAAGTAGGCCAGAATATCAAGGTCAGCCGCAATGGCGTGTCCGGATTTTCGGGCGGCTTCAACTTTAGCCAGCACGGCAATGACCCCGTATAGGTACAGGCTCAAGGTGGTAATGCGGCGCAGGAAAAATTGCTTTTGCGTGATCGAGCGCCCATATGTTAAAAAGCCCGCCAAAATCATCAGGCGAATCCGGCGCGCACTTGACCTCGCAAAGCGGGCCGCGCGGTTCATGCGTTTATCATTAAACACCAGGGGCCAGCTGCTGCGCTTAAACATCTCTTTAACCAGGGTGATAAATTGCGACAACCGGCCGGATGTTTGCGCCTGAATGCGTTTGCTTAACGTTCGCAAAACGAACATGGCCGGATAAATCGAATGAATTTCGGTTGTCCCTTCGAAAATGGTGGTTACCCGAAAATCGCGCATTCGTTTTTCATAGGGCTGGGTGGTCAGATAACCGGAGCCGCCGGCAACCTGGAGGGTATCGTAAATGACATCCCAGGCACGGGTGGTGCCAAACAGTTTGCAATGCGAGCTTTCCATTGCCACCAGAGCGGTGGGGTTGGTTTCGAGCATTCCGGCGGTAAAAGCCGTCATCGCAGAGGCCACATATCCGTGAACTTTGGCTTTAACCATTTTTTCCTGAATGAGCTCAAATTGATTGATCGGAACGCCAAACTGTGTGCGGCTGGCGGCCCGATCGTTCATATCCAGCAGCGACTGTTTCATCATGCCGGACGATGCCGCTCCCAGCGCCATCCGTCCGTAATTTAAAATGACCATGGCGATCTTAAATCCGTCACCGGGTCGACCCAGCAGATTCTCCCGGGGAACCTTTACATCTTTAAACCGGATGGTAGCGGTGGAGCTGGCCTTGAGCCCCATTTTGGGCATATCCTTGCCGATCTTGACACCATCCCAGACGGTTTCGACAATAAAGGCGCCCATGTATCCGGGCCGGGCTGGATCCATCTGCGCAAATACCGTTAACCCGCCGGCATAATTGGCATTGGTAATGTAGGTCTTGGTTCCATTGAGGATAAAATGCCGGCCGTCTTCGGATTCGGTGGCAACGGTTTCGATGTTTTGCGCATCCGAACCCGTCTGCGGCTCGGTCAGTGCATAAGAAAAAATCATATCACCGGTGGCCGCCGGAGCCAGATATTTATGTTTCTGTTCCTCGGTGCCAAACAGCACAATACCCTTTATGCCGATCGAAAGATGGGCCAGTGCGAGTATCCCCAACGACATATTTTGACTCGCCAGTGTTTCGACGACATGCAGATACTGGTTCAGGCTCAGCCCGACCCCGCCGTATTCCCGGGGAATCGTGAGGCCGAAAAAATCATTGCGGCCTAGTTTCTCCATTAAATCAGCAGGTACCATCCCCTGCTCTTCCAGAAGGGACGCCGGATATTCTGAATTCGCTTCAAGAAATTTGCGAATAATACCCCGGGTGGTTTCATTGGCCTCAAAATCGCTGAAGCGATCAAACGGTTCAGGATCCAACCGGCCAAAATAGATATTGGTTAAAAAATTTTCATAATCCATCTGCGCCTCCTTCTATTCAGACAGCATCGACAATGCCCGGTTACGGCAGGGCCATGATTTGATTCAAGTTTTGATCGGTCGTATAGTATACACTAAGCACTACATATTAGCGGTCAAATCCAGTTCCGCGTCGGTTTTCCATCAATCGGCACCGATGCTTGCGGTCAGCACCGGCGGGTGTTCTTTTTAGCGAAATGCTTGAAAATTGTCAAAAATTTTAGCATGATGGGACAACGCTGAAATTGAAAGAGACCGCCAGAAGCTTCACGTAATGAACAAAACCACATTATACCGCTTTCCATAATAGTGTTTCGATATACGGCAGTGGGGCATAAGTGGTTGTCAAAATGAAACTAAAAGACAAAGGCAATTTGGAAGTAAAACACTTCGTATCGCAGTCGGGCCAAAACCAGTATCTTTTGATCAGTGGCCGTGAAACGGCCACGATCGATGTCTCCGAGGCGATCGATGAGGTTGGTCAGATATTAGAGGAACGGGGTCTGGCCTTGAAATACGTGCTGGTCACGCATGCCCACCAATCCCATGTGCAGGCGCTGCCATTGCTTAAACAAAAATTCGGTGCAACCTTTTGCCTACACGAATATGAGTACCAGCATCTCAAAGAAACAGACGTCGACACCGAGCCGGACCAGATTCTGAATGACAACGACACCCTCAAACTGGGAAATCTTGACATACGCGTTTTGCTGACGGCCGGCCATACAAAAGGCTCTGTCTGTTTTTGGATCAGGGAGGCTGATGCCCTGTTTAGCGGCAGCACCCTGCTAAAAAAAGGCTACGGTCAAATCTGGGGACCCAGCAGCATGTCGCTGATGCATTTCAGCCTGAAGCGCCTCGGTTCCACCATACCGGCGCAAACCACGATTTATACCGGCAGCGGCGAGTTGACCAAAATGGCAAACGAGGGCTGGATACACTGTATGCGCTCAGCATAAGCGCTGAACAATGACAGATAAAAACGTCACAAACGCAAGCGGAATCAGCCGGGCAAAAAATTTACCAGAGAAGCGGCCGGGGCCGGACATGAGAATCTGCAGGCCGAAAAAATCAAGAAAGATTTAAGCGGGATTAACCCCGGATATGATTTTCCAGGCCTCTTCGGCGGTTTCAACATATTGAAAAAGATTCAAATCTTTGGGTGAAATGGTGCCCTCCGCTACCAGGGCATTAAAATCGATCACCCGCTCCCAGAATTCCTGGCCAAACAGCAGGATCGGTATGGACGTCACTTTTTGGGTCTGAATCAAGGTCAGGGTCTCAAAAAGCTCATCCAGGGTACCGAACCCGCCCGGGAAAGCCGCCAGGGCCCGGGCCCGCATCAGAAGATGCATTTTACGTATCGCAAAATAATGAAACTGAAAGGTTAATTCAGGGGTGATATAGGGATTGGGCGCCTGTTCAAAGGGCAGCACAACGTTCATGCCGATGCTGGGGATGCCCGCCTCATGGGCGCCGCGATTGGCAGCCTCCATTATGCCGGGTCCCCCACCGGTTATGACCACCATTTTGTCTTTAGCGGTGTTGCTGGAAATAAGGCCGCCGAGTTTGCGGGCTTCTTCATAATATTTGCTGTTGGCCAGAGCACGCCGCGCGATATCAACTTTTTGTTTAAGGGTATCATCGTTTTTATTTTTGCGGTACAGGGCTTCAGCGGAAACCAGCCGGGCTTCGGCTGTTGCCGGATCCGGAATGCGCGCACTGCCGAAGACAACCACCGTTGATTCAATATGATTCTCCTGCAAAATCAGCTCGGGTTTTAGTAACTCCAGCTGTAATCGTACCGGGCGCAGCTCATCCCGCAAAATAAATTCATCATCCTGGTATGCCAGCCGGTAGGAAGACGAGCGGCATTGCGGTGAATCAATATGCGGACGGGCCGATTGGGCATCATCGTGGGCTGAAATGAAAAAGCGGGGCTTCGGCTTAGACTTTTTAGAAGGCATCGATTACACTCCTTGTCAAAATGATGAACACACAGGTTTTGAATCCAAAGCTGTCATGCCCCGCTGTTTAATATAGGATTACAAGAAAAGCAACCCTGCAAAACGAGACCTCAGAGGCGCTGCAGATCGTTAATGGGGACAGATTCGACGATAGCTGAAAGATTCGAGCGGGTTTCGACGACTGACCCTGTAAGACCGAAATAGGTCATCCAAAATCAGGGGTCTTTGGGCATTTTAAAAAATGCCGGCAGAAGAGGAGATTTCAAAGAAAATGTTTTTAATGGTCGAGCATGCTGCATGGTTTGGTCAGTTAAAAAAGACCATTGATCCGCAGGTCAAAGACCCGGCGGTCGAAGCCATGGGAAAATCCCTGCTCAGCGATGTACTGGGTAAACAGAGTTTTTCCCTGAAAGAGGCTGACTTCAGCGAAATTAACCGGCTGACGGAATTACTCTTGTTGGCCATTGAATTTGAAAATGACAAAGTCATATTTTACAAGATGTTGCGACCGTTTATCGCCGACAATGAAACCCTTAATTTTCTGGAAAATATTATCACCCAGGAATCCCACCACATTGAGGAATTGCATAAATTGGTGGACCGTGATGTCGCAAAAGGAAAGATAACATCTGGAACTTAATTCCAACCAACAGAAAAAAGGGCGGATAAAGGCGCTGGTTAGCAAAAAGAGGCTTTTTTAACCGACGGTATCCAGGAGGGAGCCCAGCATTTCATCCTGAGCCTCAAGGGATTTTAAGTTTGCCTGATAGGCCCGCTTGGTGACCATTAAATTCGGAATCTCTTCCGTCAGGTCAACATTGGAGGTCTCCTTGTCAACCTTTTTATTGTTTTCGATGACATCATAACGAAAGCCCGGGCTATCATCCCTTTTAATTTCCACCCGAACACCCCCGTTGTGATCGGCATGCAGTATTGCGCGGTTTCGCTTGAATCCATCCGTGTTTACGTTGGCAATGTTGTCAGCCGTGACTCCCAGCTTTGTGACAAAAGCTCTTAAAGCGGATATGGTGCCGTTTAATGCTGAAATCATTTGCCCCCCAAAACCGAGTAGCATTATTTAAAAAAATTAAAACTTCCCGAAATGCCGTTATTCCAACCGGAACATACTCCATCATGTATGGTTGTGAGAGCCCGAATAAGAAGATGCACGTGCATCTGAGAAGTTTTAAACTGATTTAATTTTACTATCGCAACACTACAATATCTGTGCCAAAATTGATTTTTAAATATTTAATAATTATATTAAATATTTATTGAATTCCTAAGTGCAATAAAACATATAAAAATGACAATTATCGTCAATTATTTTGCCCTAAAATGTCAAATGAAGCAGCTGCAGCCGGTTTGAATTGCAGCCGATAAGGTGATAAGAAACCGGTTATTGCTTCCTGGAAGATAGCAGAAAATGAGATTTCAATTTTCCACAGCCAATCAAATTATTTTTGGCCCCGGCACCGTAAACGATATTGCCCCGCTGGCAGCGGAGATGGGGCACCGGCCCCTGCTGTTGACCGGCCGCAGCCCAGCGCGGGCATCCGCGTTGATAGATGCCCTGGCCGGGGAGGACATGGAAATAGCCCGGTACTCGGTAACCGCAGAGCCCACTGTCGATATGGCCCTCGAAGCGGTGCGCAAAGCCCGCCGCGCTGAATGTGATCTGGTCATCGGTATCGGCGGCGGCAGTGTCATTGACACGGGCAAAGTCGTTGCCGCATTAATCACCAATGGCGGCCGGCCGGCAGATTACCTGGAAGTCATCGGCAGGGCCCGTCCTCTGGTTCATCCTTCTGCCCCGTACATTGCCATACCGACCACGGCCGGAACCGGATCAGAAGTGACCCGCAACGCCGTGCTGGGTTCATCGCAACACCGGGTCAAAGTCAGTATGCGCAGTCCGTTCATGATGCCGGATTTGGCAGTGATCGACCCCGATTTGACGCTTTCATTACCGCCTGTGATCACGGCTGTCACCGGTCTGGATGCCTTCACCCAGCTCATGGAAGCATTTGTCTCCAACCAGTCCAATGCCTTAACCGACGGTATCTGCCGCGAAGGACTGCACCGCAGTGCCCATTCGCTGCAGCGCGCCTATGAGAATGGAAACGACCGCAGTGCCCGCGAAAATATGTGCCTCGCCAGTCTTTTCAGCGGAATGACCCTTGCCAATGCAAAACTGGGTGCGGTTCACGGCATTGCCGGCCCGTTGGGCGGCATGATTTCCGGAGCCCACGGGGCCATCTGCGCTGCACTGCTGCCCCACGTCATGGACATCAATATTAGGGCCTTGCGCAAACGTGCAGCGCACTCACCGGTGCTGGAGCGCTATAATGAACTCGCGCGCATTCTGACCCAGAGCACTGAAGCCCGGGCTGAAGACGGCATAGCGTGGATAAGGGATCTCTGTCAAAGGCTTCAGGTCGAATCATTGGCACACCTCGGCCTGAACAAAGCCGATTTTCCGGCTGCGGTGGCCAAGTCGCGGAAAGCCAGCAGCATGCAGGGCAATCCGGTTCGCCTGACCGAATCGGAATTACTGGAAATTCTGCAGATGGCCCTTTAGCACAACGGCGCAGGCGGTCAGCCGACGGCAAAAATTGCCGGAGGTATAGGGATTGTCAAAAAAACGTTCCAGTTTCTAAACGTTTTTTTCTACAACCCCTTATGCCACACTTCCTTATTCCGGAACATTACTACGGAAAACGGTGTAAAATGCTCAAAGCGGTAATTCGGCGGCGAAAAATTTGAGTGTTAGCATTCTATCTGAAAACAAACGGGGGGGCGTCATCATCCATGGTGACGTGTTTTTTCGAGCGGTTGGGCGGTTTGAAATCCTTTTTCGTCCGTGGCCGGCGGCGGCCGGCGAACAATCCCGATAGGGTATAAACAGTAACGCGATACGACAGCCGCAATAGCTGTAGCACCCCATAAAACAGGCCCATGCCGAAGGCTACCTGAATAAATGTCGGTTGGGTGGAAGTCCAAGTACTAAATGTCTTCCAAATTTCTACCAGCCAATTTAAGGTAAGGTCCATCTTTTCATTCTTTCCGGTTTCGTTTTCTGATATCCTCGTCCTGCTGCAATGTCAAGCAAACAATCGACGGCCAGAGCGGTCAAAAAATTGACAGGCAGCACCTGCTTCCCCTTCATCCCCCTTTGGTATCCGGGCAAGGTGCGCGCTAACCCTATTTTTTTTGAGAAACCGCTGCAGTATCCAATTGGCATGAAAGTTGAATACTAAATTATCAGTTCGCATGCGTGCTCCGGCAGTTTTACCGCTTTCCATATTAATATTCCGAGATACGGAATTGCGGTATAAGTGGTCGCAGAAAGAAACGCTAGAATAACGAAGCGCTTTTTTGACAACCACTACAAAACCATGCGACATCCGTCCCAAAACTCCAAATACTGCGGGACGCTCCTCCTTTCAATGCCCCCGGGGCTTAGCTCTCCCCGGGGGCTGCATCGGATTCGCATGTTGAACCGTAAAATCCTGTTGGATGAAAGGATTAAGCAATCATGATTTGCGTTGTTGAATATGGCAAACACATCGGAACCCTGAGAAATCTCTTTTCCGACAAGCAGCAGGCACTCGCTTTTGCGCAGCGAATTATTGCCCTCTCCGAAGAGGAGTATCGATGTGTCGGGCCGCATCAGTGGTATTGCCAGGAAAAAAATGAGTTTGTCAAAATCGAAGCCATTAATTAGGAACGTGGTTATCTGGAAAGATCCAGTCGTTTACGCCCGATAGTGATCTCACCACAAAGATCACGAAGCTCACAAAGGCAGGATGAATAAATTGATACCCCCTCTTCGGGTCCTTCGTGCCCTTCGCGGTTGAAAGAGACTAACTGCTGATTGACATTTAGCGGTAAAGTTCTTTTTAAAAATACCGATAATTAAAACAACAGTGTGCAGGCGGGCACGCTGTTTGATATAATTCCTTAGGGAGGGGGCGGCTCATCATGAGCCGCCCCTATTTTTTTTGGGTGACTATAGATCTGCCGCGTCGAATTGACGCCAGCTCCAATTTTTCAGCCTACTTGTGCCTGCGCGGGATCCAGGCGTCATCATCATCAATCCTTTCAAGCGGTTGACCCCTTCAAATTGAAGCCCTATAATGACGTCAGATAGCGCCATGCCTTACAAGTGTATTACAAGAGTAGTAACCATGATCATCCGTATTTTTTCTGCAATCACTGGTTTTTTGATCGCCCTGCTGGTCGTTGTCTCCTTTAACTGTCCGGCGGCTGCGGCGACTTCAGTTGAGGTGCCGCGCATTTCCATTGAACAGGCGAAACAGATGCTTGGCAGTCCGGATGTAATCTTTATCGATGTCCGCACGCCTAAATCATGGTGGCGAAGCGCCGCAAAAATAACCCATGCGGTTCGCGAAGAGCCCGGCGCAGTGAAGCAATGGGCCCCCAAATATGCCAGAGACAAAACCTTAATAATTTATTGTACCTGAAAAAATGAAAGAACCAGTGCCCGGGCGGCACGCCATTTGATTGAAAATGGATACCGCAATGTTTATGCCCTCAAAGGCGGCTGGGCTGCCTGGAAAAAGGCCGGATATCCGATCGAAAATAAATAATCCCGTCAAAAAATTTTAGCTTGCAAAGCAGCCATTCAGGATTTATGATTTTCAGGACAAAAACTTTCTACTTCAAGCATCTGATCGATTTCGAGAGAGTGCCCGATGAGTAGTTTGGATAACCTGATTGCTTTTATCGACAACGGCGGCACCCGCTCCTACTCCGAGCGGCGACGCTCTGTCGCGATCGAACATCGGCCCGAAAGAAGGACGCAGTACGACCGCAGAAGCGGTGCCGATCGTAGAAGAAAGCTCAACGAAAAAAGGAAGAGGGGCAAGGAAAGACGAACGGTTTTCGTTGACTGACGCTGTTGTTGGAAAACGATCAGTACCAAAATTGTCAAACATCAAATCGCTGCACCTTACCTTCGACTTTGGAACCTTCCCGGGACCCACCCAAAAATGAAACAACATATTGTCATCTGCGAGCAGCAGACCATTCAATCCGAAATTGATTTGCGCCCGGGCGAAAGCAAATTGGGCCAACACGTATGCTTTTTGAAACCGGGCGAAACGCTTTTGGATTTGACAGCTTACGCGCAAAAGGGGATCGGCTTTGCCCTGCTTGACTTTTGTAACTCCACACCCACAATTGTCTCTTCACGAATGCCGGCCCGGGTATTGATGAGCGGTTAATCCGGTAACTATTCCGCTTCCATGATTTTTTCCGACAAAATGAATTTGTTGAAATCAATCTTATTAGCCGGACGAGCGGTGTGCCATCATCATCCGCCGGGTCAGCTGTTGGGCGGCCGGATTGTCAACGGTTTGGAGATTTCAATCGTCCCTCGATTTAGACCCATCATTTGTGGGGCGAGTCAATGATGCAAGGTGCCATAACGCAGTTGGAACCCGCTGTGCTGTTTAGTGGGTAACCGTTTGATTTAATTTTTCATTTAACAAAATTGAAGCGCTGCAGCGCTGATCGTAATCTGCAAGCCAAAGCGCAAGTCGCCGGGATTGTTATAGTGGTTGTCAAAAAAACGTTCCGATATTCAAACGTTTTTTTCTACAACCACTTATGCCCCACTTCCGATTATCGGAACACTATTATGGAAAGCGGTATAAAATAATGACGAAATGCATACCGAATGAAAAAAGCAATTGTCTGTTGCGCGAGGATAAACCCGATCTCAGGCTGGTCAGGGCAAATTATTGTGTGCCGGGGGTAATGTCTCGCTGTAGTGCCGGTGCAGTCTGGAATGACCAGAAAAGGTGCAAATACGCTGATAAATCGACAGTTCGAAATCATTGCATGTATTTTATTGAAGCGATCGGCGGTCATTGTGACTGTGTTGAAGCGCAGCGGGAATTGAGAAATACTGCCGCTAAAGGGAAGGATTAAAGCGACCATAGACCAATGATGCACCCTTGCAATAAATTAAAAAACCCCCGGGCAGCCCTCACACTACCCGGGGGTGATTTAATTACGGTCATAGTGAAGCATTAAAAAACCTGAATTCAACTCAAATGGATCATACGATGCCCAGTCGTCGTCTACTATGACCATAGTGGGCAAGACCCATAATGGGTCTTGCCCTGCCTGCCCTCAAATGATTATTACCAATGGCCAGCAACAATCATTGACATGCTGGTATATATTTATCACAATATATTGATAAATGTCAAGAAAAAATACTATATGTGGTATATATACGGTTTAATCGGCCACATTGAAATCACCGAATTAAAAACAAATCCGTAAAAATCGGGGCGCCTATTGACGAAATTTCCAGAAATTATGCCATATGGGCTTTATTCTGCCTGTTTTGTGCTTATGGTAGATTTTATGTCAATTTGACAGTTCTAAGAAATCGTGTAGTTTATGTGAGAAAGTGAAGACTGATGAAATTAACAATACGAACAATTTTTCTAATTGCTTTAATGGTTGCGACTTCAAAAGTTGCGCCAGCGGCCGCCAATTTGACCGAATTGGTGAAGTCTATCCAACCAGCGGTTGCCACAGTCGTCGCCTATGATGTCAACAACAATGTGGCAAATATCGGCACTGGATTTTTTGTTAATAAATACGGACATTTAATAACAAACCACCATGTGCTCATCGGAAAATTCGGCGCTGAGATCAGAACCGCAGACGGGAGCACCTTCCGTATCAGAACGATTGTGGCCGAGAATCAAGAAACCGATTTGATTAAGGTAAGCGTCGACATCCCTTCTGATAAGGTTCACTGGTTGCGAGTGAGCAATGAGGTGCCCCCCGTGGCCGAGCAGGTGGTCGTCGTGGGCAGTCCCATGGGACTGGAGCAAACTGTCAGTGACGGGATTGTTTCCTCTGTGCGGGAAATACCCGGTCTGGGGACCTTTTTTCAGATGTCGGCCCCCATATCTCCCGGTTCAAGCGGCAGCCCGGTGGTCAATATGAAAGGCAAAGTTGTGGGCGTGGCCAGCTTTCAATTTTTGCAAGGTCAGAATCTAAATTTTGCGGTATCGAGCAAATCGATACGCGACCTGAAAATCAAAAAGACCGTGCAATCACTCTCAGAATGGACCTTCAGTCGGAGCGATCAAAAGCCGCGCCTGGCAGCAGAACTGTGCCGCAAGGGGTATAGCCTTTCAGTAAACGGACAGGACCAGCAAGCCCTGCAGTATTTTAAACTGGCGACCGAAAACGACCCCAACAGTACCACAGCCTGGTACGGCCTCGGATATTGTTATGCCGGCAAAAATTCTCACGCAGAAGCCGTCGCGGCTTATAAGCAGGCCATACAAACGAACCCGGCCAACGAGATATCTCACTATCATCTGGGAAATTATTACAACAAAATCGGTCGCTACGATGAGGCGATTGAATCATTCCAGCAGGTGGTTGCGATAAATCCGGAGTTTGAAGCCGCCTACTTTAATCTCGGAATCTCTCTCAACAAGTTAGGCCGGTATGATGAAGGCCGCGAAGCTTTTGAAAAAGTTATTCGCATCAATCCGCAAGCGCAACATGCCTATTATAACATCGGGGTGACCTATACCAAACTCGGCCGATATGCTCTGGCCGCTACGGCATATAAAAAAGCCATAGATATTCATCCCGAATTTCCTGAGGCCCTGTTTAATCTGGGTGTTGTATACGGCGAACTCGGCAACTCCCAGGATCAAATGTCGGCCTATAAAAAGGCCATTCGGATCAATCCGGATTTCGCACCCGCCCATTATGCCATCGGGCAGGCCTTTTTACAGCAGGGCGATAAGGCTGCCGCTCTGGATGAGTATAAAATCCTCCGAAAATTGGATGATGAAATCGCGGAAAAATTATTTGAAAAGATTTACGAATAGCCCGAACGGGGTGGATCAAAAGACGACCCCCTATAAACAGCTGACCCCTATTGATGTTTTGCTTCCGCCAGCGCGGCCAGCGCCAGCACCGTGTCGAGCTGGTCTTTGACCGGATTTTGATTGAGTTCATCTAAATGATCCAGCCGGCGCTTCAACTCCTCAAAGGCCCTGGCCGTTATCCGGTTAGTGGAGGCCACCGCCCGGATGCACAGCTGCAGAATGAAGAAACTTAAAAATAACACCAGGCCGATAGCCCAGAAGGCGTGCATGAAAAAATCGCCGGAAAGATAACGGCCGCTGAAAAATGATTGCAGGGTCAACCAGCCACAGTAGCCCAGGATACCGACGGCGGGTAAATTAAAAAGAATTTGAACCGGCAGGCCACTGAGATTAGCGGTTAAACGTTCGATCTGGCCGTCCAGGGCCGCGGTCCAGATGGCGGCCAGCTTTTGCTCGAAACCGGCGGTGCCGGACAGAGCGTCTTCCACTTTGCGAATCGAGCTGTCAAAGCCGCCCTGGATCAGGGATCTGGCAATATCCGGCCAGTTTTCAAGCACCACCAGTCTATAATTTCTGAAAGCCGCTGCCATCTGTTGATCCTTTTCCGGGTTTTCAAGGGTGGATCGGGTTTCCTTCGAATGCTTTAAGGCTGACAATCGATTGATTACCTGACGCACCGGGCGGCCGAATCGAAAAACAGCCATGATGCCGCTGCCAAAAATCAACAGCCGCGCCCAGACCGCAATCATCCACCCCATAGGGCCCAGCCATCGTTGAGCCAGTTTCTGATAAACCAGGACATTCAACCCGAACAAATGCTGTGCACCGCTTTCCTGCATGCCGGAAAGCGCATCCTCAAGCGCTTTTTTTTCAGCAGCGGCAATCCGATCGACCGCATCGGACAGAACGGATTTATGATCTAAAACGTTACGGCCGGCTTCCTCAAAGACAAAGTCCCGCAGGCGCCGGACATTTTCAATGCGCCGGTCGATGACATATCCGGCCTGGTTGATCGTGTTGACCACCAACTGCTGCAGATCTTTGAATTCATCAAAGTCATGCCGGGGAGCCGCGGCGGCATCCCAATCCGGATTGGTCAGATTGCGTCGTGCTGATATGCAAAACACCCGGTCGGCGGGCACCTGCCAGCCCCTGCGAATATGTTCCAAAAAATCCGGCACGATTTGATTCTTGAGCTCCGGCTCGGCAAGCCGGTCGCATTTATTGAGGACACATACCAGAGATTCCCCGCTGAACTTTGGGATAAAGCGCGCCAGAAAATCGACATGGTCGCGTCGCTTGGGGTTTTCGGCGTCGAACACGCAAATCAGCATATCGGATTTGGCGATGGTCTGTTCGACAATGGGAATATGTTTGCGAAATGCCCTGCTGTCGGTATCCGGTGTGTCGACCAAAAGCACATGTTCGAAGTGAACGGCCGCCGGGTTCGAACGGGTCTCGACGATTTCGCTGTCAAGCTCTTCGACCAATTGGTCGCTATCGCTGGGAGTGGCGCTAAAAACGATTAAATGATCGGTGGTGGGTCGCTGGTGGCCGGTATCTGAAAGTTCATCAATACCCACCAGGGCATTCAACAGGGTGGATTTACCCGAGCCGCTGGGGCCGACAAGCGTCAGCACCAGCTTCCGCTCGAAGCGCTCGGCAATGCCGTCGATCATGCCGGTTGCCTGGCGGCACTGTTTGTCAAGCCCCCGTCCCGGGAGCCATAGGGGTGCCTGGCCAAGCTCGGCACTCAACCGCTGCAAATCATTTTTACATGCGGCGATTCTGCCCATGGCCTTTAAGATGGCCGTATTGCGATCAAAATTCATTTTTTATCCGAGTTCCTTTGCACAGACATCCATGCCGGTTTGCATTTCCGCCATCTCAGCGGTCGCCCGCTCGATGGTTTCGCTCACCTTGCCGATGGTGGTGCCGGTAATGGTTTCCTCAAAAAGCTGCTGCACTTTTTTTAATTTGTGATTAAACCAGGCCTGGGCGATGGGCCCCAGCATGGTCTGGAGCTGCTGTTGATCGGCTTTTTTAAACTGGGTGGTTACCGGAATGGCAACCAGGGCATAAAGATCTTTGGCCCCGAAAAGCCCGGTCAATTTCACTTTGATGCCGGCGGCACCGACCGGGTCGCCGGTGGACAGAACGTAAGTAACCGCCGCGGTCGCCGGCAAGACATTTAGCGAAGCCCAGAAGGTTTGACTGATTTTGGACCACAGCCCCATCTGGCTGCGAAACTCGTCGGCCAGCTTCTTTAAATCTTTCAGCATGTCTGCGGGGATGTCCAACAATTCTTCCTTTTCAGAAAGGATGGACTGCAGCATGGATCGAAAATCCTGATCCCGCAAGCGCCCCTGCTCCGCCAAAACGGCCGGATGGGTATTGACAAAAAAACGCAGGACGCGATCTTGTTCGGCGGATTCCGCCCGGGGATTTTGGGTGTCGGCAATCTTGCGTTGAATCCGAATGCGCTCAACAGATTCGGCCATCCGCCGGACAACCGGATCATTCAAAGAGCCGTTAACCGAGATCTGGGGGCCGATAGCCTGGGCGTGCAAACTGGTCACTGCGGTGACCAGATCTTCTTCCAGCTTTTTATTAAAATCTGCGGAATCCTTGGGCCCGCCTGCGCCCGGGGAGACACGCGCTTTGGCCCAACCAGCGGCTCCGATAAGCACCTTGAGGGGAAACTCGATGACGTTGCCGGTTTTGCGCATAAACTTTATGTGAGCCGGGTCGGTTTTGGCCCAGATCCTGGCAAACCGTTTCATGACACGATCCATGGGGAAATGTTTGAGGGCTTCATGCACGTACTGGCTCTGGACGGTCTGAAACGCATCCAGATAGAGTTGCAGCTCATCCAGTGAGCAGCGGGCATCCGCCAGGAGATTTTCAGCCTTTTTGAAGACATCCGCAAGTATCGAGCCGTGCAATTCAAGTCGCAATCGGGGGGCGTCGACGGCTGCCAGAGCCGCATCAAATTCGGCGGCATTTTCAGATACGGGCCGCAGCAGCATAAATTGTTCACCGGCGGCCACGCGATTGTCTTCATCAGTGCGGTAGATACCCAGAATATTTTTCCCGGCGTCAGCGCCGTATATGCCGTCTGCGACGGTCATGGCATGCTCGCGCACTTCCTGATCGCTGAAACTGGGGTAGACGCGATATATCAAAAAACACTTGCGGGTGCCGATGCCGGTGAGCATTTTTGACATAAAATCGGTGTTGTCGCGATTGTTGTAATTGGAGTTGGTAAAAATATAAATGAAAATATCGGAGGCTTCCAGGGCCATGCGGGTCACGTCCCGGTTGGTATACACGCCCCCGGCGCCGGTGTCAAAGTCGGGGGTGTCCAGTAAAACCAGATCCTTTGGTCCCGTGCGGTTGATCGCATAAAGCGGGTTGCCGGGACGGGTGAGTTCGGCGCTGTCTTTGAGCGGCTGGAGATCAGCCTTAAACGGTTCGACCAGATCGGAGACCAGCCGGGTTTTGGCCACCAGGGATTCGGGAACCGCAAACAGCACCCGGCGATTCATACCGGCCCGGCCGCCGGTGGGTGCCAGTCGCTCTCCCGCAAGTGAGTTGAACAGGGTGGATTTGCCCGAGGAACCGCCGCCGCAAATGGCTGCCACCATCGGAAAATCAGTTGAAAACCGGGGAATCAACTTGGCTTCAACAATATGGCGCCAGGAGGCGATGTCGGACGCCTGACCGCATTGAAGCAGCTGGGCCAGACGCGGGATGCCTTCTTTCAAATTTGATAAGGCGTTATAAAACGCTGGCTCCATCTGACCCCCCAAATATTTATCTGAAATTTGTTAAACTCGTTGCCATTTAATAAATTCTAGACTTCTCATTAATTTTCATGCAAGTTTTGCTTTTAACATATTGAGATAATTAAGACAAAAGATAATTTACAAACGCCCCTATTCAATCATTGAATTATTATCAGAATTCGTTAAACTCGGTTCTACGGGCCGGGATAAACCCCGCCCCTACACAATGCTCTTTAATCTGTTTTGGCGGGGCGGGGTTTATTTCCGCCCAGGCACAGAGCCAGGTGCCAGCGGCCTGTACATTAAACTTTTTAACTCTATTATTGACATCTTGCTGGAGATAGATGAACCTTGCCGACTTAGAAATTCTGACGCTTGATTGTCAGGCCACCGGTGCCAACCCGCAAAAAGAACACCTGCTTGAAATCGGCTGGGTACAAACCTGTGCCGCAGCGAGCGTCAAACCGGAGACCTTGCCCGTAAGCGCCTATCGTGTCGGTTTGCCGGCGGATGTCGACATCCCCCCGGCGGTGCAACGCATTACCGGTATAACCGGGACGGATTCAGATCAGGCCCTTCCTGCCACCGACGTCTGGCTCAAACTCATGCAGGCCGCTCGGCGGGTCGCCGCTGCCGATCAGATGGAGCAGTGCCCCATCATCATTCATTATTCCCGTTTTGAAAAACCGTTTTTAAAGCATCTTCACACGGCTGAACATCATCCGGAGGCCTTTCCGTTCCGAATTATTTGTACGCACGAGATCGCCCAACGCCTGCTGCCCGGGTTGCCGCGCAGAGGACTGCGGGCTGTAGCCGGTTACTTCGGCCACTCGGTCCCCCGGCAGCGCCGCAGTGGCGCTCACGCTGTTGCCACGGCCGTAATCTGGCAGCATTTCGTTCGGCAGCTGACTGCGGAACACGGCGTTTACGATTTAGATCAACTCAACAGCTGGCTGAAACGCACCAGACCCCAGAGCCGAACCGGCCGGGATTATCCGATGCAGCCTGCAATTCGTCTCAATCTGCCGGACACACCCGGCATTTATCGAATGTTACGCTCCAATGGCGATTTGCTTTACATCGGAAAAGCGACCTCCCTCAAGCAGCGGGTGAACAGTTATTTTCGAAAGAAAGGACCCCATGCGGAACATACCCTCGAAATGCTCAGTCAGGCCGCCAACCTGGACGTGACCCGGACCGGCTCGGCGCTGGAAGCCGCCGTGCTGGAATCCGATGAGATCAAACGGCACTGTCCGCCCTATAACGTCGCCCTGCAAACCGGACAGCGCAAACTGGTATTCTGTTCCAGCGATCTGAAAAAATGCGCTGTTAAGCCCGATAAAATACATTGCATTGGCCCGCTTCCCGAAGGGAACCCAACTGCAGCCATGACGACCTTCGCTGCCTGGCATCAAAACAGCCGGGACCCAGCCGGTGATGATTTTCTCCAAGGCGGGTATGCCATTCTGGGCGTGCGGCAGGCCTATGCCCCGGAAACGGATTGCCTGGCGGATGGCCTGGCTTTATTTCGTTGCAATCACCGGAAGCGCTTAAAAAACCCTTCTGCGCTGCGGATTGTGGCCGCGCTCGGCCGTGAACTCTGGGCTGAGAGACTGAAAGCACGTGAAAAGGCCAAATCCGCAGAGGCGACAGAAGCGGACGAAGAAGCACCGGATGATCAAGGGGAGGAATCTGAAGAGGCGCCGAGCTGGACACCTGAGGCCGTTGCCCGGGGAATCGAATATTCCATCATGCGCGGCGCGCTTCTGATCCGCCGCGCCCGCTGGCTGTGCCTGCTGAGTGAATCATCTCTGGCCTGGGAGGCCCGCAACGCAAAGGACCGCCGCAAAATTGTCCTGCTGTTAGAAAACGGTGCCGTGGGCCTGCGAGAAGAACTGCCCATCGAAAAAGAAACGCCCCTTTCAGCGGGCTATACCAAACGCATCCCCAAACGCCAGAAAATATTTGATGTCACCACCTACGAGCGTTTGCGGGTGGTCACTACCGAATTGCGGCGGCTCGTCGGCGAAGAGCGCAAAATTGAGCTTCGTTTGAACCCCGGGACTATCCTGAGCGGCCGCCAGCTGGCCAAATTGCTGCCATGGGTATAATCCGTATCCTGCTGCTGGCCGATACCCACCTGGGATTCGACCTGCCCTTTCGCCCGCGCATCAAGCGGCGCAGAAGGGGCCCGGAGTTTTTCGCCAATTTTCAACGCGCCCTGACGCCGGCGTTAGAGTCCGAAGTAGATGCCGTCGTCCACGGTGGCGACGTTTTGTATCGCAGCAAGGTGCCGGCCCGCCTGGTCGAAATGGCATTTGAGCCGCTAAAGCGGGTGGCCGAAACGGGCGTGCCGGTCTATCTGGTGCCCGGCAATCATGAGCGCTCGGCGATTCCCCATGGCCATCTGGCCACACACGCCGGCATTCACCTTTTCGATCGCCCGCGAACCTTCAGGCTGCAGACAGAGCAGGGGTCGCTGGCCCTGGCCGGCTTTCCCTTCGTTCGGACCGCAATTCGCAGGGGGTTTTTAGAATTGATTGATCAAACCGGCTGGCGGCAGGTCAAGGCAGACGCGCATGTCCTCTGTCTCCACCAATCGGCAGAAGGTGCTGCGGTCGGCCCGGCTGGTTACACTTTTCGCTACGCCCACGATGTCATCCGCACCGGCGATATTCCCGCCGGTTTTGCAGCCGTTCTGGCCGGTCACATTCATCGCTTTCAGGTGCTAACAAAGGACCTCAGGGGAAAAGCGCTGAAAACGCCAGTATTCTATCCCGGTTCGATCGAACGCACCTCCTTTGCCGAAAAAGATGAACCCAAGGGCTATATAACCCTGGAATTTGACACCAGCGCAACTTTAAGCGCAACATTGAGCAATTGGACCTTTCACGAGTTGCCGGCCCGCCCAATGGTCCAGCTGAATCTGCACACCGGCGGCATGAGTGCCGCCCAAATTCAATCCTGGCTTCAATCCAGCCTGTTTCAAATTTCACAAGACAGCATTGTGAAACTTAAAGTGCACGGCAAGATTTCAGCACAGGCCATGGCCGTTTTCAGAGCCCCGGCCCTGCGGGCGCTGGCACCGGAGACAATGAACATCGAGGCCACTCTGGTTGATTACGCTCAATATCGAAATCGCCAAAAAAGCAACTGATTTACTCCCATTTATGTTGTCGTTCCTCTGATCCGAAGGCTTGGTGCGCATTATCAATTTATAAGGTGTAAAGAAAAAAACGCAGCTGTTTTGGGCGGGCTCATCAAATCTCTTTTTTGAATGCGTATTCGGCGGGAATTTTTGTTTTTTGATTAGACGATCCTATAATGGTGACTTGGAGCTTTTTTAATCCGAATTGAAGCGCCTTGTCCTTTTCAGTCTTCTTCATTGCTATATCGACCCGATTCCTGTATCTACTATTCATCCTATCGGTAACTGTGCAAACTCCGTAAGTGGCAATATAGAGTTGCGTGCCGAACGGAACGAAGTTGGCAGCACATCTTTTAAATCCAGTATTAAGGGCAACACAAATGTTTTCCCCATTGGCTGATATGCAGGGGTTCCCGTGGTTTTGTTCGGGATCCCCTACATTGTAAGCTGTAACTTCTCGGATGCTCGCACGAACTGTCCTGTTAAAATCTTTTTTATTTTCTGTGTGACTTTTATTTTCTCTGTCTGAAGGATGCAATAGATAATGGCTTTTTGACAACTCCAAATTTGACAAAGACCCCTTCTTATCAGATAAGGTGGTATCAGGACCCCAGGTTGTGAGCAAAATAAAAGCAAGTACCGGTGTTAGATGCATTTTAAGTTTATTTTACCTCCAATTATGTTAGATTGAATCTGACCATAATAATTATTTTCGATTTGTAAACCTGTTCGGCAACCCAATCAGATTCAATTCACAGTTGAAACTATTGGATTAATTCCAAAAAATCGTACAAGAAGGCGCTTTAAAAAAAATTGCCTGATTCGAAAGGAGGCGACATGCTAAAAAAAGGGAAAAAAAGTGATGATTACAACGGCTCTGCTTATAATGGCATCACCGAACAAAAAAAGATTCCACCGGTTCCGCGCACAGAAACAAGGGCTGAAAGTACCGTCATTGGAGAAAACATCACCATTGAAGGTAACATTCATGGAAATGAGCATCTCGTTATCGAAGGTTCAATGAAAGGCAATATAGAGATGGATAAGTATAATTTTGCGGTCGGCCCAAAGGGGCGCGTTGAAGGCGAGATTCATGCCCAGAATGTAAAGATCAGCGGACAAATGATTGGTAATATCATGACAAAGGGCAAGGTTGAAATTACCAAAGAGGCTGATTTTATGGGAGATATTAGGGCAAAAGGCATTTCGGTGGAAGATGGTGCTTACTTTAAGGGATCCATCGAGCTTGCTCAGGAGCCTCACAGAAAGACAACATTGGCCGAAAAATCGACACCCGCTGCGACCGCACAACCAGTTAACATGTCCAAAACCCAAACGGCCAAAGAGGACGTTAAGGAGAATTGATTTTTGGCGACCCCGACTGTACCCGTTTATGATTATTCACATGCTGAACCATCGCTTGCAGACTATACCAGCATGATGCTTAAAATGTATGTTGAAAACCTTGCCCAGCCATCAGTAGCTCAGATTCTGGATGTGGGACCCGTTTGTAAAGAAAATATCATGTATTTTTTACAACGGATAAAGCGTTTGCACATTTGCGATTTGTTTTTACGATTGAATCGGAATCGGCGCAAAGGTCTGCCGATTAAAAGGGTGCGGGAATATTTAGACTATGCACCTGGTAGCTTCGATGGAATCAACCTATGGGATTTTATTGATCATTTGAATAATGACGAAACCGGCAGTTTGGTGCAGCTCTGTCATACATTACTAAAACCAAGGGGCATGATGATCGTAACCAGTTTTGAAAAACAATGGGCACCATCGCAAATACATTCCTTTGTCATGCAGGATGGCTATCAGATAATCTTTCGTCTTCAGAATCACCTAGATCTGCCCCGGCATTATTACAGCAACAGAATTATTACATCCATATTGTCAGAATTTCAGATGGTTAAGTCATTCATCTATCGGAATGGTGTCAGGGAGTTTTTATGCAGACGTGATTAGCATATCACTGAGACCTCTATTTAAAAAACCCGGATTGACTTTAATTTAGACGAATTTCTAAAAAGGCTTCATACCACACTTGTTTGCGACTTTTTATTAATGGCGAAGTTAACTTTAACTATCGCTTTTTTAAGGGAGGATAATTATGGGAAACACTTCCAAAGAGGAGAGAATTCAAAAGGTCATCGATGTGCTAAACAAAGCCCGTGCGATGGAGCTACAAGCGATTCATCAGTACATGAATCAGCATTACAACCTGGACGATCTCGACTACGGAGAGCTGGCGGCAAAGGTGAAGCTTATCGCTATCGACGAGATGCGGCACGCCGAGATGTTCGCCGAACGTATCAAGGAACTTGGCGGCGAGCCGGTGGCCGGGCATGACGGTACCGTTGAGAAGGGCCAGGCGGTCGAGGGCATCTTCCCATTTGACGCTGAGCTGGAGGATGACACAATCGACGTTTACAATCAATTCCTTCTCGTTTGCCGGGAAAATGGTGACAGCATCAGTATGAAAGTTTTTGAAGAAATCATTGATGAAGAGCAGTTGCACTACAATTATTTTGACAATGTCAACAATCATATTGTGAAACTAGGGGGCACCTATCTCGCCAAAATTGCCGGGACCCCATCATCAACCGGGTTGGGTCCCAGTGGTTTTGCTGTATCCGGGGAGGGAGAATAGGGTCTTAAAAATAGATGTTAGGAAGTGGATTCTGCATCAAAAGGAACGGTCAGCCGGTATAGGCCATTCTCCAGGCGGGCATCGATCGGCAAATCACCTTTTTCAAAAATTTTCATCATTTCCTTGTTGGCATGCAGCACTTCAGCGGTAAAACCCTTTAAGCCCCGCTCTTTTGCCAGCCGGATCAGCATTTTATAAAGGTAGGTGGCAATACCCCGTCCCTGGTATTTTTCATCCACGATGAAAGCCAGCTCAGCGTATGCGCTCTGGTCATCTTTTGCAAATCTTGCCTCGGCAATGATGGTCTCCTGATCGGGTTCGCCTGCCAGTGCCACCACCGACATCACCTGGCTGTAATCTACATTGACGTATTCTTGTATTTTGTCATGGGGCATGGTGGAGATGGGAAACAAGAATCGTCGGTAAATCGCCGTATTGGAGAAACGGTAAAAAAGGCGCCGCATGGCTTCTTCATCGGAGGGTTTGATGGCCCTGAAGCGGACCTTCAATTCGCCTTGGAAGATGTGCTCAGTTGCAATTTCCATGGGATATAAATGGGCGCTCTCGGACAAAAAAATCTGGTCACTGAACAAAATCCTTTTTTCTTTTGCCTGTTCCACGAGTTTTTGCCGGTCATCGGGATGCGCAATATCGATCAAGGCTTGAGCGCGCTCGCGGATGGTGCGCCACTTCAAGCTGGCAACACCGTATTCGGTGACCACCACATCGATTGATTCACGCATATGGAACTGGTTGCGAAGGTTGCGCAACATCACCACGATATTGGGAACCCCCTTCGAGTTGCGGCTGGGCAGCCCCATCACAGCGCGGCCACCGCGGGAAATTTCGGCGCCGGTAAACAGGTCGGCCGATTGTCCGGGCCCCGAAATAATGTCTCCCTTCCCAGCCGAAAAAGCAATACGGCCTAAAAGATCCACTTTGCGCGCTTGTTCCACAACGACAAAATTAGGATTGCGACCAATTTGAGTCGGATCAAACACCTGTTCAATACTTTGAAGTTCCACCAATGGATTGTGGTCCAGCCACACCATCAGCTCCGGCGTTCCCAGCGCATAGGAAGCCACTGATTTGCCCCGGAATACCTCTTTACGATAATTGGTCACGGCACCGCTTTTGACGAGATCCATCGAAGCGTCCGTAAAAAAGGTCGAGTGGATTCCCAGATGGCGTTTGTGGGTAAGGTGCCGGGCTAAAGCCTCGAACAACGAACCGGTAAAAAAGCTGAGACAGTCCCCGTCTTCGATCACCTGGGCAATATTGGCGGCCACCTGGTCGATGGCGCTGTTAACCGGCCAGCGTTTAAAATAAGTTGGCGATTCGGTTGACGCTACCAGCAGGTCAAAATCCGAGACCGGGACAAGGGTGTCGCCAAATGTGAAGGGGATATGGGTGTTGATTTCGCCGACCACCACCGAGGCTTGCTCCATGGCTTCCCGGGCAACATCAACGGCGATCCCGAGACTGCAGTATCCGTCTTGATTGGGAGGCGTGATTTGAATAAAAGCCACATCGATCGGTAGCCTTTTGGATTTGATAATTCTTGGGATCTGCGAAAAACGCGCGGGAATCAAATCGACACTTCCGGCCACCACGGCCTCGGTGGACACCCAGGTGGAAAAAAACGTTTTCAGGCGATACTTTTGCCAATCCAGTTTTTTTAGTGAGAGAAAATCGCTGTGGCGGGTGAGCTGGATCAATTCCAGGTCATTTGTATTGGAGAGGCCGGAATCAATGAGCGTTTTCATCAAAGTTCGCGGTTCAGCCACGCCGCTTCCCAGAAAAATGGTCATGCCCGGCTTGATGTGCGCCAGGACCTCCGCGGGAGCGACAACCCGATCTTTCCATCTGGTGTCATCCATTCTGCTCATCTTTTATCTTTTCTTCTAAGTTTTGGTTCGGGTCGTTAAACACCAACCATTTGCTCTGCTCAATTTAAGTTCATTTAACAACTTTCAGTAATAAATCAATCTTTTGTTATAGTGGTTGTTAAAAAAACGTTCCGATATTCGAACGTTTTTTTAACAACCACTTATACCCCAATTCCGTAATTTGGAACATTATTATGAAAAGCGGTATAAAAATTCGTTGCTTTTTGATCTATGATGGCGTCATAAAACTATAAAAGATATCCATTGCGGAGACGGAAAACGGTATAAAACGTTCGATACCCTGCGCACGCCCGCGGGCAACCGAAACCGGCACTGAGTAAAACAGAAGTGTTAATTTTCTTATACAAGGAGAGAAAAAATGAATCTCAATCGACCCAATGCGAACGACGCCCTTCAGACCAAAAACCGATCACGCAACGTTGCCCCCCAATCCGGTATCTGCAGCAGATGTTTGGATGGTTGCAAAGGAAACTGTGACATGTTCAAAGCCACTTTCCGGGGCCGGGAACTGCTTTACCCGGAGCCATTTGGCAGTGTCACGGCCGGAGCGGACAAGGATTACCCGGTGGACTACTCACATTTGAACATTATGGGTTATGCGCTGGGCGCCAAAGGAATTGAAACCGATCCGGACAGGGCCACGTTTCCAAACGTCGATACCGAAACCGAATACGGGGTCACCAACAAGGTCAAATTGAAGGTACCGATTTTCACCGGCGCCCTCGGCAGTACCGATATTGCGCGTAAAAATTGGGATCACTTCGCCATTGGCGCTGCCATCAGCGGCATCAGCTTGGTGTGCGGTGAAAATGTGTGCGGGATCGATCCCGCATTGGAAATCGGCGATAACGGCCTGATAAAAAATTCACCCGAGATGGATCGCCGCATCCAGGAATATCGCCACTACCATGAAGGCTACGGCGATATAATGATTCAGATGAACGTGGAGGACACCCGCAATGGCGTGGCGGAATATGTGATTGAAAAGCACGGGGCAGAAACCATCGAGCTGAAATGGGGCCAGGGCGCCAAATGCATCGGCGGGGAAATCAAGGTCGACTCTCTGGAACGCGCCATCGAATTGAAAAAGCGCGGATACATTGTCACCCCGGATCCGGAAGACCCGGCGCACCAGGCGGCGTTCAAGGCCGGGCCCTTGAAACAATTTGAAAGACACTCGCGCCTCGGTTTCGTGGATCAGGAAAGCTTTATGAACGAGGTGCAACGCTTGCGCAATTTAGGCGCCAAGCGCATTACCCTGAAGACCGGCGCCTATCCCATGCGGGAACTGGCCATGGCCATCCGCTGGTCCAGCGATGCCGCAATCGACCTGCTGACCATCGACGGCGCTCCCGGGGGTACCGGAATGAGCCCCTGGCGCATGATGAACGAATGGGGCATTCCGTCTATTTACCTTCACGCGATGGCGCTTGAGCTCAGCGAACGGCTTGCCAAAAACGGCCGGCGCGTCCCGGATCTGGCCTTTGCGGGCGGTTTCTCATCCGAAGACCATGTTTTTAAAGCCCTGGCCCTGGGCGCACCGTATTGCAAAGCGGTTTGCATGGGCCGGGCATTGATGATTCCGGGCATGGTCGGCAAAAATGCTGAACGCTGGCTGCGCGACGAGGACGGCGGCCTGCCGTCGACCGTCTCGAAATTCGGATTTACCAAAGAAGAAATTTTTATGAATTATGAAGTCCTCAAGGGCAAATACGGCTCAGAAATAGACAACCTGCCGCTGGGTGCCATCGGGCTCTTTAATGTGGTCGATAAGATCAAAGTGGGACTTCAGCAACTGATGGCCGGATCCCGCAACTGGAAAGTAAACTACATCAGCCGGGATGATATCTTCTCTCTGACGGAGGAATGTGCCAAAATCACCGGCACCCGGTATGTGATGGATGCCTATCGGCATGAAGCTTTAGAGATCATCGATGCTTAAATCTCAAACGGGTTGTCGTTAGCGCAATGACCAGATTGAAGGAGGTTCAAGATGTCAGACAGCGATTTGAAACAGATTTTGGCAAGAGATCCGGCGGAAAAAGAATTTCACCAGGCGGTACGGGAAGTCATTGGCACCATAAAGCCTGTGTTGGACCGCCACCCGGAATATCGCCAGATGGGTGTTTTAGAGCGCATCACCGAGCCCGAACGCGTGATCCTGTTTCGGGTTCCCTGGATGGATGACGAGCGCAACGTGCGTGTCAATCGGGGCTACCAGGTGGAAATGAGCAGCGCCCTCGGGCCTTTCAAAGGCGCGTTGCGATTTCACCCCTCGGTTAATCTCGGCATTCTTAAATTTTTAGCCTTCGAGCAAACCCTTAAAAACGCGCTGACCACCCTTCCGATGGGCGGCGCTCAGGGCGGATCTGACTTTGAGCCCAAAGGAAAATCAGAAGACGAGGTCATGCGGTTTTGCCAGAGTTTTATGAGCGAACTGTCTCACCACATCGGACAGGACACCGACATTCCCGACGGTGGTCTGGGGGTGGGGGCCAGAGAAATCGGATATCTGTTTGGCATGTATAAAAAACAGCGCAATGAATTCAGCGGCGTATTGACCGGCAAAGGGTTGCAGTGGGGCGGTAGTTATATGCGGCCCCAGGCAGCCGGATACGGGGTGGTCTATTTTGCGGCCGAGATGCTCGCTACCCGCAATGAAACCTTTGACGGTAAAACCTGTCTGGTGTCCGGTTCCGGAAACGTGGCGCAACACACGGCCGAAAAAATTATTGAACTGGGCGGCAAGGTTGTCGCCCTTTCGGATTCATCCGGCTATATCTACGATCCGGAAGGCATCGACCAAAAAAAGCTGGCTTTCATCAAAAGGCTGAAAAATATCAAACGCGGACGAATCAAGGAATACGTCGATAAATATTCCGAAACGGTTTATTTCGAAACCGACACCTCGCTTGACCATAATCCTTTCTGGAACCTGAAAGCCGATTGCGCTTTTCCATGTGCCATGGAAAACGAGATCGGGGAAAACGATGCCTATAACCTCATCAACAACGGCATTAAATTAATCTGTGAAGGTGCCGACATGCCGTCGTCACCAGAGGCGGTCAAAATCTTTATGGACAAACAAATTCTCTTCGCCCCGGGCAAGGCCGCCAACGCCGGCGGCGTGGCGGTATCCGGGTTGGAAATGGCTCAGAACAGAATGCTCCTGAACTGGTCCGCCGAAGAGGTCGACCGCCGTCTGAAAACCATCATGAAAAACATCCACCAAAACTGTCTGGATGTTGCCGCCCGTTATGATTTGCCCGGAAACTATCTGGCGGGCGCCAACATTGCCGGCTTCGTGCGGGTTGTCGATGCCACCCTGGATCAGGGGCTGATCTGAAAAGCGGCCGATGTCCGGACGCCGCTGGAGCGGTTTTGCTTGGCGGCATTCCAGCGGCGCTCAAGAAGTTGATCAACCGGGCGGTTTCATCCGCCTTTTCGTTGATCCGGGGTCCCTGATGGCCGATCTGCTGGCCCGTTATAACTTTAGCGACGACGGGTAAATCCTGTCTAAAAAATATAGTGCCGGCCAGCAACTTATCTTTGGTAAGATAAGAAGAAAATCACCAGGCTTTCCACCACTTCGGCCATAAATTCAAAATCCAGTTTGTCCATGGTGTCGGCCGCGGTGTGATAATACGGATTTCGAAAAAAGGCCGAATCGGTCACCATAACGGCCTTATATCCCCGGTCCCAGAAAGAGGCGTGATCACTGAGCCTGACCGCCGGCAGTATCCTTCCGTTCAAAGGAATTGTTAATCTTATCGAAGGCAGGTCTTCATTTTTTTGAAACTGGGCCAGCAGCCTTTTGGCAAATCTCCGACTTTTGAAATTATTGACGACGCCGATGAAATTGCCGGTCTCGGGGTAATCCATGAACATCAGCGGAAACGGGTAATTCTGACAGCCCGGCTCGTGGCAGGCGTAACCGACCATCTCCAGGCAGATCATGCCGTCAATATTTTCCTTTTGGGCGCGAGCCCTTTTGGCATACACCCGGCTGCCCATGTAGCGGGTGCCATACGCGGGCGGCTCCTCCAGCGCAAAAGAAACAAATTTGATTGCCAGATCAAAAGCGTCTTTATTCGACCGTTGGGATAGTAACCGGGCGACCTCCAGCTGCACGGCAATGGCGCTGGCATTGTCATCGGCTCCGACGGTTCCACTGACCGAGTCATAATGCGCCCCCAGCAAAAGGCGCTGTTTGGGATTTTCACAAAACGAAATTTCGGCAATGATATTATCCACCGGCAACGCAGCGTAGGAGTATGCTTGTTTGTCGACCGTAAGACCGAGATCCCGGTAAAAAGATTCAATATAGGCAGCCGTTTCCTTCAGATTCTCGGGCACACTCACGCTGCGCTCACCGATGTTCACCGTCAGGGCATGCAGATGCTCCCGCAGCCGCTGCCGGGTTTGTTGGCGGTCAACCATAAATCCCTCCCTGCTATCGGCATGAAGGTTTTCTATTAGAGCCAATCCCAGTGTAGCCGTAATAATGAAAGTCAGGGTTGAAAATTTGATCAGCATCTTTATAGAGGCAAGCGTGAAAAATTTTTCTGCAAAAACGGCTTACCCGTGGGATGTGTTACCGCAGGCAGCGATAGCGCTGCAAACACCGCTTTCCCGCAGGGTGATTCGTAAAGGGCGCATCCAACCGCATGAAATTGCCTCCGTGGCTGGTGTCGACACCGCCTATCGCCAAAACGTCGCGTGTGCAGCAGTGGTGGTATTCAGTCTCGCAGATCTGAAGGTTATGCAAGAAGAGGCGGCCGCGCACCCGGCACGTTTTCCCTATATTCCCGGCTTGCTTGCGTTTCGAGCTTTCGTGGTAAAAAAATATCATTTATTCATTAATTCTTCTATTTCTTCGGCTTCGCGCGGAATGGTTTTTGTTAAATCAACCGGGCCCCTTGGGGAGATGAGGATATCATTTTCGATGCGGACCCCGATGGCTTCGTCCCGGATATAAATCCCCGGCTCGCAGGTAAAAACCATGCCGGGTTCAAATTTGCGGTATCGATCACCGTAATCATGCACGTCCAGCCCCAGATGGTGGGAGGTGCCGTGGGGGAAAAATTTTTTATAAAGCGGCGCATCTTTGGGCTGCTTTTTTACGTCTGCTTTTTTCAGCACACCCAGGCGAATCAGCTCGGCTTGCATTAATTTGGCCACCGCATTCTGATATTTTTCGAGTGTATTTCCCGGTTTGAGCATCTGGATGGCCGCCTTTTGAATCTTCAACACAGCATTATAAACGTCTTTTTGCCTTTTGGAAAACTTGCCGTTTACCGGGACCGTGCGGGTGACATCAGCAGCATAATTGGCGAATTCGGCACCAAAATCGATGAGCACGAGATCGCCCTTCCGGCATTGTTTATCATTTTTGACATAATGCAGGGTGCAGGCGTCGATCCCTGAAGCCACGATGGTTTCATAGGCGGCACCCCTGGATCGATTGCGCATAAACTCGTGAACGATTTCAGCCTCGACCTCATATTCCCATACCCCAGGGCGCATAAAACCGAGCAGACGCCGAAATGCCTTTTCGGTGATACCGCAGGCCGTTTTAATCAGCTCGATCTCTGCCGGAGACTTGACGGCCCGCAAATTGTTCATAATGGGTGCCACACGTTCATAATGGTGCAGCGGAAAAGTTTGACGGCACCATTTAAGAAAGCGCATGTCCCGAGTTTCGACAATATCCGGCGCCCGCAAATGCTCGTTGGTGTTTAAGTAAATATTTTCAGATTCAATGATCAACGGCCGCAGGATGGCATTCAGCTCAGCGATCCAGTGAACCTTCTGGATACCGGAGATATCCCGGGCTTCCGCCTGGGTATGCTTCTGCCCCTCCCAGGTGGCAATCTGCTCGTTGGTTTCCTTGATAAACAGGATTTCCTTCTGCTTTTTGTCGGGAGTATTCGGACAAATAACCAGTACGGTCTCTTCCTGATCGATGCCGCTCAAATAAAAGATATCTGTCTGCTGAATAAAGGGGTGGGTACCGTCGGCACTGGTCGGCATCACATCATTGGAATTGAAGATCGCAATAGAATTCGGTTTGAGTTGCTTGCTGAAACGCTGCCGATTTTTAACAAATACGCGGGGATCAATTTTGGGATATATCATATTGGTTTACCCTGTTTTGATTACTCATAAACTGTTCAACAATTTTAGCTTCGATCTCATATTCCCGACCCCTGCTCAAAAAAACCGAACAGATGCCTAAATGCAATTTCAGATATGTCGCATCTGCAATTACATAAAATGCGGGATCGGTGGTGTCAAGCAAACAATCCAGGGATTGGGTAGCACGTGGAAAGAAAGATATGATGAAAAATTTTGGCAGAGTTTCATAAAAAAGCGCCTGAAGCTAAAAAGCATATCATCTATCTAGCTTCAGACGCTTTGCCAGTCGCTAAATTTTTACTGATTTTTGCACGAGCCGGAGACTTTCATATTCTCATTAATTTTCATGCAAAATGTCTTAGAACAACACCAGCGGATACACTTTAATAACCGCATCAAATTGGGCTTTATTGTCATCTTCGCCGGTTTCAACACCTTGCTCACCCTCGACAATTGTTAAGATCGTCTTCAACGGGTAACTGTACCGTACTTTTTTATCTTTTACCTTGACACTGAAAAATTCTTCATTGGCTTCAACCAGCTCGGCTTCCTTAATTTCTGCAGAATTATCATAGTTTATTCCGATGGCTTTGCCTTCGTATCTTTGGAGCAATCCCAAAAACTTAGCATGATTGCTCCGGTCCGCGGCGGCTACCTGCATGTCCCCGGCCGATATCTCGGCCTTCGCCTGGGCTTCTTTTTGCTTTTCCAGTGCATCCAGCCTGGCCTGGCTGGCTTTCTGCTTCTCTAAGGCCAGCGCCTTGTCCTGGCTGGCTTTCTTTTTCTTTAGCGCCTCGGCCTTGGCCTGGGCTGCTTTTTGCTTCTTTAACGCCTCGACTTTGGCCCGGGTCAGTTTTTTCTTTTTTAGCGCTGCTGCTCTGGCCCGCGCGGCTTCTTCTTTTTTGCGGGCTTCGGCTTTGAGCAGGGCTTCCTGCTGCTTTATGAGGGCTTCCTGTCTGGCCTTCTGCGCCTGCTGTTTGGCCTGCACGTCAACTTCGGTCGTTTTGTCGGGCATTTCTCTCGATGCCGGCACATCGGCCTGTGCTTCAGTCTGGTCCGCACCGTATTCAACCGGCGTTACTTCAGATTCAGTTTCCAATATTATTTCCGGTTCGACCGGCTGGAATTCAACCTCTGGCGTTGATTTGTCCTCGGAATTGATCGGTTCCGCCGGTTTATGGGCCGGGGCTTCCGCTTCGGCAAGCGCAGTGGATTCTGCTTGTGCTTTCTCAAATTCTGAGGTTAACAGAATTTCTGTCGATTCGTCTGCAGCCATGGCCCCGGCTTCAAATTCTTTCGCAGCCGTATCACCTGTTTTTGAATCATGACTGTCTTCATTGGCAGAAACCGATTTATCGGTTTTAACAGACTCATCAGCCTCTTTTTTAGGGTTGCCCGGTGTTCCGGCAGATTTTTCGGCACTCTCCACAGCTGCCGGTTCAGCCGGTTCATCAGCTTTGACGTCCCATAAAAAATGCGTTAGGGCATCCGTCGGCCCGGTCACCGTCTCTATGGCGGTTTCAATCGCCTCCAGCTCAATTTCCGTATTTTGCGTTTGTTTATTCTCTTCCGGTTCGGTCGCCTCTGAATCTGACGATTCCACTTCTATTAGCGGAATTTCTTCTGCTTGCGGAATCCTACTTTCAAGGGTGTCCTCATGCAGATCAGGCTGCTTGATCATTTCATTGTCAGGGGCGGCAGATGCGATAGACGGTTGGGTCTCATCGAGGATGGCCTCTGCCGCTTCGATGGCTTTTCTTTTTTCATCACCCAGCGTCGCCGCTGCTAATTTCATGGCCGGGTCTTTAACGAAAATAATCCCGCACTGAACACAAGCGTCTGCGAGACAATTATTCATAAGACCGCATTGAGGGCACGTAATCTGGTTTTCTTCCATTTTCGGCAACTCCTTTCGCTCTGCCAATATGAATTTGATTTATCCGGCTGCATTTTCCGCAAAATGAATTGATTTTTAATCCGTGCTCATCCAATAATAAGCTCTCTCAAAGGATGAAACGAATTGGAAACTAATTTATTTCGACGGATTATATGAGGGGTGTCAAAAAAACGTTGCGGTATTCAAACGTTTTTTTCTACAACCCCTTATGCCGCACTTCCGTATTCCAGAATATTATTATGGAAAACGGTATAAACAGATTATCGGCTCAAGACCGTTATTTCTTAAATATTATATCGCTCGATCCCGTTTTTAATTCGACCGGAACAACCACCTAAAATCGAATGAGTGTAATAATATAAATAATTACAAGATATTATAAAAAGCCAGACCGCCATCGTTTTCTGGTGATGGGTGATTGAAAGCAAAGATTTTTTGTGGTATCTGCTGGCAGCCTCACAAATTTTATATTCAAACGATATAAGGAGATACACTTATGGCATTGGAAATCCGCTTTACGGGAGGTAAAAAAGTCGATGCGATGTTCAAGGGTTTTACGATCAAAACCGACCAGAGCGAAAAAGATGGCGGAGAGGGTTCCGCGCCGACGCCTACTTTTCTGTTTTTTGCTTCACTGGGCACCTGTGCGGGCCTCTATGCCCTGAATTTTTGCGAAAAGCGCAAAATCGACACTGCCCTATTAAAACTTGTGCTGGATTTTGAAACGGATCCAAAAACTCACATGGTCAAAAAGATTGTCATGCAACTGACGCTGCCGCCGAACTTTCCCGAAAAATACATCCCGGCAATCATCAAGGCGATGAATCTTTGCTATGTCAAAAAACACCTGCTTGAGCCCCCGCAGTTTGAAACCATCACGCAAACGGCAGATTAACCTCTACCTGAATTTTGCATGAAAAATTCAGGTACTAACCTCCACAGGTAGCCGGCCATGTCTACGGAACCCGTGTCTGAAACGACCGCAAGCTCCGTTTACCGCTTAACACTCAGCATTGTGGTGACCACTCTGTGCCGCCTGGTGCTCAACACAGCGCGCCGGTTCGCTTATCCCTTTGCACCGGCGTTAAGCCGCGGATTGGGCGTACCCCTGACGGCAATCACCTCATTGATTGCGGTGAATCAGGCCACAGCGGTTCTGGGGTTATTCTTCGGACCGATTGCGGATCGTCTGGGGTATCGTTTAATGATGCTCACAGGGATGACCTTGCTGGTTGCCGGGATGTTTGCCGGGGGCCTGTTTCCGTTTTACGGGGTAATTCTGGTCGCGCTATTTTTAGCCGGCCTGGGGAAAAGTATTTTTGATCCTGCCTTGCAGGCCTATGTCAGCGAACGCGTCCCGTTTCATCGCAGGGGCCTGGCGATCGGTTTTCTCGAATTTAGCTGGGCGGGCAGTACCCTGTTGGGCATCCCGCTGATTGCGCTTCTCATCGACCGTCTGGGTTGGCGGGCCCCCTTTTTTGCAATGGGCAGTTTTGGTATTTTGGGCATTCTAGTGCTCAGAATAATCGTCGAAAAAGGCAGACGCAAGCCAGCACCCGATCAGTCTGTACCGCTGTTTAAAGGTGCCTGGCGACAACTCCTGCGGGAACGTGCAGCCCTGGGGGCGCTTTCTTATGCCTTCTGGATTAGCGTGGCAAACGATAATTTATTTGTTGTTTACGGGGCCTGGCTGGAAAAACAGTTTAGTTTGAGCATTGTGGCATTGGGCCTGGGAACAAGCGTCATCGGTATCGCCGAATTGGCCGGTGAATCGTTGACGGCCGCACTGGCCGATCGCCTGGGCTTAAAGCGATCGGTGATCGTTGGCCTGGCGGCCTGTCTGATCTGCTATGGCATTCTGCCGTTTCTGGGGCAGACTCTGGGGATGGCTTTAACAGGGCTGTTTATTATATTTCTGACATTTGAATTTACCATCGTCACCAGCCTGTCCCTGTTCACCGAACTGGTACCCACATCGCGGGCAACGATGATGGCCAGCTATCTGGCATCGGCCGGGGTCGGGCGCGTGGTCGGCGCGCTGATCGGCGGCCCCATATGGCTGGCAGGCGGCATTTGCGCGACGGCTCTGGTTTCAGCCGCGATCAGCGGCCTGGCGCTCGTATCCCTCGCCTGGGGTCTGCGTGGCTGGCGCAAGCCGTAAAGGCTCAGGGATTCGATACAAATTTGCGCCTGGGGATCCACAAGGGGTTCAATATGTATTATATTAGATGATTGGAAGCACGAAATACGAATATCGAAACTCGAAACAAACTCAAATATCAAATGACCCAAATTGAAAAGTTTTAGGCATTTGAATTTAGGATTTCAATATTGTTTCGTATTTAGGATTTCGAATTTCGGGTTTTGATTGACCAAAGAATATAATGATAAAAAGACTCGCAAAATACACTCTGCTCATTCTTATTTTAGGGGGGATAGCGCTGGCGATTTACGGCTGGCATCTATCCGTCCAGGTTGAAAAACGCTTTTCCACCCGGCGCTGGAGCATTCCCTCGACGGTCTATTCGGACACAACGCTTTTATATCCGGGACAGCGCATGAACTCATCGCTGTTCAGCGCGACGCTTTCCAATTTAGGGTATCGCCGGGTGAACAGCGTACCCTCCCAAAAAGGTGAAATCCGGATCCGCACGCAGGCGCTGGATATTTTTTTAAACGACCTGAAAACCCCCTGGACCGAACGCACCGGATTTTTAGCTCAAATCGACTTCAGCGAAGACAGGATCGGAACAATCCGTCGCAAAGACAACGGCGAGACGATTCCGATCCTGGAATTGGAGCCCGAGGAAATCATGCAGTTTTTCGGCCAGGAACGCGAGCGGCGGCAACTGATTTCGATTGAGCAGATCCCTGAACACCAGATTCAGGCCGTATTGGCTGCGGAGGATCACCGTTTTTTTGAGCATCACGGCGTCGATTGGCGGGGCATTCTGCGTGCCATGATGACCAATCTGCGCCACGGCGCCGTCCGGCAGGGCGGTTCGACGTTAACCCAGCAGCTGGCCAAAAATTATTTTCTGACACCGGAGCGAACGTTTATCCGCAAGTTAAAAGAACTTATTCTGGCGGTTATCATCGAATTCAGATACGGCAAGCGTGAAATCTTAGAAATTTACCTGAATGAGATCTATCTAGGGCAAAAGGGCTCGGTTGCCATCAACGGGATCGGGGAAGCGTCTTATTTTTATTTTGGTAAGCCGGTAAAGCGACTGACGCTTTCTGAAGCCGCCACAATTGCCGGTCTCATCAAAGCGCCCAATAATTATTCTCCCTATCGCAATATGGCGCGCTGCCAGAGCCGCAGGGACAAAGTGCTGCAGGCCATGCACCGCTGGGAGTGGATTACGCAAACCGAACTTGAAGACGCGCTCAAGCAACCCATCAACGCCGTCGGATTTAAGGCAGCCGATAAAAAAGCACCCTATTTTATCGATTACCTGACCGAACAGCTGAACAGCCTGTATCGTTCGGAAGACCTATCCAGTCTTGGGCTTTCCATTTACACCACCCTGGACACCCAGGTTCAAATGGCCGCCGAAGAGGCCTTGACAAAGGGCCTGGCCGGTTTGGAAAGTTCAAATCCAGAACTGCAGCGCACAGCGCCTGAAGACAAACTACAGGGTGCCGTCGTTGTCATGCAGCCCAAAACCGGCCATATCCTGGCCCTGGCGGGTGGCCGCAATTACAGTGTCAGCCAGTTTAATCGAATCACCCAGGCCCGCCGTCAACCCGGAAGTGCATTCAAACCAATTGTCTATCTGAGCAGCCTGGCGCAGTTTACACCCACGACGCTGCTGTCAAATGATCCCAAATCGTACACCGTCAACGGTAAACAATGGGATCCCCAGAATTTCGAGCCGGTGACCGAATATACGGTCAGTCTGCAGGATGCGCTTAAAAAGTCCCACAATCTGGCCACCGTCGACCTGGCCATGAAGACCGGCCTGGATCGGGTTGTGGATATAGCCGCAAAATTTCATTTTTCGACACCACTTAAACCCTACCCGTCGCTGGCCCTGGGCGCCTTCGAGGTCATACCGCTGGAGCTGGCCCGGGCCTATTGCGTATTTGCTGCGGAGGGCGTGCAACCGTTTCCGCTATCCTTAAAAGGGGTTGTGGACGAAAATGACCGGATCCTCGAGCATCAGCATCTCAATATCGAGCGCATAATACCGCCGGCCGAAGCTTTCATCATGAACAGCATGCTGCAGGGTGTGGTCAAGGAAGGCACCGCCCGTTCGCTGCAATGGCGGGGTGTGACCTGGCCGGTTGCCGGCAAGACCGGAACGACCAACGATTTTAGAGATGCCTGGTTTGTGGGCTATACGCCGGATATTCTCGCTCTGGTCTGGGTGGGGTTTGACAACGGGGATCCGATTAAGGCCACCGGCGCAGCCGCGGCACTACCGATCTGGGCCGACCTGATGAACGCCATCCCCCAGTACCGATCTGAAACCCAGTTTAACATCCCGCGGGGAGTTGAAAAAATTTTGGTTTGCCCGGTCACCGGCCGGCCGGCGGTTGATGGCTGCCCCGAACCGGTGGAGGTGTATTTTCTGACAGGCCACACGCCGGGCGGGCATTGTCCGCTGCACGCTGAAGACGGCATCGCCGGAAAAATAATTAAAGGCGTAAGGGGGCTCATCAATGACGATTAAAGCCATGCAAATCATCTGCCTGGCTCTGCTGGCCGCATTGCTGGTTGGATGTCCAAAACCGCCCTTAGAAGGATATCCCTCTGAAGCTGAGGAAACAACGACATCTGCAGAAGCGGCTGAAGATAACCCGCGCGTTGCAGCCTCTTTGCAATTGACCGACCAGGGGCGCCGCCTGGTGGAGGACCGCCGGCCGGATCGGGCCATCCGGGTATTGGAACAGGCCGTTAGCCTCCATCCCGGCAACGGCCAGAATTACTATTATCTTTCCGAGGCCTGGCTGATGAAAGGCTTCGCGGATCAGGCAAAGGAGTTCAACCAGCTGGCGGAAATCCATCTGAAAGATGACAGCCAGTGGATGATTCGGGTGGCTGAGCAGGCGGATAGGATAGCGGAATTGGAAAAATAGAAAAGCAGCCTCTAAAATGCATCTATTCCGCCTGCGGCGGACAGGCGCCCAATGGCTGTGTTTCCCCGAGAGAACGGGATTACACACCTATTTTTATGAATATTAAGGTGTGCATCAAACCGATTCGAAATACTCGAATACTAGCGTGTATACTCCGTTTTCGAATCGGTTTGCGTTTTGCCCTTGGACGTGATCTGCTATTTTTAAGACTGCTTTTATTAGTTATTACAGTCCCTAATTACAGTGTTCAAAAGGTTTCAGACACAAATCTACACACACTATTTTGATGCGTTTGTAAGTTGTAATATTCAGAGAAAGATTTTTTACAAGTATTTAAATTTCCTTAGATTAACCATCATACCCAAAAGTACTGCCAAGATAAGGAGATAAAAAGATGAATAATGCGGAAATTACTGTATACGGTGCCCACTGGTGTCCGGACTGCCGGCGCAGCAAGCAGTTTCTGGGCGAACACCAGATCCCCTACAACTGGGTGGATATTGAACAGGACCCGCAGTCCGAAGCGTTCGTGATCGAAAAAAACGACGGCAAACGGATCATCCCGACAATTACCTTTGCCGACGGCTCTTTTCTGGTGGAGCCCAGCAATGCGGAGCTGGCCGCCAAACTGGGGCTGAAAACCAAAGCCGCCCGCAGCCATTACGACCTGATCGTTTTAGGCGGCGGTCCCGCCGGACTGACGGCCGCCCTTTATACGGCCCGCGAAGCCATCGACACCCTGGTGATCGAACGTGCCGCCTTCGGCGGACAGGCCGCCGGGACCGAAAAACTGGATAACATGCCCGGGTTTCCGGATGGCGTTACCGGAATCGACTTCTCCGAGCGCCTGCGCCGACAGGCTGAACGCTTCGGTGTGGAGCTGCTGCAGGCCCAGCAGATTGCCGCCGTTCAGAGCCCCGACAATTACCACTGCGTCACAACCGAAGACGGCAGCCGGTACAGTTCCGACACGCTGTTGATTGCCACCGGCAGTCGCTACAAACGGCTGAACGTGACGGGCGAAAACGAGTACATCGGTGCCGGGGTTCATTTTTGCGCAACCTGCGACGGGCCTTTCTACAAGGGCAAGCACGTGGCGGTGATCGGCGGCGGCAACAGCGCCACCGAAGAAAGCCTGCTGCTGACCAAATTTGCCGAAAAGGTGACCATCCTGGTGCGGGACGGCGAATTCAAGGCCACCCGGATCATTCAGGAAAAAGTTTTGAGCCATCCGCAAATTGCGGTGCACTGGCACACCGAAGTCAAAGAATTTATGGGCCAGGATGCAAAGCTCAACCGGCTGGGGGTCCGCAACAACCAGAGCGGTGAAGAGCAGGAAATGCCGGTGGACGGGGTCTTTATTTTTATCGGCCTGGTGCCCAACACGGGTTTTCTGGCCGACAGCGGCATTTTACTGGACGAATGGGGGTTCATTGTCACCGGCCATGCCCTGCTGCATCAGGAAAAGCGACCAACCGGCTTCGAGAAGCGCGACCCCCTGCTGCTGGAAACCAGCGTCCCGGGCATCTTTGCCGCCGGGGACGTGCGCGACAAAAGCACCAAACAGGTGGTCAGCGCCGCCGGCGAGGGCGGCAGCGCCGCGCTGATGATCAGGGAGTATTTAAAGGGAATGTAGAACCTATCTTAAAAATGCATCTAACGCCCAAGGGCTGTGTTACAAACCGATTCAAAATGCTCGAATACTAACGTGTATGCTCCACTTTTGAATCGGTTTGCGCCGCGCTATGTTGAATACCCTAACTTCTTAAGATCGGATGTGAAATCCCGCTTTCAAGCGGGGGACGTAATCTACTATTCTTCAGATAGGTTCTAATTTTTTGATGGCGGTCTTGCAGTTGCTATCGGCGGTTTCGCGTTGAATGAACAGCTGCATAAAGTAAGAGGGCTCCATTCGCCTCAACAGTGCCAAAACGTAAGTTGCGAATGGAGCCCGTTGATTATATGCAGTTTACAGTTGCGTCTAATCCTCCAATTCCACTTCTTCCTCGCTGATGGTCTTGTTTCCGGTTGGCTCCTCTGCTAAGATCTCGACTTTCAGCTCATCAATTTCCCCAGGGGGATTGTCAATCAGTTCCATGAATGTTTCTGAAACGACGTATCCTCTCGTTCCGGCCGGAAGTGTGGTGGTCTCCTTGTACACGCGCTCATCGGCAAGTACCAGTTCAATCACAATTTCATAGCCGACAACTTCCAGAGACTCCCCGGTCTCATCATCAGATTCAGGCTTGGTCCATTTGATTTCACCGTCCGGGAAGAAATCATCAAGATCCAATACGGCAGGTTCCAGAATGTCGTGCGAAAAATATGCCTTTCCGTACAACCAGCTGCCTTCGCTCGATCGACCCCAAAAATGGTACCATCCCTCCGGAAAACGTTCAAAGAACTGATCCCTCGTCTGTTCGCTCTCGGGCGGCTCGACGCTCTCGATGGCAGTCTCGGTGAGTCCCTGGTCTTTAACGCCATTTTTGGTTGTGATGTCCAGAACCTTTTTCCCGCTTTCATTGAAGACCATCATCCGCGTGAAACCATCGGAATCCCAGAAGAATTGGATGCCGTGATCGGAATCCTCTGAATTCCACTCAATGAACACTTTGACAGGGTCGAGTTTCTCCGCCTTTTTCTTCCATCCCTTTGCCAGTGCAGATTCGCCCATCGTAAAGAACACAGCGACTGCTGTTAACAGAATAATCGTCAACAACCGCATGTGTTTCCTCATTCTCTTTGATTTTTCGCTAACCTTTGCTGATAACATAATTTCCTCCTTGTGTGGTATTTGTGGGTGCTTCGTAATCGAAAAGCGCCCGGGTTAATAGAAACTTAATTAGTGCATATCCGAAAATTTATATTTCCAAAGGAGAGCACTAGTCGGCTTCCAATTCGGAAATGAGTAATTTTTTCGATGAGCAAGGCCGCACAAGAGTTTCAGCTTGAGGCGTACTTAGAGTACGTCGAGGGCTGAAACACGCGGAGAACGCAGCTCATCGGAAAAAGGGCCATTTCCGGATGGAAACTAATGATGATCCAGCAGGCTAAATTCATCCGGCCTGCATAATCGGCTAAAAAGTGAAATCCACGGTGTGCCAGTCGGTTTTAGAGCACTCCGACGGACTGAAAATAAAGGCGTTCTTGTCCTGGCAGACGGCCCGCACCCGGATCTGGTAAGAGCGGCCCTTTTCGAGCCCGGTCAGCGGCATCAATTTCAGATTGTTGACTTCAGCCATCAGCAGTCGGGCCAGATTTAAGGAGTCAACCTCCAACGGCGGTCCGCTGTCCCAGGAACGCAGCAGACGGTATTCATTTTTTTCGGGGCGGTGCTCAATGGTGTTGGTTGCCGTGTGGTGCACAATTTTTTTATTGAACCAGAAGGGTTTGACCTCATAGAGGGCAATCGAAAAAATAATGGTGGCCGATACGTCCGCCGCCGGCGACGCATTGACTTCTCCGGTGATACCATCGCGGATTTTGACGGATAAAATCAGATGGTCCCGGGAACTGTTGATGACCAGATCATTGACCTCAGCGCCCAGCGCAGTTGTCAAAGCGGTTGCAAGGAAAATGATGCCGCACGTCATCCAAAAGCGGCGCAGAATTTTTAAGCGCCTGTTTCCAAACTTCAATGAGCCGGACCGGCGCGAAGAGGAACGACTTTGTGAAGTTATCTTGGCTGCATTGGCGATGATAAAATCCATCCGGTTACCTCGGTAGTAAGAAAATCCGTTGTCGATTTCGGGGTTCATAGAATCGTTTTCAGGAACCACTTGAAAACAACCACCGACTCTGGACATCGAGTATAATCAACAATTTTTACCGGAAGATTACGCCAAAGTTATTATTTGATAATGTAGGCAAAGAATGACGACGGGGCTTCGCGGGCCTGCGAAAGAGGATTATCAGGGACCGGGAAAGGATTTTCACCGCTTTCCATAATAATGTTCCCAATACGGAACAGCAGCATAAGGGGTTGTAGAAAAAAAGCTGAAATACCGGAACGTTTTTTTAACAATCCCTATATAACCACCATCAAGCGGCTATGTGAACTGCAAATGAGAGGCAGGAGATAATCGTGGTGGTAGTAAAATCAATAAAGGATCAGGACTCAAATACCAGGGCAAAACGGCTGCCCTGATCGAGGGCGCTTTCGACATGAACCGTGCCGTTTATCGATTCGGTATAGGCCTTGACCAGGCTGAGGCCCAGGCCCACACCACCCTGAGACCGGCTGCGATCGCAACGATAAAAGCGCTCAAAGATATGCGGCAGGTCGTTTGCGGAAATCCCGGTCCCGGTGTCTGCAAACTCGATTCGAAGCTCGCCGTTTTGTGCTGCGGCGGAGACCGTAACCGCTCCGTCTGCGGGGGTGTATTTGATGGCGTTTTCCAGAATGTTCGTCACGATCCGCTGCATTTTTTTGCGATCGCTGGTCACCGTCAGGGATTCCGGCAGGTCTGTTTGCAGATGTATCTTTTTAGCTTCAGCGATGGGGCGGAAAAGTTCACAGGCCTCGCGGAGAAGTTCCACCAGCTCAAATTTTTCTGTTTCGACACCATTGACACCGGCTTCAGCTTCGGTGATGTCCAGCATGGTATTGATCATGCCAATCAACGAATCGCATTCCTCAATGGTGTTGACAGCCATTTCTTTGTAAGCGTCAACCGATTTTTCTTTGAGCAGACTCATTTCGGCGATACCGCGAATTCTGGCCAGGGGGCTTCTTAAATCGTGGGCGATATTATCGTTAATTTCTTTCATTGAATTCAGCAAACTCTGGATGCGATCCAGCATGCGGTTAAACGTTGCGCCCAGCCGTTCGATCTCCCTGTAGCGAGCTTTGATCTGAACCCGTCGATCATAAGCGCCCTTTGATATTTCTTCAGCGGTTTCAGTTACTTCTTGCATGTCGATTGTGGCCCGCCGGGCCAGCAACCAGCCGATGATCGTGGACGCGAGAATCAAGCTGACAATCAATATTGAAAACAATTGCAGGAAAATATCCAGATACTCGTCTACCTCTTCAAGGCTTTCCCCGATCTGCAAGACGCTATCCGGACCTATTATGGACGTCACCGTGCGGGCCTTGTCGTCGCGCTCGGCGAACTTTATGGTTTGGATCAAATCGGTCACGCCGTCATTTTGCATTTTTTGTAACTGGCTCTGTTGATCAATACTGCCCCAGAAGGACATATCAGTGCTAAAAAGGACATCCCCTTTGAAATTAGACAGACGGTAAAAGTCTTCTTGCGGATCTTCGGATGCCGCCTCATCGGCAATTGCAGGCCGGACGCCCTCCAGGCCGGCATCTTTCATCAGGGCAGTGAATCTTCCGGTTTTTTCCAGTAACTCGAAATCCAGGCGTTCCATGGTGACGGCATAAATCCGGTAATAAAAGATTAGAAAACCGATTGCCGCCAGAACCGTAAATGCCACCGCATACAGAATCGTCAGGCGAAATAATAACGAATTTTTTAAATCATGCAGTTTCCTTAAGAACATAGCCGACACCCCGAACCGTATGAATCAGCTTTATATCAAAATCCTTATCAATTTTATCCCGCAGATAACAAATACGGGCTTCAACGACATTTGTCTGGGGGCTGAAGTTGTAATCCCAGACATGCTCCATGATCATGGTTTTAGAAACTACCCGGCCGGCGCTGCGCATCAGATATTCGAGCAAAGAAAACTCCAGCGGCTGCAGGAAAATCTCCTTTCCCGCTCTAAAAACCTTGCGTTTATCCAGGTTCAACATCAGATCCGCAACCGTGAGCTCGGAAGGCGCGGTGACGTGCGTCGAGCGTCGAATGAGCGCCTGAACCCGGGCAAGCAGCTCGGAAAAGGCAAACGGTTTAACCAGATAATCATCACTGCCGGTTTTTAGCCCCATGACCCGATCATCTACGGATCTTTTGGCACTTAAAATCAGCACCGGTGTATTGATATTATTCTTGCGGACCTCTTCGATGAGTGTTAAGCCGTCGAGCTTGGGCAGCATCAGATCCACGACCGCGATGTCATAGGATTCCGTCAACGCCAGGTGCAGTCCGTCTTCGCCATCGGCAGCGTGATCAACAGCAAAGCCGGCTTCCCTGAGTCCATTTTCGACAAATTGAGCAATTTTGAGGTCGTCTTCTACGAGCAATAATCGCATGGCATTATACTATATCATAAAAAAATTAAGGGTATGTTATCCGAAGATTACCATATGGTAATATAGAAGCTATCTTAAAAACTTAGACAATCTTTAATGTGCTGAAAATAGATGTGCCGCTGCAAACTAGAATTCAAAAACTAACTGAAATTGATACATGTTTTGAGAGTTCGAGGCGTCGCTGTCCTGTTCCTTTTCATATTTGGAATATCGATATTCAAATAAGAGCATGGCATCGGTTAAAAAGAAGACGTCGATAAACTCCAGCAGTGAATAGCTGAATCCTGTCGCGATTTGATAATCCAAAACCTCATCCTGGTCTCCGCGGGTATCATCTCTGAAAACTTCATACCGCGTTGCCAGCTGCAATGAATCCAGCACATCAAAAGCAAGTCCCACGGCTGCGGCACTTTCTTTGTTCTCTTCTTCGTTTTCGCCGTTCTCCCGCGTTAGAGCGGTGATGTATTCCGTATCCAGGATGAACTTCCAGTAATTGAGCGAAAAAGCACCTCCAATGGACCGGTTGCGCCGGCCGTCGCCGGGTTCACTATCGTAAAAAGCGCTCAAGGTCAGCGCGTCTTCAATCGGCTCAAGGGCTGCATTGGCAATGAAAGATCTGAATTTATCTTCTTTCCGGCGTTCGGACCTGAAATCATGGGTATTGAAGTTTTGCAAATTTTCAATGACCTGTGGTTTGCGGTAGACCGAAAATGAGATGTCCAGCCCGTAAAAGTCGGGGTTAAAACCGATGGTGGCCCCCCACTCATCGATCTCATACAAATCTTCGGCAAGCGTGCCTTCGATCAGATGGTCTTCGAAAACCCCGAATGGCATCACGGTTTTGCCGCCAACGACGTACACAGGGACCTGCAGACTTTTCAAAGTGGCGATGGCCTCATTCAGACGTATATTTCCAGCATCACCCCTCTCGCCGACATCCTCCGCAGCGACCACGATTTTGGCCTTGCTCCAATTGTTAAAAAACATGCGGAGTGCCAGTTCCGCCGTGCTCATAAAAAAATCAGAACTGCTGCCCCTATTTTCGTCATCAACATCCTTGACGTCAAGATATGTATAATTGAGTTCGACGCCGCCATTGAGTTTGATTTTTTCGCCGACAATCGGTTGAATCTTTTGATTGAGCCAGCTAAGGTCTTCCTCTTCTTCAACAATTTTTAGCTCCTGTTTAGCGTCACGATCATCGGTTTTGTCCTGAGCCCTGATCGAACAATTGGGCCACAAAACCAGAAACAGAGCAAAGGGCAGCACAAGCCCGCCAGGAATATGTTTTCTATCGGAACATGATCGAATTGCTTTTCTTAACAAATTGCTACCCCAGAGTACGCGCCGCATTTATCTTAAACAACAAACCGGTTTATGATTCCTGTCCCCACCAGCCAGCAGCAGATTTCAAAACGCATCTTCGGCGGCTATTGAATTTGATTTGTACATTGTAACTATTTTTCTTATTGTTTACGATCAATTAGGTGGTCTAATGTGTACCTATCCAACATTATCCCAAGCTTATGCAAATATTATCATTTGGTAATGTATGGATTGCAATGCCCTTCCGATTTTCCGGGGAAGGTGTGGCAATTTTATTCCAATTTTTCGCCAAAAACCTCCAGCGCCGGTTGGCTGATGCGGGGGTCATCGTAGTCTAAAAATTGCCCGCTGAATTCCCGGGGACCGTGTAGCGCCAGCCAGGCAAGCGAGCGCCCCGGCACCTCCGGCTTTTCAAGCTGACCGCGCTCTTTTAGGTTCTGATAATAAGCCAGCTGACCGTCGGACATAACACCACGGCCTTTCTGCCGGATGGTGTCCTGCATCCGGGTATCCACCACCCCCGGCCTGACAGCCATCACCGTCACCCGGGGTTCTTCAGCCGCCAGCACGCGGCTGAAATGATTCAGCGCTGCTTTGGCCGCACAGTAAGCACTGGCATTCTCAACGCTTTTGGTGGCCGCACCACTGCTGACATTGACGATCCGACCCCCTTGCCGGCGCAGCTCGGCGATCGCCGCCCGGATCAGGTAGAAAGGTCCGAGCAAATTGACGGCGATGTTGTATTGCCAGCGGTCGGTGTCGCTGTCGCCGACCGGAGCAAGAGGCTCCACCATACCGGCATTGTTGACCACCGCATCCAGCCGTCCAAATCGTTCCAGGGTTCTGGCGACCGCTGCCCGGCAGGCGCCGGCATCGGAAACATCGGCTTTATAAACCAGCGAAACGCCCCCCAGTTGCTGCACTTCACTGGCGACCGTCTCAAGCGCATCCGCCGAACGCGCAATTAATGCGACCGCCGCGCCGGCTTTAGCCAGCCAGCGCGCAGTTGCCGCGCCCACCCCGCGCGATGCACCGCTTACGATAACAACAGAAGGGTTGGTTGGCATTTATACCTCCATTTTGCATGAAAATTAATAGGAAAATGAAAGCCTCCGACTTGTCCGCCTCTGGAGGACTCGTGCCAAATAATTTGTATTAAGTACCCGAAAATAAATCAAAGTTAAACCATAATGATCATGGATCTGCTAAAAATATTTTGTATCCGACAATTCAATAGTTATGTTTAAGTGTCTAATTCTGGTACCTAATTGTCCAGGTGGTTATCGTCAGTGGATCCGAATCCTTTTTATAGTGGTTGTCAAAAAAACGTTCCGATATTCTATAGTGGTTGTCAAAAAACGTTCCGATATTCAAACGTTTTTTTCTACAACCACTTATGCCCCACTTCCGTATATCGGAACACTATTATGGAAAGCGGTAAAACGTTTTTTTCTACAACCATTTATGCCCCACTTCCGTATATCGGAACATTATTGTGAAAAGCGGTATAAATCATAAAATTGATATTCAGGAGGATACCAAAAATGAAAGTTAAAATCGATTATGACCTGTGTATGGGCGATCGCAACTGCAACAAACTGTGTCCGGAAGTATTCGATTACGATACCGATCAGCTGCAGGCAAGAGTCATCGTTGACGAAGTCCCCGAACACCTGCAGGATCTGGTTCGCCAGGCAGCCGCTGAATGTGCTCCCGGGGCGATCATCGTAGAGGAATAGTCCATTTCTGTGCGAATGGAATTCACTCCACGAAGTGAAATTTAGAACCTATCTTATAAATTTACGGCATGAAAACACAAAAAATCCGGGTCAAAGGCGCCCGCCAGCACAATCTGAAAAATCTGGATATTGACATCCCCCTGAACCGGATTACGGTGGTAACCGGCGTCAGCGGTTCCGGTAAATCATCTCTGGCTTTTGATACCCTCTATGCCGAAGGTCAGCGTCGTTACGTGGAAACGTTTTCGCCTTATGCGCGCCAATTTATGGATCGCATGGATCGCCCCCGGGTGGACAAAATTGAAGGGATCCCGCCGGCCATCGCCATCGACCGCAAAGACCCGGTGCGAACCTCGCGCTCAACCGTCGGCACCATGACCGAAATAACCGACTACGTTAAGCTGCTTTATGCCCGCCTGGGGGAGCTGCATTGCCACTCGTGTGGAAAGCCGGTCAAACCCGAAACACCGGCACACGTATGGAATTTTTTGAAACGCCAGCCGGCCGGCACCCGGATCGTCATCACCTTTCCGTATCGGCTGGAGGCTGCGTCGGTCAAAGACGTGCGTCAATTTCTGATGCAAATGGGCTTTGACCGCCTTTACCTCGAGGGCCGAATTACCCATCTGGATGAATGGCAACCCGCTGAACATCAAAAAGAAATTCCGGTTCTGGCGGATCGCTTAATCCTGCGCACCAAAGACCGTGATCGCATCCTGGATTCTCTCGAACTGGCCTTCCGCTTCGGCGGCGGGCGGCTGGATGTCTGGATTCCACCCCACGGCCAGCAGGCCTTCAGCAATCAGCTGCAATGCGCAAAATGTAATATCGTCTACAATCCGCCGCTGCCGAATCTTTTCTCGTTTAACAGCCCGCTGGGTGCCTGTGATACCTGCCGGGGATTCGGGCGGACCATCGGCATCGATCTGGACCTCATTATCCCGGATCCCTCCCGCTCACTGGCAGACGGCGCCATCAGGCCTTTTGGTTCGCGGGAAGACGGGCGCATGGAATTTGATGATCTGATGGATTTTTGCCGGCGCCGTAAAATTGCCACCCGGGTTCCGTTTCAACGCCTAAAGGCGGCCGATAGAAACGCGATTATCGAAGGCACCGAAAGTTATTACGGCGTCAGGGGCTTTTTTCGCTGGCTGGAAAGCAGAACCTATAAAATGCCGGTGCGGGTATTTCTTTCGCGCTATCGCAGTTATGATATCTGTCCGGACTGCAACGGTACGCGCTTTAAAGATGAGACCCTGCAATACCGACTGGCCGGCCGCACCATCGCCCAGGTCTATCAGTGCAATGTGATGCAGGCCCTTGATTTTTTCAACAGCCTGGCGCTTTCCGGCCAGGATGAAGCCGGCCGGCTGGTCTGCGATGAGGTTCGTAGCCGTCTGACCTATTTAAAGGATGTCGGCCTGGGGTATTTGACACTTGACCGCCAATCCCGCACCTTATCCGGCGGTGAGGTCCAGCGGGTGGCCTTGGCCTCGGCCCTGGGATCTTCTCTGGTCAATACCCTGTACGTTCTGGATGAACCCAGTATCGGCCTGCACCCGCGGGATAATCATCGGCTGATTCGCATCTTAAAAGGGCTGCGCAACCTGTCCAATACCGTGGTGGTCGTCGAGCATGATCCTGAAATTATCCGCGAAAGCGATTTTCTGCTGGATCTGGGGCCCCTCGCCGGCGAAAAAGGCGGGGAGGTGATGTATTTCGGCCCCACCGCACGCGTCAATGGCTCGCTGACCGGCCAGTATTTAAAGGGCCAACGCCGGATTGCGCTCGGCACACAGCAACGCCGCCCCCAAAAAAATCAATGGATTACGATAAAAAAGGCGGCCGAAAACAATTTAAAAAACATCGATGTGCGCATTCCCCTGGGGCTGTTTGTCTGTCTGACGGGCGTATCCGGATCCGGCAAATCCACTCTGGCAGAAGAGATCCTCTACAAAGCGGCCAAACGCGCCTTGGGCGATCCCCGGGACCGACCCGGCCAGCACCAGAAAATCAGCGGGGTCGGAAACATCGATGATGTGGTTCTGATCGACCAGCGCGCCATCGGCCGGACCCCGCGAGCCAATGCACTGACGTACACCAAGGCCCTTGAGCCCATCCGCAAGCTGCTGGCCGATACCGATGCTGCCCGCGCCAAACGCTTCGGACCGGGTTATTTTTCCTTCAATGTCGACGGCGGACGGTGTGAGACCTGCAAAGGCGACGGATTTGAAAAGGTCGAAATGCAGTTTCTTTCGGATGTGTTTATCACCTGCCCCGATTGTCAGGGCCGGCGCTTTAAAGAAGCGGTATTGCAGGTCGCCTATCGGGGCAAAAACATAAACGATATCCTGAATCTGACGGTCAGCCAGGCCCTGGATTTTTTTGATGATCAACCGAAAATTCTGACCGCCATACAGCCGCTGACAGACGTTGGTCTGGGCTACCTTCGCCTGGGCCAGCCCATCAATACCCTGTCCGGCGGTGAAGCCCAGCGCCTGAAACTGTCGCGCCATTTAAAATCCAATGGCAAGAACCCGGCCCATCGGTTGTTTATTTTTGACGAACCCACCACCGGTCTGCATTTTGATGACATCGGCAAACTGCTCACGGCCTTACAGCGCCTGGTGGATGGCGGCAACACGGTTTTGGTCATCGAGCACAACATGGATGTGGTCAAAACCGCAGACTGGGTCATCGATCTGGGGCCTGAAGGCGGCGATGACGGCGGCCGGCTGGTTGCCAGCGGTTCGCCCCAACAAATCGCACAAAACAGCGACTCGCACACCGGACGGTTCTTAAAAGCCTACCTGGATGGCAAGGGACGTCTGAAACGCCCAAAATCCGGCAGGCCACCGGGGGTTGCCGATCCGAGTGCCGACTTTGCAGCTTCAGCGGTGTCTAAAGGGATAGCCTTAAAGGGTGCCCGGGAACACAATTTAAAGAACATCAGCCTGACCATTCCCCAGAACGAGCTGGTGGTGCTCAGTGGCGTTTCAGGATCGGGCAAATCCACCCTGGCCTTCGACATTCTGTTTGCAGAGGGGCAGCGACGGTACCTGGAAAGCCTGGCCCCTTATGTTCGCCAGTATATGAAAATTTTAGAACGCCCGGATGTGGACCTGGTCACCGGTCTGGCGCCGACGGTGGCCATCGAGCAGCGCATCAGTCATTCCAGCCGCCGCTCGACGGTGGCCACCCTCACCGAAATTTATCATTTCCTCAGGCTGCTATTCAGCAAATTGGGCCGCCAGCATTGCCCGGGATGCGGTCGGCAGCTGGCGGTGCAAAGCCGGGCCGCCATCGTCAAACAACTCCGCAAACGCTATGCCAAAAGGCCGGCTGCAGTCCTGGCCACCCAGGTTTTTGGGCGCAAGGGATTTCACAAGGACGTGTTGGCCCGGGCCCTGAAAAACGGATTTAAAAAGGCCCGCATCGATGGCCGCATGACCGCACTCAAAGCAGGCATGGCTCTGAGCCGCTATCACGAACACACCATCGAACTGGTCGTCGGAGGTCTGCCGTCTAAAAATCTTGGACACCTGGTGGATAATGCCCTGAAAACGGGCAACGGCAGTCTCACGCTTTTGGACCGCCGCGGACGCGAAGAAATCTTCAGTCTTTCCGGAACCTGCCCGACCTGCAGGATCAGTCTGGAACCGCTTGACCCACGGCTGTTTTCCTTTAACAGCAAACAGGGCGCCTGCCCCGAGTGCGGTGGGCTGGGCGTATCCGGCACCGCGGAGATCGAAGATGAAGAACCCAGCGAAGCCACGGTTTGTGCCGCATGCAGCGGCAGCCGCCTCAAACCCCAGGCCCTGGCGGTGAAGGTCGGCGATCATTCCATCTGGGATCTGGTTCAAAAACCGGCGCGGGACATATTTGATGCCGTCAAAAGATTAAAATTCCGTGCGCCGCAACGGCCGATCGCTGAGCCGGTGGTCAGCGAAATTCTGATCCGGCTGTCTTTGCTCAACCAGCTGGGCCTATCCTATTTGTCGCTGGCGCGCAGCGGTGACACGCTGTCCGGGGGAGAGGCCCAGCGGGTTCGCCTGGCCGCTCAACTGGGTTCCAATCTTACCGGTGTCTGCTACATTCTGGATGAACCCACCATCGGCCTGCATGCCCGGGATAACGGGGTCCTCATCGATGCCCTCAAGACTCTGCGGGATCGGGGCAACAGCATCCTGGTGGTGGAGCATGATGAGGAAACCATTCGCGCCGCGGATACGATCATCGACCTGGGCCCCGGCGCCGGTCAGGAGGGGGGGAAAGTTGTGGCGACCGGTGCACTCACCCATTTGAAAAATGTTAAATCCTCGGTTACCGGCGCACTGTTTGACGGCCATCCGAAGAAAATTTCATCTCGACTCAGACCCTGCCGCAATGTCAAAAAACTGATAGTGCAGGGGGCGGAAACCAACAACCTCAAAAAAATCAGCACGCATTTGCCCCTTGGCCGCCTGATTTGCATAACCGGTGTTTCGGGCTCGGGTAAATCTTCTTTGCTAAAAGAAACAGTGTATAAGGGGCTGCGCAACCGCCTGCAGAATAAAAAATATCCGGCCGGCAAGTGTAGAGACATTAAAGGCTGGCAGCAGATTCAGCGGGTACTGGAGGTGGATCACAGCCCCATCGGCCGCACACCGCGATCGGTCCCGGCATCCTATGTCGGCTTTCTGGCTGATATCCGCAACTTGTTTTCGATGACGCCGGCTGCCAGAGCCAGAGGCTATAAACCCGGCCGCTTTTCATTTAATGTCGCAGAGGGCCGTTGTGATGCCTGCAAGGGTCAGGGGCGACCCAAAGTGGAGATGAGTTTTTTGCCAGATGTCTACGTACCCTGTGATGTCTGCCGGGGAAAGCGCTATAACAAGGAGACCCTGGCAATCCTATACAAGGGCGAAAATATGGCCGATGTCTTGGAGATGACGTTTGCCGAAGCCGTTCGGTTTTTTTCAGCCATACCCCCCATCCGACGCGCCGTGCAGTTTGTCTGTGAAGTCGGGCTGGGATATCTATGCCTGGGGCAACCCAGCCCCACTCTGTCGGGCGGAGAGGCCCAGCGCATCAAGCTGGCCAAGCAGCTGGTTAAACGCACAAACGGGCATACCCTTTACATTTTAGACGAACCGACCACCGGTTTACATCTGGCCGACATTCAACGCCTGATCAGCGTTCTGCAGGCTCTGGTCGATGAAGGCAACACCGTGGCCATTATTGAACACAACATGGAGATCATCAAGGAAGCCGATTATATTATCGATCTGGGCCCGGAAGGCGGCAATGAGGGCGGCCGGGTAATAGCCGCCGGTTCACCACCGGAGCTTTTAAAATATAGCGCTAAATCCCATACGGCCAGATGTTTTAACCAATACCTTAAAGGTTCAGGGGTTCGATAACAGAAAACAGCTGCCAGAAGTGAGAAAACAGAGGACAGAAAAATCGCATCATCTTGCAGTTTTTGCATCTGTCATCTGTCATCTGTCATCTGAACTCTGTCTTCCGAAAACGTGACGCCAGACACCTGAAACCTCGTGAAACTTTGAACCCTAAACTTATGAACTATATGAAAGATTACAATTATGATGAGACCATTAAAATTGGCTGTGGTCCAGTTCACGCCCCAATTTGGAAAAAAACAAAAAAACTTTTCGCGCATGCAGAAACTGGTGGAAAATGTCACGGCCGATATCATCGTCTTTCCCGAGCTGTGCACCACCGGTTATTTTTTTCTTTCCAGGGAAGAAGTCGCTCAAGTGGCCGAAACCGCCAGCGGTGAAAGCGGCGATTTTTTCAGTGGTATGGCGCAGAAAAAGAATGCCGTTGTGGTGGCCGGGTTTGCCGAACGTTATCATAAAAACCTCTATAATTCGTGTTTTGTCATCGTTCCGGAAAGAAAAAAGTCATCTGTCTATCGCAAAACCCACCTTTTTTATAAAGAAAATGATTGCTTTGACCCCGGCGATACCGGCTTTTTTGTGGTGCCGGATAAAAAGCGGGATGTCCGTATCGGGCCGATGGTGTGTTACGATTGGCGCTTTCCCGAATCGGCCCGGGTATTGACCCTGTTGGGTGCCGATTTGATTGTCTGCCCGGCCAATTTAATCACCGGGGCCTGGCGCCGGGTAATGCCCGCGCGCGCAATTGAAAACAATGTCTATCTGGCCGTGGCCAATCGGGCCGGCTCTGAAAAGCGAAGCGGCGAAGAATTGCGCTTTAAAGGCAGTTCCGCCATTTATGATTTTAACGGCCAGGAGTTATCAAAAGCCGGAAGCGATAATGACGAAGTTCTTCTGGTAGAAATTATTCCAGCAAAAACACGCAATAAATCCTTCAATTCCATCAATAATGTTCTAACCGACCGGCAGCCGCAGCACTATAAACCGCTGACAAGAATTGTAAAATAAGGTTTCCCCTGCTATACTTTAGTATTGGCTTAAAAACCCTATCTGATGCTCGAGGGCCATGTTATGATCCGCTTAAAAATGCTCGAGTACTGACGTGTACGCTCCACTTTTGAAGCGGATCATGCCTCGCCCTCGAACATAATCTAAGATTTTGAAGCCAATTCTAAATATCCAAAGCCTTTTATATTAAATGCCAAATGACGCGAAAAAAATACCTTTCTCTGCCGAACAGGAGAAAATATGGCGAAGAAATTTGAGCTGAAGATATCCGATTTAAGGCTGGTTTGTGACCCGAAGATCTTCAAGTTTAAAAACACATCCGAAGTTAAGCCCCTGGATACGGTGATCGGGCAGGAGCGCGCCGTGCAGGCCATTGATTTTGGACTAAATATGGCGGATCCTGGATACAATATTTTTGTGACCGGTTTGGCCAGTACCGGCAAATCGACCATTGTCAGAGATCTGGTTAACAAACACGCCAAACGCTTGCCAACGCCCAATGACCTGTGCCTGGTCAACAACTTCAAAGATGAATTTCGCCCGAAAGCCATCGTCGTCCCACCGGGAACCGCAATCCAATTCAGCAAGAAGATGAAACGGGCCATCGACAGTTTAAAAAAAGAGTTGCCCGAAGTATTTGAAGGTGATGCCTATTTAAAAAAATTATCCAAATTAAAGAATATATTTTCTCAACAACAGCATGCGCTTTTTGAGAAGCTGGAAGATTTTGCCGCCCACAAAAACCTGCATATTGAGCAAACCGAGACCGATTTTCAAACCATCCCGCTGGTCGACGGTCAACAGATTACGCCCGAAGAGTTTAACACCCTGCCTGCTAAGGCAAGGGCCAAAATCGAGGAAAATCTGCTATCCATTCAGGCTGAAATCGAAGCTACCGCCGTGGAAATGGATAAAAATAACCTGGCCTTGCATGCTGACATTGAAAAACTGATGAATACCTACGCGTTGTCGGCGGTCAAAAAGCGTTTAGATCCAATTCGAAAAGAGTTTAAGGCCTGCGAAGATATTGTCGCGCACCTGAATACCGTTCAGGAACATATCGTCGAGAATTTCAATTTATTTATTCCGCAGAATAAAGCCGAAACCCCGCCGCCGGAGCAAGCGCCGCGCAACACAGATGCTTCTTTTCAGCAATATGAAGTCAACGTACTGGTGGATCAGGAATCAACTATTGGGGCGCCGGTTATTTTTGAAACCAACCCGACCTATTATAATGTTTTCGGCCGCATCGAAAAACGCGCGTTTATGGGCACCATCAACACGGATTTTACCATGGTGCAGGTAGGCTCTCTGCTGAGTGCCAACGGCGGATTCCTGATTATGGAAATCGACTCGGTTATGATGAACCCCTATGTCTGGGAAGCGCTGAAAAGAACGTTGCGAACCAAATGCCTGCAAATTGAAGACATCCCGGAAGAAACCGGCTTCGGCACCACCTCCCTCAAGCCGGAGCCTATCCCCCTGGACGTCAAAATCATCCTGCTGGGCAGCTATGAAATCTTTGAAATCATTCAAAGCGAAGACCCTCGATTCAATAAAATATTTAAAGTTCGAGCGGATTTTGACTCGGAAGTTGATCGAACCCCGCGCACGATCCAGCAGTATGCCCGTTTTATCGCCCGGGTTTGCCGGGAGGAAAAATTGCTGCCTTTCACCCCCAGAGGCGTCGCCGTTATGGTGGAGTACGGTGAAAAATATGTTTCCAACAAAAATAAGCTGTCCATTCGATTCGGCCCCGTCCTGGGAATCCTTAAAGAGGCGGATTACTGGGCCCGCAAGAACAACGCCCGCCAGGTAACGGATAAACACGTCTTCAAAGCCTTTAACGATCATCGCTTCCGTCACAATCTGTATGAACAAAAAATACATGACTCCTATCTGGACAACACCATCATGATCGATGTGAAGGGCGCGGTGATCGGGCAGGTCAATGCCCTGGCGGTTTACCAGATCGGTGAACTCTCCTTTGGCCGACCGATACGCATCACAGCCGAAACCTATATAGGCAAAAAGGGTGTTGTGAATATTGAACGTGAAGCGGAACTCAGCGGCAGCACCCATGACAAAGGCGTGTTGATCCTATCCGGATATATGGGGCGCACCTTCGCCCAACAGCACCCGCTCAGCCTGTCGATCAGCATCACCTTCGAGCAAAGTTATTTCGGTATCGACGGCGACAGCGCCTCATCCACCGAACTGTATGCCATCATTTCCAGTTTAGCGAATATGCCTATCAAGCAGGGAATAGCCGTTACCGGATCGGTCAACCAGAAGGGCAAAATTCAGGCCATCGGCGATGTCAATCAGAAGGTGGAAGGTTTTTATCAAGTTTGCAAAGAAAAAGGCATGACCGGCCAACAGGGCGTTATGATCCCGACGGCCAACATCCAAAATTTAATGCTTAAAAAAGAAGTGATCGATGCCGTCAAAAAAAAGAAATTCCATATCTATCGGGTTTCCAAGGTTGAAGAAGGCATCGAGATTCTGACCGGCGTTCCGGCCGGTAAACCCAACAAAAAGGGAATTTATCCTGCAGGAACCGTGTACGGCGCGGTCCAAAAGAAGCTCAGAGAATACGTTAAACGCTACGAAAAATTCAAAAAAGAAGTTGAAAACGAAGAAGAATAGCTAAAACTCACATTCAAAACCAATTCTCAAAATCATACATCAACAAATTTACAATTTCTGAATAATTCAGATTTCGACTGACTATCCGGCATTTTATCATACCCACCGGCAAGAACCTGCAATTATGATTGACGGAAACCCGTCGATATGGGTATAAACGCATACAAACTAATCCTGATTTTCCTGCTCCAGCTAACCTGAAGCGCTGCTTCTCACACTGAGTCGAATTCTGTTTCTCACCTGATTTTTGTGATTCTTCGAATAACCTGCATTCTGAGCGCCGCTGCGTGAAACCTTAAGGTGGGGTGAAACTTTATGGCACCAGAAAGCTTTAAACGCGAACTCTCCGCTATCCTTGCGATGATGCCGCAGGCGAAAGTCGTCTCATGGAACAAGACGCTTGGGATGAAATACAGCACCTTACGCCATTAAGAACAAAGCTTAGGGTCCCTCCGTTGCGATCAAATTGGATATCGCGATCGCGCCTGGACAAGCGGATGGAGGAGGGGTTTGCACGTAAACTTACCCTCATATCCGCACCGGCCGGCTTCGGTAAAACCACCCTATTGGTCGACTGGATCCACTCCCACAAAATTCCGGCCGCCTGGTTTTCGGTGGACAACGGTGACAATGACCCTCTGCAATTCCTTACCTATGTCATTCTGGGGTTTCAGACCTTGGAGGCCGGTATCGGCAAAGCCGCTTTGACGATGCTGCAGTCACCGCAACCGCCACCGATTGAATCCATTCTGATTAACCTGCTCAATGATGTAAGTCGTATTTCGACAGACCTGGCGTTTGTTCTTGATGATTATCATTTGATCGATGCCAGGCCAATCCACGACCTGATTGCGTTTTTGCTTGAAAGCCTGCCGGAACAAATGCACATCATCATTGCCACCCGCTCGGATCCTCCCTTGCCGCTAGCCCGGGTGCGCAGTCAGAACCTACTGACCGAGCTGCGTGCGGCTGATCTTAGTTTCCGCGCCGATGAAACCGCCAACTTCCTCAATCAAAGCTTGGATCTGCAACTCTCAATCCGAGACATTCAATTGCTCGAAACGCGCACCGAAGGATGGGCTGCCGGTCTGCAGCTGGCTGCTCTGTCACTGCAGGGTCGCAAAGACCCATCTGATTTCATCAAAGGCTTCAAGGGAGATAATCGCTATATAGCAGACTATCTCACCGAAGAGGTGCTGAGCCGTCAACCCGAGCATCTGCGTAATTTCCTGCTGCAGACGTCTATATTAGGGCGTCTGTCCGGCCCGCTCTGCGATGCCGTCACCGATCAGGAAAACGGCCGGCAGTCGTTAAACTCCCTGGAAAAAGCCAATCTGTTTGTCATCCCGCTCGACGACGAACGCTGCTGGTATCGCTACCACCACCTCTTTGCGGATCTGCTCGAGCAGCGATTACGATTGAACCAGAATGATCTCGTACCTGAACTCCATCGCCGGGCAAGCCAATGGTTCGCCAACATTGCCGAATTAAGCGCCCATCATCGCGTCTACGCGGTAGATGTAATTGCGGACGCCGGCAAAAGCGTGGCTGATCGACTCCTGATGAAGCGGGCCGATTATGCACATTGGTTAAGAGAGGTATTTGACGGCCTCAACATCGAAAGAGGTTATCTGCTGGGGCACTCCTACGGGGGGTGGTTAACGCTGAATATGGCCCTGGCTTATCCGGAGCGGTTGCGAAAAATTGTCTTGCTGGCGCCGGCCGCATCTTTCCGTCCTTTAGGTTTCATAACCAAACTCATATTGCATCTGGCGGAATTCAACATCCACCCCCCCGTAAGGAAAATGCTACAGATAGGTGCCGCCAAGGGGACGGTGTTTGAAGAGACATTTATTCATCATATAGAGAGGGTCACGCGATACTGTCGCCCGGCCACCAGCATATGGCCGACAGTCTATACCGATGCCGAATTAAAGCAGATCGATCTACCCGCTCTTATGTTAATCGGTGCCGGAGAGAAGGTTTATAATCCCCAAAAAGTAATCAAACGGGCGCAACAATGGATGCCCGATCTGACCGCCGAAATCATTCCAAATGCAGGTCATCTCCTGATCATGGATCAGCCTGAAATCATTAACGCCCGGATTCTGAAATTCTTAAGTACTGACTAATCCCAAGATTACCGCGGGTGCTTAAGAGGACCTAAATTGAATCAAACCCAAAAACCATATTGCAACGAATCCACAATTTCTGAAAAATACAGATTTCACAGTTTCCGCCCCTTTTTCGGATAATTTCAGAGTCCACGCCTCCCCTTTCATATGGTTTTTTACCCCATATAATACCCATAATAATCCAATCTTGCGGTGCCGCTGCTTTTTGATAGAATTCTGAATAAAACAATTTGATAACTCTGTGAACTCCCGGAAACGCAACGGTTAAGAAATTCGCGAGACGTTGATCTTTACCTCAGCTAAATATCAGCTGGAGATACCTGATCCTCTTTCTCGAGCCCTGAACTTTTCCGCTTTGCTTAAGTTATTCTAATATTCTGAGCAATAAGAGGGAGGTACAAATGGACGCGCAAATAGAATTGAGAAAAAGTGAACGTCTGAATCGTTTATCCATTATCATTATTGAGGAGGAAACCGTCGGAAATATCTTTTTTGGATTAATGCACAACGAAAGCAGAAACGGAATATATTTTGTATCGCTGACCGGCTTTCAACCCGTCGAAATTATTAATATTAAATTCGATAACCCATCTCCTATCTTAATCAAAGACGCCTGCCGTGCTCAAGTGGTGTGGAGCAAGGGGATAGATGACAATTCCTTTTACGGATATGGAACAGGTGTACAATATTGTTAGGCGCTTAAAGTGGATTCATAAAATGATCAAATGATAAAATTACGTCATCGGTTTGACATGCAAAAAAAGCACATGCTAATGGCAATCCTTATCGGATTCGCCATTTTTACTTTACTCGGTGTTGCTCTGACGATATCTTATGGGCCCAACGCATACTTATTTTATACCTTCTTTGATACTGCTCAAAGACAAGCGCTAAAAACCACACTTACAAGGAGGGAGATAATTGAAAATTTCGATCCTAAAGGATTTCAAATCGGAGATCCTGGCCGGAGTAAAAGAATCAGATTATATCTATTTGCGGATGCTGATCATGATCTGGAAATATCCATTGCTACATTAGAATTCGATCAATTAAAACAAACCGATATTGACAAGATCATTGCCAGCTTCAAAAAAGACGTCTAACAAAATAATATAGCCGTCTGTTAAGCATGCAGGGGAAAAATATAGAAAGAGGTTTGATAATTCATCAATTTTAATCTATATGGAATGTATCAGAATAATGATATGGCTGAGACATAATTAAAGTTTTGGAGAAAAACCTTATGGCAGTTATGAGGGCCTATACACAGGTGTAAGTCTGAACTCGTGTATAGGCCCTTTTGTATTTGCGCGTATGATACAAATCCTGACAGCCAGCGGATCATATTATGAGATTTTGGCTAAATGAAAGTTAAATATCAGCCAAACAACACTACTTGAATAATTAATGATATGGCAATAGATTGTGTTAAGCCAACAATCAGGTTTTACGGCAATACCGAAAATTATTTAATTAAAGCGGATACTAGAGGGTATCACCATGCCGGCTAAAAAAAAGGAAACCAAGTCTAAACAAATAAAAAAACGAGTAGCCCCAAAAATATCACGCCCCAAAAAAAGTGTCACTTCCTCCAAAGCCGCGTCGGCTTCACGCAAAAAAAGTGCCCCAAAACCAAGAAAAGTACATCCAGATTTTCCCATCGTCGGTATCGGTGCATCCGCCGGGGGCCTGGAGGCGCTTGAATTATTCTTTTCCAATGTGCCGCCTGATACCAACATGGCGTTTGTGATTATCCAGCATTTGAGCCCGAAACACAAAAGTATCATGGCGGATATCTTAATGAAATATACACCCATGAAGGTCCTGCGCATAGAAGGCAATCAAGAGATTAAATCCAATCACGTGTATCTTAATCCAGCTGATAAGAATGTCATCATCCTGAACCGCAGGCTCCATTTAACCGAACCGACGCAAACGCATGGCGTCAATTTGCCGATTGATTGCTTTTTCAGATCACTCTCGGAAGATCAGAGGGAAAAAGCCATCTGCATAATTTTGTCCGGCACCGCAACGGACGGCACCCTGGGTTTAAAAGCGGTCAAGGGCGAAGGCGGCATGGCCATGGTTCAGGATCCTGATTCGGCCAGGTATGCAGGGATGCCCAGCAGCGCCATTGCTACCGGCCTGGTCGACTTTATATTTCCGGTGGAAAAGATTCCCGCAGAACTTGTTAGATACGTGCAGCACCCTTACATTGAAAGACCCGAGAGAATCGAAACCGCCCAGCAACAGTTTCGGAATTATGTCCAAAAAATTCTTGCCTTGATTCGAACCAGCACCGGGCATGATTTTTCAAAATATAAA
>CAMYLV010000005.1 GCA_947259495.1 uncultured Desulfobacterales bacterium | reverse complement strand
TAGCTTTGTGGAATCATTATCAGGACAAAAAAAGAGGTATTCAAATTTTAGATTACACAACGAATTTCATAATTTTACCGAATTGTGGATAACGGCTATCTATACGTAATTCCAATTTTTTACATATATCGTCTGGTAATCTTAAATAATTTCAAACCGAAGCTTTAAATGGATTTTATAGTGAAAAACCCGCGCCGTGGGCTTTTCCCTATCGAGTAAACCATATCAACGCAGATTACCCGGCCAGCAGTTTGGTTTTCGCCTGATTTAGTGATTCCTCAAACTTGGCCCGTATGTCCCTGGCCTGCTCTCGCCATACTTTATCGGCTTCCAGGTTCGGTACAACTGCCGAGCCGGAAATAAAATGCTCTTCAGCAAGTTTATCTTTTGAAATTTTAGATCGTTCCCGGGCCGCCGCATCAATAGCTTCATCAAATTCCTGCAAAACCGAAGTGATCCCCTCAATATTGGCACCGGCAAATTGGGATAGCAGTTCAAACAGCGCCTGATTATCCTTGCCGAGTTCAATTCGGCCGCATACCGCTTTGAGCAGATGCTCATTTTGTTTTCCCATCAGGCTGTATCCCTTGCGCAGTGTTTGGTACTCGGATTTAAACCGCTCCAGAGTGATCTGTTGATCTTGAAATTTCTGCAGCAGACCACGCAGACGGCTTTCAATCTCTTTGTTTTTCTGATCCTGTTTTTCTTCATTACTCAGATTCAGATTCTTGGTTTTTTCCATTACGAGATCTAATGTGCTCTTAATCTCTCCCATTTAAATCCCCTCGATATATAAATATAGATGAGAAATAAAAAAGATCATTATCCGTTATACTTTTTTGTAAAAGATTCTCATCTATTTTCATGCAAAATTCAGGCATTATTCGGGTTGAATTATCCGATCCAGAATAAAACCGTGGAAGCTGTCGCCGCTGTCGGCGATAAACACCCAGCCCAGATGGGTCAAACACATGATACAAAAACTGACTCTCCAGGCATAGCCGTTGAACCAGGTAAATTCGGTTGAAGGCGACCCGGCATAACCACACCCCTGGGCGATTTTAAAACAACCGATTTCAAAAACAATGCCATGAGGATTGGCAAAGGTATGCTGATGTGACCCCTGGACCGTAATGCGTTCTGCCGGCCGGGTAATGGCCTGGCGGCACTGACGGCAAAGAATGTATTCCTCTTCTTCGGGTGCTTGTTCCGGCGCTTCTTCTTCGACCAGTTCCGGTGCGCTCGGGCCGTCCTTTTTCCGGGTACCCTCGCGAAGCATAGACCTATGGTCGATCTCTATGGTTTCCATCTCACCTGTCCCTCAGCCAGGACATCCTCAGTTTACTGCTAGAACCGTATGCTTTGGGAACCTAAATAAACCGGTTACCCGCAAGAATAATTTAATAATATGCATTCTTTTATGACAAACCACCCATAAGATGAATTTAACATTAAGCAGGATGGCTACGGCCAACAAAAACACAGAACATTCATGAGTTTATAGGGGTTGTCAAAAAAACGTTGCGGTATTCAAACGTTTTTTTCTACAACCCCTTATGCCGCGCTTCCGTATTCCGGAACATTATTATAAAATACGGTATAAAATTCGTCCGGTGCTGGAAGAGTGAAATGGCTTGCGCGCCTGTTATTTGAAAAGTGATTTCTTTAGAACCGCTTTGTTGTAAGCCCCGATGATGTCCCGGCGGCTGATCACGCCTTCCAGGTGGGAGGGATCTTGCGCAGACACGACGGGCAAAACCGCAAAATCTTTTAAACTGATCTTTTCCAGGGCCGCGTAAAGATTATCATCCAGCGAAACGGTCACCAGATCGGTGGAGGCTATATCTTTGGCAACCACCAAATCTTTGAGATGCTCATCAAAAATGGCCTCGTTATAGTCATTAAATGAGACAATACCGATGAGCTGTTTTTGGTCATTTATTACCGGAAAACTGTTAAACTTGCTTTTGAATATCAGCTGGGCCATTTGCCCCAGCGGCAATGCTTCGTTAATGGTTTCAACATGGGGGTTCATGACATCTTTCACAAACATTGATTTTAAGACATTGACCTCCTTGCCCTCTTTTATATCCACGCCCCGACGCATCAATTTCAGGGTATAAATGGATTCTCTAAAAAATTGTCGACTGGTGATGGTGGCAATAATGCAGGCGAGCATGAGCGGCAGAATGATTTTGTAGGTGCCCGTCATTTCAAAGAGGATTAAAATAGCCGCCAGAGGTCCGTGGGTGGTGGCGCTGACCACAGCTCCCATGCCAACAATGCTGTAAGCCCCGGGGGATGCGGTGATGCCGGGAAACAGCTGATTAACAACGGTTCCGAAGAAGCCTCCGGCCATGGCCCCCAGAAAAAGCGATGGGGCAAATATTCCGCCCGAACCGCCCGAACCAATCGTAATGGAGGTGGCCATAATTTTAATCGGCACCAGAATCAGCAAAAGCCACCATGTCATCTGTTGCATCAACGCCAAGTCAATGGCGCCGTATCCGACCCCCAGAATCTGGGGAAAAGCCAATGCGCCGCCACCCAGAATCAACCCGCCGAAAATTCCCTTGAGATAATCGGGGAATTTAATCTCATCAAACAGATCCTCAATTCGATACAAGGTTTTGGTGAACAATACGCCCACTGCGGCACAAAAAATTCCCATGACCAGATACATGGGAAGCTCCCAGGCGCTGACCAGTTCGTAAACCGGGACAATAAAAGCCGGTGTATCTCCCAGGTAAGCCCGCGAGACGGCGGTGGCAACAACAGAGCTGATCACAATCGGGCTAAATGTTGCCAGACCGAAATCACCCAGGATAACTTCCAGAGCGAACATGGAACCCGCTATAGGTGCGTTAAATGTGGCAGCAATGCCCGCGGCAGCACCGCAACCGACCAGTGTCCGCATGCGGTCGGCTGAAACTTTTAAGACCTGCCCCAGGGTCGATCCAATGGCAGAGCCGATTTGAACGATGGGGCCCTCGCGGCCGACGGAACCTCCGGTGCTGATACTGATGGCCGATGCCAGCGTTTTAACCACCACGACCCGCTTGCGAATCGCGCCGCCCTTGAGCGCCACCGCTTCCATGACCTCCGGCACGCCATGTCCCTTGGCCTCTCGGGCAAAAAAATAAACCAGCGGCCCCACGATCAGGCCCCCGATGGCCGGAACCATCACCCGATAATACCATGGCAGATTGACTACCAGCTCAAGCAGGTCGTTCTTGCCGCCGTAGGCCAGTGTTTGAAAAAAGTCGATCAGGTATCGAAACCCAACGGCGCCAAAGCCACCGGCCGTGCCCACAACAACGCCCAGCACCGCCATAATCGTATGCTCATTGGCCTGTAGTTTTTTCCAATTTGATAGGCTTTTTAAAATGCTTGCTTCCATTCAACTGCCTGGGATTTTAACCGCCCGATATTATTAAAATAGGTTAGATGCAGAGGCCAATTTCGCCTCTTAGTAACTGAAAATATTTATGATTTTTATATATGCCGCTTGACAAACATGTCAAGGGACAAATCGGTAATGTGGATTTATAGGGGGTGCTAAAAAAAAGTTAAAGTATTCAACCGTTTTTTCTACAACCTTTTATGCTGCAGATCCGTATTTGGAACATCATTATGGAAAGTAATATTGATACAACGCACCGATATTATTGAATATTGTTAATAACTGAATTTTACACGAGTCGGAGACTTTCATATGCAAGGCACTTAAGGGTGAGGCTATAGTCAACTATGCCTCACCCTTTATAACGCAGCAGATGGAAGCCTCCGGCTCGCCCATCGGGTGGAAATTAATGAGATAAAAGGATTTTCATCCATTTTACCTGATCAGTATTTTGATTTTCTTCTATAATTTGTTTAACCTGCTGCCATTTACTTTAATCTCAACTTCTCATTAATTTTCATGCAAAATTCAGGTGATAACTATTTTTTATGATTGACGCCGGCTCCGATATCGGATAAAAATAATATTTTCATGGCAAGCAGCGACTTGACATACCCAAAAAAATACCTAATTTAGCAGTGATATATGCGACTTAGCGTTTCTTGTGTTCAGCATATTGCTGTTTCAATTCAGGAGGATCTTTATGCCGTTTTACGAGTTTCAGTGTCCGGAAGGCATTGTAACAGAAAGTCTGGTTCCAATGGATACCAAGCACATCAAATGCCCCCATTGCAACCGCCGGGCTAAAAAAATCATGTCTGCCTGCTCCTTTAAACTGCTGGGGGGCGGATGGTACGCGGATGGATATTCTTCAACCCGGAAAGGCGCCGGCAAGACGAGCGCTAAAAGCGCCAAAAAAGAATCAAAAAAAGCCACCTAACACAATCAAGCGCCGGTTACCGGGCCGATGTTCATAAAGCCTCAATTTGATTACCAGTAAATGATGTGAAAGCGGCGCGTCAAACGGTCTTAATCTGTACCGTTCAAATATCCCCCCTGCAGCCCTTTTTCAGGGGGGTTACTTTTCCCCGCTTTCAATCAGCCTGTCTCCGCTACCAGCCGCAGCCGTGTCCACCAAAACAGACAGATTTTTTTCTGACAATCCCATTTTTGATCAATAGGCTCTCCGCTGACCCTAATGGGATCCAGGAGGTGAAATGTGGCGTCAAAATGCGAATATTCCAGCATTCTAATCCCCAATGATCCCAAATATGCCGCTGCGGCGGCCATTTATGTATCCGAAATCGCCCGGGCGATCGGGATGGCAGCAGAGGACTTAAAATCTCTTGAAAACGGTGTCATGGAAGCGATTACCGCGCTGCTGGATTACTCCTTTGAGTCCACCGAAAAAGGGTCGCTGGAAATATTGTGCGAACGCATTCCTGAAGGTGTAAAAGTGAGCCTGCGGGATAAAGGCTTGCCCTTCGGCGCTGAAGGTTCGTCGAGCGCCCTGCCCGGCATGGCAGAGCCGATATTGCGGTTGAGGAAGTACATGAACGAAATTCAACTCAACAATCTGGGCTCGGACGGCAAAGAATTGGTCTTAATCAAGCACCTCAAGAACAAAAATATTTCGGACTATTATGCCGCCTGCGATTTGGAGCCCTATGAAGACGCATCGCCGCAGATTGCCGCATCTCCCGCGAAATTCAAATGCCGGGTGCGGCAGATGAAACCATCCGATGCTGCGGAGGTATCCAAAACTATCTATAAAACGTACGGCTATACCTATCCCCACGATTACGTCTACTATCCGGAAAAAATTATTGCCCTGAATGAAAGCGGCCAGGTTTATTCGGCCGTTGCGATCGCCGCTGATAAAGAAATTGCCGGTTACGGTGTCTTCCAGATCTGGGATGAAAATCCGCAAATTGTTGAAATGGCACAGGGCGTGGTCAAACCCGAGTATCGCTCGTCGGGATGTTTCCGTGATATCACCCGTTACCTTCTGGATCAGGCAAAAACCGGTGGCATCAGAGGTGCCTTCGGCGAGGCGGTCACCAATCATACCGTATCCCAGCATACGGTGCATGGATTCGGCTTCAAAGATTGTGGCCTAAGGTTAGGAATGATACCGCCGGGCATTGTCTTTAAGGGCATGCAGGGCAACATCTCTTATCGGCTGAGCGTGCTGGTGCAGTTTCTGTATTTACAGCCGCCGGCACTTTACCAGAGAATATATGCACCACCGCATCACAAAGACATCCTTGCGGCCCTTTACAAAGAACTGGGTATGGTGCCCAAAATGAAAAAGGCCGTGCCGACGGAAGCCAAAAATCAATCATCGCCTGCTGAATTTAAAATTAAGCTAATCGGCTCGATGCGTTATGCCCGCATTATCATTGACGTCTATGGGCAAAATATCGTCAAGGCACTAATAACTGAAGTCCGCGAACTTTGCCTGAAAAAAATCGAAATTGTAAATCTCTTCTTAAACCTATCCGATCCATTAACCGCCGCCACCACAGCGCAATTTGAGAAACTGGGATTTTTCTTTGCCGGCATATTACCACACGGGTTTAAAGATGGTGATGCTTTGATTCTGCAGTATTTGAACAACGTGCCGATCGATTATGACGCCATTCAGGTCAAATCCGCCGTTGCCAAAAAGCTGCTGGCCTATGTGCGCGAGCACGATCCGAATGTAAGCGCAGATGCATCTAAAATGCCGGGCCATCTGTAAGTTTCTGCGTCGCAAAGAAAGCGCTCCATTTCTTGCCACCTTTTCACATGAATGCTAAAATAAACCAGCAACGGAACGTTTTTTTGACAACCGCTATAATCTAAAAGCGCAAGATATTAGTGCAATGACAAAATGCCCGAGATGTAACATAGACCAAAAGGAATCAGCACAGTGCGAGTATTGCGGACTTGTTTTTGAAGCCTCCAGGGACTCAACCCAGGCCTCAAAGACTGTCCAGCCCAAACGGACCGTGTTGTTTGCCATTATTCTGGTTATAGCCGGGGCTTTGCTTGCCTCTTATTTACTTATTTCTTATCAAACCAAACCCGGCGAAAAATCCCCGGGTGTTGAGCGTTCAAGTGATCTTGGCCGGAGAACAAACGAAAATGATCTCAAGACAACGGCAAAAGAATTGTCCGGTGATGTAGGCATTTTAAAGGACTTTACGGACGGTTACACAAAAAGCAGTATTATTGCCATGGTCATTTTCAGCGTCATTGGACTGGGTTATTTGACTTATGGAAAAAAGAGCCAGCAACTTCTGATGCTCATCTGTGGCATGGCCCTCATGGGATATTCCTATTTGGTCGACGGTACCGTGAATATTATTGTGATCGGGGTGGGCTTGAGTGTGCTTCCTTTTATTTTTGGCAGAAAATAGGGTGGCTTTGATATCTGCGTAAAAGACTATTTGGCAGGTCTTGTTTCAAATTTTCTAAGTCTGAAGTCTGTTGAGCAATGAATATTGCTCAAACAGCCTTGCCAGCTCGTTTTTTAAGAAGTCGGCATTATCCACCGCCTTCAAGTATTCAGACTTTAGTGAATTGATTTTATCCAGGACGGTTAAATATTCCTCACGGAATGTTATGACGCCCTTTTCAATATCTCTCTCACATTGATTTTTCAGTGAATTAACCCCGTTTTTCAGCGTTGTTAGATACTCCTCTTTCAGGGATCTCAGTTTTTCAAGGGCCTTTTCATATTCGCTCCTTAATCTGCCGGCCCCTTTCTCACGCGCACACAGGTATTGCTCTTGCAGCTCCTGTAGCAATTCCTTTACTGAAATAATAGTGTTGATCCTAAAAGCATTGCTACCGGCAAAGACAAAACCTTTCTTCAGATTCCCTTTTCTGGCGTTATCAAGCGCCAGCGAGATACAATAGCGGGCGGTCTTGATATCACAGCTTTTAAGGCACTTCCAGGCACACTTAAGTTTCATCTTTTTCCCAGACGATATGTCCGTTAAAAATCCATTCCGAATAGCCCGGCCCGGCATACCGACAGGGCTCTTAATAATTTCAATATCATCTTCGCTGCATGCAACATATGACTCTTTGAATCTGATATTGGCATCACATTCATGTGTGGCCACGAATCTTGTGCCCATCTGGACACCGCTCGCTCCAAGTTTGAAAAATTTATAGATATCAGTGCCCGTAAAAACACCGCCTGCGGCAATTACCGGGATGGTTCTACGAAATTTTTTCTCATAACCCTTTACCACAGCAACAACCTCGGGCAAAATGCGCTCGAGTGCAAAATCAGGATCATCGATTTGATCCTCTTTAAATCCCAGATGTCCACCTGCTTTTGGCCCTTCCACAACAACAGCATCGGGGACATCCTCATATTTTTTCAACCAGGACCTGAAGATAAGACCGGCCGCTCTGGCAGAGCTTACAATCGGAACCACTTTGACTCCCGCTGTTCTAAGAGCCTCAACCGGAATCCCCTTAAGTGGGAGCCCGGCTCCGAGGAAAACTATATCGACCTTTTCTTCGATTGCGACCATGAGAAGCGCATAAAAATCGTTCACAGCCACCATAATATTAACGCCAATGATTCCCGAACTCATTTCTTTTGCCTTTCTGACCTCTTTTCTTAAGGCAATGGCATTGGCATCTTTATGACTGGCATAATAATCAGGGTCAAGCATTCCTATCGCATTTGCGGCAATTACGCCGATCCCACCTTCATTCGCAACCGCTGAAGCCAACCCTGAAAGAGATATTCCAACCCCCATTCCTCCCTGAACAATGGGGAGTTTCGCTACAGAATCACCGATTCTAAGCTTAGGCATCCTGGACCACTGGATTTTCGAAAGATCAAACCTTGGCCATTCTATTTCACTGAGGTCTCTTTTTCGTATCTTCGAACTTGATGACATTTTGCAATTATTCAATTAAATATCCTTTCCGGAAAAACAACATATAGGATTGTCTTTCATACCGAATCCAGGAGCTTAAGATAATTGGTCCTATGTGTCAAGGATGCATATAAAAGATCTCGAGCATTTTATGGGGGGTATCCTCGGGTATCCCTGATTATCTGAAAGGTCAACTGCGTAATTATCACCGGCAGGCCCTGCTTTTGATATCAAAATTAATGATATCACGATTGGAATGAAGATACGAGGATGAAATTGAATTGTTGAAGTTTTGAAAAGAAATCCCGATTTCGCTGCAGTTCCAAAACCTGTGACTTCTCCAACATTAATTCAGTTTTGCACCCTTTTGAAAAGTTGATATTAACCTGTCAATTGATGTCTTAACTCGCCTTCGACTCGGCCTTCGACTCGGCTGAGCTTGTCACCGGCTACTGTCTGTCTTCTGACTTCTGACTTCTGCTACCTATTTAGACGGTGCAATATAATTAGCGACGTAATAATCGTCGATGACCCCTCTAGCTTTTAGCGATGCGCCGAAATCCCTGGCAGATTTTTTATCCGCAAAGTGTGCAACACGAACCTGGTACCATTTTTTATTGGCACTGATCGCTTCCCTCCAATAAGCATCTAAACCCCGTTCTTTAAGTTTTTCGACGTATTTTTGGGCATACGTCGGTTTCAGATAAGCCGCCACTTGCAAGGTAAACGGGTCCGTGATGACTTCAGGCGCTTTTTCTGCTTTGCGGGCGACCGGCTTTTCGGTCTTAACCAGATGCGCCACCGTATTGATCACCAGAAAAACAATTGCTATTGCTAAACCGGCGAGTAAGACGCCGGCAAACACTCGTCTTGACCGGGTCGATTGCAGAGCCCGGCGCGTCCCGGTTTGAACCAGGCGAAAAACCCACATCGGTGCGGCCGTAACATCTTCATAAAATGTTTGCAGCACAGCGCCGGCGGTTTTGAAAAAGGATGCCCGCTTTTGAAAAGACCGCTGCGCGTCGCGTTTGTCGGAAGTTTGCACCGGGGGTTTAAAACCAGCGCTCATTTTTTTTATGTCAACCGGATCGATGCCTTCCAGATGAGCATAGGCCTGCTGCAGCAGCTGCTTGTTGCGTTCGCCAAGCGAAATCCAACGCACACATGCAGCAATGCCCCTTAAGATGGCGGGTCGCTGGTCGCTCTTTTCAATCGCTTTAAGATAAATCTCCAAAGCCCACTCATCCGCACGCCGTTCTTGCAGGAAAAGCAGCGCCAAATTATTGAAAAATTCGGCATGCACCTTTTGATCAGCCCCCAGCGCCCGACGGTAAGTTTGCAGCGCCGGAAAATCAGTTCTTTCCAGCATCAGATAATAACGGGCAAGGATAGGCTGGATGGTTTTATTCTGGGGCTGAGCGCGGCCAATAAGGTAGGCCAGTTCCTGGTGCTCTTCTCTCAGGCCGCCGCGGCTCTCTATGTGTTCGATCCAGCTTTCGGCAACTTCTTCATCTTGCGGATTGGTGTGCAGATAGGCTACCAGAAACTTTTCGGCAGCGTCGCTCTTGCTGGCGCGCGCCAGATAAAAACGGGCCACACGGGCCCTCAGTGGGACGGCCTTTTGTTTTCTGGCAACCGGTGAAATCAGGAAGCTGTCGAAAACAGCCAGGGCACGTCGGAAGCGATTTTCGGCCTCGGCAACCATGCTGTCTCTTTCAAAAACGCCGGCCTCATAAATGAGACGCTCAACCGTGCTTAGCCCCCATCTGTTCGAAACCCAGCCAATCAGTGAAAACGCGGCCATCATAATGAGCACAACCGGCAATGGAGTCCATTGCAGCCCGATTCGGTCCTGAAAGGAGGGCAGCACCCAGAGACTCGCCCCACCGCCTAAAAGGACCGTCAACCAGAGACGCGCGGCTATATGTTTGAAAAAAGAAAGCATAATGTGTTTATTGTGTTTAATTAAAAATTGTTCCTTTTTTAAATTTGAAACGCTCACTTTAGGCTACTCGGGCGGTAACTCCTCCTCCTTAATGGCAGAATCTTCCGCTGCTTCAATCGCAGGTTGATCCGTGGTTTGGGTGGAGGGTTCATCTACCTGTTGTGTGGGCATCTTATCGGTCATCTGATCGGCGGATTGAACCGACACAGTGGATGCCCCCTGGCCCGAACGCAAAGCAACTTTTACCTTATTTTGTAACCACTGACCGGCAATTACCCCATTAATCGGATCCACGGATGCAAAGTGAATATCCGATGGGACGGTGAATTCCCGCGCCGGTTCCCCGCTGGTCGCCTTGATCATGAAATCCGCCCATATGGGTGCGGCCCCGCGGCCGCCGGTAATCCCGACGCCGTTTACATCGCGCATGCTGACGCCGCGGTCATATCCCACCCAGACGCTAACACTCAGTGTCGGTGTAAACCCGGTAAACCAGGCATCGCGAAAATTATCGGTGGTACCGGTTTTACCGGCTGCCGGCAGATCAAAGCCCGCGCGCCGGACAACGCGACCGGTGCCTGTGGTTAAAACGCCGCGCATCATGTCGACGACCTGATAGTCAATGCTGGCGTCCAGCGATCGTTGACCGCGGACGATGTGCTCCTCCAGCACCCGGCCCAGGGGATCCTCCACCCGTCGGATCCAGAAAGGTGCATGCCGAACGCCGCCGGTGGCAAAAGTGGCAAACGCCGAAGCCATCTCCAGAGGGCTTACGCCGGAGGTGCCCAGCGCCAGAGAATAGACGGGTGCCAGCGGACTTGTAATTCCGCAGCGGCGGGCCACATCGATCACCGCATCGGGCCCGACGCGCTCAACTAACTGAGCCGCGATGGCATTGACACTCTTCATGAGGGCGTGCTTCAAAATCATGGGGCCCTCATATTCACGCCCGAAATTCTGCGGTCTCCAGTCAGCGGCACCGGCGACCGGGATAGTAATCGGCTTGTCCACAAAGACGCTGGTCGGCGACAATTTCAGCTTTTCAAAGGCCGCATAATACAGAAAAGGCTTAAAACCGGAGCCGGGCAGACGGTTGTTTTCAACAGCACGGTTGAACTCTGTTTCCGAATAATCCCGTCCGCCTACCAGGGCTTTGACGGCACCGGAGTTACATTCAAGCGCCACCAGTGCGCCCTGCGGGTGCGACTGAGAATTAGGCGCGTCGAATTCGTCTGTGTCGCTAATCCCCGACAGGTGATCGAGCTTTAGCAATCCGCTTTGTAACGATTGGATTGCCCAGGCTTGCTGCTGGGGATCCAGGGTCGTGCTGACTTTTAGCCCGCCGTGATAAACCACTTCAGGGCCATACCGTTCCTCAAGATCGTTTAAGACCAGATCGAGAAAATAGCTGCCCCTGGGTGTGCCGGCCGCAAGCGGTGCAAACTGCAGGTTGGCCTGCGAAGCCGCTTCTGCTTGCTCGGCGTTGATATAACCGACAGCCAGCATGCGTGCCAGCACCAGCTGCTGTCTTTTTTGGGCTCGCGCAAAATGGCGGTAAGGGTTATAGCGGGTCGGCGACTTGGGCAGGCCGGCCAGCAAAGCCGATTCGGCCAGATTGAGTTCCAGGGCCGGTTTACCGAAAAAGGACCGCGCGGCCTGTTCAATTCCATAAGCCCCGATTCCAAAGGGAATTTGATTCAAATAGGCTTCTAAAATTTCTCGCTTGCTGTATTGCGTTTCGATTTGCAGGGCCACCAGCAGTTCACGGAACTTGCGCATATAGGCGCGCCGGTAACTGAAAAACAGGTTTTTAGCAAGCTGCTGGGTAATGGTTGACGCCCCCTGGATTTTTCCGCGCTCAAAAAGGGTTATCCACATCGCTTTCAGGGTGCGCAGTTTATCAAGGCCATGATGCTCCCAGAAACGATGGTCTTCGGTGGCAAGCACCGCCTCGATAAAATCAGGAGAAATGCGATTAAGGGGAACCACTTCCCGGCCGCCGATGAGCATCAGTCTTTCGCCGGTGGCCGCAAATATTTCAGTCGGCGGTGTTTCGATGATGCGTCCCAGGGGATCCGGCACCTGGGGCAAGTCGCGCAGCGCAATGAAAAACAGCCCGGCCGTCAGTAAGGCTCCCAGGCCCGCCAGGGTTATCGCCAGATAAAAAAAAATGTTGAATCGGCGCACAAATACGGCAAACAGGCTCATTGACGTGTCCAATCCTCTTTGCGATTTTCGGTTGAGCCAGCGGCATTTTCCCTCTCCAGGCCCTCCAGATGCGCGCGCAGGCGCCAGACTGCCCACTCCTGGCCCTGTACGACCAAAACGCGGCGCTGGTTGCCCACAATAAATTCAAAACCCAGTTCGATGAAACCGGACTGAGTTTCATCCGAGATACCGACGCGCACGATTTGACCGGGTGCCGCCAGCAGCAAATCCGGATGCGGAACCATGCTGCGACGCGCTTCTTCATGAAAGGATTTTAGAGATTGAAAAAATTGATCGGCCGTATAAATACGGTTTTTAAAATTTGGCAACTCATCCAGAGATCCCGCCAGAGTCACTTCGCCGCTTTCTAACTGGGACAACAGGCTCGATCTCAGTTCAAGCTGCCGCAGTACGCGATTGTCGGCATCCAGCAAATAGAGGATTAAACCGCTACCGGATTTCTCAAAGTACGTCCGATGCCAGCGCCCCGTACTGACTAGTTCCAGCAGATCAAGTGGCGATATAATATCCCGGGCAATCGTGGGCGCCAGGCTCATATAGAGTTGGCGGAAATGATCGGCTGACAGCATGACTCCATTTTCGGAACTAACCTTGGCGGCAATTTGTGTAAAAGTAGCTGCACTGCGGGCTTCACGCTGTAATGCCTGGCGGTCGGTGAGAATTTTCTCTAAGGTTTGCTGGGCGGTTCGGGTTTGATGGCTTTTTTCCCAGATGGAGCCGGATTCGGGACGCGCTGAATTGGTGGTCACCAGATACGACCCTAAAAACCGTTCCATCCAGTCAAATCGAAGCTCCAATATAAAAATGGCGCTGATCAGGATGAAGATCAAAAGGGGGCGCAGGGCAAACATTCTTTTGCCCCATTCTTTAAAATCGCTTGGCTCGGCCCAGTCGGTCATGATAAAAGCAAAGTTGATGTATTCGAAGCCACATTAAATTCAAGTGATCACGGCTTTGGGTTTGTCCGCCACGGGCGGATTGCGCCCGTTGAAATCGGAAAAATGTTGCATTATATTTTTTATGGGCAACCGGACAAGGCGATAACGGCGACCGGCGCAACCGAAAGATCTTAGATGTATTCTAAGAAAACGAGTTGATAGTGTCAAGATAACGAAAATGAAGGTTTATTTAAAAAACAAATACCCATCTATTTTTCTGGCATGCGTATTTTTAGTATTGCCGACCACTCGCAGCCTTGGCGCCGTAATCGTTTATGACCGAGTGACAACCGTCAAAACACCCGTTTACCTGAAAGTGCTGACCAAGGGAAAAATTTTCGCCGATGGCGGACGCCTGGTCGAATTTTACCTGGATGATAAAAGCCTGGGTAAAAATTTAACCGGCGGAGATGGTTACGGGTATCGAAAATACGTCCCCCGGCGCGCGGGCACCTTCAAAGTGCGAGCCACCTCAGATGGCGAGAGCGGCAATGGGCTGGTACTGGTGATGAAAAAGAGCGATAAAGCTGTTCTGATCGAAATCGAGGGCGGCTTTAAAGATGCATATATCTCTGATATCGCAGCCGGCGCCAGCCGCCAGGCCGTTAAACAGCTACTTAAAAAATATCGAGTTATTTATTTGAGCCGCAATACCGGCGTTAAAATGGCGCGAAACTGGCTGGATGAGATGACGTTTCCGGATGCACCGGTATTGCGCTGGCGGGGCGCACAAACACTTAGCGCCTTGAAAGAAAAGGGCATCCAACTTTATGCGATCATCGGAGCGGCCGGGGTAATTGCCGCAGCCGCCGATCATGTTGAAAAACGGTATACCTTTGACGAAACTAAAAACGGGCAGACCGTAAATGACTGGCACGAACTGATGACAGAGTTACCGAAAAGTGCCCCTGCGGATTCCAAAAATAACAAAAAAAAGTGAACCGGCAACCCCATTCATGGCATGGGTTGCATTCGACCCGCCTGCATCCCCATTCAAGCATTTGCAGAACCAATGGATTTGTAAAATTTAGAGGCGTTGAAGACTGTCGGCGTAAGGCGATTGCCTTTTTCACCGCTTTCCATAATAACGTTCCAAAATACGGAAGTGCGGCATACGTGGTTGTAGAAAAAACCGTTTGAATACCGCAACGTTTTTTTGACAACCACTACAGGCCCTATTTGGGACCCGGGTATTTGTGGATGGTTCCGTCAGCGGCAACGGCATAAATCGCGCCGTTATTGCTTAGGGCAGTGGATGCCAGACCGTTTCCACGAAAATTCGTATCCTGGCTGCGGGTCGCTAGATCGTAGCTGAAGGTCAGCATGGCGATAGTCGATACATACACACAATTTTCGGTAACAGCCGGTGAAGCGTGGGTTTGGCCCGGCAATTTAGACTGTCGCGGCGACTCCCCATCATAAACGAGGGCACCATCCCGTTGATCCAGCACTTCAATATGATCCTTTGCGACAAGGAAAAGATACGATCCGGGGGCTGCCGCCGGAGTCGCAAAAACCGGTTGGCCGGCATCATGCGACCATAATTTTTTGCCGGTTTCCACGTCATGGGCCAGCACGGTGCCGTTCTGCCGTCCAAAAACCATCAAGCCGTTGGGCAACAGGGCTGTGGAGGAATGTTTTTCGAAAGGGTGAAATATCTGCCAGACAACAGATAAGTCTTCATCCCATTCAAAGGCACCAATGCTGCAAAGATTGTCTGCGATCGCAATCAGCGGTAATTTTCGGCCGGCAAATACGGCCACTGTGGGATCGACAAATACATCCGGAAGTTGATTTCCGCCCTCTGTGATTTCAGAAGAAAATACGGAAGTCAAATCCCATAACGCTGAAATTGAATTAAACACATCCTCCTTGCGAGCTTGCAACTCGGCACTGTCCCATTGACAGCGCCCCAGAGCTTTGCGATCGAGCAGCTTAACTGTTTTGCCGTTGTCGCGCAAAGCCAGAAGTGCTCCCTGGGGATCTCCGTCAACAAAGACCGTCACATAAACAAATACAAGCGTGTCGTCGCCCCATTTCAAGATTTTAGGAGCGCCGGAAGTAAAACCGTCATCCGCAATGGCATATGACCAGCGGATCCTGCTGAATTCATCAACCTTGTGGAGAATGCTTCTGATTCGACCGTCTGCATGCCGGTGATTGGTAATAATGTAAATGTCGCCATTTCTGGAAACCGCAGGTGCTGATATAATAGCAGCCGATTTAGATTCGGCAGCAAAAGATCGACGCCAGCGTTCATTGCCATCCTCTGAATTGATGGCCACCAGTTCACCGTTCACCGTGCCGAAATAGATCACCTCCCGGCCTTCGGCATCAATGCCAATGACCGGAGAGGAGCTCGTAATGCTATAGGGGCCGGATGTCCAGGCTGAAGATAAAGCAAACCCGCTTTCCACCGACAGGTATCCCTGGCCGGGTAAATCGCCTTGAAAATGTCTCCAACGCGGCATACCGTGGGAGGCACAGCCAACCAGAATGAACAGGCACAGCGCCCAAAAAGCGTTACGCAACAGTAGCGTCATGCAAAAGTCCTCTCTCAGAGATTTGTTCCACAGCGGTTGTCTATCTTGTAAACTGCGCGGACCTGTATGTCAATATTTTCCCTAAATTCGAGTGATTAAGGATAAGAAAGTCAGAATTATCCAAGAAGCAACCATGTGGTTTAAATTGAAATGAAGCAGGCTCTTAGCGTCTTTGCGTCCTTGCGTGAGGATTTATACATAGGGTTTTCTTTTTTGTCTTTGCGTGGGATTTCACAGCTACCACTGCCGGTATTGATAATGCCCGGAATGCATGCTGTGAAGAATTTCGACAGAAAATAGCAATGCCAGTGATGAATAAAAAATCCACATTAAAATAAGGATAACGGAACTCAAGGATCCATATAAAACGCTGAATTCGGTGATATGGCTGATGTACAGGCTAAAAAGTTGACGGGCAATGAGCCACAGCAAGCAGAAAACAATTGCGGACACCAGACGGTGCCGAAACCGTATTTTCGTATTCAAAAACAGTTTGATGGTAACCAGATAAAAGACAATCAGAACCACTGCGGATAGCAGACTGAGCCGGTGGGAAGTCAAAACGGGCATGGCCAGATTATAGACCTGATTGACATAGGGTGTATTGTTTATCGTGATTAAAATGTGCGACCCCACCGTTGACAGTATAATCCAGATGAAGTTGGACATAAAAAAAAGCAGGCCGGCGAAAACGCTGATAATAACATAAAATGCCTGGCCAAAAAGCAAATGACGCGCCGGCAGCTGGAATATTTTGCGGTAGGACGTTTCAAGCGATTTGAAAAAAAGACCGCTGATGATCGGCAGCATTAAAAAATTGATAGCCTTGAAGGACCTGTAGGCATCCGGATTAATAACATGGGACTTAAGCCAATTTTTCGATACGAAGGGTATGATATGGTTGATTTCATCTGCCAGAACCTCCGAAATATTGTTGGCCCAGGCCGCATTGGTTATGAAAAATCCTTTAACGAAATCAAAAATCAGAATGCTGAGGGTGGTGAACGGAATGATTGAAAGCAGAAAAACAAAGGATATCGATAAAGACAGCGTAACACAGTCATCCTTAACAAATTTGTTTAGCGAGGCTACAAAAAGATGATACCCTGGAATATATAAACGCATGACCCGTGTTTTCATCATCGCTACCGGCAGGCCATTTTAGCCAGCGCCTCTTATCCCCCTTAGGATACTTTGTGGCCGAAACCATTTTTCCCTTTTTATAAATCTAAAAATGATAGAACTCCTTTGATAAAAAAAATTGCCTTTTCAAAATTTGTAACGCTCAATTTAAGTTTCCATGAGTTCCGCTGTCAGGTCTTCACGGACATCATATTCCAGTGATTTTATGTTGGGAAAAAGTTCAACCAGAATTTCTTTTGACTTTTCGATGCTGCTGATCGCCCGAAACATCTTATTGTTTTCGGCCTTGGTCAAATCCAGCTGTCCGCTAATTTCGTCAATGTCATCCAGGATGAATTCCAGTTCGTTGATGACTCGCAAAAAGTCCTGAGCCTCCATAACATCCTCCTTTTTTTGGGTCCCCCGCTCCACAAAAATTATCGGCCGCCGCGGCAAAAACTTGAGCTATTTTTGCGAGGGGCCTGCGCGCCGATTGTTCATGGAATTCAGGAGCGTTTGCCGGTCGTGCATATGGAATGGACGCATTGAAACAGATTTGGCGGGAGATGTGATGCTTTCCTATTTCATAATCCTGGATTGGGGATGCTTCTTCTGCCATTTTCCCCAGCGGGTGTCTTCAAAATCCAACATCGGCAACTGCCTCTCAAAATAGGCCCCCTGGATGCCCCTCAGGCCGTTTTTATCTGGATACCACAACGATCCGGTTTCCTTATCGTACAAAACAAAGGTGCTGTCGTAGGTCCAGCCCGAAGGCACCAGCGTAATGTCGCGTCCGTCGATCCTGCGACTGTACACAGCCGCTAAATTTACCAGTGGTCAGTAGGCCGCGGCAACGGGCTTTTCTCCGATATGGCTGTTGGCCACCTCGTGCCGCCAGAGCTTTGATACCGCATAGGCGTTGGCACGTTCACCTTCAGCAATACCGATAACGCGTTCGTCCCGCCGCACTCTGTTGTTTTCTGCGCTAAACTGCGAATCGTCGAGCGGCGTAAATGCATTGCGCCCGATTCCGTGTTGAAATCGGTGGGGCTTAAACCCAATCGATACGGCCTGGGTAACATCCCAGCGTTCACCATGCCGATCGATAATATAGGTTTTGCCTTTTTCCTCCACGACCCGTGAAAATGCCTGACTCAGTGTAATCCCCAGAATCAGCCCCAATAAAATTATCTTTGATACTATAATTATTCTGAACATATTGGTCCTCCAGGAAATAATAGGATTTTAATTCGCTTTGATCTTCACTGAGCATTTGTCGACCAAATGTCCAGATTCTTACTGTGAATGTGGGAAAAACTTCACCGGGTGTGCCACCGGATTAAAAATTCGCTATGTGGTATGATTTGGATTTCAATACCCGCTCAACCGGCCACGGATTTCGGATTGTGAATAAGGGTTCATGGTCCCCGCAGGAAGCGGGATTTCACTTCTTGATTTTTAGATATTAATGAGTTCAAAAAGCGCGGTTCGGCGAGAAAGCGGAGCATACACATTAGTATGTGGGCATTTTGAGGCGGTCCGCAGCACAGCCATGGGCACTTAGACGCGTTTTTGAGATAGTTTCTAACATGTGAGATGGAAGGCCCCCGCCACATCTTGATCCTCCGCCGCCAGGCGATTAAACGTAATGGCGCCATCGGCCGTGGTCTGGGCGATGACTTTAATTTGGTGGTTTTCCAGGGTTTGCCGAACGGCGTCCGGTACCCGCATATTTCCGGCATAACCGGTGCCGATAACCAGAATATTCGGTCTGGCGATCAAAATATCGTCAATGTCATCGGCAGCCAGGCGATGTCCCTGCTGCCGCCACCAGTTTCCGATAACTTCGCCGCGAATAATTTTTAAATCCTTGCGGTATGTTGTCCCCTTTACCGTCATGTGGCTGCCTGTGATATATTGGTCGATCATCTCATCCTCGCGACCGGTTTGTAGTGGTTGTCAAAAAAACGCTACGATATCAAAACGTTTTTTCTACAACCCCTTATGCCGCAATTCCACCATTTTGAGTATTAATATGAAAAGCGGTATAATTTTATTTTGTTGGCGATGAACACCCGGACTGCTCAGAAATTAAGACCCTGATAAAATAAATCAAGTCTTGTCAACCGCAGCACCCGAAATTGCTTTTCAGAAGACTTTGTGCTTTATAGGGGTTGTCAAAAAAAAACGTTCCGGTATTCAAACGCTTTTTTCTACAACCGCTTAGGCCACACTTTCTTATTCCGGAACATTATTATGGAAAACGGTATAACAGGAACACGGCTGAATATTTTCGTCAATGAAACGAATACGTTGGCGGTGCCGGAGACATACATGACCCCCCAATATTTGAAGGTCGATTTAAAAAAAAAGGTGCCGTTTGATCAGGCTTACTGGGTCGTACCGGATCGGCTCATGGCCGGTTATTATCCGGGAGCGGCGCTCGGCCGGGATGGCCACCTAAAATTAAGTGCGCTGCTGAAGTGCGGTATCCGCCATTTTATCAGCCTGATGCAGACCGACGAGATGCGCTGGTACGACAAACCTATCGTTCCCTACGAAGACCAGACGCGAGCGATTGCCCGAGAACTGGGGTGTGAGGTTACCTTCGATCGTATCCCCATAAAAGATATGGGGATTCCCACCCGCATCGATATGGCGCGAATTTTAGACCGGGTAGATCAAAAAATTGAAGCCCGTAAACCCGTTTATGTCCATTGTCTGGGAGGGGTCGGCCGCACCGGTACGGTTGTCGGTTGTTATCTGTCCCGACATGGATATGCCACCGGTCGAAAAGCTATTCAGCTGCTGCAGCAACTCAGGCAAAATACAACGACGCAGGACCGATTATCGCCTGAATCCAACCCGCAAATCGATCTGGTGCTTTCTTGGGTGCAAGGAGAATGAGGTGGGTGTGAGCAAAAATTTGGATACGGCACAGATAGCCGAGCGATTGGCCCGGATGGCGGCCGTTGAGGTAAAAACCAATGAAATAATCGCGCCCTACACCAGCTACAAAATCGGCGGCCCCACCGCGGTGTGGGTTGCTCCCCAAACCGAGACGAGCATCAGAGAAGTGCTTGCAATTGTGCATTCAGGCAACATCCCGCTGTTTATCATGGGACTCGGTTCGAATTTACTGGTTTCGGATAAAGGTTGGCCGGGGGTGACGCTCTATCTGGGCGTCAATCTCAGCGGCTGGCGCTTTGGTGGCTCAGCAGCAACCGTTCTGGCGGGCACCCGTTTGCTGGACCTGATCCGGTATGCAGTCGACCACGGCCACGGCGGTATGGAGTTGATGGCGGGAATCCCCGGCAGCATTGGCGGCGCGCTGCGCATGAATGCCGGGGCTTTCGGACAGGAAATCGCGCAGACAATCGTAAAAGTCCAGGGCTTCCACCTGGACGGCAAATCATTTGCAGCTGAGCGCAAGGAGATTGGTTTCGGTTACCGCCAGGCTCCGGATCTGGAGCGCATCGTCCTCACCAGCGCACAATTCCATTTTAAGCCAGCAGATGCTAAGATGTTAAAACAGCGCATGAATGATATTCTGGCGCTGCGTGCGAAAAAACAACCCCTGGATTATCCTTCATGCGGCAGCGTTTTCAAACGCCCTCCGGGCTATTACGCGGGCGCATTGATCGAAGAAGCCGGTTTAAAGGGCGAGCGCGCCGGGGGTGCCATGATCAGTCCCAGACATGCCGGATTTATTCTAAACACAGACAATGCTAAGGCTGCCGATGTATTCCGCCTGATCCGCAAGATTGAAGACAGGGTCTGGCAGCGGTTCGGGGTGAAGCTGGAAAGAGAAGTTAAGCTGATCGGTGAGTTTGACGATTAGAAAATAGCCTCAGGATTATCAGCGCAGAAATACGACCACGAAGAGCACAAAGAACACAAAGAAAATTTAAAAACAGTTTTAAGGGCTGCTACCGCTAAACTGATTGCAGAGCTTTTAGATCTTGTTCGAGGGCAAGGCGAAATTCGATTCAAAAACGGTCTTATTTAAAAAGCTAAACGCGTTTCTAAATACTGAGGTTTTGGTTCAGGGATCCCGCCTGCTGGCGGGATTTCACATCTATTTAGACATAAATTAGGGTGCTCAACCGGCGCGAGGCTGAAAAGGTGCTTATTTTATGGCCAATTAAACTGATTGCAGAGCTTTTAAACCTTGTTCGAGGGCAAGACGAAATTCGATTCAAAAACGGAGCGTACACGATAGTACGCGAGTATTTTGAACCGAATTTTAACAAAGCCCTCGGGCAAGAGATGAGAGTTCTGCAATCAGTTTTAGTCGGCGTCCTCCCAGGCAATACAATCAACCGGACACGTCTCAATCGCTTCTTCAATACAGTCTTCCGGACCGCCTTCAGGCATGATGACTTCCGCTTTTTCCTCGTCTTCATTAAAGGCAAAAACTTCTGCGCAAAGCTCAACGCAGCTCTCACAGCCGATACATTCGTCGGCATCAATGACAACTCTTCTGGCCATGGTTAAATCTCCTTTTGTAAAATATATCGAAGGGCCGTGCAGCCCGTATGAACGAATCCTAAGATAAGATCTGGGAAACTAAAAGCAAGGGGATTGACATTCCGGTTAAATTAAGATTCATTAGCGTTTTCGGGGGAAAAGGCCATGCGTCCAAAAATCATCATCAGCCGTCAGCGACACATATAGTGGTTGTCAAAAAAACGTTCCGGTTGCGGGACGTTTTTTTGCTACAACACTTATGCCGCCATCCTTTTTTTGGAACATTATTATGACAAGCGGTGTAACTTCATGACCCGCAAGCCATCACATGATCGCGAATCGGTCGACTTTAAAACCGGCCGTATCGTTGTGCTTTCGCTTTGCCATTTTATTCACGATATCTATTCCAGTTTTCTGTCGCCGCTTCTACCCCTTCTGATCGAAAAACTGTCCATGTCTTTGACACAGGCCGGGTTTCTTTCTTCGGTCATGCAGATTCCCGCACTCATGAATCCATATATCGGCATTTTGGCTGACAGAATCAGCGTTCGCTACTTTATCATTCTTGCGCCTGCCCTGACTGCTGTTCCGATGAGCCTGATCGGGACGGCCCCCAGCTATGGTATTTTATTAATATTATTATTTATAACGGGCATCAGCGTTTCGCTTTTTCACGTCCCTTCCCCGGTGATGATATCGCGTTTGGCCGGCTCAAAAAAAGGCCGTGGAATGAGTTTCTACATGACCGGAGGTGAGCTTGCCAGAGCGGTCGGACCCCTGGTTGCGGTGGGGATGGTTTCTCTTTATGGGCTCGAAGGCTTCTATCCCATTATGATCTTCGGTCTGGCGGCTTCGGCCTGGTTGTATTTCAACTTTCGGGAGGTACCGATAACCGTAAATCACAACCGCAAATTATCCGTTCTGCAAACCTGGCGCGAATTGCGATTCATTCTCATGCCTTTGACGGCAATACTTCTGGCGCGGGGATTTATGCATGCGTCCATAACGGCTTTTTTGCCAACCTTCATTAAATTGGAAACTGGTGATCTTTGGCTGGCCGGCGCCGCCCTCACGCTTTTTGAAATCAGCGGTGTCGGCGGTGTGTTTGCGGCCGGGTTCCTCAGCGATCGTTTTGGCCGCCGCCGAATTTTGCTGATTTCTTTGCTGGGCGCTCCTTTAAGTTTACTCATATTCGCCTGGGTTGGCGGGTGGGTTCGTTTCTTGACCTTACTGGTTATCGGATTTACCTTGCTGTCGACAACCCCGGTTATGCTGGCACTTGTGCAGGAACACGCCAAAAGCAGCCCGTCTGCCGCCAATGGATTTTTCATGATGGCATCGTTCATGGCGCGTTCGGCAATCGTCGTATTGGTAGGTTTAATCGGGGACTTGATCGGCCTGCGCGCCACCTATTTTGTGAGCGCCATAATGGGGCTGACCGCGATTCCGTTTATTCTGATGCTGCCCAAAAGAAATCTATGACTTAGAAGCTATCTCAAAAAATAATAGATAATGAAACTTTTCAATATATTGGCAATCCTGATCACCCTTTCAGCGGTTTTCAGCTATATCAACCATCGCTTTATCCGGTTGCCGACCACCATCGGTGTAATGGCGATTTCCCTGCTAGCTTCGCTGGGACTGATCGCCCTGGGTTCGCTCGGGTTTGGGCTCGAAGAAAATGCTCGTATCTTGCTGAACAGCATCGATTTTGATGAAACCTTACTGCACGGAATGCTCAGTTTCCTGCTGTTTGCCGGGGCCCTGCATGTTAACCTGGTGGATCTGTCCAGACAAAAATACATTATCAGCACGCTGGCCACGCTGGGGGTTATCGGGTCCACCTTTATCATCGGCTTTGCCAGCTGGTGGGTGCTGGGCTGGCTGGGTATCAATTTGCCTTTTATCTATTGCCTATTGTTCGGCGCCCTGATCTCGCCGACAGATCCCATCGCGGTCATGGGTATTTTAAAAAAAGCCAGAGTGCCCGCAAGCCTCGAAACCAAAATTACCGGTGAATCCCTGTTTAACGATGGTGTTGCGGTGGTGGTGTTTCTGGTCATATTGGAAATCGCCACCGGGACCCAGGGCGTCACAGTCGCTTCGGTGGCAGGATTGTTCATAAAAGAAGCGCTTGGCGGTATGGTTTTCGGGCTGCTCATCGGGGCAATTGCCTATTGGATGCTGAAAAGTGTGGAAAACTACCAGGTCGAAATTCTGATTACCCTGGCCCTGGTAACCGGCGGCTTTGCGCTTGCCGACACTCTGCACCTTTCCGGGCCGATTGCCATCGTGGTGGCCGGGCTGCTGATCGGCAATCATGGTCGCATGCTGGCCATGTCAGATGAAGTCCGCGATCATCTCGACAAATTCTGGGAACTGGTTGATGAAATACTAAATGCCGTCCTGTTCGTAATGATCGGCCTTGAGGTTTTGATTCTGACCTTCAATCGGTCCTATCTGTTAGCGGGAATCATTCTGATTCCCCTTCTGCTGGCCGCTCGTTTTATATGCGTCGGTATTCCGGTGGTGCTTCTCAAACCCTTTCGAACCTTCAGTCCCCATGTTATCAAAATCCTGACCTGGGGCGGTCTGCGGGGCGGCATATCGGTCGCCCTGGCCCTGTCTTTACCGGCCGGTCCAAACCGCGAAGCGATCCTGGCGGTTACCTACATCATCGTGGTTTTTTCCATTATCGTTCAGGGGTTGACCATCGGCAAATTGGTGAAGGGGGGTAAAGGACTGCGTTCAGACAAAATATGAAGTTTTAATCGAAGCGTTCCTCTTTCCAGGGATCCGCCGTGTTCGAATATCCGCTGCTTTCATAGTATCCCGGCTCATCAATATCGGAAAATCGAACCTCTTCAAGCCATTTCACACTTTTGTAAAAATAACGGTCCGGTATCAATGCACGTAGTGGTGCACCGTGTGCTTTGGGCAGCCGTTTCCCAAAAAATTGATGCGCTAGAATGGCATTTTCCTTGACGGCTTCATCGAGGGGTATGTTACTGGAGTAACCGGCATGCCCCTCGAAAATGACGAACCGGGCGCTGTTTTTGACGCCGACCCGTTTAATGATTTCTGTGATTCGAATGCCGGCCCATTTAGAATCCAGCAGGGTCCAGCCGGTAACACAATGCACATCGCAGGTCAGATTCACTTGGTTTAAACCCATCAAATTCCGAAAGCTGATCGTTTGCGGTTGCTCGACCAGGCCGCTGATCTTCAGATGCCAGTCGTCAATTTTGCCGGGTCCGGCAGCACCCCCCATAGGAACCAGCGCTTTAACCGCATGCTGACCCGGCGGAATACGGGGTCGCCCGTCAGGCCTGAGGTCGGCGGCCCATGCCCGGTTTTCAGAATCCGTGAGTTTAACAAATAAACCCGGCAGCCCGATGGATACCAGGCTGCCGCCGGTCATCGCCATAAAATCCCGTCGGGTTATTTTTCTTCGTTCGTTCTGCATTTATCTGTCTGTGATTGACCATGATGTCTTTGTAGAAGACTATATAATGTTAAAGCTAAGGCTGAAATTCCCGTCTGGCAACTGCTTCTGCTTTTGTACGAAATTGTAAAATTTATGCCAGGGTTTCTGCCGGGTGGCGGCAATGGATCGCTGGATCGCGGTCCAAAAACATTGCGTTATGTGTTTTGATCTGTTACCTTGCGCTTTTAATTTATCCAGAATAGCAGTTTGAGAAACACGAATCCGATATAAGGAGAGAAGATAATGACAGAAGAACAACAGCAACCGACCGAATTAAAGCTGGATCGCAGCAATTTTTATAAAGAAGAAACCTTTACAGATCTTAAAGTTGGTATGATCAAGCGCATGACACCCGTTAAGTCTGATGGCACTGTGGACAAAACCCGCAAAGCCGTTTTCGTCGCCCACACGTCTTTGATGACCCCCGGCGGGCCATTGCCGCTGCAGGCTGTCATTCAGGCCAAAGATCTGCAACAGGCGATCAAGAAATTTCCGGATGCCATGAAAGTCGCTATGGATCGACTGGCTGAGGAGGCGAAAAAATATCAGGAGCAACAAGGGGATCGCATTGAAAAACCGGATTCCCGAATCATCGTGCCCGGCAGGTAAAAATTAAAGTGTTTGATAAGCAGCGATGTGCCACAAAAAAAGAATGATGTCTTTTTTTAAAAAATTTTCAGGCAAAACGCCCCTTGCGCACGAGCATCGCGGCGATGAACTGTTTACAGCGAATTTTTGGGGCAAAGCCAAGATCGAATATGAACGCGCCCTGGAGAAACTGGAACGCACAGCAGCGCCGGACCCTGAGCTTAAAGCCCGACTGCAGGAAAAAATAATCAAGGTAAAAGAGGCCCTGGCACGCAGCCATAAACGCAGTGCCGACGATATGCTCGATGCCGGCTTTCATGACGATGCGCGGGAGCTATATATTCTAGCCCTGGAGCTTACCGAAGATCCAGCGCTTCAATCGGAGCTGGAAGAAAAACATAAACTGCTTGATTTTCAGATGAATAAATCCATTGCAGAATCGCTGCCGGACGATGATGATCCGCCTTTTGAAGATGATGACCTCCCTTTTGAAATCGGAAGATCGGAATATCCGCAACAGGGCGAAGGGGAAGACGAAACCTTCAGAGCTCTGTGCGGTGCACTGCCCGAAGATGTTCAAAATGCTTACCTGAGCTATGGTGCTAATTTTAAGAAAGGTTATCTGGCATTGAACCGGGGTGAATTTTCCGCTGCGACTGATTACTTGAGCAGCGCCATGGCTGAAAATCCGTCAGCCGACAGCTTTATCCCGCTGGAGCTGGCCACAGCCTATCTGAACCTGGACAGATATACAGAAGCGCGGCAGTTGCTTGAAGCGCTGTTGAAAGATCAACCCCAGGCACTGCCCGCATACCAGCTTTTATGTGAAATCTTCTGGGAAAAAAATGCATTTGACCGCGCGGAAGCCCTGCTGGGTTCGGTGCCCGAAGAGCTGACCGAATCCGTAGCGGTGTATGTTTTAAAAGGAGAGACGCTTTTCCGTGCGGGAGACCCCACTGCAGCCAAAACAATTTATCAAAAATTTCTAAAAGACTATGGTTGGAATGAACGCATTGCCCGGGCGCTGGCCACAACCCATGAAGCCCTTAACGAGCTGGCCAACGCCCGCAATTTATACCGGGAGATGATGGCACAGTGCCGCAGTTGTCACGCACGCATCGACCCGTTTATTAAGGAACGATACGCGGACCTTTGTTTTGATTCCGGGATGCTCAGCACCGATATCCTTGAGCTTTATCTTGCCCTGGCCCAGGAGGTTCCCGACAAGGCCGCTGATTATTATGAAAAGGTCAGCCGTATTTATGCCGCCGAGGGGAATTCAAAGGAAGCCGGTCGGTTTCGGGCAATATCTGAAAAAATAGCGAATAAATAATAAGATAATTCAATAAAATGTCATTTATACCGGATTTTAAACCCCCACCGATAGAGCCGGCGACTGCCCTGTGGTTTATATATGACGGGGGCCAGCTGCTGGTAAAAATCCGAAATGAGACCTGCACCATCCCTGAAACAAGGGATCTAAAGGAATATCAATCCGCTCTTTTTCACAAACAGTATCTTGGCACCCTGGACAGCCACCCCTGTTACGCGGCTGAAATAGCCGACGATAAACTAAAGGGAGCGAATCTGGAATCCATAGATTTACGGGCGCTGTTTGGCAAATTGGACGAAAATCTGATCTGGATCGCCGGGCGGGCCAACCAGCTGGTGAATTGGAATCAAACGCACCAGTTTTGTGGCGGCTGCGGACAACTGACCGAATTTAAGACAGACGAGCGGGCCAAAATTTGCCCGCAATGCGACCTGACAAATTACCCCCGTTTATCTCCGGCTGTTATCGTGGCAGTCTTAAAAAATGATCATATTTTGCTCGGGCGCAATAAACGGTTTAAATTGCCGTTTTACAGCGTTTTGGCCGGTTTTGTGGAACCGGGAGAAACCCTGGAAGGATGTGTCGAAAGGGAAATCCGCGAAGAAGTCGGTATAACGGTCAAAAATATCCACTATTTCGGCAGCCAGCCATGGCCGTTTCCGAATTCATTGATGATTGCTTTTACAGCCGATTATGGCGGCGGCAACATTCGTATTGATGGATCTGAAATCATCGATGCCGCCTGGTTTGGAAAAGACAACCTCCCACAAATTCCTCCCAGGATTAGTATTGCGAGACAGCTTATCGAATGGTTCATCCAAAACCACTAAAAGCCATTTCAAAACCTCTTTGGAGCTAATTTTGCCAGTTCTTGGGGCAATGGGTCTCTTGATTTCGGGAATACTATTTGGCGTCGACGAGATGGATTTGGAATCACCCTTTCCGGCACCGGGTGCCGGGCATCTTTTTGATAGACCTTTTTGGAAATAAATGTGATTTTGCAGCAGGTTAGGTTTTGAAATGCATAGAGGAGCATGCGAATGATTCATGTCATTGCCACAATAGAACTTCGACCAAGTTCGAGAGAAAAATATCTGAAGATCTTACAAAACAACGTGCCATACGTGAAGGCTGAAAAGGGGTGTTTGGGTTATGAGCCGGCCGTTGACCTTGATTCCGGTTTAGCATTCCAGGAAACGGTGAGAAAGAACGTCGTGACCATCGTCGAAGCCTGGGAAACTCTTGAGCACCTTGTTGCCCATCTCAAAACAGCTCACATGCTTTCTTACCGCGATGCGGTTACGAATTATGTCAAGAAGGTCAGCGTGCAGGTAATGGAGCCGGCATAGGCCCTTAAAGTCGTATTTACTAAAAGCTGATCTCAAGAAACGCAGTTCGCTTTCTTAAATGCGCTTTTGAAATAGCTTCGACCCGGGAGGGAATTGCTTATGTGTGGCCGATTTGTGGGATACCGCAAACTCGATGAGCTACAGGAATTTTTCCCGATTGACCGCGCCAATTGCGAGGTGACGGCCAATTTCAATGTCGCACCATCGCAGGAGATTTTGGCAATTTTCAATAATCAGGGAGAAAACTGGCTGGATAAATTCCATTGGGGGCTGGTACCGTTCTGGGCCAAAGACCCGTCCATCGGAAACCGCATGATCAATGCTCGCGCTGAAACCGTTGCCGAAAAGCCCTCCTTTAAAAATGCCTTTAAAATGCGCAGGTGCTTGATCATTGCCGATGGCTTTTACGAATGGAAAGGCCCCAAGGGCCAAAAGCAACCCATGTTGATTACACTGCCCGATAAAAAACCTTTTGCATTTGCCGGGCTCTGGGAAACCTGGCACAAAAACGACCCGGAAGTGCCTTACAGATCATGTACCATCATTACGGCCGAAGCCAGTGAGTCGATCCGCGAAATTCACCATCGTATGCCGGTGATTCTCAAACCCGAAGTATATACGCACTGGCTGAATACGAAAAATCAGGATACCACGGAGTTAAAAAAAATTCTGGAGGAGAAACGCCTGACCCAATTGATCAGCTACCCGGTATCGAAAGAGGTTAATTCCACGCGAAATAATGATTCTTCCTTTCTAGATCCCATAGACTAAAACGCCCGCATCACCATCGCCCATGCGCTCAGCGCCAGCATAACCGCAACTAACATGGCCTTGGACGCCGGCGCCAGCAGCCGATTCACAACCACCAGTACTGTAATAATCACCGATGCGGCGATTACGATTGCCGGTGCCATTATCCACGGAATCTTATCCGACAGCGCTAAAAAATGCTGCATTTTTATCCTCCTTCGGTGGCTTATTCAAGCAAGCTTTGGTAGCGACGATTCAGGTTCTTCGGCATTTTGCGGGGATGGTGTCAGGCTTGAGATGCTGCTTTCAGGAGATCTGGATCTTTAGTATGCCGGTTTCGATGTGAGAATCTGTTTTTGCGTTTCTGCTAAATAAAAGAAAGAAGCCGCAAAAGCATCGAATTTAGGCCCAATAGTATATATACTATATATGGTATGTCAATAATTATTATATACAATATATGCTATATAGGATCGTTTCTGACGTCCCGGCAAACTAAAGAACAGGGGGGTGGAATTAAACCTGTACAATTGAGATTCTTTTTGGTAAGAACCCATCTTCCTGCAAGCGTGTAGTTGTAAAAAGGAATTCACAGAAAGGTCAGGGGGGAAATGAAAAGTCCGCTCAACAAACGCGAAAAAGAAACGGTGTGGTATGAGAATGAAGCCCCCGTTAATGAATATTTGGATAATGAATATTCCCGCAAAGCCGATAATCACAGAACAGATTCGCAGCCCGAGAAGCTTTCCTGGTTAGACATCATCAAGAAATCATGGCCTGTAAAATGAAGATCCCTTTCGGCCCGCTGCAAGCGTGACCGCAGGGTATCCAGGCCCAGGGGCACAAATCTGTTTGACCTTATTTTTAGAAACGGCGTCAATAAAAAAGGGCAGTGCAATCACTGCCCTTCAGGGGGGGCGAAATCAACGCCCGTGAGTATGCTCCCCCAGATCCTATAGCGCCAGAATCAAGTTCGGTTGTCAGGCACAAATGCTTCGCTGTTTAATTTCTCAACTTTTGACCTGCGCTTGAACAAAAAGCTTAAAACGTGCTGGAGCCTTTGCTCGCCGACCAGGCGGATAATCAACATGGCCCCTGCCACCGTCGCCCCGATGAGAATAACGCCGGCGCAGCTTTTAAGCGTATGGCGCTTATCGCGCAACCATATCTTTCCTATCAAAAAGATCAACCCCCCCTAAAAACGAACTCGCATGGCAACTATTCCTCCGAATTTTTCGATTCACCAAACGACAGGGCAAACTTAATAAATTTTCGTTCGGCGATCTTGTAATGCGCCTCGGAATAATAGTTCAGATTCTCCGCAATCCGAAATTGACGGCGATACTTTTCCAGAACCAATTCGATTCCTGAGTTTGTTTGCTGAGATCTGCCCCCCATGACATGTAAGGGAAGCAAAAATCGTGCACGCTTGCTCTCCAATCCGGGCAAAAAATTTAACTATCAGTTTCAAATAGTTAGTATAGATTCGGAAAATCCAGCCACACATCTACATGAAAAAGGTTTCTCAGTTTTTAGGAAAAGTTCTTCCACATCCGCATCATTCAAATGCGTTGCGGCTTTACGCGGTCTACCACTTAGCGCCCAATTTCACCGGCCGTCATCGATTCAAGGCGCATGTGCTGGGACCGCCAGACATTGTTTTCGTTGGCAAAGGTTTCGATGCTTTTGTTCGTCAAATACTCGACCATTTTTATGTCATCCACAGCCAGGTCTTCATTTCCCATTTTGGTGTGCAGGGTTGCACGACTGTAGTAGGCTGCACCGTATTCAGGATCCAGTTCGATTGCTTTTTCAAAATCATCGATTGCTTCCGCATCGTTTCCCTGCCTTTCTTTAGCAAGTCCGCGCAGATGGTAGGACCGTGCCAGACCGGGTTTTAGCTCTATCGCGCGATCAAAGTCGGCGATGGCTTCATCCAGTTGGTCTGACCTGAAAAAGGCCGAACCCCGGCTCATGAACGCCAGTGTATGGTCCGGGTCAAGATCAATGGCCCGGGACAGGTGCTCAATGCTTTCTTCGTCGTTGTTTTTTAGGAACGCAAACATTCCGTTGATGTAGTTGTTATTTGCCTCTTGATTGGTACTCATGTCGCACCTCCTGAGATAGTTTAAATCACATATTTTGTCTAAAAGCTGTCTAACACTAAGCCGTTTTGAATGAAAGTCAAGCTGCTTTATCGCACGGGTCGACATCCGCATGAGAGGTGAGCGAATGCTTGGGAGGTCGTTTTAGTCAGAAATGCGGTTAAACACAAAAGGCAGGCGCTCGGAGGCCATCATGAAAATAGCGGTATTTATCCAAGTTCGTCGATCATGTCACGAAATTCGGAGATGTTCTGCGGATACATCACGTTCAATTGCTTAAGGTCCGCCTGGCAGGACTGCACACCACGCCCGCCGACAATAATGGCCACGTCTTCGGACACGTAATGGCGTAAACGACTTATTTCGCGCAAGGTCTGCCTTTCAGAGACGCGGTAAACGATACTGAGTGCAACTGCCACGGCATTTTTGTATACGGCAGCAGCGGCAATTTCTTCAGCCGGCAAATTGGGACCAAAATAATATACCCCCCACCCGGCCTCTGCTGCCACGATGGCAGCAATCAAAGCACCCAGCTCATGCCATTGGTTCACAGGGGTCGCAACGACCATTTTAGGCATTGGCGGCAGCGGTCGAAAAGCGGAAAGCATATCCCGTAAGAATGAGACGAGAATTGTGGAAGCCATGTGCTCGTTGATAATTTTAAGTTCCCCGTTGACCCAGCGCTCGCCAATTTCCACCACCAGTGGCATGATCACGCCTTCAAACAGCGTCGGCCGCGTCAGCATGACGGCCGCCCGGTTTAAGGTGGCCTCAAACGCCTGCTCATCCATAGCGAGAACGGCTGCACGGCAGGCTTCAAGTAATTCTACCGGTGTGAAGAGCTCCACCGGATGCGCTACCATCGGACCCGCATCTGCCAATTTGCTGGCGATAATTCCGCGAAGCGTGGTGTTGTCCAAATCAGACAACTGCGCAATGCGATGACTCCTTTTGCAGGCTTGCTGTAACAGCTGCAGGTGCTGAATATCGCTTTCAGAATACAGCCTGCGACCGGTGGGCGTACGACCGGGATGCACCGCACCGTAGCGTTTTTCCCAGGCGCGGATCACATGCGCGCTCAAGCCTGTCTGGCGGGCGACATAACCGATAGGATGTATTTTGCGATCATCGACCATGGCAGGAACATAACATAGGGTGGATAGGTTGTCAAAAATAATTAGACAATAATTTAACAAAATGGCGTAAAGATTGACAACGCCATAGTTGCTAAATATCAAATGTCCTGGCATCTAAGTCCTAATGTTATGTAATTTAAGTGATAAAACTGTGGCATTGATTACCCAATTATAAAATTTTAAAAATTTTATATTTTTTTAACCTATCGATATATATACATAAATATAAATACATGCTGATGGCATATTTTTTGCAATTTGCGAAGAGTGTCTGCGGAGACCTCGACCTTCAACGCTTAGGTTCGGCTCGCAGCAGACACTTCTATCGGCTGGGGGGCGGGTTCTCATTTTACCCCTTTTATCTTTAAAATTGATGTGCCTTTGGGAACCCCAACCCCCTTCTTCCCTTACCATCATTGAGCGGGGGCTCTTGGGGGAGCGAGGCCTAACAAGGTCACAGACAGGTTCGATTCCTGCACCCGCTCCATACTGACATCATCACTCATTTAAAACACAACGCCGTAACGGGCAGGGGGGTAGATCCCGTTGCCGGCTTTCATGTTTCTGCTTGCCATTCACTGTAAATCCGCATGCCATTTGCGGTCCAGTTCCATGCCCGCCAGGTAAGCCCACGGAATGGGAATGCTTGTGATTTATGTGTTGTGGACCATCCTTACCTGATCGAACAACAAGCCCGCATAAGACCACAAACCACTAGCTGACGCTTGCCACTCACCCTTTTCAAAATCTGACGTTTATTCTTCTGTCCTCTGTCCGCCGGCATTTTGAGTATCAAAATGGCATAAATTACCTACCGGTAGGTAATTTTCTTGACAGAGCCGCATATTTAGCATAAACAAGTACCACATTTTAATACCTGAAATTTGCATGAAAATAGATGAGAATATTTTTTTAAGTTACAGCAGTTTCACACAAAAATGGGCCACAATACAATTTGCTTAAATCTGGAAAGCACATGAAAAACAAAAAAAGGCTGAAGGCGGCGGCGCCCAATGCCCGAGAGCGATTACTGGAAACAGCCATCGGCATGTTCGCCCAAAAAGGGTATGCCGGAACATCCGTGCGCGAAATTGCGGAGCAGGCCGGCGTGAGCAAACCGGTGCTCTATTACTACTTTAAGAGCAAAGAAGGCCTTTTTCTGGCTATTCTTGAAATGGCTGAAAATCTACAGAAACAATTGCTGACCGAGGTTTTAGAGTCGCAGGGCAATGTATTGGATCGACTCCTGATGCTTTATCGCCGGGTGTATGCAGAGGTCGAGGCGCACCGCAGCCTCTATAAAATGATCCATGGCCTCATATTTGGACCACCTCAAGGAACACCGGATTATGACTTCACGCGCTATCATCGCCACATGATCGACGCCATTCGTAAAATTTATGATACAGGAATATCCGGCGGCGAGGTTAAAAAAACCGCTGCCGACGAAGTCGCCTATCTGGTTTTGAGTCTGCTCGATTTTTGTCTGCACATGGATCAGTTTCAACCGCAGTCTTCAGATGCGCAGCGCGCCGAACGGTTGCTGCGGCTGGCGTTTCAGGGAATCGAAAAAGGGATGGTAAATTAAATGCAAACCAAACGTTCATTTTTATTTCTGGCAGTGTTGCTGTGGGCCGGCTTTTTTGCATCCGGCTGTGATGATAAAGCGGGGCTGGCTACCACCGCTAACCAATCAAATCAGCCCCCTGCAGTTCCGGTATCCATTATTGAAATCAAAGCAGAACCGATACGGGATGTCATCTTTTTGCCGGGCACGACCGAGGCCTGGCAGGATGTGCAGGTGGCCGCCGACACCGCCGGCCGCATCGAGTGGATTGGCCCGAGTGAGGGTGACATCGTCAAAGAAGGCGACCTGCTGATCAAGATCGACGTATCCGCCCTCAGGGCCGCTCTGGATCACGCCAAGGCTCAGTATCAACTGGCCGACGATCTTTATCAGCGGCGACGACGACTTTTCGAGCGTAAAATCATTGCCCAGGAGGAGCTGGATCAAAGCTCAACCCAGCGCACGTTAGCGGCCACCGATTTAGAACAGATCAAGGTCAAATATAATCATGGTTTTCCGCACTCACCGATTAACGGCATCATTAATCACCTGTATGTGGATGCCGGTGAGTTCATCGACACCGGCAAGCCGATCACCGACATTATCAATATCGAGCGCATTAAAATCAATGTGCGGGTACCGGAGCTTGACATCCGCTTTGTGCTGCAGGGCCAAAAGACACCGGTCAAAATCGATGCCTTCCCGGATAGAACGCTAAGCGGAACGGTTGATTTTGTGTCCTTTAAAGCCGATCCGGCCACCAAAACCTTTCTGGTGCGCACCGTGATCGAAAATCCATTTGGCGATATCCGCCCGGGAATGATCGCCCGGGTAGCCTTTGTTCGCCGCGTGATTCCCGATGCATTGCTGGCGCCGCTTTTTGCACTGGTGGACAAAGGTGGCGAACGTCTGCTGTTTATCGAAAACGATGGTGTGGCGCAATCGCGAACCGTTGCCATCGGAGTGATTGAAGGCGATCGCGTACAGATTACCAGCGGCTTGAAGCCCGGCGATCATCTGATCGTCAAGGGACAGACCGAAGTCGAAGACGGCATGAGGGTGCGCGTACAATGATTCTCAATCAATTTGCGCTCAAACGGCAGGTAACCGTGCTGGCGCTGCTGGTGGTCATTGTGATTGCCGGACTGTACTGCTATGTCACGTTGCCGCGGGAATCCTTCCCGGATATCACCATCCCTTATGTGTTTGTGACCACTACATATGAGGGGGTGGCACCTGCAGACATGGAGGAATTGATCACAATTCCCATCGAGCGCAAGCTCAAAGGCATTGATGATGTCGAAGAAATCCGCTCGACCTCTGCCGAGGGTATTTCCACGGTGGCCATCAAATTTTTGCCCAAAGTCGACCTGGATGATGCCCTGCAGAAAGTCCGCGATAAGGTCGATCAGGCCGAAGGCGATTTGCCGGCCGATCTGCAGGATGACCCGGTCATAAAGGAAGTCAATTTTTCAGACATGCCGGTCATCCGGGTGGTGCTATCGGGGCCGTTCAGCCTGCGGCGATTGCAGAGTTTAGCCGAGGATATGCAGGACCGGCTCGAGTCCATCCCCGGGGTTCTGGAAGCCCGCCTGACGGGAGGGCTGGAGCGCGAAATTCATGTGGAATTCGATCTGGATCGGGTGCGCGCCTATAATGTTCCCTTTTCCAGCATCGTCGGCTCGGTGAACAACAGCAATGTGAACATGCCCGGCGGCAGCATGGATATCGGCGAGGGCAAATACCTGGTGCGGGTGCCAGAGGACTTTGAGCATCCGTCTGAAATTTTTTCGATCGTGGCCTTCGTGCGGGACGGTAAACCGGTTTACCTGCGGGATGTCGCCACCATCAAGGATGCCTACAAAGATCCGCTCACCCGCTCCCGCATCAACGGCGAAAATAGCGTCGCCATCGGGGTCCTCAAGCGCAGCGGTGAAAACATCGTGCGCGTCACCGAAGAAGTCAAGCAGGTGGTTAGCGATATGCGGCCCGAGCTGCCGCAGACCTTAAAAATTGACCTGACCGCCGACCAGTCCAATGACGTGCGGCTGCTGGTAGCGGACCTGGAAAACAACATTATTTCGGGACTGATCCTGGTGCTGGCGGTCATTTTCTTATTCATCGGCGGCCAGTCCGCCGTGTTTGTGGCCCTGGCCATCCCCTATTCCATGTTTATCACCTTTGCACTGTTGACCGGATTCGATGTCACCTTGAATATGGTGGTGCTGTTTTCTTTGATTCTGGCACTGGGCATGCTGGTAGACAACGGGATTGTAATCGTCGAAAATATTTACCGCCACATGCAGCAGGGCAAATCCCGCCTGGAGGCGGCTGCCGTGGGAACCGACCAGGTCGCCTGGCCGGTGATTACCTCTACCCTGACCACCCTGGGAGCCTTTTCGCCCATGCTTTTTTGGCCGGGGATTATGGGTGAGTTCATGGGATATTTACCCATGACCCTGATTATGGCCCTGAGTGCTTCGCTGTTTGTGGCCCTGGTGATTAATCCGGTGCTTTCCGCCCGCTATCAGAGGATCAAGGTCGACACCCCTGCCAGAGCCCGCGTATCCCGCGAGCCCTGGATCAAACAGTTTTATTTGTTTCTGCTGAAATGGTCTCTGCAACATCGCTGGGTGGTCATCATTTCAGCCGTTGCCTTGCTGGTTGGCGCCACCCTGGCCTTTGTCTTTTTCGGCAAGGGCACGGAGTTTTTTCCGGACACCGAACCGCGCCGCGCCTACGTCAATATCAAAATGCCGGAAGGCACCAATCTGGATACATCCGATCAACTGGTAGCCAAGATCGAAAAAATTGTGGCTGGTTATGCGGACATCCGCTACGTCATTTCCAATATCGGGGCAATCGGCGGAGATCCCTTTTCCCAGGGCGGCACCGGCACCCACATCAGCCGGGTGGTGCTGGATTTTAAAGATTTTCACGATCGCTCTCGGCCTTCATCGGAAATTGTCAAAGAAGTCCGGCAGCGGATTTTAAACACCATTCATGGGGCGGAGGTGCAGGTAGAAAAAGAAGAAGAAGGCCCGCCCACCGGACCGCCGATCAATATTGAAATTTTCGGTGAGGATATCCTCATGCTCGGAGAGCTTGCGGCCCGCGCCCGCAAAGTCATCAAAGACATTTCCGGGCTGGTGGATTTAAAAGATAATTTTGTCAAAGGCAAACCGGAAATTCGTGTGCAGGTAGACAAGGAAAAAGCAGCCCTCATGGGGCTGGACACCTATACCATCGCTTATACGGTCAAATCGGCCATCAACGGGGTTAAAGCCGGGGTCTATCGCGAGGGCAAAGATGAATATGACATTATCGCGCGCCTGCCCAAACACGATCGCCAGTCCATCAAGAGTCTGAAGCGCATTACGGTTTCCGGGCCGCAGGGCGAGCCGGTCCCCTTAACCAGTCTGGCCCAGGTGAAGCTGGGCAGCGGTATTGGCGCTATCATGCGGTTGGACCAGAAACGGGTAGTCACCATATCCGGCGATGTGTCGGGGCGCCTGGCCAATGACGTGATCAGAGACATCGATGCACGCCTGTCGCAGCAGATCGGCTGGCCCAGGGGATACCGTTACCAGTTTACCGGCGAACAGGAAGAACAGGCCAAGGCCCAGGCCTTTTTAAGCAAGGCTTTTTTTGCCTGCATTGCCCTGATTTTGCTGATTCTGCTGACCCAGTTTAACTCTTTGATCACCCCGCTCATCATTCTGGCGTCGGTGGTGTTTTCTTTGATCGGTGTATTTTTGGGCCTGCTGATCACCGGCACGGCTTTTGGCATTATTATGACCGGCATTGGCGTCATCAGCCTGGCCGGCGTGGTGGTCAACAATGCCATCGTACTCATCGACTACATCAACCAGCTAATCGCCAAAGGCCTTTCTTCAACCGAAGCCCTGTTGCGAGCCGGCGCGGTTCGCTTTCGCCCGGTGATGCTTACCGCCATCACCACCATCCTGGGCCTGCTGCCGATGGCCACCGGCATCAGTTTTGATTTCAGCAAAATGGCCTTAGACATCGGCGGTGAGTCCTCCCAGTGGTGGGGGCCCATGGCGGTGGCGGTGATCTTCGGGCTGGGATTCGCCACTTTGCTGACTTTAATCCTGGTGCCGGTGCTGTGCTCGCTGGCGCACAGCCTTCGCAAACAGCGGCCGGCAAAAGGCAGCAAATAGCGGTCAGATGCCAGAGGTCAGATAGCAGAAGACTTTTTAAATTAATTTAAATTTAAATATGGTTATTCGACGCGCACGACACTCAGATTTGCCTCTCATTACAGCTGTTCAGACCGAGAGCTGGAGAGATACTTACGCCGGCGTTTTGCCTGGCGCGTATCTGGCCGGTCAACTTGCCGGGTACCTTGAACGTCATTATCACCCTTTTATCAGCACCCAAAATATCTACTTCCAAAACGTAACACTCATTCAGGCGCCCTTCTTTATCTTGCAACCCGAAACTCGTAACCCGTAACCTTCTTAGCTTAAAACCTGTGAACCCAGAAGCTTTGAACCTTAGAACCCTCTTCCGCTTTTGGCGGAAGATAGGGTGCAAATACAATTTGACCAAAGGTGCCCCAATAGGATATAAGACCAATGGTTCGGGCGTATGTCACCAGCGCCGCATTTGTTGAACAGCTAAAATTAGAAGTGAGCAAATGAAAAAAAAAAGCGTTTTCTTATCGATTGCAGTTGTTCTGGTCCTGTTGGCAGTTTACGGCATCTGGCACTTCAGCCCGCTGCGCTATCTTACCCAATCCAAACCCGGGCCCGATCAAAACCGGACCGCAGCTGTTAAAAGTCGAGGCCGGCCGGTGATCGTCACCAAAAAAATCCTGCTGGAACCAGAAAATACACAGCAGACAGTCGACCTGCCCCGGCCCCTGGTCGTGCTGAAACAAATTAAATCCGAGGAAACACCTGAGCCGGTTAAACCTCAGGCAGAAATCGCAGAAACGACCACTGCAGAGAAAAAGACCCCACCGGTAGCGCCTGAAGAATCATCGTCGACTAAAATCATTCAGGCACAGGCCGTTCAGGCGGTCAAGCCTGTGAAGCCGCAGCCGCCACAAAAACAGACCGTGTCTTTAGAGCAAGATACTATACATCCCTATTCCATCATGCTATCCAGCTGCCGTCTGCCGCAAAGTGCCCGCAAAATCGTATCGGATTATCAAAAGGTAGGGTTAAAGCCGTATGTCGTTAAAGTCAAATTCGAAAGCGGCGACGAATGGCTGAGGGTATTGGCAGGCCATTACCAGACCCGCCGGGAGGCAATTCAGGCCAAGACTGAGCACCGGCTCTCAGGCGCCATTGTCAAAAGAACACCTTATACCAACCTCATCGGCACCTACACATCCCCGGATGACATGCAAGCCGATCTGCAACAAATCAAAAAATTAGGGTATTCGCCCTATTTTCTCAAAACAAAGGACGGTGAGTTGAAATTGGTGGTCGGCGCTTTTGTCACCAAAAAAGGTGCCGAAAACCAACAGGCAGAATTGCAGGCCAAGGGTATTCAAAGCACGGTCATGATCCGCTAACTCGCCTATCCTACCAGCATAACCTCGTTATTCCGATTTTAAGAATCAACTTGAGCCTCTTTTATAGTGGTTGTCAAAAAACGATCCGTTATTCGAGCGTTTTTTCCTACAACCACTTGTGCCGCAATTCCATATCTGGTCAAATATACCCGAACCCTAACAAATTTCCTTTGAGCATTTGACCCTTTCCCGGTTGATTTGAATTTATCATGGATTAGTTTATGAGCTTGGCTAGTGTTTATTTAATTCAACCGACGGATATTAACTAAATGAGTACGATCTTAGTAATTTCAGCACATCCGGATGATGAAACCCTTTTCAGCGGCGGGACGCTGACCCGGTACGCTCAACAGGGACATGCTGTTTTCATCCTGGAAACCACCCGCGGTGAGGGCGGCGAGGTCGGTGAGCCGCCGTTGACGACGCGTGAGAATCTGGCCGCCTTCCGGGAACAGGAAGTGCGCGAGGCGGTTCGCATTTTGGGTGCCCGCGATATCTTTTTCCTGCCCTACATTGACCCTTACATGGAAATCAACGGCATTGCGCGCCGCATCGACGTCCCGCTGGCGGATTTTGCCGCTGCCATCGATAAATACGTGCGCAAAATCGAGCCGGACCTAATTATCACCCATGGCTCAAATGGTGAATACGGCCACCCCCAGCACATCTACACCCACCGTGCCACCCGTTTAGCGTTAAGCAACGGCCATACGCGCACCGCACTGATGAGTTGGTCGGCCTGGCATGCGCCTTCCAAACGCGAGCGTGTTTTAAACGAAAACGATGAGGCCGATATTATCACCGATATCAGCCCCTGGCACGATATAAAGGTAGCCGCCGCCCTCTGCCACAAAACCCAGCACGCAATGTTTTTGCGCAATTCCGGTGCCCCTTCGATCACGGACATGGTCTGGAAGACCGAAACCTTCCACATCTGGCAGGGACCGCTGCCCGACGATCTATCGGGTGGCAAAATATAGCTTCTTTGGCTTCACTTCCACGCAGGGGCTTTTGCAGCTGTTTTGTTGCGGGTGAGCAAGTGCGTGCTCAGCCCGGCCAATTTTATGGCGGTTGGATCACAGATGAAATCGTCGGTCCGTTTAAGGGAGAGCCGGGGACAGCGCATTTGTAAAAAAATGCCGCAAGCACTTTTTGCGGGCCCGGGTGTAAAGATCTTTCAGCAGCGCACGTGCAGAATATCTTTGACGGATTCCATTGTCAGCCTTGACTGCCCCTCCGTTGTAAATGGACCTGCAGAACTTTAGAAAGATTGGCGATACATTCGTCTATGGTATGGTAAACATATCCGGCCAGAAGCTGTCCGTCGTCATAAACATCGATCGCCGGTGCGAAGGGCGGTTTGGCCAGCAGGGCATTGATTACGACGTTGAAGTCGGACTTGCGGCAGGCCAGAACAATACCTTCATCCGGCGGATGATCCGGCGAGTGTTCGGGAACAGACTGAGGTTCACCCTTGGGCCGCTGGTATAACGCCTGGTAACGCACGCTTGGCGGCAGGTAAAGGGCGCCGACGGAAACCGGCACCCTTATGTTTTGAAGGCGATTTTCAAAAAAAAAGCGCTCCTGCTCTTTGAGCTGCCGAAAGGTCACCAGGTGACCTTCCAACATATACGGCGCCATTTGAGAAAGAAGTGTTTTTAACAGGTTGTGCCAGCCCTGCACAGAATCGTGCCGACCAGCCGGAGAACGGCTTTCAATGATCTCGGCCACGCGCAAATTGGCTGTGTTTCGAATATGATTTTTATCCATGATACCTGATTGGTTTGTTCTGCTGTTTTTGCAATAGTTTAAACTTACTGCGATTAAGAATATTTATACCTTCTCATTAATCTTTATGTATAAAAATAAAGGTAGTGAGCTGCCTGATACCTGTCAAGCAAGGCACTTCGCTTCTAAAAAATCCGGCTTTCACACACCATACCCAAACTTCTCGCAACCCGCCAAAGATTCGCTTACGGCACACAGGATAAACTGTTCCTTGATCCGCAATTTATACCGTTTTCCATAATAATGTTCCGGAAGACGGAAGTGCGGCACAAGGGATTGTAAATAAAAATGTTTGAATGCCGGAACGATTTTTTGACAACCCCTATAATCCATTCGCTGGTGCCATACACGCGAACACAAGTTGTTGACCTTTTCACCTTTTTTACATAATCAATAGTGAACGTTTGAGGACAAACTATGCTCAGAATCAGCATTCACTATTTCATTGCTGTGATCGCTCTGACAATCTATGGCGGGCAGGTCTGACCATTTATGGAAACAATGCCCCCCGTGCTCCTGGGGGTAAGCCTTCTGATTCCTTTCATGGTGGCGCTGGCGCTGCACCGGTTCCTTGAGAGCCGCCTGGTCGTCTCCCGACCGTTGATTGTCCAGCCCCGAAAACAGTTTTTTCTTGAATTAGCCTTGTGCATGGCAGCCGGCTCAGTCGTGGTTATATACAACACCCTGGCCTACGGCTTTCCGGCCACCAGTGGATTGAGCTTACTATTGGGTTGCGCCGTTGTCGGCTTCTTCCTGGGTTTAGATATGGCCCTGGCCCGTGAGCGCACCGTCATCCAGGACACCCTGTCGGAAAACAGGGCGCTCCCACCGCCCAAGCGTCTATATTCAATAACGCGAAAATTTTCCCTGGTGGCGCTGATCACCATCCTGTTCGTTTCTATGGTCCTCGGACTTGTAATTGCCAGAGATGTGGTCTGGCTCTCAAAGATTCAAGAGAGCGATATATCTCTTACCCAAGCACAATTGTCCGTTATGCGTGAAGTCTTTTTTGTGATGGTTGTGCTGTTAGCAGCAATTGTAAATTTGATCGTTTCATATTCCAAAAATTTGAAATTACTGTTCCAGAATGAAACCGGCGTGCTTGAGAAGGTCACCCAGGGGGATCTTTCCAGATTGGTCCCGGTCGCCACCAATGATGAGTTCGGGGTTATCGCCGGTCACACTAATACAATGATAAACGGACTCAGACATCGCCTTCAGCTCATAACCGCCTTAAAGTTAGCCGAAGAGGTGCAACAAAATCTCTTGCCCGCTAAGCCGCCCTTGTTGCCCGGACTCGATATCGCCGGTATCAGTAACTACTGCGATGAAACCGGCGGAGACTATTACGATTACTTTAGACTGACAAACGGCGACTTAGGGGTGGTGGTGGCAGACGCTTCCGAACATGGTGTGAGCGCAGCCCTGCTTATGACCACGGTGCGGGCACTACTCAGACAAAGGGTGACGATGGAAACCGACATCGCCCGCATTGTCTCAGAGGTCAACGCGGAGCTGGCCAGAGATGTTGCGAGCAGCGGTCGATTCATGACGATGTTCTTTCTGAAAATCGAATCTAAAACGAACATATTGAGCTGGGTCCGGGCCGGTCACGAGCCGGCAATCCTCTACAATGCTGAAGATGATATCTTCTTGGAGCTTGCCGGAGAAGGCATGGCCATGGGGGTGGTTGAAGACCTGAAATATCAAAAATATAACCACAAGGGTTGGACGCCGGGCAGCGTTGTGGTCGTGGGTACGGACGGCATCCGTGAAACTCAAAATGAAAGCGGCGAGATGTTCGGCTTAAATCGGTTCCGCGAAGCGATCCGCAGGCATGCCGCCAGATCTGCCGAGGAGATAAAGAGTCGTATTATCGCGGATCTCACGGTTTTTCAGGGAGAGGCCCCCCAGGAAGATGATATTACCCTTGTGGTGGTGAAGCTTTTGTAGATCTAAAGGCCGGTCACTGTTTATGTGCGGGACCTGTCGCTATCCTGCGCACCAGGGCATACACATCCGCCGGTGCCATCTCGTTTTGCCGGGCAATTTGTTTAATCGTCATATCAGCGCCGGCCGAGCGGTTCTGATCGGCGAGATCCTTTAAAAGAGGTAAAAAAGGGGCCTGTATTCAGGCCCCCTTTGGTGTTAGTTCAACAGGGCACTGGCATTCACGGACAGGGGTGATTTTAAGCCATCAATGCCGAAAAATCAAAGGCCTATGCCGTTTTGGCTTTGGTTTTATATTCCCAGTCGCCCACGGATGCTTCATCCGCTACTTCTTCCCAGCCCGTGATCATTGCCCGGGTGTGGGCAAATATGGTGTGCCCGGTTGTGATCATGTACACATGCACAACCACAAAAGACAGGATGGCAAAAGCACCGGCGATGTGAATCAGCGCCACGACCTGCAAAGACAGCCAGGACAGCCCCCAATCGCCCCAGGAATTATAGCCCCAGTACAAAAATCCGGTGACCATTTGCACCGGCAGCAATATGGCCGCCAGAATCAGGTAAACGATACGCTGCAGCGGGTTGTGCTTGGCCTCTTTGCGCTTGGGCACCGGATGGAGCTCACCCCGAAAAATGCCGTACATGTAATAGCGTACAACCGAGATCATCTTTTTGGTGGTCGGGATGTATTGTCGCCACTCACCGGTGGTGAAAATCCAGAAAACAAAAAAGGCGAACGCTATCAGCCAGGTCAGTCCGACAAAATTATGTACCTCCACCGCCGTCCTGAAACCGAAAAGCGTAAAGGCACCATTGACCTCAAAACCCGTCAGCAAAAGGATGATGATCAGCAACGTCTGCAACCAATGCCACAGCCGTTCAAAGCGCGCATAGAGATATATATTTTTCATTTTTCCGTTGTTGATAGTCATGCTCTAATCTTCCTTTCTGTTCTTGCCATTACCTCTGCTCAAGAACCGCCCCAGCGCATGAATGAGGACTCCGATCAAACTGGCCAGAACCGCACCCCAGCCGGCAAAGTTGAGAATTTTGGAAACATCACGGCCGGGCATGTAAAAGCCCTTCAGATGTGCCAGGCGGCTGTCGGTTTTGGAATGACATTCCGTGCAGGACAGGGATTTAGCTTTGGGGGCTACCATGTGCGTGATCGGAAAAACGTAGGCGGTTTCGACAAAATCAAATTCGCCCGAAAACGGCAAATCCATGGAAGCCTGGCCGACTGACAGCGCTGTGTCCCAGTCGAGGTGGTTCCAGTAGCCCTGCTTGCCGGAAAGCAGCGGCATCAGTAAGGTCTGATGCATTTTATCATACGGCTGATTTCCTATGTGCACCTTAAACGGATAAATGCGCGAATTGGCATCTTGCCGATCACCCACCGGCCAGGAAACTTTTACGGTTCCGGCCGGATCGATCTTATCGCTGGCGGTAACGGATTTAATCACACCGTTATACCAGTGATATTCAGGCTTAACATTTTTGGCCCACTTCATCTGGCCTTTGATGGACATATAGTCAAATTTACCAAATTCGTCTTTGGTCTTAAATTTTTTGCCGTCCTTTAACTTGCCTGACTTTGCCCAGTCCCAGGACATTTTGGTGGGATTCACCCTGGCAAAATCGGGTATGTGACAACTCTGGCAGGCCACTTTGTCGGTGTGCTCATTCATCTTCTGGCCGCTTTTGTGGGGCTGGTCCGTATGGCAGGATTCACAGGTAATCTTGTTGGTCAGATCATCCTCCACCAGACTTTTGCGATCGGTGGCCGCCGGTTGCGTGTAGACACGTCCGGAAATATTGTGCAGCGTTGTGGTGTGGCAGCGGGTGCAGGTGAAGTTCTGGCCGTCCACCCCCATGTGAACATCCAGGGTTTTACTGGGCTTGACCAGAGATGTATCCAGATCACCGTGCTTGACACCGTCGCCGCCGCCGCCGAAAAAATGGCATGAACCGCAATTTTGGCGCGCCGGCAGGCCGAGGTTCTGGGCGGCGTCACGCAGCTCAGCCTGAATTTCGCGCGCTATCTCCTTGGACTCATCATCGCCTTCTTCAAGAAATCCCTTGATGTCGGTTATGGCTTCATCAAAGTTCATTTTCGTTTGGCTGTGGCAGACCAGGCAGTTGACCGCGCTTTCTTTGGTGTTGCCCCAGCCCGGATGGCAGGATAAGCAGCCTGCATCAACCGTTTTATTGGTTGAGATACAGAAATTGTTGAGTGAGTTACCGGCCTTCCCGTATTGTCTATTTTCTTCAGCCGGGTCCGCCAGCCACGTCCAGTGAATGGTCTTGTGAAATTGGGTTTCGGCCTCAGAATGGCAGGAGATGCACGCCTGGGTCAATTCGGCACCGGATGCAAAATCTTTTTGCAGAACTTTATGCTTGGCGTGATCGGAGGTCCGCCATAACTTTTTGGATTTAGTGGCCTGCTGGGCCATCGATCGTCCCGGCGCCTGCTCATCTTTGGACCCTGCCGCAGCAGCAATAGCTGGCATCAGCATCAGGCCAAAGGCGAATAAAACGATGTATATTAAAAGCGGATGTTTCTTTTCCGTTATTTCCATTTTTCGCTCCAACTCTCGGTAGACACTATCAGAAAGTAGCAGGTGATTCGGCTGCAGCCGTTCCTGCCGGAACGGCTGCAGCACCTAATAAATAGAAATCGCATCTATCAGGATGCCGGCTCTTTGATCTCGAAAGAGCCATCTTGTTTGAATGTCAATTCCCCTTCCAGGTAATAGACATTTTTCATTTCGGGTCTCAAATCCTGTACCATATAATAAGATTCGCCGCTGCGCGCACCGGTGCCGCAGACAAACACAATTGGTTTATCGATCGGCAGCGTTTTAATTTTAGCTTCGAGTTGATCCACCGGGATATTGACAGCGCTTTTAAAGGAACCTTCTGTGTATTCATCCGCATCGCGCACATCGATCAGCATAATGCTATCAGGATTATCCTTGACGATCTTTTTAAACGTTTCGGTATCGACACTGCCTTCTTCCTTGCCAGCTTTGAGCTGATTTGAAGAAGCCGCATTGGCGGATGCCACGGTTGCTGTCTCACCTTTACCATAAGCTGCAACCCAGGCCGGATACCCTTCGGCAAATACTTTGACCTTGGTGTAACCCAGATCGATGGCCTTTTTGGCGGACTTGTGACTCAAGCGGCACTTCAGCCCGCCGCAGTAAAATACCAGCGGGGTGCTTTTATCCGCTGGCAGCTGGTCCTGCATTTTAGCAAACTGGCTGTCCGGAATGCTCAGGGCCGTTGGGATATGACCTTTGTCGTACTTTTTACGCTTGGGACGCGAATCGATCATCACCAAATTGGTTTTCTGATCGATCTGTTTTTTGACCCAATCTGCTGACACAGCCGGATAGTTTCCGGCTACTTTCATGTATGCGGGGAATCCGTTGGCAAAAACTTTAACGTTGGTATAACCGAGTTTTTCCGCCTTCCAGGCGGATTTGTGACTCAGCTTTCAGGTAGGCCCCCCGCAATAAAAAATGAGCAGCGCATCTTTATCCGCCGGCAGCTTGGCGGTCATCTTATCAAACTGGCTGTCCGGAATGCTGGCGGCCATGGGGATGTGCCCTTTGTCATACTTGGCCCGTTTGGGCCGGGCATCGATGATCATCACATCTTCCGGCATCGGCACCTTCACCTGTTTCATGACAAAGTCGACATCGACGATGCTGTGAAACTTCCAGTCCGCCGCTTTGTCTGTCTTGGCGGTATCGGGAGTCGAATTCGTGGTTGCACATCCAAGCGCGAGCACCATTATCAGGCACAGCATCATGGATATGGCTGTTAATCTTTTAATCCGCATAATTTCCTCCTTTTGGGTTTATATTTAGCTGCCAGACACGTGCCTCTGCAGCTTTCTGATCGAATCTGGTATGGTTCTACTTGCATTTGGCGGGCGTGGGTGAATCCGACGCATGCTCGTATAAATAGGTGTAGATATCCGTGACCTGGGTACCATCCAGATTACCCCACTCTTCCTCACATCCGAACTGAGTATAATCTTTGCTGGTAAAAATAGCCTCCCACTCGGCCTGGGACTTATCGGCCGGGCTGATCGGCGGCGTTTGAGAATCAACGGCACCGCGCTCAAAGCACGCTTTGTAGACTTTGCGATACGTGTATTTGCCTTTGCGCTTGTTGCCTTTATCCAGAGCAAAACTGATACCCAATGTTGAAAACACAAAAAACAGGGCCATCGTGGTTACAATTATTTTACGAATCATGATTTCTCCTTTCTGCTTGATACAATCAATTTGGTTTATAGGGTTAAACGGTTTATTCCAATTTCAAATTACTGCGGACACCTTTTCGAATGTCGATTATTCAGGTTATGTTAAATTAGCAAACCCCATGCCAATTAGCCACAGCTGCAGTAAAATATTAATATACTGAAATATTTATATATTTTTCTGTTAAGCATTTTTGAAATGCAATTTGGGAAAGATGGTGTTAACATGTGTCAAGTTAACAGGTTAACACTTTAAACACGGCGTTTGCGCCTTATCCAACATCAGTCTTACAGGCAACAGAACGGTCAAAAGCACACGAAAACGTTGGGTTATGCCTCGCTGAGGCGACAGGATATTTCTTAATTCCAACCTTTTCATACCATTGCTTGTGGCTATCCGTTGTGGAAGTATATTCCTTGTTCAAGGCTGTGGGTGCTGTAAAACTCAAAGGGTATCGCCCGAAAACCTTCGCAATAAATAAATTAGTAATAATATAAAATACTTAAAATAAAAAACGGCGTACACGGGTGTTGTCAAAAAAGACACCTGAATAATTCGACTCGCAGCATTTTTGCCATTGCAATTGTTAACATTGATTGTTAAGTTAACACATCAAAGGTTAACAGAGTTAACAATTTACGCATTGCGGTTAATACTTTTTGAATATAACAACATTATTGATGCAATCGGCTAAATGTTTGAATCTGTAAGTCGGAATGCAAACAGGATTCAATTTTTTTTGATTTTATCGGCTTTCTAACAAATAAATGCTTCGCCTGATTTAATCAGCGCACGAATTTTGCATCAGAGGAGCCCATGCTGATGGAAATAGGTAAACACTGGAAAACCATTGTTGATACATTACAAGACGGCCTCATGGTAATTGATCCGGAGGGTAATATTCTGGCAATGAATCCTGCGGCTGAAAGGCTTACGGGCTATTCAGCCGATGAATTGGTCGGTCAAAATTGCACCATCTTGAATTGCACCGGCTGCGAACTGTACGGGCGTGGTTACGGTGTGGAGTGGTGCAGCCTGTATGAAAAAGGCATCGTCACCGCCAAGAAATGCTTGATCTCCAGAAAAGACCGGCGCGCTTTGCATGTTGTCAAAAATGCGACCGTGCTCAGAGATGCTGACGGGCAGATGATCGGTGCGGTGGAAACCCTAACCGACATCTCTGAAATCGTGCGTCAGGAGCAGGAAATTTTAACCCTGCGCAAAAGCTGTCGGCTTGAAGACAAGCACCACGGACTGCTGGGCGAATCACTAACGATGCAGCGCCTTTTTGAGCTCATCGAGAATGTGGCCCAGACAGATGCCCCGGTTTTAATCCATGGCCAGAGCGGCACCGGTAAAGAGCTGGTTGCCCGGGCCGTTCATGAAGACAGCCCCCGTAAAGACAAACCGTTTATTAAAGTAAATTGCGCTGCCCTGAATGAAAACCTGCTGGAAAGTGAACTTTTCGGCCATGAAAAGGGCTCTTATACGGGCGCTGACCGGACACGCATCGGTCGTTTCGAAGCCGCCCATGAAGGCACCATCTTTTTAGATGAAATCGGCGATATACCGCCGGGTATCCAGGTGAAGCTCTTGCGGGTCCTGGAAGAAAAGGAAATCGAAAGAGTCGGCGATCACAAACCGATCCCGGTGGATGTGCGGATTATCTCCGCCACCAACAAAGATCTCGAAGACCTTATCGCCCAGGAATTATTTCGCGAAGACCTGTTTTTTCGCATCAACGTGTTTCCCCTCAAATGTCCGCCCCTTTCGGAGCGGCTCGATGATATCCACCTTATCGTCCAAAATTTTATTGAGCAAAACGCCGCAAAATCCAGTAAAAAAATCGTCGGTCTGACGCCTGAAGCCATGGAGGCCCTTTTCACCTATTCCTGGCCGGGTAATGTTCGCGAGTTGCGCAACGCCATCGAATATGCGTTTGTTTTGTGTTCGGGGCATTGGATTGGCGTGAAGCATCTGCCACCCAAAATTACAGCCGGCAGCAAAAGACCTCAAATGCGACGGCAGCAAAGCTCTGCGGCATGGGAAAAAGAACGAACAAAGCTGATTGATACGCTGCGTCAGGTCGGCGGTAATCAATCCGAAGCAGCGCGAATATTAGGTGTCAGCCGGGTGACTGTTTGGAAGCGGATAAAAAAATACGGCGTCAATTTGGAGATCGATTTAGGCCGGACCGAAGCCGCTTAATTTTTTCCCGTCCAAATTCCCTGAAGCATGTTTAAACTGAATACATAGTAAAAATTCGTACAGATCACCAACACGGTAAATGTCACGCCGCACCATTGCAGGTTTCATATCAAAGCGGGGCAGGTGAACGACCAAATCGAAACGGCGGCCCGGACTCACGGGCCGCCGTTTTTTTGAGTTGAACTGATGGTCGTAGCAACGACGGACTTGGCACGTCATCGCTTTAAAAACGATAGAGCTAGCTCCCTGCTCCCCCGGAGCGGGTTGCATGCCTTCTGTGTTGCCGCCGATCTTTATGATATTCGCGGACATCCTCTTTACGGTCCCGGCGATTTTCTCTGCGATCACGGAAATCCTCTCTGCGGTCCCGACGATCTTCCCGGCGGTCGCGTACATCTTCCCGGCGATCCCGTCGATCTTCACGGTGGTCCCGCACGTCCTCGCGCCGATCCCAGCGATCTTCACGGCTATCCCAGCGGTCTTCGCGACGATCGTATTTATCCTCCCGACGATCCCAGCGATCCTCGGCTTTATCTCTGCGAATATTCTTGTTTAAATGGTTGATGCGTCTTTCAAGCCTTGCCTTTTCTTTCGGGTCATCAGTGTTGGCCAGACGCTCTTCTAAATTACCGAGCCGATTGGCCTTTAATTGATCATCTTTGCGGTCCCGAATGTCTTCGCGGCGATCCCAGACATCTTCCCGGCGGTCACGCACGTCTTCCCGGCGATCCCGATGATCTTCACGATGGTCCCACACGTCCTCGCGCCGGTCCCAGCGGTCTTCCCGACGATCCCAGCGATCTTCGCGGCGGTCGAATTTATCTTCCCGGCGGTCCCAGCGATCTTCGGCGCGATCGAACCGCCGGCGTGCATGCCGTCTTTCATTTCGATCAAGTTTGCCGTCATTATTGCGATCAAAGCGTTTTAAATAGTGTTTCCGGAAAGCCGCTTTTTCATCCGCATCGATGGTGCCATCACCATTGGTGTCGACCCGTTGCCGCAAAGAGACTCCCGGCTGTAAATCTGCGCCGTCGTCTTCAGCCAGAATAAGGTTGGGGTTTGATGCAAAAGCCAGACACAGTGTCACCCCGGTTAATGCCGTTAACAGTTTTTTTCTCATGCTTTTAGCCTCCGTTTTTATATTTGCTAGTGTATTTTTCATATGGCGGGCCTCGACTTTACCTGGGTTAAACACTGCGGTAATGAAAAAGTTTCGCGCGGCTCCCATTTTTTTCCGATTATTGGCTTAAGTATACTCAATCATTATTAAAATGGTATTTTCGAACCTGGATTTGCCGGCCTGATTTTGACAAACCGGATAAAATAGTGAAAAATACTTTTAACGCTTCTGGTAATATGACGGGTTGAAGATGGAGGGATGACGATGGCGGATATGCTGATCAAATTATATGAGCTCGAGACACAGGTGTCCTTTTTGGCGGAACAAAAAGCGCTCGGCATCACGCTTCGCAAACCGATCGGGCCCGAGAAACACGCAATCATCGCCTGGGTGGCCGATCATTTTGGTGCCGGCTGGGCCGCCGAAGTCGATGTGGCCCTGTCCAATCAACCCCGCACTTGCTTTGTGGCCGTCAAAGACGCAAAGGTAATCGGTTTTGCCTGCTACGATGCCACGGCATTGGGATTTTTCGGCCCCATCGGTATTGCCAAATCACATCGCAACAAAGGGACCGGCAAGGCATTGATAAACGCCTGTTTGCTGGATATGAAACACAAGGGATACGGCTACGCGGTTGTCGGTGCCGTAAAGGACACGGATTTTTATAAAAAAGCCGTTGACGCAATTGAAATTCCCGATTCCGCCTCCGGTCTATACCATAACCGGATCAAGGCGCCGCAACCGAAAAGCAAATGATAACCACCAAGAACGAGTGCAGCGAGCGTTAGATTTTCTATCTAACAGAGCCCTTAGAGTTCACAGAGAGGTCAAGTCTTTTTGGTTATTTTGTCGTTGAAGGATCATCGTAATTTTAATTATCGGTTTTGTTTTTTCTAACGTGCAGGCACAAATGGATAATCCACTGAGGGACGGGATGCCAAATACTGTAAAATTACCGAGTGGTGAAGTGATCTATGACCTAACTGGTGAGTGGGAAGCTGTTTATGATACCGGACTTTATTATTAAAAAGAAAGTAGAAAAAAATTTGATAACCGATGAGAAGGGGTATACTTAGGGAGATTATTGGGGATGCAATTGACCTTAAATATACCTCTAAATATACCTCTTTCCAATTTCACATAACTCCAACAAATTAGCACTTTTTTAATCTTGAAAAATCTGTGATATTCGTTTTATATCTGTAAAAATGGCAAAATGCATGTATTCTCATACATGCACTTTAGATAGAGTTGTGTTATATGCAAGAAAAAAACACTTAGGCATCCTCATACACCCGTTTTTACAATTACCACAATGTAGCAATAATCTATTCATTTTATTGACAATTTTTGAAATGGATTTATTTTGAGTAAGAAATATTTTTATCTGGTCATTTCTTGCTATCCAGAAGCGAAATGCTAAGCTCCACCTCTTTCCTACTATAAGTCTCATTCAGAACCTCATCCTGATTTGAACGACATCTTGATCCAAAATTTCCTACTGTTAGCCCATAAAAAACAGTCACTTTTAACCCTTAACTTTCGTAGAGAAAGCCATGCTGAAGGGTTTGCAGAAGATGCCGATTTAAAAGCCTCCAAAGGGCCAATGCCCATTGGAGGCATAAAATAGATGAGATGGATTCCTAAGACCGAGTATTGTTAGACATATATGATGATTTAAATTTGCATCAAATATCCCTATTTTTAATCAATTAAATGAAAGGGGAATAATTATGAGAGCATTATTTATTATCGCCTTATGCCTTTCTTTAGTATTTTCTGCAGGAAAGACCTTTGCTGAATCTGATGAGATTTGCTGCACTTGGGTCAATACAAAATATGTATCAGGTGATCCACCACAAAAACTAATATTTGCATTTGATGGAACATTTGTGACTTATGGTACGAAAACATCAGCTGAAGCACTCCAACGTGGTACGTTTCAAGTAATTAAGAAGTGGAAAGATTCTGAAGAAAATATCTGGTATCAAATCAAGATGCAAAATCCTATCTCCGGAACCAAGTACAAACTTGCAAGGGTAAACAAAGGCGGAGATAAACTTGAATTTGTTTGCAAGTCGGATAAATTTCCCGCTGAAATTGATAAAAATGAACCCGATTATTGTAACTATATGCGTGCCTCAACCTATTAATTGCCAGCAATTCTCCCGCTGAAACAGATTCTGGTTTTCCTTAAACTTTAACCTAAACTTCGGGAAAAGATTAAATGGAGCAACCTCTCAAATTGTGCCTACCTGGCTCCTGACAGAATGTTTCTGTTTTGTCGGACGCCTCTATGCTTGTTTTGTATTCGCAGTTCTTTCTTATCGCGGTATTCTTCCTGCCAGTTGGCAATATGATTGTTTATGACACGATAAGATATTAAAATAATCTACTAAAATTTTAATTGAAGGGGGTTTATCATGGCCAAATTGTTAAAGTACATGGTTGTCCACAATGATCCTAATATTTCATGGGAAAAGGTGGAAGAAAACTGGGCAAAACTCGCAAATGTTGAAAAGTGTACATGGGTGCGGACTTGTTTTAATAAAGAAAAAGGGCTGCGTTATTGTGAATGGTTGTCTCCTGATGAGCGCACATTAAAATCGATTTTTATGGATCTTCATATTTCTTATGAATCTATAGTAGCAGTTGAAGAAACGGTTCCAGATCTGTGGGGCAAAAGATGGGAAGAGCACCTCGCTGCAGAAGAAACGGCGAGCACACGGGGCTTTTAATAAATATTCCCTAGTTTGAATTTTATTTATCCCCTATATGGTAGATACTGAAGGCAGGGCCAGAAATGGACCAGCCTTTTTCAACCGTCTAAATATGAAGCGCTCTCTAATAAAAATCGGAAAGAAAGGAGGTCACTGTGGCGTTAAAGGTTATGATTAAGAGACACATAAAAGAGGGTAAGGCGAAAGACGTTTTTGCCTTGCTAAATAAGCATCGTTCCAATGCTATGAACCAGAAGGGCTATATCACAGGCGAGACTCTGTTGAGCTATCAAGATCCCCACCATCTACTCGTGATCTCCACGTGGCAGAGCATAGAAAATTGGCTAGCCTGGAAAGAAAATAAAGAAAGAATAGCGAACGAGGCGAAGTTGGAAAGTTTCCTGGAATCTCCAACCGAATATGATGAATACATTTTGGGGACGTATCCATTTAAAAAATAAGAGTAAGCCACAAAGCTAAACCCATCTTGTGGGGAGATGGGAATACTTGACAAAAGCTCTCTAATGAGGGGGTTAGGATGCGGTTTGTCTTCTTTAAATAGCCGAGTTGCCTTTTTTTGGGTGATTTGGCTTTTTTATTGGGGGAATGGAGGATCGTATGCAAAATAAAGAATTGCGATATTTCAAATTATTTATTGATGTTTGTAAAGTAATTAATTCTAGTTTGGATCTCAAAGAAGTTTTAATATTGATTACTGAAAATATTGTAAAATTAATCAATGTTAAAGCCTGCACAATTTTTCTCTTGGATAAGAGCCGAAATAAATTAGATGTCAGTGCAAGTTATGGCCTGAGCGAGGCCTATTTAAGAAAGGGTCCTTTGGATGCCGATAAAAGTATAGCAGAAACATTAGACGGACAAATAGTTCTAATCCGTGACACGTCAGATGATTCGAGGGTCCAGTACCCAGATGAAGCCAAAAGGGAAGGCATTGCTTCAGTGCTATCTGTTCCAATGACAGTAAAAGACCAAATAGTAGGCGTGCTAAGAATATACACTTCAGAGCAGCGCAATTTTTCAGATGATGAATGCAAGCTGATTTCTGGAGTGGCGGATATGGGAGGCATAGCTATTGACAATGCAAGAATGTATGACCATCTGAGGGCCGATCATGAAAGCTTAATCGCTGATACACATCAGTGGTTTGAGTTTGGGAAGATGCCGTAATCTGATTCAAATTGCCGAATAGTGTGAGGGTGGAGCCATCAGAACCTCATCTTTTCTTTTTGAAATCTGAAAATATTGAATGCGAATTTTTCGCCAAGCAACTGCGCCATCCGCTATAAAAACTTAATATTTAAAGCTGTTATTTTGTGCCGATTACTCCAAATAATCTGCACTTTAGAACAGCCGTTAAAACTTGTGATATCGCATTCTTGTTGACTTCCCTTCCCGCTCCAGCATACCCCGTCGTGGCTGTGGTTAACCCTTCAACCAGTTTCCTCTTGACAATCCAACTCGTGAGGCCGTAAACTGCCCCTGATCTACCTTTCACATTCAACCTACAACTCGTGAACCTCCTGGAGAACACCATGACGAAGTCTATCCAGAAGGTACCAAATTAAAGTCCCTTAGAGAACACTTACGCCTCAGGGGCTTTTTTATTCTTGCAACACCGGCCGCTCGTGTTCGCTTTCTGCCTGGCCGCCATAGAACTGATAGGATGACGGCTGGGTTCGCCCCTTCATTGAGTATTCGGGAAAAACAGGGCACCGTTTCTGAAACGAAAGGAGAAACATATGAAAAAGCAAATCATTAATTATGAAACGCTAATAAAAATTACCGGCTCAATTTCTGCCACAAGAGATCCGAAAGAGGTTGTTTTGTTGACGGTAGAGAGCGTCAAAACCGCTCTGGATGTAAAGGGCTGTGCACTGTTTTTAATCAACCGTAAGACAAATGAACTGAAAATCGCTGCTTCGTATGGACTGAGTCAGAATTATCTGAATAAAGGGCCAATCAGTTCTCTAAAGTCCATCACCAAATCTCTTGAGGAAGGTCCTGTCGCGATTTACGATGTTTCGGATGATCCGAGGCTTCAGTATCCCAATGAAGCCAAAAAGGAAGGCATTGCTTCTATTTTATCCGTTCCGATTACAGTCCACAATAACGTGATTGGAGCCCTCAGAGTCTATACCTCTCAACCTTGGGAATTTACCTTGGAAGATGTGAATTTTGTCCACGCGGTAGCCCAGATCGCCGGGATGGCGATAGATTTGTGTCGGCTTACTAAGGGGTATAAGAGTAGCATTGAAATCCTAAAGACGATGCGGGATCCGAAGCTATTTAAATCAAAATAACAAATCTCTAAAAAAGCTGTTACCGATAGAGTGACTTGGTGCAGGTGGCTATATGATCTAATTTCCGATTCGCGCTTTCATTAAGACAAACCAAGAACTGTACGCTAACCTGAAAGCGTTATCGTCGAAGCAGACATAACATTCACTTACCTTCTCACCACTTGTTTTACAGGAGTATGCACGATATTGTAGTACAGGCTCCAATGAGTTTGCTGGACTATAAATGCATCATTTTCAAATTCAAATTTTTATAGTTACGGTAAACAAATCCCAAGCCGAGCAGCCTTTGGCTTTTCTAAAACCTGTGTTATCTCCAAAATCTATGTATATTTGGCCGTCTCTAAAAATCTGTGATATCAGATTACGATATCTGTAATTTTGCGGCTTTACCGATTATCTCAATATATCCAAATTGCCATCATATTATCTTTTTTTATGAAGCGTAGGGAATGTATTTGAATGATTGATAACCCTGATATTGGTGCAGAATATTATGTAGATGAAGTGAGAATTTGAAGTTTGCGTTGGACTTAAATTATAAATGCAGGATTGATTTTAAGTCTTTTTTTATAAATACCTTCAATTTTTCCTTTTACTTTTAACGTCTGCCCTGGTTTTATATTTTTTAAGTATTCGGACTCTTTTTTATTTTTTGGATAGAGTGTCAGCAATGTACCAGGAATACCGGCAGATGGTATTGTTACGATTCTATGATAATCAGACATATAGGTAGAAACAAAAACCTGAAGCTGCAATTCGACGATTTTACCCTCTATTTTTCCAATCTTATTCAGTATTTCAGTATCTGCATGTTTATTGCCTAAAATTTTTGCCAATTCTCGAATATTAACAGTATCGACCGGGGCATTCGCAATCTTTTTTATTTCCTTATCTAAATGGCTTTTCGAGGGAATGGCCAGACTACCGAAAAGAACTAATATCAATACACCTATGATTAATTTTGGAAGTACCTCTTTTTTCACCTTAAATCCACAATAAGGACAATTTTTATCTTCCGGAATGACCGGTTTTTGACAATTTTCACATGGCTTAAATTTAGATCTTTTATACATGATCGCTATTTTTTTATAGCTAATAAATCCAATTAGTTATGGTGCTGCAACGAAAACTACTAAAGAATTTTTATCATTTCGCAAATCGAGTTTGTGATTTGATTCTACAAACCGTAACTCGGCATTATTTATAAATTACTTTAGATCTCAAAATTTAATTTTTTGTATTATTTTTACCAAAGCTGTTTTTCTAAACCTGCTATTTAGCTTAAAAAAACTTATGTTCTCGGATTCAATATATCTGGTACCTTTCCTATAGATAGATGTTGGGGAGGCGAGCGAGCCCTTAGGGTGTAGCTCGCAGAGCCTCCCCAACTTTATCTATAGGGGATTTCAAGTCTTAAATTCTCCCCGAATCATCCACTGCCTAAAAATAATAGGTGAAACTCCCCTGTTTAATAAGCCATCAGGCTTTCACCTGTGACATAATTGATGCGCAGTCTCCAACATTTGCAAACTTTGGGAACCTTCTGAAAAATTGTGACATCCAATTGTGACTCAAAGTTTTGACTGACCTACCCATTCTGCCAATTCAAGTATAGGTCAGGGCAGAGCTGTAAGGCGCAAATCTTATTTAAAAGCTTAAATCCGTGTGTGTCCGTGGCAGTTTAATCCTGGCGTCCTCACCAAGCTCCTCTGTCCTGAGTCCTCAGCCCTGCTTTTAACCATTTGACGAATCAACGAAGTATGCATTGAATCTTCTGCTCAAGAATTCCCATCCCGCACCGATATAAATCACAGCCGCTAAATCAAGAAGCTATAGTGCGGCCGATTTCTCCAATCGCATAATGCCATAATTAAGAATAAGGAGCGTGCAATGAAAACGAACCTATCAGACTGTTCTGCAAACATCAGAACCGGGCTGTTGTGTCTAACCTTTTTACTGTCAGCCGTAATGGTAATGCTTCTGGCATGCGCGCATACCGAAAAAGTGATAGTGCCCCCAAAGGTTGATTTGAAAGCTTTTCCTTCGATTGGCGTGGTTGAATTTTCGACAAATGCTGAAGATACGCTCAAGCCTTATGTGACCCAGAATTTCATTGAAAACATCCAGTCAGCGCAGCCGGGTACGCGGATCCTCGAACTGGGGGATGCAGATCACTTGTTGCGTTCCCTGGGACACAGCCAACTCAATCCGGAAACCATTCAGTCAATCGGCCAAAAGTATAAGGTGGATGCCATCATATTGGGGCACCTGCAAGTTTCTCACATAAAGCCGAAAATTAATGTTTATACCGCTGCCAAGTCTTTGAATGCCAGAGCCTATGTTGAAGCAGCACTCAAAACCCGAATTTTGGAAACTGAAAGCGGGGCCACCTGCTGGACCCGTGCCACTTCCGGTAAAACCCAGGTGGCCAGAATCAGCCTGATGGAAGGCGGCCCGTTTAGTGTCGGCGTAAGTGATCCCAAAGAAAAATACGGGAAACTGGTTCCCAAACTGGTCTATGCCAATACCATGGACTTTCGGTCGCAATATGAATATCGAGCCACAAAATAAATGCAAATCTGAGTACGCTTCCGTTACAAAGGGCACTCCGATTATTACGGATTTCCCTAACATGCAATCTTGATCCGTTTGATTACGCAGTGCCTGTTGTGCAGGGTGATAACCTTTTCAGTGCCTCGATTATACTGCTTTCCATAATAATGTTCCGGAATACGGAAGTGCGGCATAAGGGGTTGTAGAAAAAAACGTTTGAATACTGCAACGTTTTTTGACAACCCCTATAAATAAAACTAATGGGCAGCATTCCGCATTAATTAATCGGCAATCAAGAGCGCTTGTCCCGCTTCAGCTGTTTTTCGATCGTGGCCAGGCGCTTTTTCAGATTGATGAGTTCTTTGGTTGAGTGCTGATCCCGTTGTTTGCGGTCAATGGCCTCGCAAAATGCGCGCAGATCGGTATTGATAGCGCCGATCAGCAGCTGATCGCCGGAGCCGTAGATTTTGGCCAGCATCTCAACGGCCGCACCGAAACCGGCCGTGTCCGCGTCGGATTGCAATTCATCCGCCAACCGGGGCTTCCAGCTGACCTGGAGCCGATAAGGTGATTCCTGACTGGCTATCTCACCCATATCTTGAGATTCTCCCGCAGCATAGGTCACACGTTTTTGCGGGCCCTGTCCAAAACGAACCCAATCCATTGAACATCCGCTGAGCTCCGCCACCTTATAGATCCATCCCGGGGGAACGTCGTCCCGTTTGCGGGCGGCACCGATATTTTGCCGGGTAATGCCTAAATATTTTGCCAGTTGTCCGTCGGATTTGACATCCAGCGCTTCTTTCAGCCGCCCGATGATCTCTTCTGTTTCACTCAATGACAGTTTCATATCATTTGTTTTATTCGTTTTTTCATCATTGGCCATATTTTACTCCCGACTGTCCAGGTAACAAACGAAGTTCTATGGGTAAATTATTTTTGCTTTTAATGCAAATTTAAGTTGACAATTAAAATTTACTATATTATAGATTATATCATATTAATAGAGGTAAAATGCTTTTCATAAGTTTTTATGCAAAATTTAGGTAACAGATTATTGGCGATATAGCAAGTTCTTATTGACATATTTTTAAAAATATTGCGCTTTGCTTTCAACGATCCCATGCAGGGTTGCATGGGAATGATTCATAAACCCTCAATCGAAAGGAGGAAGAAATGCAAAATCGTAGACGAATCGTAGCCGTATGGGTTGTTGTTTTAATGAGCCTGATCGTTGCGACCGGCGCTTATGCCGGCGATGTTGAAAAAATTGACATCAACACGGCCACAGTTGAACAGCTGACGCAATTAAAGGGCATCGGTTCAAGTCATGCCGCCGGGATCATCGCCTATCGCGAAAAAAACGGGCCCTTCCAAAAACCGGAAGATTTAATCAATGTCCCGCGTATCGGCCAGAAAACCTTTGAAAAAAACAAAGCGTTGATTACGGTCCAAAAGCTCAAAAAGCGGCAGGCCAAAAAGTAAGCGTGCATTGACAGGGCGCCATCAGCCGCCCGGGCACCGGGCGGCTGATCCTGCCCCCAACATCGGCACACGCACATTTGAAAGGGAGGTTGAAACATGAAGGATAAAATAACAAGTTTTAGAGACTTAAGGGTTTTTCAGAATGCCATGAATACCGCCATGGACATTTTTCATTTAACCGCGAAATTTCCGCCTGAAGAGCACTATGCTTTAACCGATCAAATGCGGCAAGCGGCGCGGTCGGTTTGCTCGCATATCAGTAGAGCCTGGCGCAAAAGACGCTTTAAAACCCCGTTTATCGCCAAATTAAACGATTCCGAAGGCCAGGCCTGCGAGACGCAGGTATGGATCGAATTTGCCCGACAATGTAAATACCTTGACGATGATACCTGCGAGCAATTAAACTCTGCTTATGAACAAATAATAGGACAGCTTGGCAAAATGATCAGTCAGGCGGACAAGTGGTTGATCAAAAGTCAGCCGAAACAGGCCCCTGGTTCTCAATCATCCTGACGTTAGCGCGATATCGCATCCGGCACAGGGTAGATATCGCATCGTCTATTCCATCCAGGGTGATGAACGCAGCATCCGGGTCGTTAAGATCGGCCACCGCCGAGATGTCGATCGATAAAGCCGTCGGCGGTCACCTCGGGTGGCCGCCCCAAAAAAACCAGGTCAACGGATAGGGAGGTGAAATCTTATCATCTTGTCGCCTGTTGTACCACGAGCGAGAACCTGTGCAAGGACGGATAGAATGATAGCACGGCGCCTCGTTTGTATTCTCCTGGGGGTCCTGGTTGCCGGCTGCCATACGCTTGCACCGGCACCTGAACGTCCACCGGAGGCCTGCATCGATGATATTGTGGCGCGTCTGAAAGAATTACCCGAGAAACCGTATCTGTCCACTCTGGACGGGCAGACGGTCAAGCTGCAGGAATTTTTCGATGCCTGTGCCCAAAAATGGCCGCACTGCGCTCTGTATGCTAAATTTTATTATTGGGCAAACGAGGTCAAAGAGATCGAATCTGATTCGACCCGCGGGCGGGTGCGCCATAAAGTCCGCATGTATTTAAATCCGTTGTCAACCTGCTATCCGGAATATGTAAATCCCGGCCGAACTCACGGAGATGTAGTCGAAATCTACAACCCGGAAGGTATTTTCATGGGATTAGGGGTCTACATGGGAGACGGTTTATATGTTACGCTGCCCTATTCCGGCTACAAAGGGAAAAGAAGTTTTTCTCTTTAGCCCGATCCTGCCCAGCACCATATCGCAATTTTTGAGTTCGCTTCTATTGTAAATATAGGTCAATTGTCTTATGTATGCCCCAACAGTGATGATGGCGGGCTGTCGCGGGCAAAGCTTTCGGCCAGAGGGCCGGAATAAATCAGGCCGTTTTATAGTGGTTGTCAAAAAAGCGTTCCGTTATGCCAACGTTTTTTTCTACAACCACGTATGCCCCAATTCCGTAATTGGGTGTTTTAACCGGGTTCTTTGCACCCGGTTTCACCCGCACCGAATAGGACACTGCCGTGCCCGTTTGTTTTTCCGCCTGTGGCGGAAAAATCCAAGCCACCCGCTCTGCGGGTGGTCGGTGACTCGGAACATTATTATGAAAAGCGGTATAAACAGAGCAAGGATACCCTGTGATGACAAAATTAATTTATCTTGACAATGGAGCCACTTCTTACCCCAAACCGGAAGCGGTGTATTCCTTCATGGACTCGTTTTTTCGCGACTTTGGGGTCAACCCGGGGCGCTCCGGATATGACATGTGCATGGAAACCGGCGCTTTGGTGGACAACACCCGCAAGATGCTTGCCGATTTTTTCGGGGGCAAGGACCCCAACCGGCTGTGCTTTGGGTATAACTCCACCGATGCCCTTAATCTGATCATTTTCGGGCTTTTAAAACCGGGCGATCATGCCATTTCAACTACGCTCGAACACAATTCCGTGCTCCGGCCGCTCTATCATCAGAGCAAGTTACACGGCGTAGAGGTCGACTATGTTTCCTTTGACACGAAGGGCTTTGTCGACCCGGACGATATCAAACAAAAAATCAAAACCAACACCCGTCTGATCATCATCAACCATACCTCCAATGTGATCGGCACGGTGCAGCCCATAGAGGCCATCGGCCGCATCTGCCGCAAGCACGGCGTCCCGTTTGCCATTGATGCCTCACAGTCCGCCGGCAAGGTGCCGATTGACATCGACAAAATGCACATTGATATTGTCGCTTTTACCGGCCACAAATCCCTGTTGGGACCCACCGGTATCGGCGGCCTTTACGTAAGAGAGGGAGTTGACATTCGGCACACCCGGGCCGGCGGGACGGGGGTTCGCTCTGCTCATCGCATGCACCTGGACGAATATCCATACCGGCTTGAATTCGGTACCGGCAATGTCATGGGCATCGCCGGGTTGCATGCCGGCTTGAAGTGGATCGCACAAAAAGGAATCGATCAGATTCATGCCCATGAAATGAAGCTGGCGCGAATGTTACGGGATGGCCTCAAGGCGCTGGATGGGGTGACACTTTATTGTCAGGACGACCTGACCGATCATATCAGTGTTCTCAGTTTTAATATAGACGGAATGGAGGCGCTCGACACAGGCACCTTTTTGGATGGGGAATATGATATTGCCTGCCGCACCGGACTTCACTGCGCCCCCCTGGTACACGAGCAACTGGGCACCGATCAGATCGGCGGTTCGGTTCGCATCGGCATCGGCCCGTTTAATACCGAAGACCACATAAAGACCACCATCGAAGCTGTCAGCGAAATCGCCGATTTTACAAAAAAGAAAAAGTAGAAAAATCTGTGTGTATCCGTGTCCCTATGTTGACCTTCCCAGCTTCCTTGTTGTGAACTATGATCTATCAGCTATGGGCTGGCGCAATAAGCGTCCTACCCTGTACCCTTGAACTTGAACCTTGAAACCCTATTGTATACATAGAAAAGCAAAGGAAAGCTGCTTGGGGAATGATGCCGATTTCAAAAATAGATTTCTTCCAGCCCGGAATCTGGCAAGAGGGGGCGCTCTTAAAAGAAATCGAACGCCAGCTGGCCGTCGCCGATGATCCGTATGCATCCGGCCGGTGGCGGTTGGCCGATGCGTCCCGGGTTTACGAAAGAGTCAAAGAAACGCTGGGGGGCAAACCTGTTGACAGTTTCGATCCGGCCGGCTATCTGTCCGAGCTGGGGCTGCAGACGTCTTTGACCGCAGGCCGGACCAATTCTGATTTGCTGCACGCTTTTCATCTGATTAAAGATTATCACCCGGACTCGCGCTACTTTCCGTTTTCAAGAAAAGCCGGGGCCCTGATCCAGAAGATCTTTCTGTCAACCAGCCGCATCGCAACAGGTCCGGTCACAACCATCGATCGTCTGCTGGACCCCCTGGCCGTCAGATTGACTGAAAAATGCCACAACACGGAGCGGTACCACACAGACCCTTACGGCCGCTTCGAAGAAATTGTCAAAGGAGTGCATTCCGACCTTCCCAAAGAGGATCGCTATCTGGGTATCTTGCGCAAACAGGTGTCCCAGTTCGCATGGGACAGAGGACCCCACTCGGGCAGCATCGATCCGGGGCGCCGCGCCGATGAGAACTTCGGCACTTACGATATTGCCGTCACGTTCGGTTTCAGCAAGCAGCAGGCTCGCAGAATGGCAACAAAATGCTATGACGTCGACATCAGCCGAATCCATTACCACGATCCCCGGGACTGCGCCAAACCCCGCATAACCGGCACGGTCGGTGAAATCGGCGACATTCAGCGGCATTACAACCGCAGCCCGGCCGGTGTGGAAGATACCCGTATTACAGCTGCCAGAATTCACCTTGCGCGCGCCCACAAGCTCGCCGGCGAGGGCTTTTATGATGCCGCCGAGCAGGAATTCGCCATCGGACTGCACAGTCTACAGGATATTTTTCCACATGCCCAGTTAACCCCCTCCACCCACACCTTTCTGGGTGAGTTTCCCGATCTGGTAAAGTATCATCCCTTGGCCATGTTTGAAACCGCGCTGGCCACCGAGGGCTATTTTAAAAAATTCATTGCCGGTTTAAATTTAAAACCACTTGAGCCGGTCGCTGAACCGCAGATCCCGCACACGTTTTCCGATGCGTTCATCGGGGGGACTGCCGGCCCGGATGAGCAGGCGCGGATATCCGAAAAATTAGCCGCCTTTCCCGAAAAGCTGATCGCCTTTTTGAAAAGCAACGGTATCCACATTTTTGTGGGCGCCGCGGAAACCTTGCCGACCGAACTTGGATTCGGGGCGGATCTGGACCGAGACGGCCGGATCACACCGCATCGCCGGGTGGACATCAACCGGGACGGCCAACAGCATTGGTTCGAGGTGGAAGATCAGTTCGATGACGGCAAAGCCTGGGACCGGCAGCCGGGCGCCTACGACCATGACAAGCACATGATTTTCATCTCGGCCTGTGTATTGAAAGACCCTGAATTTGAGGCTATCTTAAAACATGAAATCGATCACGCCATCGATTGTAGCTTGCAGGATGATCCGCACTTGAGCGCTAAATGGAAGGCCTATACCGCCAGGTTCTATAACACAGCGCGGCGCCAGGGAACGATTGCCTTCGACGCACTCGATCCCCACGAGTACTTTGCCGGAGCAGAGCCGTTCTAAGGCGCCTTTGCCTCCGGACGCGCTCAGCGCTATTCGCTACTGATTTTAAATTGACGGTTCAAAGACATTGGACTACAGTGTGCCCATATGGAATCTGTCAAAATAGATGAGATGCTGGCCAATCCCGATTTAACCAGGTACCGCACCATCTTTACTGCCGGACAAATCATCTTCCTTGAAGGGGATGAATCCCAGGATCTCTACATTCTGGTGGCCGGCCAGATTGAAATTTTCAAGGGCGAAAAGAAAATACGGGAAATCACTGCGGCCGGATCTGTTTTTGGAGAAGTGTCCTTTTTTTTAGGCGATAAGCGAACCGCCTCCGTTAAAGCCATAAATAGCGTTGAGGTGATTTGCATCCCCAAAGAAGAGATCATCCTATTTCTGAATGAATTTCCGACTGCGGCGCGGGAGATAACCCGACACCTGGCGCAGTGGCTCAGTGAGACCAGCCAAATAATTCACGGATTGAAGGAATTATGCGATCAATTACCGGAGGCCGTTATCTTAAGCGACAAGACCGGCAAAATTCTGATGTGGAATGCAGCAGTGGAAAGACTCTATGGCCGGGACTGGTCCCAGATGCGCTCGACTCATGTCGCCGACTTATATTCGCAGCCGCAGGAATACAAAGATTTTCTGCGGAAGGTTCAAGACCAATATTCGATCAAAGAAAGTGTTTTTGAAATCAATCATCCCCAGAAAGGCATCCGCGCAGTCTGCACAACCTTTACCGTTCTCTACGACGGCCACCACAATTTCAGGGGCGTGCTTTCGCTGGGACGCGACGTCACCGCTGCAAAGAACCTGGAAAAAAAATATAAACGAACATTTTTGGGCCTGATCTCTGCGGTTATCTTAATCGGGCTTCTGACAGCGGCAATTTTCTTCGGCTACCCCTATTTTTCCAAAGGCCACCAATCTGTGACGTTCAGGCAACAGGAACTCAGAAATCATCTCGCCAAAGATTATTTTCTGCTCAGCGCTTGGCTGGCGGATCACATCACCACAGAGCGCAACCCGGAAATCAACCGCATCATGCAAAAGTTTCTCGATATTCAGCAAACGAGCGCAATTCCTTACACCGGTTTGGTTTTACTGGACACGGACAAGAAGGTGCTCAACGCCTATTCCATAGAACCGGATGTCGCTGCAGGCCAAATGGTCGGCAGCAGCTACGCGGCCATTGATTTTCAGGGAGATGAGCGCTCTTCTCACAGAGTACTGACCGTCTATCGGACCGCAAAAGATCATCCCATGGGCAAAAAAGGCATCGAGGTCGCCTTTGCGCTTAACAAAGACGACACCTTTGTGGGCTGGCTCATATTTCAGTTGAACATGGAATCACTGGCAAAAACAGATGGCATCAATGTCCGGCGTCTAATCGAACTGCAGTTTGAAAAGCCCTGACCTATGCGCAACTCACAAAATTCGCAATCCTGCCGCTATGAGGTTTTACAAAACAACGACGGGGTGGTGACGCTTCACCTCCATGGCCGCCTGGATGCCGCCACCGCGGCCCAAACCATCGCCGGCCTGAAATCCTGCCTACACCCCCCCCTGCCACCGGCGCTGACCGTTGACCTTTCAAAGGTCAGCTACCTGGATGATTTCGGAGCCCTGGTGCTGGTGGAATTAAAAAATTTGATGCGCACCCAAAACGGCGGTCTCTATATTACCAACGCTAATGAGCACATCCGGGAAATCCTGTCGATGCTTAAATTCGACACATTAACAGCGCCGGCCCTTTTGAGCCGGCAGCGCCACCCCGGCATGTTTGTTCGCCTGGGGGAAAAGGTCCTGGCTCAGGCGGCGGGGCTTGGTTTAATATTTTCGTTTATCGGGGCTGTCTGCCTGGCCTTTATTCATGTCTGCCTGCACCCCGGCGCGCTTCGCAAAGATGATACCTTCTCATCGATGGAAAAAGTCGGTGTGGATGCGCTGCCCGTAGTGGCCCTGATCAGCTTTTTGCTGGGGTTGATCATGGCCTTTATGTCTTCGGTCCAGCTGCAGCAGTTCGGGGCCAACATCTATGTCGCCTCGCTGGTCAGCCTGGCCATGGTCCGTGAACTGGGGCCGATCATGACGGCCATTATCGTCGCCGGCAGGTCGGGGTCCGCCTTTGCCGCCGAGATCGGAACCATGAAGATCTCAGATGAAGTCGATGCCCTGTTTACCATGGGCTTTGACCCCACGCGTTTTCTGGTAATCCCCAAAATCGTGGCCGCAGTTATCACGGTCCCCCTGCTGACACTTTTTTCAAACCTGTTTGCCATACTCGGCGGTCTGGTGGTCGGGGTCTTTATGCTGGATCTGACGGCCAATGCCTACATGGCTCAGACGCTGCAAACCCTGACTCTGTTTGATGTGTTCTGGGGATTTTTTAAGGCCGCTGTGTTTGCCCTGCTGATCACCGGGATTGGCTGCCTGAGGGGATTTCAGGTTCGGGGCGGCGCTGCCGACGTGGGCCGGGCGACCACATCGGCCGTGGTCAGCAGCATCTTTTTCATCATACTGGCGGATGCACTTTTTGCCGTCATTCTGCGATACTGGAAATGAAACGCAACCGATGAACGCAAAAGCGATTATCCAGGTTAGGGATCTGGTCGCCCGATACGGCGCCGATATTATTCTTGATCGGATTTCATTTGATGTTTATGAAGGTGAAATATTCGCGGTTTTAGGGGGCAGCGGCAGCGGTAAAAGCACCTTGCTCAAACACCTTTTGGGGCTGCTGCAACCCGCCGCCGGAGAGATCATCATTGATGGCGATGGCATCTCCGATTGCGATGAAAACAGGCTGCAGCAGATACTCCGAAAGATCGGTGTCCTTTACCAGAGCGCCGCCCTGTTCGGCTCGATGACAGTGGCCGAAAATGTGGCGCTGCCGATTTTAGCCTATACGGATTTGCCCGAAGAATATGTGTCGCACCTGGTGCGCATGAAGCTCAATCTGGTTCATCTGGGGGGCTATGAAAATTATTTGCCGTCCGAGATCAGCGGCGGAATGAAGAAAAGGGCCGGACTGGCAAGGGCCATGGCCCTGAATCCCAAGATCCTGTTTTTTGATGAGCCCTCTGCCGGCCTGGATCCGGTCACGTCTGCCGAGCTGGACAACCTGATGCTTCATCTCAACAAAAGTCTGGGAACCACCATGGTCATTGTCACCCACGAGCTTGAGAGCATCTTTGCCGTGGCCGATCGCGTGATCATGCTGCATAATAGCACCCGGGGGATTATCGCAGAAGGTGATCCGAAATATTTGCGGGACCAGAGCCGCAATCCATTTGTAAAGCAATTTTTCAATCGTCTTCCCGGCGATATGACCGCCGCCAATCGAAAGGATGAATTATAATGGCCACCCGCAAAACCAAGTTTGCAGTCGGCCTGTTTGTCTTCATTGGACTTGCGTTTGCGATATGGATAACCATATGGCTGGGCATGTCCCGCTATTTAGAAAAAGGCCGCTATTACGTTACCTATTTTGATGAGTCGGTGCAAGGCCTCGGCATCGATTCACCGGTCAAATACCGGGGGGTTTTTATCGGTCGCGTCGAAAGCATCGGGGTGGCGCCGGATTCAAAGTTGATCAAAGTAATTTTAAACATCGAATCCGACCAAAAACTTGATCCGAACATCGTGGCCCAGCTAAAAGCAGTCGGGATTACCGGAGCCATGTTTGTGGAGCTGGATCAAAAAAAAGCGGACGAGCCGGATCAATCGCCTGCGCTGGGCTTCCCGTCGGAGTATCCGATTATTGCCTCCAAACCGTCTGAAATCAGCGGATTATACGGTGGCCTCAATAAGGTCCTGGATCAGATAAAATTACTGGATCTGGAGGGAATTTCGCACAAAATTAAAACGACCCTGGATAATATCAACCAGACTGTTGATAATGCCAACATTCAGCGCATATCCAAAACGGTTGAAACCTCATTTGAGCGCATGGAAAGGATTCTGGCGGATAAAAGGTGGGATAAAATTTTGGACGCAGCCAACAGCACCCTGAATCGCCTGGAAGACCTTGTCAGCAGCAAAGAGCAGACGATCGCAAGCGCTATTGATGATTTTAGCCGGGCAATGCAAAATGCCAATATCCTTTTAGACGAGGGCTCCGCGCTGGTCGGCGGAACCGATGCCTCTGTATCTGAGCTGATGCACCATCTGTTAAGTGCCGCCCGGAATTTGGAAACAGCCAGCGACAACCTGGACCGACTGATGGAAATTCTGGCCGACCATCCATCACAATTGATGTTCGGCCAGCCACCCAGGCCCCGCAATGTCGAAGCTGAGGCCGGCAATCCGTAAGGGGAGATGATCGATGACACGTGCTACGGTAGTTGTGATTTTATGGATCGGGCTGGCGCTGGGGTTGAGCGCCTGCCTCGATTTTAAGCAGCCCAGCAATAAAATCGAGTATTACAGCCTCGAATATGACCCGCCGCCCATGCGCGATCTTGAGCCCATTTCGAATGTCATCGCGGTGGAACTTTTCGGTGTCTCGCCGATTTACAATACCCGTAAAATCATCTATCGCGACAAGTCATTCAAAAGGGCCGCTTATGACTACCATAAATGGCATGCGAATCCCGGGGAATTTGTCAGCCACTTCCTGGCCCGCGACCTGCAGCGATCCCATCTGTTCAAGGCTGTTGTGCCCCGCAATCGCCCATTCCCCGGAGCTACCGTGCTGGGGGGCAGCGTGGATGAATTCCTGGAAGCCGACATGCCCGCTGGCTGGCAGGCAGTTTTATCGCTGAGTATTATCTTAATTGCGGAACACGAACCCGATACTGCTAAAAAAATCCTGTTTCAGAAAACCTACGATATTCGCAAGCCCTGCCGGCGGAAAAACCCCAGGGCGTTGGCCGAAGCCATGAGCCAGGCAATGTCGGAAGCCTCAGCCCGCATCATCAGAGACGTTTATAAACATCTGGCGCAGCGCCAATAAAATTTATGGCGGCCAATCTGCATTTTGCGGCTCAAGACAATCAGCCGGCCGTCAAACCGTACAAATTAGAACGCAATATGCAGTCCGACTAAGACCCGTTCAATTCATGGCAGCGGCCCATCCCCGGCATTCGTTTTCCGGCCGCTACCTTCTGCCTTCTCTCTTCTGACACTTCTCCTCAGTCCTTAGCCCTCTGTCCTCTGACTTCTGTCTTCTGTCCTCTGATCAGTTACGTCACACTCCCGTCTACCAACGGTATGATCCGCAGAGTTACCCTTCTATTTGTAGCGTTGCTCGAAGAGATAGGCTGAGACTCACCAAAACCGACGGAGCGGATCCGTTTGGGATCGATGCCGTGCTGAATCAACACATTTTTTACGGCCGCTGCTCTGCGTTCGGACAACTGCTGATTATAAGTTTCGGTGCCAATCGCGTCTGTGTGTCCTTCAACCTGAATGGCGGTATGATCGTATTTCTGCAGCACGGGCGTGACGCGATCGATTTCGGCAAATCCGCCGGATTTAAGGGCAGCCGAATCAAAATCGAAGAACACATCTCCTTTGAAAGTGGCTAAAAGGATATCGGTGTTTTCTCGATCCCGTTCAATGCTGGCACGATTGTAGGCTCTTGATTCCGCAAGGGCAGCATTGAGTTCGGCTTCCTGCCGGTCCATGTAGGAAGCCACCTGATAACCAGCCAGACCGCCGAGTCCGGCACCGATTAATCCGCCAATCCATGCCCCGGTATTGCCACCGTAGGCACCCCCGATAACGGCCCCCACCCCGGCGCCGCCGGCAGTACCGACAGCGGTACCGGTTTGCTGTCTTTGAGACATTCCCGTACATCCAATAAGCGATAATACCAATACCAGCGCTACGAATTTCTTTTTCATCTGTTCTCTCCTTTTCTCATCAGTAAATGGATCAGGAAAATTTGAAGCCTATGACGCAATTGATTTTCGAAAGGTTTACAAACACCGATTTGAGGCCGGCGCATGTGACATTTTTTATACGGCTTGTTGATTAAATCTGTCAGTTTGGAACAAAAAAATGGCCGATCAGGTAGTTAACCCTAAGGATTTATTCACTTTTAAAATAGAGCCTTTCGATGGTGCGATTATTGCAAAATTACAGCAGATTATTTGAATGCGGGTCTATTTAAGAATAAATCGATACAACTACATGAAGGGGCGCCGGTGCAACGGGTACTGAATTTATTCACGTGTTGCTTTTTTTTGCTTTGCGGAAATGTTTACGCCGGCTTTGAGTCCGAGGTGATTGATCTGGTCAATGTCGAAAGGGCCGCCGAGGGGCTGCCGCCATTGAGTTACGATGCCGGCCTGGGGGCTGCCGCCCGGGGTCATTCCGAAGACATGGGGTTGCAGAACTATTTCAGCCACACGGGCCTTGACGGGCGAACCGCATGCGGTCGCGTCACGGATGCCGGCTACACCTGGAACTACTGCGGTGAAAACATCGCTGCCGGCCAGCCGACCCCTGAAGATGTCATCGACACCTGGATGGCCAGCGCCGGGCACCGCGCCAATATATTGAACCCCAATTTTTGCGATATCGGTGTCGGATATGCTTATGTGGCCAACAGTACCTATGGCCATTACTGGACCCAGAATTTTGGACGCCGCAGCGGCCTCAGTTCCTGTCCGGAAATTGCCAGCTATATGTTCACGGCAACAGCCGGCGCGGGCGGCAGCATCGCACCGCAGGGCAACTTTTCAATCGATCAGGGCGGCGATATCACCTTCACCATCACGCCGGACGCCGGGCACAGCGTGGCCGAGGTTCTGGTGGACGGCGCAATAGCCGAAATTGCCACCACCTACACGTTTGAAAATGTCAGCGGCAACCACACCATTGCGGTCAGCTTTGCCGTCAATCAGTTGCCGCCGACAGCCGATGCCGGCCCCGACCAGAGTGTGCTCGAAAGCGCAACGGTCGCGCTGGACGGATCGCAGTCAACGGACCCCAACGATGCGATCGTCACTTACGAATGGACCCAGACCGACGGCCCGGCAATAACCTTATCCGACCCAAATGCCGTCAGGCCCACTTTTGTGGCCGCCCCGATCACCGCAGATGCTACGGTGGTTTTTAAATTAACCGTATATGACTCGGGCGGAGATTCCGATTCGGATACAGTTGAAATCGACATCACCGAAAACGGCATCCAGACGGTGCCCGATGATGCCATCGCGTTTCAGACCACAACCAATTCGGTGCTGGGATTAAAGTCGGATGACGACTCGGATCTGGTCAGCCTGCAGCCTGTCGATCCTGAAGGTGAAGAGATAACGAACCGAAACGGGATGCCGCAAAATATGATTTACGGCCTGATGGATTTTAAAATCAAAGTCGACATCCCCGGCAGCAGCACGACTATCACGGTATTGTTGCCCGAGCCCATGCCGCAGGGCTACAAGTGGTATAAATACGGCCAGAGCCAGGGCTGGTATGACTACAGCGCAAATGTTTCGCTCAACGGCGATCGAACCCAGCTGAGCATCACACTGGTTGATGGTGGCGCGGGTGACGACGACGGTCAGCAAAACGGCATCATCGTCGATCCTTCCGGACTGGGCGCTGCACACGCAGGCTCCGGCTCGTCGGGCGGCGGCGGAGCCGGGGGTTGCTTCATCAACACCCTGGGTGACAATTTCAAATAACACAAAGACTTGACCCCTGCTCCGTATTAAGATTTAAGGAATTAACCCTTCAACTAATTTTAAAAGACAACTGTGCTCATGGCTGCCTTAACCATTGAGGAAATCCGCAACGCCCGCCGGAACCTGCAGGGCATCATCCGGGAAACCTCGTTTGAGCGCTCAGGCGCCCTCAGCGACCACACCAACATGGCGGTCTATCTCAAGGCGGAGTGTTTGCAGCGCACCGGCTCGTTTAAATTGCGGGGCGCCTATCACAAGATCGCGTCCCTGGGCGCGCGCGAAAAGGCCGGCGGCATCGTCACCAGCTCCGCCGGAAACCACGCCCAGGGTGTGGGTCTGGCCGTCAGCCGCTTCAAGATCCCCTGCCGCATTTATGTGCCCCAAACCGTCCCCCGCATCAAATTGGAAGCCATTCAACAATACCCGGTTGAAGTGGTTATCGAAGGCCGCCTTTACGATGAGGCCCACGCGGCGGCCCTGGCGGACGCCGAAGAGTCCGGCCGGGTGTTTATTCCGGCTTTTGACGATCCGCTGATTATGGCCGGCCACGGGACCGTGGGACTGGAGATGCTGGAAGCGGTTTCCGACCTTGATGCGGTGATCGTGCCGGTGGGCGGTGGTGGGTTGATCGCGGGAGTAGCAACCGCCGTAAAAGCTTTTCATCCGGCCATCCAGGTCATTGGCTGCCAATCGGTTGCCTCCTGCGCCATGGCGCGTTCCCTCGCCGAAAACCGGGCGCATTTAACCTTCCCATCCGAAAGGACCATTGCCGAAGGGCTGGAAGGCGGCATCAGTGAAATCACCTTTGAGCTCGGCCGCCGCCTGATAAACCGCATGGTGCTGGTCTCAGAAGATGAAATTCGTTCCGCCATCCGCTTCTTGCGGACACATCACCAGCTTGTAGTGGAAGGATCCGGAGCGGTGGGCGTCGCCGCCCTGCTGCACGACCACTGGTCGGACCCGGGCCGCAAAGTGGGCGTGGTCTTGACCGGCGGCAACCTGGATGAGCAACTTTTAGAACAAATAACCGCCGACTCGCCTTGAGCACAGCAAGCCTTAAATCATTGCCTTTTAAATTTAATCCGAAAACAAACCTCTTGAATCTGTCCTCAGCCCTGATTTTTGTCTCAGCACTCAACCCTCAGCCCTGAGTCCTGCCTGCCTGAATCTATTTTATATTACGCTTTCTTAAGTATTTAAAGGTCAGCAAAACGGTGGGTGCCAGATGAAAGCACAGATCGAATATATCGACTGCCCGGGTCAAGTTGCCGTTTTTGAGCAAGATTAATTTTTCGACCACATGCGGCATCGGACTGAAGGGCGCCAGCAGCATAAAGACCGCGATAAAAATCAGAACCGGATAGGATACGCTGTCAAGCAAACGCCACATGCTGATATCTCCGCTAAATCGCCTCCCGGCAACTTTTCCTCAGGGTAAAAAAAGTACTGAGCGATGAGGACTGAGCAAAAATCTCTGCCTAACGCCCGACTACTTGCAACTCGCAGCACCAGACCCGCAACTCGAAACGCGTAGCCCCACGCCCTCATTCCTGATTTTGAACTCAGCCCTCAGCACTCAGTCCTAATTAGCCCTTTGAGCTAAGAGCTATCAACTTAATTGATTATACCAACTTGATTTTACGATAATACGAATCCGACAGGTGGATCGCTGCCAGCGGGTTGTGACCGGTGACGAGGTCTTTTACGGCAATATTGTCATTCATTCCGGAGGTTAAGTAAAATGCGATGCGGTGTCAAGAATGAAAAGCCGGGTCCTTAGAATTGCCCCGTCTGCCCTGCTGTGCCCTGTTAAATTGCTTTCAACGAAAACATGAGCGAAGCAAATCTAACCGGGGTGGAACGACGCCCATGGCGCCCTGGTGCCTTCCCTTTGCAAAAGTCAAAAGAAAACTTGACCGCTTTAAAGCAGAATTAGCCCACCTTTTATTTTTGCCAAAAAATGTAATGTCATTTGACAAAAACAGGCGGAATCTTTGTATTTTGCCGGTAATTGCTTCGATGGTAAATTGAATAACATACCGATATTATTTGTAAATAAAAATAGCAGCATCGAATGCTGCACCTGGCATCATTATTGTATCCAATCTGTTGAGACCGAAACGCGGAGGTGACAATATAAAAACATTTCTTTAAAACTTTTCCATACTTTTTAACCGTTTAGTTCAAAATTACCAAGGGCAGGAGGCTCCTGAAAACAGAGAGGGGGTAAATTATGAAATTGAATACTTTTGCAGTATTGAGTTTCTTAACCTGTTTTCTGATCGCGGTTCCGCCAATCGTCGCAGCATCTGATAATACCGAGGTATTTGTAGTTGCCTTGGACAGTTACAGCAATAGCTATTATATGGAAAGCGCTGGTGACGGGCAGTTTACTCTGCAGGAACTCATTGGCAGCGTGGGCGGCTACAGTTACGGTAACGGAATCGGGGATTTCGATAACGACGGTGACCTGGATCTCATCATGGGCAGTGGCACTGATTCAGGTTCAATACATCTTTTCGAAAAGCTCGGTCCCGGCAATAATTTTGTTGCCCCGAGGGAAGTGGCCGTGTGGGGTGAAGGCAATCTTCCATTGGATATCGCCGTTGCCGATTTCGATGCAGACGGCAACCTTGACTTTATCCTGCCGCAATACAAAACCACGGACTGCGAGCTGTATATCGGCGATGGCAAACTCGGATTTACATCCTCGGTGATACCCGACTCTACCCCTAGATTATCCGTGGGCGCCGATGCCGCTGATTTTAACAATGACGGACATGCTGATTTTATTGTGGCCCCTTACATGTCTAATGCAAATCTTAGATATTTTTATGTTAATCTCGGCAATGGAGACGGGACATTTACGACCATCGAGGTCCAAACTTACAAACCCGAAGACTCCGGGTTTTCTACTACCTACTGGGGGATTACAGCCGGCGATTTCGATGGTGACGGCATTGCAGATTTAGTTGCAACGACTGCTGGCTTTTACGATATTTACCTTGGCGTTGGTGATGGCACATTCCACTGGGAGGCTAGAATTCCTTACGAAGACTCTTTGCAATTCGCGCCGGTGGACAATTATGATTTTAACGGTGACCAGTTCCAAGATTTTGTTATTGGAGGATACGGAGCGCCGCAGGACGTTGGCGTTTTTCTGGGGGATGGTGAAGGCGGGTTCACGCATTCAAATACGATTGATGGGGGAGGCGCTGGCGTCTACTATGCAATCTCAGCGCCGCCTTATGTCCAGAATAAGAATAAGAGCCCTGTTGCCGTACTTGATCCGGCCTTTCAGGAGATCTATATCGGTGAAGCCGTGTTTCTAAATGCTGCCGGCTCCTACGATGAGGACGGAGAAATTGTCCAATATACATGGAACTACGGGGATCAAAGCCTTGCCAAAATGCAAAGTTTAAACGGGGACCAAAGCCTTGCTAAAATGCAAAGTTTAAACGAAGGGTTATCAGGCCAGCACGTTTACTATCAAGCCGGGATTTATACGATCACGCTGACCGTAACCGATGACAAAGGCGCCACAGCTAGCGTCCAGGCCCAGGCCCAGGTCAGCGAGAAACCCCTGGCGGTTAAGATTAGGTTCACACCCCGAACCCTGAACCCCGATAGAAATGGCAAATGGGTGCAAGCGACCATCCAACTACCCAGAGGCTATGACGCCTCCCATATTGATCTCAGCAGTGTGTGTATCGTTGAAAATGGAAAGACTATTGTGCATGCACATTCAGATCGCAGGCATTTAGAGCACAAATGGAAAAAATTCAAAAAGCGCTTCAAAAGGAAACGCATCATCCGCAGGCTCAAAGTGAAATTTGACCGGCAACCGCTTTTGACAGCCCTCGCCTCAAGTCCTCCCGGTGAAAAAATATTGGTTGTTAAAGGCACGCTGTCGCACAATGGAGGATCGATGAGCTTTGAAGGCTCCAGCACGATACGAAAGATTGAGCCGTGCATAAAACCAAAACCGGATAAAAAGGAAAAGGAGGACAAAAAATATAAGCCGAACGAAAGAAGTAAAAAACTCATGAAATTCATCATGAAATTTAAAAAATTACTATACACGTGGCTAAAGTATAACCGTTAGAGCCACTTAAATGCGAATTGCGTTAGAGGGCAGAATCCGAAACGGGTCTGCCCTCTAACTTTTTTTAACTTGTCCCTCCTTACCTTGCATCTGACGCTCCTCAAACAACAGTAAAGCGAATATGCTCGGGCTAACAGCTGTGAGCTTCAACCCGGCGCCCTGGTGCCTTCCTTTGCAAAAGTCAAAAGAAAACTTGACCGCTTGCCCCGGTATAGGGTTTAATACATGCTTTCTAATCCCCGGGGGACCGATCTGGAGTGGAGGTGTTCGGTGGAACAAAACGATCAGATTTATGTCAAACTGCAACAGCATTTGAACAATCAGACCGTCGGGTTTCCGGCAACCCGGTCCGGCGTTGAGATTAAAATTCTAAAGCACATATTTACACCCGAAGAGGCTGCGATTGCCTGTTGCTTGAGCTATAAATATGAGCCGCTTCAAACAATCCTGGGCAGAGCCGGCGACCTGGCCGATTCGCCTCAAGATCTTGCAAAAACCCTGGCGCGTATTCAGAAAAAAGGAGGCATCGAATCCAAAAGCAATAACGGCAAAATGGTTTATTGCAACGCACCCCTGGTGGTAGGAATGTACGAGTATCAACTCGATCGCTTGACCCCGGAATTTGTCGAAGATTTTAATAAGTACACCTCGGACAAAAAATTCGGCATCGAGTTTCTGAGTACAAAACTGCCACAGATGCGCACCATTCCCATCTCAAAGAGCATTCACCCGCAACACAATGTCAGCACCTTTGATGAAGTGTCGGCCCTGCTGCAACAGGCTGAAGCACCGTTTGCCATCTTCGAGTGTATTTGCCGCAAGAAGAAAACGATTGAGGGTAAGTCCTGTAAGGCAACGGACCGTAAAGAAACCTGTCTGGCCATCGGCAGCATGGCCCGCATGGCTCTTAAAAACGGAATGGGCAGAGAGATTACCGGCGATGAGGCGCTGGCGATCATCGAAAAGAATCAAAAGCAGGGATTGGTGCTTCAGCCGTCCAATACGCAAAAGGCCGAGTTTATCTGTTCATGCTGCGGGTGTTGCTGCGGAATGTTGAGGACCCATAAAGCCCTGCCCAAACCGTTGGACTTCTGGGCCTCAAACTTTTATGCTGCCGTGGACCGGGACACATGCGTAGGATGCGGTACCTGTGAGAAACGCTGTCAGGTCAATGCAGTGCGCGTTTCCGCAAAAAAACAACCCGCTGTGGTGGATCTGAATCGCTGTCTGGGTTGTGGTGTTTGTATCCCCGGTTGCCCAACCGAATCTATAACCCTCGCGAAAAAGCCAATAGAACTAAAACCACCTCAAACACACGAAGAGCTTCGCGAAATCATCATGGCCGGCAAGAAAGGCCGTCTGGGAAAATTAAAGTTAACCGGTAAACTGATTGTCGATTCTGTCCGAACAGGGCATCTGAATCTGCTAAAATAATACAAACACACTTTCACCGAATCATACCGCAATGCTATAAGCTTTTTGGGTTTAGACTGGGATGTCCCGGGACTAAACAAGTGGCAGGATCCGGCAATGACAATAACCTTAGGCGAGGAGGAGATCAATGGCAGACAAAAAAGCTGACCTGGCAGGACCCGGGATCGGTAATTATGACGACTTGAAACAAGAACTGCCCGACGACTATGAACCCCTGCTCTCACCGAAAGAGACGATGCAGGCCGTCTTTGCCATCAAAACCTACATCGAGGAGAACCTGTGCAAAGAGCTCAACCTGCAAATGGTCCAGGTTCCCCTGATCGTTGACCGAGACAGCGGCGTCAATGATTACCTGGATCGCGATGGCTCCCGCACCCCGGTGGAGTTCCCATGCGGTCTGGGGCTCGACAAACCCATCACTGCCCAGGTAGTTCAGGCGGCCACGAAGTGGAAGCGCATGGCGCTTAAGATGTTTGACTGCCAGGTGGGCGAAGGCATCTGCACCGACATGAAGGCCGTGCGCAAAGATTACTTTTTAGACCACGATCACAGCGCCTATGTCGACCAGTGGGATTGGGAGCGCGTGATCATCAATGAAGACCGCACCCTGGAATTTCTTAAGGACATTGTCACAAAAATCTGGAAGGTCATCTGGGGTGCCGGCCGCATGACTCAGGAGATGTTGCCGCAGCTCAAGACTTCCAAATACCCCGACTTTCCCGAGAAACTCACATTTTTACATGCCGAAGAAATACTGGATATGTATCCGGATCTGCCGCGCAAGCAACGCGAGACCCGGACCCTTATGGAACACGCCCCGGCGCTTTTTATCATCGGCATTGGCTGGCCGCTGAAAGACGGCTACCCGCACGAAATGCGCGCTGCCGATTACGACGACTGGGTCACGGAAACCATCGTCAACAATGGCGAGCAGTATCACGGGTTAAACGGTGACATCCTGGTGTGGAACCCGGTGACTAAACGGCGCCACGAGCTGACCTCGATGGGCATCCGGGTCACCAAGGAAACACTCAAGATCCAACTCAAGATGTCCGGCCAGGAGGATTTTCTCAGCCTGCCCTACCACCGGGCCCTTCTCAAAGATGAGATCCCATTGAGCATCGGGGGCGGCATCGGACAATCCAGGACCTACATGTACCTGCTGCGCAAAGCGCATCTGGGCGAAGTGAGTGTAACGGTGTGGCCAAAAATCCTCAAAGACATCTGCGCCCGGAAAAATATTCATGTCCTTGAGTAGAACGGACGGCTCCTATTAAAAACCGGTCGCTCAAATCTTTGATTGGAGCGGGGTACTGCCATGATTCGTGTTTATTTAGAACCGAGGGTGGTCATCACGTGGGCGGACTTCATAAATACAAAGCCACGCTTTTCGATTGCCCTCGATGGCTATGTAAAGGGACCGCCGCAATTCTTAATTCAGGGACCTTATGCCAATTTTAATCATCATGAGGGCGTCGCCCGCATTGCCACCCGCAGCACCTGCGCGCAGGTCTATTATTATATTCGCCTGGGATTGCTGGACACCTTTCAAAAAAACGGGGAGCCGCGGGCACGGGTCTACATCAACGATGTGGATCAGGATGTATGCCTGTCCTGCTGGCTGCTAAAAAATTCCGGAAAACTGGAGGGCTTGAGGTTTGATAACGTTTTAGTTCAACTCATATTATTTGAAGATATCCTTGACGCCTCCGCAGGGGCCTATCCGATACATCCAGACAATCCTCAAATTCACCGGCAAGCCTGGATATATGAACCCTATACCCGGGCACGCACGGATGGCAGCATTTACAGCATGCCAAAAAAGGAAATGAAAAATATCCTGCGCTCAGTGTGCGCCAGAATTGATGCGGCCATTGACGGGCGCAGCGAAAAACTCAAATTGGACACACGTTATGAAAAGATTGGCGGCGGACCCGGATGGCAAATGATCTATGAAGAAGGGCCCTACGCGCGCACGAAACTGTTCTCCCAAAAAATTAAAGCATACGTCGCGCTGCTTGAAAGCAGAAAAAACACCTACGCCTATACAATCGGTAAAATGTCGCCTTTTATCACGTTTCCCCTGGAACGCATTTATGACGCTTTGAACAAAGCCGAGGGGCTGTCCTCCCAGGAAAATAGCTGGGGTGGCAGCACGATCATTGGCGGCTCGCCGCGCAAAACCGGCAGCCGCCTTGCACCTCAAGAAGTCCAAAAAGTGATCAATGACTGTATAAGGCGAGAACAGACATCATAAACGCCTTTTTCCCGGGTGCATTCCGCACGTGATGGGCCAAGGGATAATAAATTAATGAACCTCAAAAAGCGGCTATCCAATATTAAGGGGGATCTTTCCGGCGCTGTGTCGGCTGCCATCATTTCCATCCCGCTTTCCATCGGATACGGCATTATCGTTTATGGCCCCCTGGGGGCTGAATTTCTTCCATTCGCAGCCCTGCTGGGGATTTACGCCTGCCTGTTGGGCGGCATCTGTGCTTCACTGCTTGGCGGGACGGAGATTCAGATTACAGCCCCCAAGGCGCCGCTGTCCCTTATTCTGGCCGCTTTTGTTGCCCCGCTGACGTTGAGCCTGCACATCACCGATCCTGCGTCCAGAAGTATTCTGATCGTCGGTCTGGCATCAATGTGTGTTTTAACCGGGGGCATTATCCAGTTGCTGTTCGGTGCGCTGCGCCTGGGAAATCTGATCAAATATGTTCCCTATCCGGTGGTTTCAGGGTTCATGAACGGAATTGCGGTGATTCTTATTCTGGAACAGCTGGGGCCGCTGGTTGGCGTCCGGGGCCATGTCTCTTTGTTTGAAATTTTCTACAACCCCACCGTTGTGCAGCCCTGCACGCTGGTTGTTGGGCTGACAACCATCATCGTGATTTTTTTCGCCCGGCGCTTTATCAAAGCGGTGCCGGCCTCGCTCATCGGGCTGGTTGCCGGAACTGTTTTATTCTATGCCCTAAAAAATATCGCCGGCGCCGCTGCCCTGGGTCCGGTCATCGGTAATTTTTCTTTTCAATGGCCCAAACCCGATATTTTACCCAAAATTTCCAGGATCCTGTGGAGTATAAATCTGGCCGATCTTTATCCCCGTATCCTGGTTACCGGTTTTGTGCTGGGCTCTATCGGTGCGCTTGAATCTTTGCTGAGCTCTGTGGCCGCAGACAACATCGCCGGTACGCGCCACAATAGTAACAAAGAACTCATCGGCCAGGGCATCGGAAATATGATGAATGCTGTCTTTTCCGCCCTTCCCTCCGCCGGATCCGAACTGCATAACATGGCCAATTACAGGGCCGGCGGACGGACCCGTCTGTCCAGTTTGATGTGCGGGTTTTTAATCCTTTTAATTGTAATGACGCTTGGATTGGTGATCGGAAAGATTCCGCTGACCGTGATTGCCGGCATCATCGTATCGGTGGGTATGGGATTGTTTGACAGATGGACTTTAGATCTGTTTCGAAACCTGTCGCAAGCCCGCGAACAGCGCAAAAGGATCATTGCCAACCTGACCGTCACCATTGTGGTGGCGGTCATCACGGTGTGTGTTAACCTGATTGTTGCCGTTTTGATCGGTATTGCCATCGCCTCCGGGTTATTCGTTGTCAGAATGGGTAAATCCATTGTGAAACGAAAATATTCCGGTGATCAAATCCGTTCTAAAAAGGTTCGCAGCATTAAAAACAACATGCTGCTCGAAGAACGCGGCAAAGGGATCATCGTTTATGAGCTCAGCGGCCCTTTATTTTTCGGCTCGGCCGATAATCTGGCCCGGGAAATCGAGGGCGCCATCAATCATTACGTCTATTGCATTCTCGACATGAAGCGCGTCGATGAGATCGACAGCACCGGCGCTAAGATTTTGGGGCAGATCAGCAAAAAGGTAACGGCGTCCGGCAAATATCTGCTGATCAGTTACCTGACCGTTAACCCCTCATTGTCGGATTTTCTCAAAGCCATGGGCGTCTATAAAACCCTGGGGGAAGACTGTTTTTTTCCGGATACCGATGCCGCGCTTGAATGGGCCGAGGATAATGTACTCACCCGATCAATTGATCTGGCCGGCGCTTCGGGCAGGATTCAACTGGAACAAATGGATATACTCAGGGATTTCACCCCGCTGGAAATTCAGGTCTTGGCGCAAAAATTAACCCGTAAAACGTTCCGTAAAGGCGACATTATCGTCAAAGAAAGCGATACCGATCGGAATTTGTTTTTTCTGGCAAAAGGATTGGTGAGTGTCCGGATTCACCTTCCGGAAAGCGATCGCTCCAAACGACTGATCACTTACAGTGCCGGGGTAACTTTCGGGGATATGGCCTTTTTAGACGGCAGCCCGCGCTCTGCGGATGTCTGGGCGGAGGAGGACGCCGAGACATTCGTACTGTCGCCGGCTGAATTTAAAGTTTTGCAAGCTGAAAGCCCGCCAATGGCGATCAAACTGATCCGCAACATCGCACTGGAAATAAGCGAACGCCTGCGCATCCGCACAAACGAAGTCAGAGTCCTGGAAGAAGGTTAGGACTTAATCCACCCTTGCCTCGCGGCACCTTCACTGTGCCTCCTGCAGCTCACCCGGCGTGCCGCGGCGCAGCTCGCTAAAGCGAAGACGGGTCTTCAGATCTAGCTTCGACCATTTGACCAATCAACGATATATTACCGTTTTTTCTTGACTTTTAAGCGCCTTTTCTTTAATAAAATTGGTATCAGGCCTGAGCCGGATTCCCTTCATTTACACCGCAATGTCACTTCGAATATCGAACCGCTATAAACGCTTTTCAATTTTCTATCTGCTGAAGCCACCTCAGCCCAGTTAGACGTTTTTATATTACAGGCCTGACGAAAAAAAATATAGACGGTATAAAAATTTGAAACGCTCAATTTCGGTATTGGAAAGGAGGGTACTATCATGGCTGTAAAAATTGTCATTAAACGCAAATTTAAAGACGGCAATATGCGAGCGGCATCAAGACTTCTGATTAACAACCGCAATGGGGCAATGCAACAACCCGGCTATATTTCCTCAGAAACTTTGCAGAACCTTGCCGATCAGAATCAAGTCGTGGTGGTGACGATGTGGCAAAATATCGAGGACTGGAATGCCTGGCAATCCAGCGAGACGCGTAAGGCCAATGAAGCTGAATTTAAAGATTATCTCGTCGGAGAAACAGAGTTCGAATACTATTCATTGGGCCTGCAAATCGAATAGTCGCGGTTCGCTTTCGCGTTTCATGACCTATTTTGACCTAAAATGAGTAATTGTCGAGGTTGAAAATCCGCCTCTGGAGGATTGCCGCAGATACGAGGAAGGCCGCATCCCGCTGTAGTCTGCTGCTATGCGGTACGACATTTGAACACCGTGCGAAGATCCCGCTTTTAACATGCTCAAATTTTAGGGAAGGAGGTTGAACATGGCGATCAAAGTTCTCATCAAGCGCAAGTTTCCAAAAGACAGGGAAAAAGAGCTTTTCCGTTGTATCAAAGACATCAGACGCCGCGTCCCGCAGCAGCCCGGCTACATCTCGGGTGAATACCTGAAATCAATCGATGAAAAAGATGAAATCGCAACGATCAGTACATGGTTTTCGGTGGAAGACTGGCAGGCCTGGTTTGAAACCGAAGACAGAATGAAAATTCAATCCAGCATTGATGCAATCCCGGGAGTCACGACCGAATACTCCATTTACCGATATATCAAAACCGTCTAGCAAAATAAAAATATGTACCTGATAAGTAGACCCCTGTCATTTTTGAAGCAGAATATAGCTGGTTGCAAATCGGCCAATTTGGTTCCACATGTGAAAAACTTTCACGCTGTGGTTCTTTCTAATAAAATTAAAAAAAGAGAGGAGGTAAATTATGGAAAAAGGATTACCAATAGAAGAATTGGCAGATCAAAGATTAAACGTTCTTGTGTATGCATACACCCTTCTGGTTAAGAATCTTATGGAAGAAGGTGTTGAGCTTGAAAAGGTCAAAAAGGCCAGCGATAGAGCATGGGCTATATTAGGGCAACAAGCAGCCGAACAAATGAAACCGATCTTTGGAGAAACAGTGAACATTGAGGGACTTCAGCAGACAGGAAAAATGGCAGCGAGTGTCCACGCGATTGAATATAGTGATAAGATAACTGAAAATGAGATTCAATCAGAGTATGTTAAATGTCCCTGGCAGGATGCTTATTTAGCTTTGGGCATGCCAAGTGATTGGAGATTATGTTCAAGCGGTCATCTCGCTTTTACCGAAAGCATGTATAAGAGATTAAACCCAATGGCTACTTTCGAACTTACGAAAAACATGCCTTCTGGAGATCAGGTCTGTGAAGGTATAACATCAATATGATTCTATCGATCGGCTGCAGCGTTGGAAGCGGTTGTTAATACGGCAGGGTCAAAAATGGCCCTGCCTTTTCTATTTACCTCTGATATGCATATATTTCCAGAGACTGTCGAAAAGCCCTAAATCTGTGATATTCCTTTTCACTGAATGGCAGATTTTTACTTTTAATTTGCCTTAACGACTGTCTATTGAAAAATGTCCATATGTGATTATCATACTCTTAATTAAAAAAAATTTGAAACTAATCTTAGCGCAAAAATTAGGAAATAATCATGAAAGTCAATCTAAAATGTTTTTCGACTCTGGTAAATATAGACACATGTGATTACAGAGACAGTACAGAATACGATTTGGACGACGGCCAAACCATCGAGGATCTGGTTCAGCTTGCGGGAATTCCCAGGGAAGACGTTAAAATTGTCTTTGTCAACAGTCGGATAGTAGATTTCGATACGGTCTTGTCCGGCGGGGACCAGGTTGGGCTGGCCCCGGCTGTTGGTGGGATGTAAAAAATATCCTGCGATATTCGATCTAAATCACGACCCAGAAGGGACAGTCCAGGTCCATGGATTTGTCCTTTTTATTGTCCCGTACCCGAATTTTTCGAAACCTTGATTAGACACCAACCACCCAAATCCGATAAGTTGCATATATCGGTTTTGTATCTGAAATAATTCCAGAAAAATCGATACTTGGACATCTCTCGATATATCGGTACTTTCAGAACCCTCAATTCATATTGACTAAATCCCATCAGTTGGGTACAAATCCATATAAGTTTCTTCTAAGCTTCCTATTCCACCTGACCGGAAACGGTGCTTTATCTCCATAATCTAATCTGCTTCCCATTCTGATTTTTACGCTCCTGCGAATATTCAATGCGGTGAATTTTTCTGTTTCAAATCTTAAAAATTGAGGACAATTAAACACTCGCTAAATGAAAGGAGGGTAATCAGATGAAAAAGATAATCGTAATTTTTTTAATCGGTTTTGTTTTTTCTACCGTGCAGGCGCAAATGGATAATCCACTCAAAGAGGGGATGCCAAATACTGTAAAATTGCCAAGTGGTGAGGTGATTTATGATCTAAATGGTGAGTGGGATGCAGTTTATGATTCTGGGTATTGGGCAGGAACTTTTAACGATATTATAAAAATTACCCAGAATGACAACCAGTATGTTGGGGTTTATTTATTGAAAGGAGATAATCTTGTAAGTCAGAACGAAGAAAAGATAAGAGGAAAAATAAAAGGTAATGTGATTGATGAGGTTTTCTTTAATGACATTACAGATATAGAGACAATGAATCTAATTTGGGCACCCTGCAAAGCAGAGATAAGCGAAGATGGCAACGAGATTAAAATGAAAAGAATCTATGAATTTAAAGGGGCAGAGACAATTCAAACTTTATCATTAAAAAGAAAGTAAGACAACCGATGTAAAGGGGGTATGCCGATGGTAATGATTTGGGATACAATTTACCATATAAATGCCCCTTTCCACTTTCACATAATTCCAACATATCAGCGATATCGAGGTTTTCAAAAACCTGAGATATCCATAAAACAGACAATATTTAGGAAATCTTGATATGAAACTAAGATATAGCCCGCATACACCTCGGTTGAAAATAGTGGACCAATATGTAAGGGAGTTGTTTAGAGATGAGTTGCCAGACGGCATTAAATATCATGATGCCAATCATACCCTTCATCCTACAAAAGGAGTCGTTGCTGTTGCCAACAGTATTGCAATATCAGAGAACATCTTCGAACATGATAGAGAATTGTTAATTACCGCGGCTTATTTTCATGACACGGGTTACATTAGAGAATATGATAAAAATGAACCGATTGCTGCCCGAATGGCAGGCAGAATCCTTAAATTAATCGGTTATAAACCAAACGCAGTTAAAAAGATTCAAAAGATGATACTATCAACTGATCTTGGGCTTGAACCGAAAACTCATGTTGAAAAGATCCTTTGTGATGCCGATCTCGACCACTTCGGTAGAGAAGATTTTTTCAAATTGGATGGAAAAATAAGGGAAGGCCGGCGTGCAAGAGGAATAGATGTCAGTGATGACGCAAAATGGTACAAAGGTACCCTCAAAATTATAAAAAAACACCAATATTATACTGAGTCTCAGATAAAGTTGAGAGAAGAAGAGAAGCAAAAAAACATCAAGAGGCTCTTGAGCAAATTGGAAAACATTGAAAAAAAGAAACGAGGCCGAATATAATCCTGTATCTTTTTTTCAACAGCAACAGCCGTACCATAACTTGCGATAGGACCTCATATGCATTCAAAACTTTGATGGGTCACTCTCTTCCCGAAAGCCGAGAAATTTCTCATACTCACGCTCAACTTGACATATTCCTTCGACAATTAGAATGACCTCCTCATAAATGTTAGGAGCAGCAATCGGCTTTGATCCAGTAAAAAATATTTCTCCTATCTCGTGGTTGTCCATCCATTTTCGAATAGAAGAAATTGCATGGTTAAGGGTACATTCCTTGAGGTCCAGAGGCAGACACGGCTTTTTATGCTCATCAGCTAATTGCCTGACACTTTTTGACCCTATTTGTAACTGACCATAGGTCAGGATAACAATTCCTTCAGCGTCGATAATGTTTTTTTCCAGCCTTTTAAAGTAGCTGGGATTATCTATTTCCTTTAAATTGTGCTCTTCCGGCAAAATTCCATCTTCCGTCTTTCTGCCCTTGTAAGTCCACCCTGCATGTGGAATGTCAAGTTTGATCGCCGCATCCAAAGCAGCTTGCTCAACTCCAGGCTGACCGCCAGATATAATCTTTTTAATCATTGCTTTTAGCCTTATATTCCGCCTGTACCTCTTCTAGCATATCGAAAAATTCATTTTTTGTGATGCGGCCTTTTCTTATCATCAGCCGGGCTAAGGCATCTACCTGAAAGGAGCTTGCCATTATAGTGGTTGTCAAAAAAACGTTCCGATATTCGAACGTTTTTTTCTACAACCACTTATGCCCCACTTCCGCATATCAGAACACTATTATGGAAAGCGGTATAAAAGCTCTTTGTAGGTGCCTATTCCGGTGATTTCGGTCACCTAATCCGGAGGAGGTCGGCCGCTTGTTCCGCTTGAAGTCGGCCACCTGATCTGGAGCAAAGCGGCCAGGTATTGGAGCGCAGTGACGCTGATTCTTATATAAATCTCAGATTATTTGCTTTGAGTCAAATTGGTTTTGTTTTTGGCCAGGGGAAAAGAGGGACGGCCATAAATATACGTGGTTACCAGGAAAGTTCCAGTCGTTTATGTCCGATAGTGATCTCACCACGAAGATCACAAAGGCAGGCTGAATAAATTGACTCCCCCTCTTTGGGTCCTTCGTGCCCTTCGGGGTTGAAAGAGACTAACTTCGGCTTTCTGCATAACCGTATAAATATATAGACGTCAGGCTTAAGGCAAAAAAGGATGTTCCAGCTCATGACGCAGAAGGACGGTTCATGACCTCAGGAGGACAACTCATGATTGTCAATTTTAACCGCTTCCGCTCTCTCTCCCCACGCAAATCCCGCGACTACGACCTTCACCGCGACCCTACCGTCAACCGCCGAATTTCCATCGCTCGTGACCGGCTTAGGAAGATTCGCAAAATCCTCGGGGTCTGATATTTTTAATACTGTTTCAAAACCAATTCTGGGACTTATGAAAATTTAAAAAGGATACCCTAATCACTTTTGCATAAAAAATCCCTGACACCATTGCGATAGATGAATGACTTGACTGTTCGAAATTCTGACAATATGGCTGTCATAATTCTGTTACTGTGGTAATACCGGGGCAGATCTAAGTGATCCTGAAGACGAAATGTTATCTGATAGCCATCCTGCATGATAAAGGAATGTGTTTGCGATGGTGCCCATTGATTTTCAAAATACATTTTAAGCATCATGCTGGTATAGTCTGCAAGCGATGGTTCAGCATGTGAATAATCATAAACGGGTACCGTTGGGGTCGCCAAAAATCAATTCTCCTTAACAACCTCTTTGGCCGTTTGAGTATTGGGCTTATTTACGGGTTGTGGGACTGCGATGGGTGTCGCTTTTTCGGCCAATGTTGTCTTTCTGTGCGGCTCCTGAACAAGCTCGATTGATCCCTTAAAGTAGGCACCATCTTCCACCGAGATGCCTTTTGCCCTGATATCACCCATAAAATCGGCCTCTTTGGTAATTTCGACCTTGCCTTGTGTCTTGATATTTCCAATCATTTGGCCACTGATCTTTACATTCTGGGCATTGATCTCGCCTTCAACCCGTCCGTTTGGACCCACCGTAAAATTATGCTTGGCTATCTCGATGTTACCTTTCATGGAACCATCGATAACGAGATGGTCATTGCCACGAATGCTGCCTTCAATGGAAATATTTTTCCCAACTGTGGTATGTTCAGCCCTCGTTTCTGCGGACGGTATGGGCGGTGTCGGTTTTGGCGTTGTCTGTTCCGGAACCGTGTCATAAGCATAGCCTGTGACATCTTCTGGTTTTCTACCTTTTTTTAACATGATGTCTCCTTTCGTTTTACGTGAATTCATATTTGCTAAAACTCCTTATTCTGTTGAATTGCAATTTTAAGCTACATAAAGGTTATAAACTGATCAAAACACCCATGGATATGTTTCTATCTTTTTAAAAGTATTTCAGGAAAATTCTGCGGAGGTTAAATTTTGAGGAAGTATTCTTATCCGTTTTAATCTTTAAAAAGCCTCTTGCTTTATCAGCAATTAGGAATAAAGCAAAAATTATGCAATATCAGTAGATTAGGCAGAAAAACGATGATGCTGTGGAAATACAGATACTTACTGAATATATGATTCGTCAGTTGCTTTGAGTTATGTAGGAAAAAGTATAAATCCTGTATACTTTTTAAAACATTTTGGATTTAAAAAGGACGGCGTTATTCAATAGCGGGGAACAATGGGGACATCCGTGATATACTGACATTTAAAAAACTAGGTATTAGATATTGGGTATTGGGTATCAGGTATTGGGTATCAGGAAAAATCCACTGTGATCGAAAGGATGTTGATACCTGCAGAATAGGGTTGCCGGATTAGACTGGTACACAGCCGCATCCTCATCGCTCGGCTCCGCCTGGTGTATATTCGGGAAATCCTTGGTGTCTGACGCCTTCGAGTTCAATCTTATGCCTTCAAAACCCCTTGACTTTAATAGAAATTATTTGTTAGTCAGCTTTTGAATATATGGTCTGGTAATCTAAACCAAGAGGTGGCCAGAGTAAAAAGTAGGCGCCAAGGCATTTTATCTAAATTCAAGAACCAAATCAAAAAGGTTGCGGAATGCTTGACATCATCAAACGATTCTTTGACAAGTCAACGGCCGAAGTTTCTAAAGACGTAAACCAAATTACTGAGCACGACATACGAGTTGCAACCTGTGCTCTGTTCGTGGAGATAGCGCGCATCGATGAAAAATTTACTGATGCGGAGATGGAAACAATTCTTTCAATTTTAAAAGAAAAATACGGTTTATCCCAGGAACACGCCGACGCCCTGATCGCAGAGGCTGAAAAAGAGCTGGAAAAAAGCGTGGATCTCTGGCAATTTGCTAAACTCATCAACGAGAATTACTCAAATGAAGAGAAAATTGAAATTATCGAAACCCTTTGGCGCATCGTCTATGTTGACGGGAAAATGGGCGAACACGAGCACTACCTGATGGGCAAACTGCAAAACTTGCTGCGCCTGACCCACGATCAGCTGATCACCGCTAAACTAAAAATCCTCAAGTCTTAAAAAAATTCAGCGCATGAAAGGGGATGATTGCAAGATAAATGGTTGAATGGGGTCGCCCATTGAAGGGCGCTTTAAGAGAACAAGACCCTAAAATTTGGCCTCTTTTTTTTAGATATCAGAATGTTAGGGCGGCCCAATATGAATCGTTGCCCGGAACTCCTCGGGCCAGATATACGGAAAGACATAGAGACTCACAAAGACAGCCCCACCCCAGAACAGCAGCACGAGAACAGAATAAAAAAGCCACAGTCTTTTATCTGTGAGCGAAGTGCCTTTGCCCCTATAAAATTCATCGATAGGCTTTTGGCTTTTTCTGACAAAGTCTTTAACATAATAGGGTACGCTCTGGGAAGACAAATATCTTTTAAAATCCTTTTCAATTCTATCGGCGGAAACACTCCATTCCTCTGTTGATTTGCGGAATGTATCATATACGCTGATGCCGGTCGCCTGCGTAATCTTTTGAAGATAATTTTCCACCGTAATCGAATCGATTTCACTGTTATCTTGAGTCTTAAGCACATAGGCCCGAACCGGCCACCATACAAGTACTACCGCGGCGACAACTCCAATCGAATTAACTATAAGATCGAGCATTACACTTCTCCCTGTTAAAATAATAAGGCATAGCTACCGGATGGCAAGAGAGGCAAGATTGCGGATTGCTGAATTTTAATTAGCCACATGCTAAAAGCCGTTGATAGGTTCGATACGCCAACCCATACAGGGGACTGGTTAAACGTTAAATTGTTCATTAGTTAAATAGTAAAAACCAGGACTGAGTCCGGCGAATCGTATCCGAATTTAGAATCTGGCCCGGGTGATAAGCCAGCATGGATTGTAAATGCGGAATCAAGAGGTGGCGATCTAACTATTGACATCAACGAGGGACAATACGTATTTATTTACCTCTCATTGCGGTAATGGCAGAACGTGGTTTGCGAAAAACGAAATGAAACAAGATCTTCAGTTGCATATCAAAATACAAAGAATTAGATTATATTCAAGCTTTCACCCTCTTTAGGTTTGTCAGCGTTTTGGAGGTAGCATGATGAAACATTTAGCCTTTCCAGAATTCTTCGAGAAATCTCAATGCATCCTTGCTGAAGGCGCCGTAATTGAGCGCCTGCGCCGGAACAGCGAATTCGACCTTGATACCCATATCGTTAATTCGGCGTTTATATTTGATAAGGACAAGCGTACTGCGCTTTCTGGAATCTATCGACAATATCTTGGTATTGGCCTCAAATATAATCTACCCCTGCTCCTTTCTACCCCAACCTGGCGGGCAAGCCGAGAACGCATTAAAAAAGCGGGTTATGAAAAAACGGATGTGAACGGTGACAATTTCCGCTTTCTTGATGGAATACGGAAAAGCTATGGCGAATATGCCCATAAAATTGTCGTCTGTGGTTTGTTGAGTTGCCGCGGAGACGCATATAATCAGGCAGAAGCCCTTACATCAAACGATGCACACCAGTTTCACTCATGGCAAGCGAATAGACTCGCAGAAGCAGGCGTGGACTTCCTTCTTGCCGCCACTTTACCGGCACTCAGCGAGGCAACCGGCTTAGCAACAGCCCTTGCCGCCACCGGAAAACCATACATTATTAGTTTTGTGATCCGCTCTGAAGGCACGCTGCTTGATGGTACACCTTTGAAAGATGCCATTTCCATAATCGATACCAATGTCAATCCAAAGCCCATAGCCTTTATGGCCAATTGCACGCATGCCTCTATTTTTAGAACTGCCATCATGCACGATACCAATTCGTCTTCCACTGTCAGAAAACGAATAGCAGGACTTTTTGCCAATACGGCGGCACTTGAGCCTGAAGCGCTCGACAATAGCGAAGAACTGGTTGAAGAAGACCCTCAAACTTTTGGCAAATCGGTAGCCAGCCTTCATGGTGAATTGGGCATGAAGATTCTCGGGGGATGCTGCGGAACGGATGAGCGGCATATCGACGATTTAGCAAAACGACTTGTTTCGTGCTTAAAGGGACGTCCATGAAATTATAACTTTCTAGCCAGCTGAAAGACGGATTCCACCCACGAACCCGTTATTGGGTTTCAGACCTTTTCCATGATTAATTCGATTTCATTTGTTTGGCCCTTCTCAAGTTTTTCTAAAAAATACCGATATATAAAGAATTAGGAGAAAATAAGCGTGCAGCTTTCGATCTTAATTTTATCCGTCATCGGACCCATTTTTGTAATAATCGGAATTTTATATCTGTTCCGCTTTTACCAAAAACAAAAACGACTCCGATCTCCTTTCACCCGGGACTTTCTGAGGAGCCCGGGGCAATCCCTGCTTGCTAAATTGGATGCCATCAATGAGGATCTGATGGTTTATTTATTATCTGCCACGTTAGTGCCATTAGCTATTTACTCGCTTCACATATCCATATCGTATTTTGGAATCTCACCGAAAACTGATCTTCGCACCGGGGCTGCAGCATGCTTTGGGATGGGATTTTTTCTTTTCTCTAGTTACAAACTAATTAAGCTACTCGATAAAAGACGTTTGATCCGACTGGGCTACGAAGGTGAGCTTGCGGTAGGACAAGAGCTTGACCAGCTTATGCGGCACGGCTTTTACGTTTACCATGATTTCCCCGCTGATAAGTTTAATATCGATCACATCGTTGTGGGAGCAAAAGGTGTGTTTGCGGTTGAAACAAAGGCGCGGTCAAAACCAACGACTAAGAATCGCATCGAAGATGCAACCGTGGAATATGACGGCAGGACGTTATATTTTCCAAAGGGCGACGATTTTAAAACTATTGATCAGGCCAAACGACAGGCAACCTGGCTTTCAAACTGGCTGGGCAACGCCATCGGGGAACCCATAGCTGCCAGAGCAATCGTCGCTTTACCGGGATGGTTTGTAAAACGGTCTTCCTCAGAGGGGATTTCCGTGGTCAATCCCAAACAATTTTCATCTCTGTTTGAACACATAAAACCGCGACTGCTTTCAGAATCAATGATAACTCGCATCAACCACCAGCTTGATCAAAAATGCCGTGACATCGCGCCAAAATCTAAAAGTTTCGATAATTAATATGTTTATATTTGTTGGCCGGTGGCCCGTTACCAGTTTGCCAGGGTTGACTTATAAAATTGACCCTTGCCTGCCTCACACCTTCGAGTGCAAATCCTATTGACTCTAAAAGGATCCTTTTGATAAATAATCATTGAAAAAGCTATTTTTAAAGGTTTGCGGTTGTCAGAGCCAAAAACAGATTTTTTCAGCAAAGGGATTTAAAAGATGCCTGAAATAACTATTGACCTGATTGAAGAGACTTTGCGTAAAGAAGTCCAGAAGCTAGATAAAAATGTCCAGGTAGTTGCGGTAGAGCCGGGCAAAAAAAAGAACTTCTATAGGGTGACCCTACTCAAAGATGGAAAGTCGGGCAGCGCAGATCTGGAAAAAGAGGTAATCAATCAATTCCTTTCCCATGAAGGCAAGGGCAAGGAACTAAGAAGGGCGCTGGGCAAAGCGGTCAGCCATTTGAGCATAAGGTACGGACGGTAGTTTTTCAAGATTAACATAGTTCAAACTTGGCCGAGTGTCCATTCTGAACTGACCACTACCCTCACGCGCAGTACCTTGAGCAGTTAAAGAGACTTCTAATTCTGACTCGCAAGAGACATGCTCACTTACGCATCCAATAGCAGCCGATAAGCCTCCAGATTTCGAAATGATGCTCCTCTGAACTTGATAAGAGCAAACCGGGACTATTACGTCATCATCATTAAGAGTAAATTGAAGACATTAAACAGCGAGGGTTTCGGTATGGAAGAGGAAAAAATCGGATTTGTTTCCAATTACTTTAGCAAAATATCAGTCGCTGCGGTTGAGATAACGGACGGAACAGTGTCAGTGGGCGATACACTCCATTTTTTGGGGCACACGACAGATTGTGAATCCAGGGTAAACTCAATGCAGATCGAGCACAAATCTGTAACAAAGGTAAATAAGGGTGATAGCGTGGGCATAAAGGTATCTGAAAAAGTAAGAGAAAACGACAAGGTATATAAAATAGTCCCGGATTAAGCGCTACGTGTAAAAAGAGGGACGTCCATGAAATTATAACTTTCTCACCGACTGCCAGACGGATGCGGTTCATTGCAGCGCGGAGATCAGTTCCCGGCAGTAATCCGGAATGTCTGCCACCACACGTCCCCACACCATGTTTCCCTCTCGGAAGGCAGGTTGGTCTACCCAGATGGCACCCGCGTTTTCCAGATCATCTTTGATACCGGTGCTGCCGGTTGCCCGTTTGCCTTTACAGATTCCAGCACTTACCGCAACCCAACCGGCGTGACAGATGAATCCGAGGATTTTGTCCTGGGCATTCATCTCCCGGACCAGCTGCAGAATATTTGGATCCCGCCGCAGCTTGTCCGGAGCCCATCCGCCCGGCACCAGCAATGCGTCCAGCTGATCGGCGCCGATCTCGTTGGCAGCCACTTGGCTTTCGACGGTCAGCCCGCCGCTTTTGCTGGTATAGGTTTCACCGCCCCTGGTTGCAATCACTATGACTTCTGCGCCCTCTTCCTTGATGCGCATGTAGGGCACCCAAAATTCAAGATCCTCGTATCCGGGACCGACGAGAATACCAGCAGTTTTTCCTTTAAGCCGCATCTTTGCCTCCTTTGCCTGTGATTCAGGCAAGTCAGTGCAGGTAAGTATTTAATAAAAAGATACGATCAAAATTTATAACGTCAACTATCCCAAAGATTGGTTAAATAGTGACAAGACACAGGGCGCCCCGGTGGAATTCTATCTTCGATAATTTGCGCTGTTCAGCCGCTATGTAACCATTGGGTGGATCTTGCAACTTTAAAATTTGTGCACATCTTGAGAGTTAAGCATTAAAAGATAAGCTGTTTATACACTATGCCCGCCCTGTAAGTTAGGATGAATGCGGATGAATGCCATATCGAATAAACTCGACACCGAATTGATAGCGGACCTGACCGCCATCCGGTCAGCGGTGGGAAAGCTGCCCGATGCCCGGCTTCCCTGGAATGCCCGAGATCCGGTCGATTTAATCGATCAGGGGAACCGCATGATAGACTGCTTTGAGAATTGGCTGCTGGATGATGAACAAACGCAAATATTGGGCATGCAGCCACGGCAACTGTTTATCCTTTATGCGTCTGCCTATTTGGGCGACATCGGCCTGACGGATGGTGCTGGGCTGGCGAAGGCCTCCTTGAGCGAGTCCCTTTATACCCGGTCCGGTGAACTGATCCGGACGAACTGGCAGGCCCTGGGTATTGCCGACGCGACCCTGGCCGACATCATTACCCGGGTCTGCCTGCAGGCGGGAAACCATGACGGCGCCGATCCTTCGGCAGCCGAATCAAAAGCGGCCGTAATAGATGGTGCGGCGGTGAACGTTCCGCTGCTGGCCGCATGCCTCCGACTGGGCCGGGCACTGAATCCAAATTCCGCGACGACCCTTTCGCAAATATATGACCATTTGCCGACAAAAGACCGCTTTGCGGAGGACCGCCTGGAAGACTATTTCAGCGTTTACGATATCGGGCCCCACCCGTATTTAAACGGCACGATTCGACTCAGAATCCAGTGTACCGATCCTGAAATCCACAGGGCCCTGAAACATCATGAACGCAGCGTGCAGCACCTGCTAGAAACCATTAACCAGCAGGTGCGCCCGCGCTTTTTATATTCCGAAGTGATCTATGAAATCGAGCCGCAGGGATACACACCGATTGATCTGAAGTTTACCGTCGATTCCTCCGCCGGTCTGCAACTGTTCATGGGCAACCGGCTGTATTCGGACAGGCGCGCGTGGATGCCTGCAACTACCGCAAGCTGTTCGATAAATACTATTCGCCAGCCATTTCGATTGAATTCAGCGACGACATCAGTATCATCAAGATGCGCGACAACGGTATCGGAATGACCCGCCAGTGGATCGAAAAGTATTTTCTGGCCATCGGCATCTCCTTTTACCAATCCAACGAGATCAGAGACATCAATCGGAACCCGCGAATTGACTTCGGTTTTATCAGCCAGTTCGGCATCGGATTTCTTTCCAGCTTTCTGGTGGCCGAAAAGATCGTCATCAAAACGCGCAAAGAAGCGTTTCCGGGGCTGATGATCACCATCAGTGGCCTGAGGGATTATTTCGACGTCAGGGTTTTAGAAGAAGATTTCCCGGTGGGCACCGAGGTGACCCTGTATCTGAAAGCGTCGAAAATAAAATACTGCCGCAGCCTGGAATTTGCCGGTTATCTCAAGACCAATATCCGTTTCCTGAAAATCCCGGTCCGGCTCAAAGACGAGCGGGGCAACACGCTAACCATCGGCCAGGAGCAGCTGGCCTACGATACCGCTAAAAGCGCCGGCCCGGTTTTCCTGGCACCCCTGAATTTTCAAGACTCCGAGGGATACGTGCGCCTGGGCACAAAGAATCTTGGCGACCATATCCATGCCCTGGAAACTGCCAGCGGCGGGGTTTCGGTGTTCCAGGACGGTATTTTCGTCACCCAGATCGCGACCCTGCTCCCCGAAGGCGCCCGGCAGCATGTCGTCACCAGAATCAATTTGATGGGACAGGATAAATGCGAGCTGAGCATGGACCGCAACCGCATGTTCTGGACAGCCGATCAGCTGCAGCACATTAAAAAAGTCATCCGCTACGGTCTGGTGGACGTGGCCAACCAGCTGATGACGATGGTTCAAACCCAGGATGTGCCGGCGAACACCTTGCTAAGCATCGTCAACAACCTGGCGATCTTTTTTGACTTCAGCGATGTCGACGACGACATGTACGATCAGCTGTGCGAGCCACTCCGCAGAAAGGTCGAGAAACGATTCAGGGATTTTGTCCGCATCAGCTTTGCCCAGAGGCAACGAACAAACGGCACTGTCGAAGCGGACGGCTATAACGAAACCTGGCAACGAAAGGTTCTCGAATCTTTTGCCAAGGATTAGTCAAGCGGATTACAGAATTAAAATTAGCCACCCCAGTGTAATTCTCCTGAAGGAGGGCCGCAAAATCGCATTCCACGGAGCAGGCAGACCCACACGGTACGCTGGAATATTATAATATGCACCCACAGTTGTCAGGGGTGCATAAATATGCTTTACTTCTGAGAATCAATGAAAGGGGTGAAATGTCGCCATGCTTAAAGCAAAAGATATCATGACAACGGAGATCATTACGGTTTCCCCTGAAACGGAGATTGCAAATGCCGCTAAAATTCTTTTGGAAAAGCGGATTAACGGGCTGCCTGTAGTCGATGCGTTCGGCAAACTGGTAGGTATTCTCTGCCAGAGCGATCTTGTCGCCCAGCAAAAGAGCATTCCCATTCCGTCCGTGTTCACTTTGCTTGAGAGTTTTATACCGTTAACATCCATAAAACGGATCGACAAAGAGGTGGAAAAAATTGCGGCCTTAACGGTGAAACAAGCAATGACAGCCAACCCGGTAACCGTCAGCCCGGAAACCGATATCGAAGATGTCGCCAAATTAATGGTCGACAACAAATATCACACGCTGCCCGTCATGAAGGGCGACAAGGTTGTTGGAGTTGTCGGCAAAGAGGATGTGCTGAGGACATTGCTATCCAAACCGCAAAATAAAGAATTGATCTAGGGAGCGGAATTATTCAATGCGAGCTATCTGCAATTGAATACGTTCAAAAATATAGGCGTGTTCTTAGCTATTTTGTCTGATTTCAAATAGTTCCCGTGACCCAACCCCCCAGATCCCTTCCATCAAAATATGCCTCCTTTCAGATGTTTCTGTATCCCGGTTTTCGCAGATTCTATTTTTCCGAAAAAGCAGGTTCCAGACTGCAACAGAGCGTGTTGAGTCTCCGGCGTGATTTCGCGCGGAAAATATGGAGGTCATTTTAGGTTTTTGCTTGAATGTCGTCAGATAAATCTGGTAAATGGCTTCATGATCAGTTCATCGCCAGGCAGATGACTTTGACGAACGCTTTCTGTGACAGAGTTTTAAGATCAGCCCGCGCGGATAACATACGCGAGGATGGGAGCAACCGTTTATGGCGGCAGAAATAGGTTTCAGACGAAATATGGGCTTGTTCATGGCGGTAATGATCGGCATTGGCGCCACGATGGGGCCGGGGATTTTTGCCCTGCCGGGCGAACTGGCGCATATGATCGGGCCGCTTGGCGTTCTCGTCTATTTGGCGATGGGTTTTTTAACCCTATTTACCGCCTTAAATTACAGCGAGCTCAGTGCAGCCATACCGTTAGCCGGTGGCGGATATTCTTTTACCAACAGAACACTCAACAGACCCGTGGCTTTTTTTACCGGTTGGTTCTTCTGGATCGGCAACACGCTCGCCTGTTCGATGTACGCCCTTATCTTTGCCCTGACGATCCGAGCCTACTTTTTACCGGAAGCCAGCATTGCCCTCCTCACCCTGCTCACTACAGCCGTATTCACCATCGTCAACTTCATGGGAATGAGGGAAGCAATTATCGTTATTACCGTAATGAATCTGGTGGAGTTGGCGGTTCTGGTCGGAGTTGCTGCACTCGGTTTTACTGATATTGAGCCGCGTAATCTGAAGCCTTTAGCGCCAATGGGATGGGGCCCCTTCGTTCCGGCGATGGCCCTCATCTATATCTCCTATGTCGGTTTCGAACTTATTTCGAATGCGGCTGAAGAGATCATTCAACCGGGAAAAAACATTCCAAGAGCTATTTTGATCACATTGGGTGTGAGTACAGTAATTTACGTTTTCGTGGTCGGCGTAATGATGGGCACCGTCAATTATACCGAGCTTGCCCAGAGCGACATTCCGTTCATTTTCGCCGCTGAGCGGCTTCTCGGTCCCTGGGGACGTTGGGCCGGAGTCCTCGCGACGATAATGGCGAGTCTTTCCGCATTCAGTGTGACATTGGGCGCCAGCGCCCGCATTTTATACGCATTGGGCCGCGATAAACATTTTCCCTACTTTTTCTCTAAGTTGCATCCGAAATTCCAAACGCCACATATCGCGCTTTTTATTTGCGCCCTGATTGTGATTGTCTTCAGCTCCTCCGGCATCGTGAAATTTGTGGCTTCTTTGAGCGATTTCGGCTACCTGATGGGACTCGGGATAATTAACTATGCGGTGATTCCTTTGCGCAAAAAAATGCCGAATTTGAGACGCCCATTTCAAACCCTATTTTTCCCTTGGATACCTATTCTGGGCATTATTACGACCTGGATGTTCGTTCCGGCATTAGAATTCAGAAGTTTCGTTCTTGGCGGGATACTGACCCTGGTTGGAAGCGCAGTATATTTTTTCAATTCCGATAACCGCGCTGAAGTTTCCAAACTGGCAAAAGTTTATGTAAAATCCTTGAAATTGTTTATTTATAAATTAAGGAGAATGCGTATGCGAGTACTTATCATAAGTGGAGCAAAACAGGGCCAAAATATCGCTGATCGACTCCTGGCAAAAGATGAGTATCACCTGATGTTTCGCTCGGCGGAACATCAGGTAACCTTCATTGAAGAAAACGAGTCACTATGTAAGGAACTTGAGCAACGCTACAATGTTCCCATTTACCAGGGAGACGGCACGAAGAAGGAATTACTCGGACAGGTAGGCATCGATAATATTGATGTTGTTATTGCTGCCTTTGAAGATGATGGCCGGAATGTAATTGCGGCCCTCCAGGCCAGACAGCTAAATCTTGAAAAAGTCATCGCAATTGTACAGAACCATGAATACACACATCTCCTTGAGCAAAACAAAGTCGTGGTGGTAAACGCACCCTGGGCGACGGCAGCTATGGTTGAAAACATTCTCGACAACCCCGTTTTAGCGCAACTTTTCGAATTTGGAATCGGAGCAGCAAGCCTTTTGGAAGTGAGCGTACCTGAAAATGCGATTGTAAAAGGAGAGTTCATCCGGGATATTGATATACCAAAGGGTTGCCTGGTAGCCGCGATAATCAGGGATGGCCAATTTGTGGTTCCGCGCGGCAATACAAAGATCGAGATTGATGATCGCGTAATTTTCATCGGACCAGCCTCCGCCATAAAAAAAGCATTCGATATATTTAAGCTCAAAAAATAAAGAGTTCAAGGCTTCAAAGTTGCCGGGCGGCCATGCGGCAGCGAATCTTATTATTGCTTTTCTTTTAAGGATTCATTCATATCATCTATCTTCTTCCTGATCAGCGGCGGAACGTGCTTTGTCAAGTGGCGTAAGAATCCGGTCCACCATTTCTTTGGCGGCTTTATCCGTCATTTCTTCAATCATTCCTTTTTTGGGTCTGCTTCTGCTTCATTATTATTCGTACAGGCGAAGAGCGCAGCGCCGCCAAAGAACAATGCAAGAACAAAAGATGTCATCATTTTTTTCATAAAAGCATCTTTCTATTTTTGGGAATATCAGTGGATCTATTGCAGATAATTGAGCGCTTGTTTTAGAAATTTTTTTATAAAAAATTCATATTCTAAATTGCATTTTTTATCCACTTTAGACTTTGCACCACATTTGGGGCAGCGGATGTCGTCCCATTCGGCTCTAATGGTTATTCTCTCAAACCCGCCGTGCTTTTTACAGATAAATTGATAAACAGGCATGCTGGTCTCCCTGGCGCGATAAATTTATCCGGAACATCGCCTCTTATCTGTATCATCGGCCTAAAGAAAAAATTACTTTAGTTTTTTCAGGTGTTTAGAAAATAAACCCGGCTCAGAAAATTGCATAAAACAAGACCATCCCGCGTTGCCCCCCAGCATGTTCATACCCTCCATTAGCTTTTATACCGTTTTCCATAATAAAGTTCCGGAATACGGAAGTGTTGCATAAGTGGTTGTAGAAAAAACTATGGAATAACGGGACGTTTTTTTGACAACCCCTATAAAGGTGCGTTCGCATCGCTCACTATTCTTTTTCCCTGCTCAAGTTAGACCCTTAATCTGCCGATATAATTGTACATAAGCCAAATTGCGCTTTTGGGCATATGGCCATACCGTATTTGACGGAAAGCGGTGCCGATTACAAATGAAAATGAGATCGCTGGTATGTTGAACGATCAGCGGGACAGGAATACAGATGATTGGAAAACATTTTGATAAGGCAGAAACTTCAGCACAATTAATGGACTCTTTGCGGCAGGGGTATGCCGGCGACCATGAAAAGGCGCTTGACGAGTGCCCGTTCTCCGAACAAGCCATCGCCTATGCATTCGAAGTACTGGCACCGGATGTGCAACAAACAATGGAGGATCACCTCGGGAACTGCCGCGCCTGCATGGAGCTGGTCCTTTATGCCCGTACTGCCGAAATCGAATCTCAGGCGCAGGCCACGCTACCCCCAGAGGTTTTGCCCGCGCTGTCGGATGCCGTTAGCCGCCCCCCGCAATCCTCCTTAATCGAAAAAATAGTGGGCGGCACCTTTATGACGCTAAGAATCATTGCAGCGCCTGTGGCAGTTGTGTGTTTTATGCTCATTATTTCCAGACTCGACGTGTTGGACGACCTTAATTTCACCGTCAAAAAGACAGCGCTCGCTGAAGGGTCCCAGTCCATTTCAAATAAGGTATCCAATGACCCGGCTGCCAGGAAAAAGTGGGCCGGATTATCAAGCGCGCATTCTCAAGAAGATCCATCCGCCGTCAGTTCCTTTTCGATGCATGCGGGCTGGTCGACAGACCCGTTTGAGCCGGCCTTAGGGAGCAAACCCGCGCGGGCCGTCAAGCAGAAATCAAAACCCCGCACCCCGCTTGAGGCACTGGACTCGAGTCAGCTAAAGCTGGTGGGCGTGATGCTTTCCAAAAACGGAAACAAAGCCCTGGTTGAAGACGCCTCCGGCAAAGGGCATGTTATCCGCGAAGGCACCTATATCGGCACGAACGCCGACAGGATCAGCCGGATCTTAAAAGACCGGGTGATCATCGAAGAAGAAATCGAAGACGTACACGGCAAAATTAGAACTCAGAAAAGGATCATTAAACTTAACAAGCCTTAAAAATCACCCGGCTTACAGGCGCTCGAAAACCATTCATTGGGAAGGCGGATATTGAGGACATTCGGCCTCTGGCAGATTATCGTGAATTTGCTGGGTGGGGCCGAATTATCTTTTCCAATCCGGGACCTGCGATTTTTTTATGAGGTTCTCTTTTAAATTGCGGACTTCCTTGGAATTGCAGAACGTTTTTTTGACAACCACTATATAACTACTCGAAAAAGAAAAGGCATTCCCCCACCATGGGTAGGAATGCCTTTTTTACTTAGCAACAAAAAACTAGACTACCGTTACATTGGCAGCGGCAGGACCTTTTTGACCCTGCTCGATATCAAAGGTAACCTGGTCGCCTTCATTGAGAGATTTGAAACCGCTCGCATTGATGGCGGAATGATGGACAAACACATCCGGTCCGTCTTCCTGCTCAATGAAGCCAAATCCTTTACGGTCATTAAACCATTTAACAGTTCCGTTGGCCATGAAAACATCCTCCTTTCTTCAAAATTATCAACGTCTCTAACTGGAGGATGCCAAGATGGCAAAAAGATACTTCCTTCAGAACGAAACTATCCCGCAAATTAGTGGCGGGACTTTATTGACGAACCTGATCATAACCCCCATCAGAACTAAAATCAAGCATTTTCTTAAAAAGAGTAAATAGAGGGACATTCTATATATGTTGATTCGTTAAATCCTAAAAACGGCGGCTGAAGACCCGCATTCGCTGCAGCTACAATTAATCATGCTTGAAGTCCGGTTTTTGCAGTATTGACAAGGCTCACCACCGCAACCAAATTTTGGCTAAACCCAGGATACACATCCTGTTTGGCAAAAGAAGAATAGATTACATGTTGGGGCAAATCATTATTTTAACCTCTTGACCGGTCTGACATGGGCTTCAGGGCCATTGCTGAGCCGGAAATGACAAAGGGAGGAATGCGTCATGAAGAAGATGGTAATTATTATTCTGAGTTTACTGACTACCGGTTTCTCGGTGCAAGCACAAGAGCTGGTCATTCCAATGCAAGTGATCGATAGCGCGGGTGTCGGCAGTTCGATCGGCACGGTTAAGGCAACAGCAAGCCCCTATGGAACAGTTTTTACGCCCGGTTTAAAAAATCTCACCCCTGGATTGCATGGATTCCACGTCCATCAAAATCCGGATTGCAGCCCTGGCCAAAAGGGCGGTAAAAAGGTACCCGGACTGGCTGCCGGCGGTCACAATGATCCTTCCGGTGCCGGGAGACACGAAGGCCCCTATGGAAATGGCCACCTCGGAGATTTGCCGGCCCTTTATGTAGACGCCAAGGGTCAGGCCCGTCATCCTGTACTTGCTCCCCGCCTTAAGTTGTCCGATCTCAAAGGCCGATCGCTTATGATTCATGCCGGAGGCGACAACTACTCAGATAATCCCAAAAAGCTGGGCGGGGGCGGCGCCCGGATGGCGTGCGGGGTGGTTAAATAGGTATTTGGGTGTTTTAAAACCGATTGCTTTGCACTGCGGGGGTGGAACAAAAAATATGCGATTTTTGAGACAGCTTCTATTGTGTTTTTACATTGGAAAGCTCAATTTCCACGCGTCGGTTCATCCGTCTGCCCTCGAGCGTTTTGTTGGAACCAATAAATTTTTGTGCCCCGTGACCGAATGTCTGTATTTTAGCGGACTGGATACCTTTGCCCACCAGATAGGACTTGACCATACTGGCGCGCACCTCAGCGATCATTTCATTATAGGACTTGGCTCCGTATGAATCGGTATAGCCGTTGAGGATAATTTCAGCAGCAGGGTTATTGCGGATGATTTCAACAACCCGATCCAGTTTTACCTTGGCTTTATCTGTAAGCTCGTTTGAATTCTGTCTGAAAAAAATGATGAAAAGCGAGTCGTTAAGCATCTCAGCGACTTTTGTCGGGCTGCGGTTCCAGGACTGATCACCGGCTTCGGCGGCAGGCGCCGCACCGGCAATTTGCTGATCGGCGCTGTCATCAAGGTTTTCTTCGGTAAATCCGAGCCTGGAAGCAGCTTTTATGCTCGGATCCAGCCGCTCATGGATAAAATCATTGATCTGGGTTGCAACCCGCCTGTCTCCAAAACCCACGCTACCGGCTCTGACAGAGACTTCTGTAGAATTCTGGCTGATCCGCACCACTTCGACGACAACCGGTGTGCCATCCGGACGCTGGGCTTTGAGGGTGGTTTTTAAGCCATCTGCTATGGTTTCGGTTACCGGTATATTTAATTCTTCCAATGTGTCACTGCTGGCCTGAACGGTGGTATGATATTCTGATGGATACGTCTTTATCGATCCGCCCGGCAGGCCGACACATCCTGCCAGGACAAAGAGGCACAAAAAAGCAGACAAAACGACAGATTTAAATCCGGGATGGACCGCTAAATTTTTGGATAAATATTTCATTTTAAATTTTCCTATCGAAGTCAATTCGTTTAATTTGAGATGGTTTGAATCAAATCGCGCGCCACAATATTGATTATAATTTCACTGCAGGTAAAAATTCAACTGTTTTAAGCGGAAACCATCCCGCCAGGTCATAAAACCGTGGATCGGTTAAAAATGGGTTGATGCGTTCCAGGAGCCGATCACTACGGACTCACAATTAAATATATATAATTATACCAACACCATAAAAGCCTTATGGGCAACCCGAATCTTGACGAAAACCGCTAATTTTTATATGATGAAGGGGTTCGATGAAACAAAGTAGCGATTTAAATATTTCGCACTGCAAAAACAAATTTTGCGGACATAAACAGATGCCGACTCTAACGCTGAAACTAAAAAATAACGCCCTCGCCGAATATCAAGTTCAAAAGGGCACTGCTTTGACCATCGGCCGGCGGGAGACCAATGACATTGTCATCGATGACCCGGCTGTTTCAGGGCACCACGCCAAGCTAGACTTCCTGGGGGACCGACTCACGCTAACCGACCTGCATAGCAAAAATGGTTCTTTCGTCAATGAGCAGCTTGTGCACTCGCACTGGTTAAAGGATGCGGACGTCATCACCATCGGCGGGCATTCACTGGTCTTGAAATTCGATTCAAAAGAACAGGTGCCGGCGGATGATGCAGATGATTTTGATGAAACCCAGGCGATGAATACCACGCAGCACCGCAGGATGATGATAAAGAGCAACCCCACCAAAAGCATTAATGTGGTTAGATTCTGGGACCAGAGCCAGAATCGCGGCACGGTCAGAGATGTGGAACCCTCTGCTTCCGAGTCTCCCATTGAAAGCCATATAACAGAACCGGTGGCTACCCTGGTCTATTTAGCCGGCGGGAGCGGTCAGATTAGACTCACCCGCAAAATTACGACCATTGGAACAGACCCCACATCCGACGTCGTGCTCAAAGGTCTGCTAATGGATCCAACCTCAGCCACCATCAGCAAAACCCCTGAGGGCTTCTGCTTCAATTATATCGGCGGGCGGCCCCGACCCAAAATCAATGATGAGCCTGTTAGAAGCTCAACCTTTCTGGAGGTCTCCGACATCATGCAGATCGGTTCGGCCCGGCTGCAATTTACCATCGAAGAGCAATAAATAGGGTTCAAAGGTTCAGCGTTCCCGCCTTCGCTCTGTCGAGCTTCCGCCTTCGCATCAGTAAGCTAGGCCGCGAGACAAGACGCCGCGGCAAACAGGGTTCGGGGTTCCCGTCCTTTTGTCCTTCATAGCGAACAGCTGCATGTGCTCGTCTTTATTTCTACAAAACCCCCGACATCGGTGCTCCGAAGAAGAAATCGGCTTAGGAGAGCTATTAAATTTATTGCATTCCGGCTGAAAAAAATATAACCCATAAGCAATAATTTTGGTCAGGCCATCGTATTTTTATAGATTCAGCACTGCTTGACAAGGAGATATCCGTATGGATCTGCACCGCATAAGGTATAGAGGCGATAAGGAGGATGTTGAACTGCTGTTCAAGGATTACAATCTTGAAGGCATTATTTCCACCTCAGAAGAACGGCAAAAGCTGGAAGAGTCCAATTTTCGGAATCAACTGCTAAAAGACGGCGCTTTTTTGCTGAGCCAGCCGATTTCACCCCGCATCTTCAATATCATTTCGGAAACAAAGCAAAAACTCGGCCTGGAAGGTGAATATGAAGTTTTTTGCCTGAACTCGAGCAGCATAAACGCATTTGCTTATGTTCAACCGGCTGAAGGGAAAAATTTCTTTATTATCGGCATTACCTCCGCGGCCCTGGAAGATTTGGAAGATCTGGAAATTCAATTTATTCTCGGACACGAACTCGGCCATTTTTTGTACGAACACAACCGCATGAACTATTTAATAAATCCCAATCCGGCCAGCCAGGGCGTCACTCTGCTGCCCAGTATGGGGGAAAATATTTTTTTAAGGTGGCGCAAAAAATGCGAGATCAGCACGGATCGTATCGGGCTAATCGCCTGCGGTGATTTTGAAAACGCCGCACGGGCCATGTTGAAAACAGCATACGGCCTTACCGGGAAAAATCTGAATTTAGACGTGGATTCACTGCTGCAACAAATAGATGCGCTCAAAGAGGAACCCGAGGCGCTCGAGGTTAACTATCGCTCTCACCCGCTGATGCCGCTGCGGCTGAAAGTCATGCAGATGTTCGCCGAGTCGCCTATTTTTACCCAGATCATAAACGGCAAATCGGATTTTTCTGAAAAGGAATTGAACGACCTCGAAGATCGCACGGATCAATGGGTTAACTGGATTAAAAGATATCCGCGCCGCCCGCTGGATTTAGCTGCTATGAAATTAGTGACGGCTGCCGGTATCAAACTCATCATGACCGAAACCGTTATTATGGACGAGGAAATTAAAGTCATCATTCAGATATTGCATAAATATTTTGCCGATGAGCCCGGCGACGTTATCCATGAGGTCATGCAAGACACCGAAAATCTCGATAAATTAATCCGTAAGACCGTAAAAGAAATTTCGGAAAAAGGCGATGACCGGCATAAAACCTTTGTTCTTTCGCGTCTGGCTGACATCGCCATCGCCGACGGAAAATTGGCGAAACCGGAAGCCGGAATCATTTTTGATATTGCCAAGGACTTTGGCATTCAGGAAAAAGCGGCCTATTCCATCGTGGTCGGCGGCATGAGTTCGGTGGGCTTGAATATTGATTGGAAAATGAACAGCCTTGTGCGTGAAATAAAAGCACAGTTACAGAAAAAATATTGATACACGGTTTGGTTCTTTGCGGGCTCAAACAGTCGGTGCCCTGCCCCCTGCCGCCAAACATTTAGTGTGACTGAGGCGCGACGTGCTGGCAGGGAGCCAAATTTTTGAGAACAGCTTGGCAGAGATGGATATGGATGAATGGGGCAAAGATCCCGCGGTGCAGGCGCTGAGAAAGGTCTTCAAGGGAATGGAAACGTCTCTGGTGCAAATCATAGAAGGGCTGGCCATCTCCCCGTATGACCACCGGATCCGGGGATGGCTGGAAATCGCGCTTCCAAAATTTGAAAAGGCCTGGCACCTTGCCCATCAGACGGACATGAACCTGCGTGAAGAAGCGGCCCCGGTTGTCTATGCCCATTGCCTGGCAAAGGTCATCGCATCGGCGGGCGTCGAAATCCCGGACGATTTGTTGCCGGCGGCGGGGCAGATACGGAAACTGGTCAATGAGGTTTTTACATGATCCGATACCGCCTGTTCGGCCGCTGCCGCATATATCACGATCCGGTCAGCCCTGTTTTAAAATCACCGGCCCAAATCGGATGGGCCGCCCGCTTCCGCACCATCGATCTGGTCACCCCCCGCAAGCTCAAGGGACCGGAGCTGCTCATGCGCACGCGCGGCTGGTGGACGGTCGAACCGTCCGAGGTTCTCGAGACCGTCGAGGCCCACGGCAAGCTGGTGCTGGGCGACAACGGCGAGCTGATGGTAGAGTTTACCGACCAAAAGGCCGTTGATGCCCTTACATCTTCACTGGCAGAACGATTTGCGGATCAGGTACTTCTGGCGCCGTAATCGGGGAAAGGTTCAGGGTTATTTAATTGCGGATTGCGGATTACGGAATTTTAATTTGCCACCTCAGTTAAATCCTCGCTCAAGATTGGCGGACAGGTTTGCGGCGCTTACCTTTTTGGGAGAATTTAACAGGGTACAGCCGGGCACACCGGTTTTCAGGCTGCTAAAAGACAGGCGAGGCTTTTTTTCTTTGATCGATTTAAAAATATCAAGCGTTTTTCAGGCAGCGATTTTACCGAATTTACTGCGATAAACGGCTTCTATGCGGGCGGTGGGAATGCGACCATTGTTAAAGCATTGCTGACACAGCGTATAGTAAAGAACAGGCGCTTTATCTTCCCCTTTCGAGAAGGCCGACGGTTCTTCCGGCGTATAACTGCCCAAAACGTACATGTAGGGGTCCCCGCATACGACGCAGGGCTCATCCCGCAAGTCATTGTAAAGTTTTTCTTTCGCCTCAACTAACATCTCGTTTGTCATCATGACCCCCTTTATCTTTTCAAGGGTAATGCCGGTTGGCGATAATTCAGGTATGATGCACAGAGTTTGCGATGCGAACACTGCTTGCAGATGGCGATGTGCTTTTTGTTATTCGCCTTGCTTTTCGGACAGGAAATGTAACTCATATGATTAATTCACCCGCATGATTGGTTTTAAAAATTTGAGACGCTCACTTTAAGTGTAAGAAAGTATCCCCACAGTCACTCGAATTTATTTAATATACAACAATATCTAGATTATTGTCAATTAAATTATACTACATATAGTGTATCCGGAGACAATACGGGAAAGAATTGGTGCGGCGGGAATACGATCAATTGGATGGTTGATCCGGCCGGGAAATAAAGTTAACAGGAGGAAAAATCGCGATGCCCTATGTCCCACTGTCGGCTAACTGTGGCGACCTGAGCCATGTGACCAGTATGAGACCGCTTACGGCCAGCCCAATGAGCACCCAAAAAACGGTCTGATAGCTGCCGCTGACGTCAAACATGCGACCGGCCAGCACCGGGCCGACCGCACCGCCGATCGTGCCGCTGAACAGAATGACCCCGAAGAGCAGTCCGTGTGAACCGGTGCCGAACAGCTCCGCCACTGTGGGCGACATGACGGTGAAAAAACCGCCGTGACTGAAACCGTAAACGGCGGCAAAGAGAAAAAGCATCCAGGCCCTTCCGGCAATCTGCAGCCAGCACAAACCGCAGAGCAAAATGATAAAACAAATAATCAGCGAGCGCTTCCCGCCAATTTTGTCGTTGGCAGTGCCCATCGAAATCCGGCCCACCATGCTGACGCCGCCAATGGTGGCGAGGACACCTGCGGCGGTCCCCGGGGGTAGTCCCAGATCGGTTGCGTGCGGCACGATGTGTACAATCATGGTCAGCAGACAAAAAAAGATGGTAAACTCCGCAATACACAGAATCCAGAACGGGCCCGTGCGGAAGGCTTTTTTAAGGGAGAAACTGCGCTCTGAGGTTACCGCCGAAGATCCGCCGACAGTAGCGCTTTTACCGTCGGGCAACTGCCCCTTTTCCCGGGGGTCGCGGCGCAGCACCAGCGCCGCCATAACTAGAATCACCAGGGCTGTCGCACCGATGATAGAATAAGCATTCCGCCAGCCATAGGCTGCAATAAGCGCTGCGGCAACCAGGGGTACCAGGAGCTGGCCGGCCCCCGTGCCGACCTTAACGATACCCGACATCATCCCCCGGCGCTCTGTGAACCAGCGCGCCACCGTGGACAGCGTAATAACGTCATGGGTGCTGAAACCGATGCCCACCATAAGGCCATACAGCAGATACAGCTGCCACGCGGCCTGCATGCGGGCCATAAACAGGTAGCCCAGACCTAACGAGGTGCCGGAGACGACCATGATAATTTTGGGCCCGATGCGGTCATTCAGTCGGCCGGCAATGATCCCCCCTGCTCCCATTATAAAGAAAGCCAGCGACGAAGCGCCCGATATGATCGCCCGCGACCAGCCCAGTTCGACCTGAAACAAAAATACTTTGATTTCACAATTGCTGCCTGTCGATGGGTTTTGCACTATTATACCGCTTTTCATAATAATGTTTCAAAATGCGGAATTGCGGCATAAGGGGTTGTAGAAAAAAACGTTTGAATACCGGAACGTTTTTTTGACAACCCCTATAAATATCGGAACGCATTTTTGACAACCTCTATAAAGCAGAGTAAATGCCCGCACGCGTGCAAGCTTCCGGGGCTTCTGATTTCAGCGAAGGGGGAGTATAGAGAGATTTGCCGAACACGTCAATGATGAAATTCTCGCCCTGCCCGGCGGAGCCATTGCAGAGCGCTTGACCTTGAGAAATGGGTGCCTAGATTAGAGCATAACTTAGTGCAGTGTCTCTTACGTATTTTGTAAAAATCGGATAGGTAATTACGTCATAATTTTTTGTAGTCACGCATCTAAAGTGGGGGTATCATGAAAATTGAAGAAGCACTTAAAACCGCGATTGAATATGAATCCGAACTCAGGGATATTTATTTTGAAGCAGCGGACGCTGAAGATGACGCAAAAGGCAGGCAATTTTTTCAATCGATGGGAAATGACGAGCAAGGTCACCTCGACTACCTGAAAGATCGACTCAAACAATGGCAAGATAGCGGAAAAATCAGCGCCCTAAAGTTACAATCCGCCGTCCCGTCCCGGGAGGAACTCGAGCGGCATGCGGCGGAGGTCAAATCGCTGGTGGATAAGGATTTTCGCGGCATCAAATCACAGATGCTGAGCAGAGCGCTGAAAATGGAAATCAAGACCTCCGATTTTTATCAGAAAATGGTTGATGAGATGCCCGCCGAAGCCAAAAAGATGTTTGCACGCTTTCTTGAAATTGAAAACAATCACATTAAAACGATTGAGTTCGAACTGGATTACATCAGTAAAACCGGCTACTGGTTTGACGTCAAAGAATTCGATATGGAAGGTTGATCGGTCAATTGCTGTTGGGTCGAATCGTAAAAACAGGTTCGAAAACAGATGACAGAGGACAGAGATCAGACGACAGATAACAGACAGTGCTATTGCTCATTCTTATTGCAGGCTTGCGACTTGCAGGCGATTTCAGGATGATGCATGATCTGCAAGGCTTTTTCTTCCCATCTTTGAATTTGTTGCGGGCTTTTGCCGAGCTCGGCGGCCACCTCTTCGACTGACATCTCGCGACCGTCGATCAGTCCCAATCGCATCTGCAGCACCTCGCGCTCCATCTCGTCCATCAAATCCAAAATCGCGTCCAGTTTCTTTTTAACCTGCTGAGCGTACAAACTGTCGATTGTATCCGGATTCATGCTCGATTTGATGCCATCACAGAATGATGTACTTCGCATGCAGACCCCCTATTTATAGTGGTTGTCAAAAAAACGTTCCGGTATTCAAACGTTTTTTTCTACAACCACTTATGCCGCAATTCCGTAAATCGGAACACTGATATGGAAAGCGGTATAAATATAAAGCAGCGACGATCTCTAATACGAATATCGGCTAAAAAAAACTGAAACTTAAGAAAATTCGATTTGGGTGAATGCAGCGCCCGACGGGTTGTCATCGACGACTGGCTTCCGGCCGCTGTTATTGACTTGGCAAAAGCCCATGTGCTAAAAGCAAATATATTACAACATACTCACCCGCAACCCAGAGGTCGCCATGACATGAAATCAAAACCCCGTGTCTCAATAGGAGAAACGGGGTTTTTTGATGCACGGTCCGGGCAGCCAAAACGATGTTAAGGAGGGACACATGTTTGAAGCGGTGGCAAGTCCGTATCTGGCAGGCGACGATGGCACTTTTCGCGTCAAAAATGCGGCGACCGCTCCGCCCGGGGATTCTTGGGGCAAAAAGAAATGCAAGCAGCTTCTCGCGAAGCGCATCGACGAGATTTCCGACTTGCAGCGCATGCTGTATGCGCATGACCGGTATGCCATCCTGCTGATATTCCAGGCCATGGATGCGGCCGGAAAGGACGGCACCATCCGGGCCGTGATGAGCGGGATCAATCCGGCCGGCTGCCAGGTATTTTCATTCAAGCAGCCCACCCCCGAAGAGCTGGACCATGATTTTTTATGGCGCTCCGCCAAGCGTCTGCCCGAGCGCGGCCGAATCGGCATCTTCAACCGCAGTTATTACGAAGAAGTACTGGTGGTCAGGGTTCACCCGGAATATCTCGAGGCCCAGAAGCTTCCGGATAAGGTCGACCTGAAAAACATCTGGCAGCAACGCTATTCCTCAATTTGCGATCACGAAAAGTATCTGGCGCGCAGCGGAACCGTCATTTTAAAATTTTGGCTGAATGTGTCCAAAGCAGAGCAACGCCGGCGGTTTCTGGCGCGCATCGACGAGCCCAGGAAAAATTGGAAATTCTCCGCCGGTGACGTGGATGAACGAAAATTCTGGCAGGATTACATGGCCGCTTACGAAGCGGCCATCAATGCCACCTCGCGACCATGGGCGCCCTGGTATGCCATCCCCGCCGACGACAAGCCTTTCATGCGCCTGTGTGTCGCAGAAATCATCGTTCAAAGTCTCAAAAAATTGAAATTAAAATATCCGACAGTCGGCGCAAAGGAAAAGGCCAGATTTGCGGAACTGCGCGCGATGCTGAAAGATTGAGTCTGTTTGAAGGCCGCCAGTCGCATAGTTCGTTGGCATTAAAAACGTTCACATAAAAGTTTCGGGGTTTTTTTAAAAAATCATAAAGGTAGGGGATCATGTCACAGCAATTGAACCTTTTTTCGAAAGTCACCACCGATAGATTCGATGGCGGAGCCGATGACCCGTGGGCCGGCCCGGCAATCGAAGCCAATGCGGTCGATGAAATGTTTGCCGCCGACGGCCGTTACCGCAACAGTCGCGATTTTTTGCAGCTGCTCAATTTTATCGCCCGCCTGCCGCAATATTCGGCCTTCAATTGTTTTTTGCTGTACACCCAGAACCCGGCGATATCCCATGTGGCAACGGCTCGCACCTGGGCCCGCAAGTTCGGCCGACATCTGAAATTTAATGCCCGTCCGCTGGTGATCCTGGCGCCCATGGGCCCGGTGTGTTTTGTATATGATTTTAGCGACACCGAAGGCGAATCGGTTTCAGTCGAACGCTTGAAATCATACCCGGCCACAGAGAGACTACCCACCAGCGTATACGAAAACATGATTCATAACTGCGCCCTGCAGGGCATTGCGGTGCGCGAGGTCATTTCAGATGACCGTCGTAGCGATACGGCGTTACGCATGACACCATCCAACCGCAAAAAACACCGCCATTTGAATCTGACAAAGGACGCCAGCTATTTGGTGATGCTCGACCCGGCCGACAGTCCTGAGGCCAAATTCGCCGCTCTGGTCCTCGAGCTGGGCCACATCTTTTGCGGGCATCTGGGAATCGACAAAAGCGCCTGGTGGCCCGAACGACATCACCTCAGCGCAACACAGGAAGAAATTGAAGCCGAAGCGGCCGCATGTTTAGTCTGCCAGCGCAAGGGCCTGGCAAGCAGCGCGGCAAAATATCTGCAGCAGTATCAAATGACCAATCAACAAATCCCGGTCTTTAGTTTAAATGCGATTTTACAGGCGGTAAATTACATCGAGGCTATGGGAAGTTCCCGCTGGCGTAAGCCCAAAAAACGCGGTCGTTATTAGAGTCATATCCCACAATAAAATATCAAAATCATACAGTATTTGATCATTGAAAAATTGAAATTTATGATTTGTTTGTCATTTAGTGCCTGGGACTTGGAAGTTTGTTTATTGTTATTGGGGATTTAATTAAGTTTATTTTTGAAGACAAAGTATGGATAGTATCACTCCGGAGTCGCGTATCAGGCGGTGCGGGGCCGGCGAATCCACCCCCAGATCGCCTCCACTGCCACAGAAGCACAAATGACGATAATCGCCAGAACCTGCCAGGCCGTCAAACCCTGACTTAAGAACACCACCGCCAGACAGGCTGCGATGACCGGCTTGAGAAAAAACAGGTAACTGCCGCGGGTAATGTCCGGTACGGCCGCCAGACCACCAATCCACAGAAACTGGGCGATGGTAGTGTTCCAGAACGCCAGCGTCAGCAACGAGGCGATCTGCCCGGGTGTTCGGCTTAAGAGCGTCGCCGGGTTGACCCAAATTTTCCAGAATAATCCGACAACGATCCACAATCCGACAGCTCCCATGAACATCGTGATGGCCGTAATTCGCAGGGCACCGTATCTGCCGATAATGGGTCTGACCATTACGGTATAGGCGGCCACAACCGCCGCACAGCCCATGGCCATAATAACACCGATAAAGCTGTCTCCGGCGCCGGCCAGTTTGGCCACATAACCGTCCGTTAACAGAAACGCGACACCGACCATGGCACATGCGCCGCTGATAATCTTGGCGCCAGTGAACGGCTGTTTGTTTAACCACAGATTTGCCAGGCCCACAAAAATGGGAATGGTGGTCACCATCGTGGCCACCTGCGGAACGGTGGCAAAATCCAAAGACCAGTGAAACAGCAGATATCCTAAAGATACGCCCATTACGGCCAACCAGACCAGCCGCAGACCGCACTCGCGAAACGGCTCCAGCAGATTCCGCGAATTTGGGAAAAATAGCGCCAGCGTAATCAGGCCCAGGCCGCCCAGCAGAAAGCGCCAGACCGAAAGCTCCGGCCCTTTTAAGCCGGAGAGCACCGAAAAAAATTCACTGGAAGCGTGCCCGCACACGCCCAGAAATACGGCCAGATAAGCCACCCACGAATATTTATGCCAGATGCCCATTTATGATATCTCCTTTGCAAAAGAAATTAATGCTTCGGCCAATGCCTCGGGCTGCTCGGAGGGAATCAAATGGCCGGCAGCAGGCATGTCGACGCGCTGCCCGTTCGGAATTCTGGCAAAAAGCGAATCAATAACGTCTTTTTCGAGAAACACATGATCCTGCTGGCCGGTAATGACCATTGTTGGCAAATCGAGCTGTTCGTAGGGTATGTTCCAATCAGCGTGACGGCCGGCCTCCGACAGTAATTTATAATGACCGCTGTCGGGTTTCAGGGCCGTGTATTGAGTATCGGGCAGCAGAAAATTGGGTCGATTTTTCTGCAGCCAGTCTTCGCTCATCAACAGCGGTAAAAATAAATCGCGAAATAGCGGCAAACCGCCGACTTCTACTGCGCGTACGAGTGCATCACCAATCCATTTTAAACGCGGTCCTTCCCGGCGTAAAGTGTTGATCAAGACCAACCCGAGCGCTTCGGTTCCCACCAGCCAGACACGGCTGGCGAAAAGGCCGCCAATGGAGAGACCCACGAGGATCGGTCTGACCGGTGAAACCTCCGCGAGCAATTTGACGGCATCGGCAACGATCTGTTTTTCGCTAAGCTCGACGTCGGGTGAAAACGGGCTGTCGGTCTGGCCCCGCATGTTATATACCAGGGTACCGTAACCTGCATCGCGCAGGATCGGACATATCGCAGTCTCCCAGGCAGCGGTATCGCCGGTCAGGGCATTAAAGAATACGAAGGTAGCACTGGCCGTATCGGCGGGCAAATGATGTTCATAATACAGCCCGTCTGGCGGGCCTAACTGAAAAAAGGACATGTCGACCTCCTGTGTCTGAAACTTATACCGCTTTCCATATTATTATTCCGAGTCACCAAGCCACCCGCAGAGCGGGTGGCTTGAAAGGCGCGGGTGGAACCGGGTGCAAAGCACCCGGTTTGAAAACACCCAATTACGGAAGTGCGGCTTAAGGGGTTGTAGAAAAAACCGTTCTAATACCGGAAAGTTTTTTTGACAATCCCTGTAACGCCTACTGACAGCTTCACATTTTAGCGACCGAGTATGACAAAACGAGCCTTAAAATGTCAAGATCTCTATTTGAGGGGCAAATCGTGATTTGTGGGATGCATGATGGGGTTTAAGTGGAGTTGCCGGACCTGGCAAACGCTTATGGCGAACGGTAGCGCAGCGGCTTTCCGGCTTTTTCCCAGCCGTTCATGCCGGCCTTAAAATGAATCACATTACTGTACCCTAAATCGATCAGCCGGTCCGCCGCGACATCTCCCATAGGCCCTGCCTTACAATATACGACGATCGGGGCCGCCGTATCATCCGGCAGCCGGTCTGTGTGGCGGTCAATTTTATTGAACGGGATCAAAAGGTCGGTCCCGGGAATCTCGCCTTCATAAGGAATGTGCGTGTTGATGAGCGTGAAGTCTTTGGCATCCATCATGCCGATGAAAGTATCAAGGGAGACATTCCGGTACTGAAGCTTTTGGTTCTGTTCGCCCCGATCGCCGGAACAGCCTGTCAGCTCCATCAGCATCAGGAGGATAAAAATATATTTTCGCAAGCGCATTTAGGTGGATCTCCTGTCTTCTAATGCTGGCCCATATTATCAAAAAAACGGGGGCTGAGCAATTTGAGGATAGTGCCCTGCTCCGGAAGTAAATTGCAAAAACAATTTGCCCTGATTTTTGGCCGGCGCTCAATGCGTAATCAGGCTGGTATCGATCCATCCATAAGCGACGGTGTCCAGCACCTCTCCGGCAAAAGGCAGGCGCTTTTTACGCAGATACAGACCGTTTAGCTTTTCATAAAATTGCCGACAGGAATTGTGTTCGAGTACCCAAACGAGCATCGAATAAATGTCGCAACGGTTTAGCGCGATAGCCAGAGCCATTACCAATTGCGCACCGATACCCTGCCGCTGATAATTCTTCAGCACATACAGGGCGTAAATTTCACCCTCGTAAATAGCATCACCGTGTCGCGCGTAGCCGCCGCTCACGAATCCGATGACGTCGCCGCCATCTTCGGCAACATAGCTGAAGGCACGTTTGCTCTGGGTTTCATTTAAAAATCCCCGTTCCAGCTCGCGGGCCGACATCGCATACAGATAGCCAAAAGGCACCAGGCCCAGATACGTGTCCTGCCATGTCTGAATATAAACATGCGCCATGGATTGCGCGTCTGCTTTGCGGGAAGGACGAATCAACATTGAAATACACTCTACTATACGTATGTCAACTTTGATTAATATAATACCGAATTCAAGGGTTCAAAGGTTCAGCTTCAAGGTTTCAGGTGTCTGGTGTCAGGCCGCAGCCTCACTGCGTTGCGCGGCTACAGGCTTGCGGGAAAACGACAGAAAAGAGTTGCAATATGAGCCCGGTGGATTTTGAACTTGAAAAACCATGGGCCGGAGAACCCGGTGGTGGCATTCAGGGTTTGGAATCAGCGAACAGTTCTTTAAGGCCGGTGCCGGTCTGAATAAGCCGTTCTTTGGCATGGCGTGGCAGGCGCTTGATGTTCTGTTCAACTTTCAGGGCCTGCCCTCTATGGCCGATCCGTTGCTTGAAAACCAGCGCCAGTGGGCCCCGCCCCCGAAGATACTTGGCGCCCCTGTTATCCTGATGCTCGGCAAATCGTCGCTCAACATCGGTGGCGATGCCGGTGTACAGGCTCCCGTCCCGGCATCTGACCATGTAGACATACCAGTCAGGCATTGCAGGGCGTCATCCCTATCATCTTTGTTTACCCGGCAGGGTCTTGTCGGCCAATGGCGCGCAAAGGATAACAAAGAAGACCGTCTTCAACCGGGGATCAAGGACCGTGCATCAGTCACTGTCCGACGAACAGTGACAATCGCTGCCGCAGCCGGCCGCTTGCTGGGTCGGCGTACTGCTGATGCCCACGATCTCAATGTCAAAAGTCAGCGTTTCGCCGGCCAGGGGGTGGTTGAGGTCCACCACCACTTTTTGATCATTCGCTTCAACAATTTGAGCGGGAACCTGCTGTCCTTCGGGTGAGGAAAGGGCAACGGTTTGGCCGACTTCGATCTCCATTTCAGCGGGGATCTCTGATCGATTAAACGAATGGGTGAGATTATCATCCTTGTGCCCGTAAGCTTCCTCCGGTTCAAGGGTGAAAACTTTTTTTTCGTTCAGGGACATACCCATCAGGGCCTTTTCAAACCCTGTGATGATTTGTCCTGCGCCCATTTGAACTTCCATGGGATGACGTCCCTCGCTGGTATCGAATACCTCTCCACTTTCCAAAGTCCCTTTGTAGTGCACGCTGACAAAATTACCGGTTTCTACTGTATTCATTCGCATCTCCTTTAATAAAGTAATGGACCCATAGGTTAATTATTACATTATATGAGTCAAGTCCACAATAAAACATTGTCTTTACAATCCGGCTCTACACTGATACAGTGCGCGGCTTAAAATCCAAAACCGGCAGATACAGGAGTCATTAAAAATAATCTATGGATTGTTACCACCAAAACGAAATCAACCGCCGAAGGACCTTCGGAATCATCAGCCACCCGGATGCCGGCAAGACCACGCTGACAGAAAAGCTACTTCTTTTCGGCGGGGCTATCCAGCAGGCCGGTGCCGTAAAAGCCCGCAAAGCCGCCCGGCACGCAACCAGTGACTGGATGTCGATTGAAAAAGAGCGCGGCATTTCCGTCACCACCTCTGTGATGAAATTTAATTACAGGAATTTTGAGATTAATCTCCTTGATACACCGGGCCACCAGGACTTTTCTGAAGATACTTACCGGGTGTTGACCGCCGTCGACAGCAGCCTGATGGTGATTGACAATGCAAAGGGGGTCGAACCTCAGACCGAAAAGCTGATGGAGGTCTGCCGGATGCGGAATACCCCGATCATGACATTCATCAACAAACTGGACCGCGAGGGTCTGACGCCATTTGACATCCTGGATGATATCGAGAACAAACTGCAGATCGAATGCACACCGCTTTCCTGGCCGATCGGCATGGGCAAACGTTTTCAGGGTGTCTATAACCTATATCGCAAACAACTGCACCTGTTCAGGCCCGGCGATGACACCCTGGGGCAGGGAGGAATCATTATTGACGACCTGTCCGATGACGCTTTAGAGAGGCTCCTGGGTCACCAGGCCGATGAGCTGCGGACCGATATCGAACTGATCGAGGGCGCTGTTGATCCGTTTGAGATCGCCCACTACTTAAAGGGAAATCAGACACCGGTCTTTTTCGGAAGTGCCATTAATAATTTCGGTGTCAAAGAGATGCTGGATACCTTCGTGGAAATGGCACCCCACCCGGGCGCGCGCGCTGCCCTCTCCCGGGAAGTTTCACCGTATGAAAAATCGTTTTCGGGCTTTGCTTTTAAAATACAGGCCAACATGAACCCGGCCCATCGAGACCGCATCGCGTTTGTGCGGATTTGCTCCGGAAAATTTCTCAGAGGCATGAAAGTTATTCACCATCGCATTGGAAAAGAGGTCGCTCTGGCCAACGCCACCATATTTATGGCCCAGGAACGGGAAAATGTGGAAGAGGCCTTTCCCGGGGATATTATCGGCATCCACAACCATGGAACCATAAAGATCGGCGATACGTTCAGCGAGAAAGAAGTTTTGAAATTCAGCGGCATTCCGAATTTTGCACCCGAACATTTCAGGCGGGTTCGGCTGGAAAATCCGTTAAAGGTCAAACACCTTCACAAAGGCTTGAAGCAACTGGCCGAAGAAGGCGCCGTCCAGGTTTTTCGGCCCGTTACCGGAAGCGACACCATCCTGGGCGCTGTCGGTGTGCTGCAGTTTGAAGTGACCATGGCCCGGCTCAAGACCGAATATGGCGTCGATGCCGTTTACGAGTCGGTGGATGTCGCAGTGGCCCGCTGGGTTGAGTGCAACGACCATAAAAAAATGGCCGAATTTGAGAAAAACAATAACGCCAGCCTGGCCATCGATGCCGAAGGACACCTATCGTTTCTGGCACCCAGTGAATGGCGCCTGGGCCACTGTATGGAAAAATGGCCGGAGATAAATTTTTTGAAGACACGCGAAATTAATTGATCGAGCGGTGAACGTCGTGTCTATGATTGAAGGCCAAAAGCGCAAGAAAATCGCCTCTCGCAAACTCGCCCGCCTCGCCTTGCTCGCATGGCGGCGTGGGCCGCTGAGGCGCAAAGTTTAAAAATTATGAATAAAATATTTTCCTTTGTGAACTTTGTGTCTTCGTGGCCATTTTTATGAAGTTAAAAAAGGAAAAAATATATCGTGCGGGACGGCAATGTCCTCAATATTCGGTTTAATGTGTAGGTTGCTGGGTTCAGAGGTTCAAGGTTCTGAGTTAATCGATTGCAGATTGTGCACTGTTAATTTACCACGGACAGACACGGACGATCTAAAATATAAATTTATCCGCAAATGATTAAAACTTCTCATTAATTTTCATGCAAGATTCAGATGCTAATTGTCTGCCAAAGACATTTCTGTTTTATCAGCCAGTAATTCGTGCAGCTTCTTGATATGACTATTTTCCTCAGCAATTATCTTTGTTAGATAATGCAACGTATTATTATCCTCGATGAAAGGAAGCAGGGTTTCATAAAACAGGACGGTGTCTTTTTCAAATTCTATAAAAATATGAATTAAATCGTCTACACGGTCGACTTCAGAAAAATTGACCTCCCGGTGGGAAAAACTCTTGTCCCCCAGCAAACCGCCAAAAACCTTGCGACTCATCTCTTCCATAAACGGATTGATGGAACCGGTCTCAATTTTCTGCTTCAATTCAGAAAACCAGCGGGCATGTTTGACTTCTTCTTCTGCCATCCACAGGAGCAGAGCACCGATATCGGGATCTTTAGCCCGCCCGGCGGCTTCGCGATAAACGCACTCGCCGTTTCCTTCCAGGCGAATCGCCAAATCCAAAATTTCAAGCGCTGTAAACATCTAAGGCCTCTCCTTCGCTTTTTTTGCTACCTGATAAGGATGTACCAGCGGAAGAAGAAGAAAGCAATAAAAACCTTTGCGCTGCGGCAGCAAGAAATATACCGCTTTCCATATTAATATTCCGGGTCACCGACCACCCGCAGAGCGGGTGGCGTGGATTTTTCCGTCACAGGCGGAAAAAAACAAAGGCACGGCAGTGCCTTAGACGGTGCGGGTGAAACCGGGTGCAAAGCACCCGGTTTTAAAACACCCAAAAACGGAATTGGGGTATAAGTGGTTGTAGAAAAAAACGTCGGATTAACGGAACATTTTTTTTGACAACCACTATAAAACCCCGCACTCCGATCAATAGGCGGGGTTTTTCTACTTCGATCTGTTCATTCATTTTCATGTAAGATTCAGGAATCAGCTTTGGCCGGTTGAACAGCAACCTGCTCCTGATGAGGTTTTTTGGGTCAAACGCTTGAGCTCCCTGTCATAAATGGTCACCTTTGACAAAGCCCGGGCGTTGTTGAACCAGGCTTGATACAAATTTTGTTTATCATAATCACTGGCAGCATCAGCGAAGACTTTTTCATCCAGATACCGCCTGAGAAGCACGCGGTTCTCAAAGCGCTTCATAAAATAATCAAACGGGTAGCCGCTTTTTTTCAGAGAAGCTTTGAGACCCTTTAGATCGAGCTCCTTTTGCGTCATTAATTCCGCAAATGCCTGATCGACAATTTTAGTATCAACCCGATAGCCGGCACGTTGGACCTCCTGCAGTTGAATGCCTTCATTGATCAGGCGCGAAACTACCTGGGCCTTTAGACTATCCAGCAGGGTTTTGCCCTGATCAGTTGTAAAAACATTTTCACCGTAAGCCTCCTGATAGCGCTTTTGGGCAAAGGCCAGCTCGGTTTTGAAATCCGAGCGCGCGATGTCCCATCCGCTGACCGTGGCGATATAATATTTGGCGCGTGAAGCCGCAAGGGATTCTTCTTTTTTGATCTGATCGGCGGTTAAAATCCGGTCGACCCGGGCCGGGTAACCACTGGCAGTGATCGATGATGCCAGCTGGTCGACGTCTTTGATCTTGCCGCTTTCGTAATAAACTTCGGCTACACCACCGGCAATATCAACGACGATATCCTGAATGCCGGCATAGCCCGCCAGGCTGCCTTTGATGGTGGAAATACACCCGGAACAGGACATGTTGTCGATCCGAAAAACGACTTTTGATGTACCCGCGGGGATTTCGGCCGGTTTAACGGTCGGAGTTGCCGTTCTGCCAGCCGCCGCCTGTTCAGCGCCTTTTATGATCGGCGCCGGATAGGAATCCGCTACGGCCGAGTTTGTTTTTTTAGCCTGAACGCGGTCATATGCGAAAACAAATATCCCCACCGAGAAAAGGGCCAGCAGGGGAAGCCCGATGACAATCTTATTTGAAGCAATCCATTTTGAGAGTTTCATATACCTATACCTCCACTTCATAAACTGATATTGCAGTTGTATCGCTTGAATTGGCCCTTACGGGCAAATGCACGGGTTGTGTAGATACGGGAAAAATCGGTTGGATCAAATGATCAGGGAAAGATGCTCGATGTAAAGCGGGACCGGATTCGAGACCATCTCAAAAGAGAGAAGATACCATGGTTTGGATCCCGATACATGCTCGCAGGAGATATCAACAGGCTGCACATTGGCCGCATAAAATGTGTGCGAATACCCCATCTCCGGCGTGGGCTGAACCGTTTTTACATCCTGCAGGGGATCATTTAGCAAACCGCAGAACAAATCCTTGCATTCGTCACAGCATTTTTGAATGGGATCCGCAAAGTTGATCATGTCGCTTGGATGCATAGAGCCACTGCAACAGATCGACGGCGGACAGGGCACAACAGCGATCGCAGCGCCCGCCGTAAAATTCATCCCCAGCAGGCATGCCGAAACAATAAGTGCTATTTTAGGTGCCAAACGGTTCATGGGCAAAAATCTATAAAAAAGTAAATGTTTTATTATTTTATTATACCCGACCAAAATAGTCAAGTATACAATCGAATGGAAAATCGGGGGCTTTTCCGATAAATTCCATTTGATGAGACCGTTATGTTCTTGCATATTAAGTGGGCTTTTTGTTAAAAACAGACGATAATACCCACACCCCAATTGCAGCGGCAGCCCTGGGATAACTACCAGAATCCGGCATCGGAACGGAAACGGGGGGTTTCAACCTCAAAAAAGAAAGGACCGCGATAATGGCAAAAAAACGCGCTCATTTAGCATTTTTGCTCATGCTGGCGGGATTGATGATGGCGCCCGCAACTGCGGGTGCGGCGTCCGTCGAGGCGTTCCGGCAGCAAAACGGGCTGCTGTCCCATAACCCGCCCGCCTGGTTTTTGGAGGGGGGCTTTATCGCCCGTGAAAAAAACCCGAATTACGTTTTCGGACCGGTGCAGGATTTTGTCGCTGCGCTTAGCGGCAAAACCACATGGCTGATCGAGGATCTGGAATTAGAACGCCTGGAGCAGGCCGCCAAAGAGGGCAAGCGCCCTGAGTATTCCCTGTTTCTCGAGGCGGTTACATCCGACCGGGTGCAGTATTGGGTCTTTGTTGTGCTGCCGCATGAAAACGCCCAAGCGTGGTTCGATGCCAGGCGGGCGTTTCACGGCCGCAAGGCCTCAGGTTATTACGGAGAGACCCATAAGCAGCTCGAACGCGCCCTGCGCCAGGGCCTTAAGATCAGGGCCGAGCTGCGCTTTTTGATCGAAAAAGGGGCAACCAGTCTGCAGGAGCCCGAGGATGTCATCATAGGTAAATACAAAATCCGGCCGATTTTCGACCTTGGCGCCGGCCGTCGGATGGACCCGGCCGCCAAAATCCAGTAGCGTCCATACAAGGAGGTAAACATTATGTCTTCTTATCGGAATCAGTCCGCAAAATCTAATCGTCGCGACTTTTTTAAAAAAGCGGCCGCCATCGGGTTCGGCGCCACACTGGGCGGCCTCTCATTCGGGCGGCCCCGCACGGCCGAAGGCCAAATTGCGCTTCCCAAAGAACCGGTGCCTGTCAGGCCGTTCGGCCGCAGCGGCGTGAAGGTTTCCTCGCTATCAATGGGCGGAATGTTCGACATTCTGACCAATCGTTTGATGCTGGCTAAAGCGCTCGAGTGGGGTGTCAACTATTGGGACACCGCGGAAGGGTATGGCGGCGGCCGCAGCGAAACAGGCATCGGTCGCTGGTTTTCCCGCAATCCTGCCACCCGCAAGCAGGTTTTTCTGGTGACCAAGCTGTCCCGCCGAAGAGGCGACGATTTCACGCCCCGGCTGGAAAAATGTCTTAAACGCCTGCATACCGACTATGTGGACCTGCTCTTTGTGCACGGTATCCGCGGCATCGCTGATATGGAACCCTGGTTGGAATCCTGGTCAAAAGATATGAAACAGGCCGGCAAGATAAAATTGTTCGGCTTCAGCACCCATACCAACATGGAAGCGTGCCTTGAGGGCGCCGCCCGGCTGCCATGGATAGACGGCATCATGTTTACCTATAACTATCGCCTGATGCACGAACCCCGCATGCGAGCAGCAGTTGATGCCTGCTATCGGGCCGGCATCGGTCTGACCGCCATGAAGACGCAAGGAGGCGGCCCGGTCATGAGTGGCAGCGCATCCGAGATAGAAATGGCGAGTCGATTCATGCAAAAGGGATTTAGCGATCATCAGGCAAAGCTCATGGCGGTTTGGGAGGATCAGCGTATTGCCTGCATCTGCTCGCAAATGCCCAATCTGACGATTATGGCCACAAATGCGGTGGCGGCAGTGAACCAGACCCGTCTGTCGAGATCAGATCACGCGATGCTGGCCCGATATGCCCGGGAAACCCGCAGCGACTATTGCGCTGGATGCGGCCGTCTGTGTTCGGAAGCACTTGCGAATCGGGTACCGATCAACGACGTCATGCGTTGTCTGATGTACGTTAACGCCTACCAGGATCTCGAGCTGGCACGGATCACCTTCAACTGCCTGCCGGCGCAAACCGGGGCGCTATTGACGCGGCTAAACTTCAGTGCAGCCGAAAGGTCATGCCCCCGCAACCTGCCAATCGGACGTTTGATGCGGGAGGCATCGGTCTTGCTGACTTAAATCAAACGGATGTCAAACTAGACGGATGCAAAAGACAGTGAAGGAATGATATATACACTTGATAAAATTATAAATCCTGACTGTCGAGGGTAACACATAGGCGCTTTTAAAAATCGATTTAATCTTCAAGTGCCTTTTGAATCGCTTGATCAGACCGATTGGCATCGTCACCATATGTTGGAACCGAATTTAGTTCCAGCCAGGGTATGGATACAATCCCGAATAAGTTGGCAAAAAAGGCGGCCACCACTATTATTGCCGCGAGAATGAGAATTTTCATGGCATTATACATCGTATGCACCTTTTGATCCGCCAGATGTCGGATTCGATTTGGCGGCTAAAACAGTTATCGGCATAAATATTCGGAAACTTTACCAAACCAAACCCGGTGACACAATTTTTCATTCCTTTAGGCAACTTTTTGAATATATTATTGAAATTACTTAAAAATATTGACAAGCCGATTATTAAGCCGTATACAAACAAAGTCCCATCAGACCCGAGTCAACATTTGTGTTGCACCGCCAACCCGGTGATGGACCATTGCGGTTGATAAAGACCCAAATCAAGTGAGTGGAGACCCCTGAACCCATATGTATCAACAGCGCTCAAAAACAGTCACCCGCCTGCATCCAAACAAATCAATTTCCCGTAATCAGATACAGCACCAACAGCCTCTTGCAGATCGCCGCTCCGGGGACGATCGACGCCAATCATTTGATAACAGTTACTTTTTAAAGGGCGGGATTGAAAGAAGGAGTTGGAAAGAAAGAAGATTTTTATGGTATATGACCGAGTAAACCAAATGAGAAGAAACCCGGGGTTTTTCTACGGATTGCTTATCGATATATCGGAAAATGGCCATCAACTGCCGGGCTTTTTGAGTCTGCCGAATTTCAGTGGCTCCTGAGTTGCTTCACTGTCGATCAACAGATGAGCATCTTCCATGCGGATGCTGCGGGCCTTTTGGAGGGCATTGAAAAATCGATCTTCTTGCTGCATTACCACCGGCGGACAAATACGCCGGGTTGATCCGATGGGGCCCACTTTGAAAAAGCTGTGCCCTGAACGAACGGTGGCGAAATAGCGATTACATCCGCCCCAGCCGACGATCCGTTCATTTCCCTGAAACCGTATAGTCGATTGCACCCGGTCGACCACAGCACTTCCGTCAATTTCCTCCAGCACCCAATCGGTGCTTTTAAACTCTTCGACTCTCATTTGCAATCTCTCGGTTTGACTGCAGGCAACAATCAGCGACAAAACGAACATTAGTTGCATAAACTTGCGCTGCATCGACAAGGCCTTTCATTTTTGCGATTCGGTTTTCGGTCAAAATATAGCAGTGGGCTTAGACCGGGTCAATTAAAAGCCTTTTTTCTGGTAAAAGATTTTGAGGGCAACAAAAGCTATAATGAAGAATTTAATGATGAGGTTGCCGGAGCCGGCCGATTTAAATAATAATAATGTACGAATTTTTGTTGTCAAATCGGCCAGCAAAAAAATTGAATTTGTCTAATCACATCCTCTCACCCCACTGGAAGATTATCTTCGATTGAGCGATATTGAACGAAGATTATTCTAATTTCAGGTAAAAAATATTCTTTGCTTGATCTGGTCACGACCAAAAATCATATCTGTAATTTTTCTAGAGTTTAGATATTCTCAATCTTTACTTTGACAATAAAGGCGCCACTCTAATATATGTAAATATAATGAGGTACATCCAACTGGGCCGAATTATTCGTAGCAATTTCCTTCTTTGAAATATCTCAACCAGCAAAGGAGTAAGTATGTCCGTGCTTTTTGAAAAAACCAAAATTAAGGGAATAGAACTAAAAAATAGGTTGGTGCGTTCCGCAACACATGAAGCAATGGCAGATGCTGAAGGCTTTCCCACCGATCGCATTTTTAAATTGTATGAGCGTCTTGCCAAAGGAGGCGTTGGGTTAATCATTACCGGATATACGTATGTCAGTCGTGATGGAAAATTTAAAGCCATGCTTGGTATAGACACTGACGAACATATTCCAAAATATCGAGAATTGGTGAATCAGGTTCACCAAAATGGTGCTAAAATCGCTATGCAAATTAATCATTGCGGCAGACAGACAGTTAAAGAGATGACCGGTACTCAACCCATTGCGCCATCAGCCGTATTTGATAAATCCTTATTTGTTATGCCACGAGAAATGACAGAAGCAGACATTGAAAGGATCATTGAAGCATTCGCACAGGCTGCTGGAAGAGTTAAAGAAAGTGGTTTCGATGCTGTACAGCTCCATGGTGCTCATGGATATTTAATCAGTCAGTTTCTTTGCCCACACACAAATCGCCGAGAAGATAAATGGGGTGGTACGTTGGAGAACCGGATGCGCTTTGTTACTGAAATATACAAACGTACCTGCAAAAACGTAGGAGATGATTATCCCATTTTTATTAAACTAAGCGCCTATGACTACATGAAAAATGGTTTGAAACCAGAGGAAGGCGTTGCGATAGCAACTAAAATGGCTGATATGGGATTTGATGGTATCGAGGTAAGCTGTGGAATCGGAGAAGATGGCGGCTCAACATTAAGAGGAGAAATTCCTTTTGATGTAATCCTCGATGAATGGGACATGTATAAAGAAAAAGGTTTTCTATTTCGCTTTATAATGAGAAATTTCGGTAGTAAGCTTATGAAACCAATACCATTCACTCAGGGTTACAACAGAGAAAGTGCCAGGCAAATTAAAAAGAAAGTTAATGTACCCGTATTTGCTGTAGGAGGAATGGTTGACCCAACATTTATGGAAGAAACTATCCAAAGTGGGGAAGCCGATTATATTTCCCTGTGCCGGGCACTTATAACTGACCCCAAATTTCCGAATAAAATCAGAGAAGGAAGTCGTGAGGTTTCAAGGTGCATCCATTGTAATTTATGCCTTTTTTACTTATCCACCAGGTCTGTACGATGCTACCAGGGGAAAAGAATGAAGAGCAATCAATCTTGAGCAATAATTTTGAAATAAAAATCTTTTCTTAAATCTAAAACCTGCGATTTCTCCAACGTATTCCCACATTTGAAATCCAAGAATACCTGTGATACTCCTTTTGTATCCGTAAAATTGCCAAAATCCATGCATTCTCATATCATAGATTGGTTAATTGTAATCTCGACCGTCTCAAAGCATAAGTTGAAAAGAACTGATTCTGATTCTTTCACAAACTAAGGAAAAAATTAGAAAATAATAAATCCTATGTGATGTCTAAGCATTAAAAGGCTTATATCATTTGGAGATAATACATGGAGAACAACGTCTTATTCGCACTTGGGTTAACCCTTTTCGCCGGCCTGTCTACAGGTATCGGCAGCCTTATCGGGTTCATGTCCAAGCAGTTCAATCCGCGGTTCCTGACCATTGCCCTGGGGTTTTCCGCGGGAGTGATGATCTACGTATCCATGATCGAAATATTCGTCAAGGCAAGAGACTCCTTGGCGGTCGGCTTCGGCGACAAGATGGGCTACGTGCTAACGGTGGTGTCGTTTTTCGCCGGTATCGCGTTGATTGCTCTGATCGATAAACTGATCCCCTCGTATGAAAACCCCCATGAAATGAATGTCGAACAGAAAATCAAGGACAGCACGGATGAACAGAAAAGCAAGCTTATGCGTATGGGGATGTTTTCAGCACTGGCTATCGGCATTCACAACTTCCCCGAAGGTCTCGCAACCTTCATGAGCGGGCTGACCAACCCGACACTGGGTGTCAGCATTGCTGTGGCCATCGCCATTCACAACATTCCCGAGGGGTTGGCCGTTTCGGCACCCATTTTTTATGCAACTAAAAGCCGGAAAAAAGCCTTTCTGTTGTCGTTTCTATCCGGCTTGGCGGAACCGATCGGAGCCCTGATCGGCTATTTTGTTCTGCGGTCGATTTTCAATGAGGCAACCTTTGGGGTCATATTCGCTTCTGTCGCCGGGATCATGGTCTACATTTCCATGGACGAACTGTTGCCCACGGCGGAGGAATATGGAGAGCATCACCTTGCCATCGGCGGGCTGATCATCGGAATGTTCATCATGGCCGTGAGTCTTTTGTTATTTGCATAGAACGGTGCCGAGAAAACATCTGAGACTTGTTTTTAAAAAAAACCACCACAATGGTAAACACTTGAGATCACAAAAACCTTTGTGTTCTTTGTGGCTTTGTGCTTCATACACACTGAAAAAAAATATTTTGGAGCAGAGATTGACCGTGACTATTTTACAAGATACCAACATCTATGTATATTTGACCGTCTCTAAAAAATTGTGATACTCCTTTTATATCTGAAAAATTGGCAAAACTTGGGTATTCTCAATGTATCGGTACTTTCAAAAATCCTTGATTATTATTGACTAAATCCTATTGATTTGAATATAAATACGTATAATCCATTTCCGATTCTCCTGATTCCACTGACGCAAATCAGCTCTCAATTTATAAGATCGAATCCGATTCTCCATCTGATTTCTTCGCTCCTTCGAATTATCAACATGCTGAGTACATCTGCTTAAAACCCTAACAAAAGGAGGTGTATGATGCCCACCTATGAGTTCTACTGTGATGGATGCAAAAAATCCTTTAGCATAATTCTTTCTTTATCCGAATACGAAAAGAGAAAATACAGTTGCCCTAAGTGTAAGACCAAAGAATTAAAGCAACAAATTTCATCCTTTCAGACGGTTACATCAAAGAAAAGTTAATTATTTTTGTGATACAGTTCTCAACGAATCGGCTGATATTTTCATGAGGAGGTGAATCTTATGAAAAAAATATTATGCCTTGCGATCCTCTCATTATTTTCAATTAACACTTCATTATGGGCCCAAACAGATACTCTTCCTAACGATTTGGGCAAAAAAGTCATTTCTGCCGAAGGATTAAAGAATGTCCTTGAAAGCGAAGACTCCAGATTTGTGATCGTCGATGTAAGACCGAAATCAGCATACGACATGGGGCATATACCAACCGCTGTAAATATACCCAGTGGTTTGGTTTCTGATGTTGAGAATCCTCCACCAACAGATAAATATATCATTCTCTATTGTTTTGGGGGCTTGACCTCACCTGCGGCAGGAGAAAAAATGATCGCCAACGGATATAAACATATCTTAGTTTGGGGTGGTATTAATTCTTGGCCTTATGAACTCGAAAAATCGAAATAGTCTATGGGAAAAAACTCTCGAAAAACTGTGATCCATTCGCATATCTGTACTTTTGGTATTTTTTAGGTATTCTCATCACAAATTGATGCCAGAATGCTCTACTGGCAAATTAGAGGAGCAAGGCGATGAAACCCAGAATTTATGAGCCTTTAGCTATAATGCTATTCAAACTTTTCAAGCGCGGCATAGAATCAAAAAACGAAAACGATAGTAACAAACAAAAGGATCGTGATTCTGAAAAGAGTTTGAATCAGGCCAAGCAGGGACAGCGTATTGAGAAATGAACCCCTATTGATAATATCTGCACTTTCGGTATTTTTAAGGTATTCTCAATATATCGGTAATTGAATGTTATTTGGTTTTCGGCAAGAAATATGAGATTTTAGAGTACTTTGAGAACCACAAGATATAGTATTTTAGGCAAGAAATAACGTGGGGAACACGCTTTTAATAAATTTACGCTTTTGGTCCATTATTATTTTCAATCAACAACCGAAAATGGAACAAACCCGTAAACGGCCACCCCGATATACTCATCCTTCTTCTCAGGCATCCCTTCCGGGTTTTTATAAATAGGGAAGCAATCCTCTAA
>CAMYLV010000004.1 GCA_947259495.1 uncultured Desulfobacterales bacterium | reverse complement strand
TGCTTCTGGGGGATTTCCCTGAAAACGCTTCATCAGGTTGAAACGCTATTTTGTCGGGCTTCGTCGCATTTACAAATCATTTCGAACTGTTCTGTTATATTTTCTCATGCATATATTTTTTGGCACGGAACTTGTCTTCTTTAGGAAAGTGCAAATAGTATAGATTGACGTCAATTTGGATAGCCCAAAATTCCGGAGGTACAACATGCGATGGAGAAGTGGAAGGAGAAGCGCCAACGTTGAGGATCGGCGCCGCGTGCGCGTCTCGCGCAAAGCCGCGGGGGGCGGTATCGGCATAGTCGTTGTCGCGCTGATCGCCATGTACTTTGGCATTGATCCCACTATATTTCTAAGCCAGCAGGGCCCGACCAGCAGCATTAACACCCAAACCTCCACCCGCCAGATTTCGCCGGCTGAAAACCAGCTATCCGAGTTTGTATCGGTCGTACTGGCAGATACCGAGGACACCTGGAACGGATTGTTCGGCAAAATGGGCAAACCATACAGAGAGCCCACGCTGGTTCTGTTTTCAGGGGCGGTGCAATCCGCCTGCGGCTTTGCCCAGGCGGCCGTGGGTCCGTTTTACTGCCCGGCAGATCAAAAAGTTTATATTGACTTGAGCTTCTATCAGGATTTAAAAAACCGTCACGGTGCACCGGGCGATTTTGCCCAGGCCTATGTAATCGCCCATGAAATCGGGCATCATGTCCAAACCCTGCTGGGGATTTCTGAAAAGGTTCACTCAGCACGGAGCCGCGTCAGCCAGTTGGAAGGTAATAAACTTTCAGTGATGCAGGAACTGCAGGCCGATTGTTTCGCCGGGGTTTGGGCGTCCCACGCCGACCGCGCGCGCCAGATCCTTGAAGAAGGGGATATCGAAGAAGCCCTGGGTGCGGCCAGCGCCATCGGTGATGACCGCCTGCAGCGCCGGGGGCGGGGTTATGTTACCCCGGATTCTTTCACCCACGGCAGCTCCGCACAACGGGTGCGCTGGTTTAAGCGGGGCCTTAAAACCGGTGATGTCCTGGATTGTAACACTTTCCGGGCGGACAATTTGTAAACGTGCTTTTATAATCTAAAACCGGACATCAAATGAAAAAACAGGTAGTACAGGCCGCCGGCGATGCCTATCAGACCGGCAATGAGCAAAATGACGCTGCGGCGCCTGGACCGGCGTTCTCTGATCTCTTCTTTTTCATTCAAATATGCGATGGCGCTGTCAACCACCGTTTTGCGCAGGGCAAGGATCGATGGTTTTCTGCAGTGCGGGCATAACTCGAGGAAGCTCCCTAAATCCCGGGTTTCATAATGATACCGGCTGACATACTGATGCGGTGAGCTGATGGTTTCATCGATTTTTTTGCCGGGCTTGCCTTCTAAAAGGATCAAGGACCTTTCTTCAGAAACTACCCCGGGTTTGACATCTAAAACAGTTGCTTCCGCCTGATTTATTTTTTTTGCCTCCATAAGACCCACCTTTGACGAATAGATTATAGACTTATAGTGGTTGTCAAAAAAACGTTCTGTTATTCCAATGTTTTTTCTACAACCATTTATACCCCAATTCCGTATTTCGGAATATTAATATGGAAAGCGGTATAAATTCCCCCAATTTGGATTTTGCAGAAATCATGCCAAACCCCGTGTTTATTATATCTGCTGCAATCATGGATAGTTGCGTTTTAAGGGAACCCTTTTACCCAGGCGTTTTTGAGAATTAAATTAAATAAAAATGGGCAGGATTTTACATATTTTTAAGGAGTTATATAGATTTCCACACGTATGGTTTGTCTGATTCAAGGTATTTATCGATCTGGCCGATAGTCTAGTTCAGCAGTTGTGCAACCGAGCTAAAAAACAGGTCCATCATCAGGCATGGACGGCTGCTGGAATAAATAAGCTGAATAAGGAGAAAAGCAATGGCAATTCCCCAGCATCTAGAGGTCCTCAAACAGGGTGTCGCGGCGTGGAATAAATGGCGCACGGATAATGCGGGCACCGAGCCCGATCTGGCCGGTTCTAATTTAAGCAAGACAGATCTTAAAGGCGCCAATCTGAGCGAAACCGATCTAAGGTGGGCTGATTTGACCTGGGCCGACCTTGGTGGTGCCAATCTCAACCGCGCCGACCTTCGGCGGGCAAACCTCAGTCGCACAGTTTTCAACATGGCAAATCTCAGCGAAGCGAACCTCAGTGAAACCTACCTTAGCGGAGCCGATTTGAGTGAAGCCGATCTGAAAAGAGCCATTTTTATCCGATCGGATTTGTCCAGCGCAGATCTCAACAGCGCGGATTGTCAGCGGGCTGATTTCAGATGGGCCTATCTGATAAAGGCCAGATTCAACGGCGCTAATCTCAGCGGTGCCAACCTGATCGAAGCCAATTTGACCAAAGCCGAATTAAAGCACAGCAACATCAGTGAAGCGTTTGTTGCCTGGAGCTGTTTTGGCGATAATGATCTGAGTGAAACCATTGGTCTGAATGCCGTTAAACATTTTGGGCCGTCTACCATCGGTATTGACACCATTTATCGTTCAAAAGGCATTATTCCTGAAGAATTTCTCAGGGGCGCCGGCGTACCGAGGCACTTTATATCGTATACCGGCTATTTGAACGAAAAAGCCTTTAAACACAATAGCTGCTTTATTAGTTTTTCCGGCAATGATCGCAATTTTATCGAAAAAATCGGCGAAGATCTGCAGCGTGAAGGAATCAGCTGCTGGTATGCGCCTGAAGAAATGAAGATGGGGGATGAGATCCGACAACAGGTTGATCAGCTTATTCGCGTACAGGATAAACTGCTGGTGGTATTGTCAAAATTTTCAGTCGAAAGTCCATGGATTCAAAAAGAGGTGGAGGCCGCCATAGAAGAAGAGCGCAATCGCAATCGGGCGGTTCTGTTTCCGGTGCGTCTGGATAATGGTCGCCTGGATGCTGAAAAAGATTGGCTGGACGATCTTCAAAAAACCCATCCAATTTATGATTTTACTGATTGGCAGAACTGGGAGGCCTACTTTGCCCAATTTAGCCATTTGGTTGAAGATTTGAAAACAAAATAAGATCGCCCATCAAGGCAAATTTGATTCACAGGTTCCGGTCCGGCTTGGTCCGGAATTTCGGAATGTTTCGTTCAATAGAAACGCACAAGGAAGTATGGAAAGGCTGGAACACCCCCCGGCGCCTTGCGGTAGCCGGCTTCCTTGCGCTCCGTAAAGATATCCTACATTGTGGTACTTGTCAAGTTAAGTCCCAATAATTCAGTCTCGTTATAAAAACGCAACCCTGCTTTCAACTGGAGTTATACCGCGCCAGGGTGTTTATGGTTTACAGGGCACCTTATGTGACGCATATTTTTTAGGAGGTGACGGCAATGACAATTCGAATTCTCGTATGTGTACTGATCTTATTATTTTGCACTTTAGGAACCGTCAAAGCAGCTGAAGATGACACAACCGTAACCGATCAGTTATTCAACGGTCATATGTGGCAGCTGCTCAATGCTTCCCAGAAGACCATTCAATTAACCGGCATTCAGGAAGGTATCCGCCTGTGTCTGTCGCAGATAAAGGAAGATCTTTTGGTTCCGCCGGCGCTAATGCGGTCGATGCAAGACTCCGGGGTGTTTGAGCGGCGCAGGTTGCTGTTTAGCATGCAGGGCGTGAGCGGCATTGCAAACCGCATCGATGTCTTTTATCGCGATGCAGACAATCTGGCCATTCCGATCATCGAAGCCTACCGTCATGTGGCTTTGATTTTGAATTTTAACGACCCCCGGGATACAGCGGATGACCTGGCCAGGTTGAAACGAAAATACAAAAAATGAAATTTTTATAAGTAAATGAAATAACACATTTTTTATGCACTTAACTTGTCAAATGTCCTGATTTAGGCTATGATAGATGTGTTGCTTAACAATCAGACAATGCTTTGATAAATCCACAGTGTAAAGAGACGAGTTTCATGAAAAAATGCGCATTGATCGGAATTGTTATAATGGTGATCCTGGGCAGCCTGTCATGTTCCGGTCCAAAAATATCCATGGATGAAGAAAAGGTACTGGCCGCGCTTTCCAATATCCAGCAAAAACTCGAAAGCAATGCGAGTTACGAAGAATTTATTAAGCTGCTGGATCAGGCCAAAATCGAAATCGATATTCTAAAAAGCAACGGAGAAAAAAAACCCTGTTTTATGGGGGAAATTGATAAATGTTATGCTTTCTATTTTACCGGTGGGAAGGCATGGCGGCAGAAATTGGACACATCCGATGAGGCGCGTAAAAACGACATGGATCTAACCCTGTCTGTTCTGCAATCGCGTGCAGCGCTCAGCATCCAAATGGCAAACAATTGCTATGAAAATTGAACCCCTCCCAACCCCTAATTAGCATACTGCAATTCAACCGTTTAAAAAAATCAGACCGGACCTAGACACCTGTTGAATGTCATCAACTCCTTATCGAAAGGCAATTTTAGTTCCAGCCCGTCAGGGTCTATGGCGATTGGTTCGGGTGATCAAGTTTTTGCAAAAATTCCCTGAACCAGGGGGGGTTTTCCCAAATGATATAGACCAGAAATATGGCGGTGAGGGGCAGAAAAAAAACGGCCAGGTCCAACAGGAGAATGATAACGCAAATCAGGATCCGTTGTTTTTTACTCATGACTGACTTTCCATCTTAATGTTCCCTAATACGGAATTGGGCATAAGTGGTTGCAGAAAAAAACGTTGGAATAACGGAACGTTTTTTTGACAACCACTATAAAGCTTTTAAACTGCTTGGAAAAGGCCGGCCCGGCAGGTTCTGTAAGTTATTACCTGAATCTTGCATGAAAATTAATGCGAAGTTGAGATTGCATATGAAAGCCTCCGACCTGTCCGCCTCCGGAGGACTCGTGCAAAATTCAGGTCTTACTTTACAAAAGCCCGTTGTCTTTCAAGATTGTCATGGATCTTTGACCGATGGTGGTGACCTGGGTCAGGGCCTGGGTGAGGTGATAACCGGCTTCGTGCGCCACGCCGGAATTGATCATGACCATGGCGGTGTTGATGCATTTTTCGACTTCCAGCCAGAGTTCATTCGGCGCCGATTTTTTGCATATCAGGATTTCGCTGCCGACCATGTCGACAAAAGTCTTGATTATTTTTTCTGCGCCCGGTTTGTCTGTCTCGGGCAGGGCTTTGTATAGCTCTACCGCCTGAGAAGCCCAGATTAAGCCTCCCTTTATTTTTTCACTCTGTGAAAATGTGGTAATAGCGACCGCCGTTTGCATAAAAGCAGTTCCTTTGTATCTTAGTCCTTGAAGCTACAATCTACCCCCTGTTGATCATGGCGGCCATATAACCCGCACCAAAACCATTATCAATGTTGACGACAGCTACATTTGAACTGCAGCTGTTGAGCATCGCAAACAGGGCTGCAAGGCCGCCGAAGCTGACGCCGTATCCCACACTGGTCGGCACTGCAATCACCGGGCGACTCACCAAACCGGCCACAACGCTGGGCAGGGCCCCCTCCATTCCGGCAACAACAATCAGGACCGATGCCTTTTCAAGCGCTTCTCGATGACCCAAAAGACGATGAATTCCCGACACACCCACATCAAAAATGGTTTCTACCTGGTTACCCATGGCTTTGGCGGTCAAATACGCTTCTTTAGCGACCGGGATGTCCGATGTGCCGGCTGAAATGATGAGGATGATCCCGCGACCGATCACTTGCGGTTTCCTAAGCATCCACACAATCATGCGGGCATCAGGGTGATAAACCGCATCCGGAAAGCAAGTAATGACCGCATCGGCTTTATCCGGCTCGACACGGGTGACCAGTAGAATGGTTTCCTGATCTGTCATTTTCTCCATGATACCGATCACCTGGTCCGCGGTTTTTCCCTGTCCGAAAATTACTTCAGGAAAGCCTTTGCGAAGTGAGCGGTGATGATCGACATGGGCAAACTCGATATCTTCAAAACTCATGTGGCTTAGTTTTTCAACCGCATCAGCAACTGCCAGTTGACCGTTAGCCACTGATTTTAAAATAGCCGTCAGCAAATTATGATCCATGCTATTCCTTGATTTCCTGCTCGGTGATACTGCCGGATCCCTGAGAAGTAGTGCCGCCGGAGGACCTGGGAGATATAACCGGTGCCTGGGTCAATTTTTCCAGATCTTTTATTTTTCTGAGCATCGATGCAAGGCTTTTGTCGATTGCCGATTTGGTTACATCAAGCTCTCTCTGGAAGTTTTTCCTGGCTTTCAACAGTTCCAGCTGTAATGCGTCTTTGTCTATTTTTCGATTGGACACGTTTGACACATCGGATCGAATTCGCGTTAAACCGTTTAAAGCCTTATCAATGTTTGCGGAAAGAGCGGAAAGCCGTTGTTGCAGATCCCTGTCCAAAGCAGTCACCTCGGCGGAAACGGCTTTGAGATCATTGCGCATGGAAGCCAGGTCTTTTAATTCTTTGCGGATGGGGCTCAAAGCCGAATCGATTTTGGCAATAACCTCCTGCTGGTCTTTTTTATCTGCTTTGGTCGCATTTATTTTAGCGACGGTAGCTTCCGCCTGTTTTAGATTGGTTTTCATGGCCTTGTCGACTTTCTCGAGGCTTGCCAGTTTTTCGGTCAACGCAGTTTCGAGGTCGCCGTATTTTGCAGAGAGGGCGGCAAAGTTCTCGTTTAGCTGACTGGAAAGATTTTGAATTTCCATTGCGCCGACATCCTGACTCTGACTGACGCGGCTGGTGACGTCGCTGTAGGCAATATAGAAAATTACGCCGATTAAAACCGGGATCAGAATCGAAATAATGGTAACGCGATGGCTTAATTTTTCAACCCTTCGATCCTTGACCTCATCCTGGTAGACCGTTTGTTCGGAATCCGGTTCGTCGTCTCCTTCAAATTTAAATGAGGAATATTGTTCGTCGTCGATCATGATCACTGTCCTTATCTTTTATTCCCATTCGATGGTACTGGGTGGCTTGGAGCTGATATCATAAACCACTCGATTAACCCCATCGACTTCATTGATGATCCGATTGGAAATTTTACCGAGCAGTTTATGTGGCAATTTGGCCCAATCTGCGGTCATGGCATCTTTGCTCGTCACCGCCCGAATCGCCACAATATTTTCATAGGTTCGCTGATCGCCCATTACCCCCACGCTTTTTAGGGGGAGCAGGACGGCAAAAGACTGCCATAACTTATTATAATATCCGGCATTCTTAATCTCTTCAAGTAAAACGTCGTCCACATCCCGCAAAATCCGCAAACGCTTGTGCTTGATTTCACCCAGGACTCTGACGGCCAGGCCCGGACCGGGAAAGGGCTGACGCCAGATAAGTTCAGCCGGTAGCCCCAATTCTTTGCCCAGCAGGCGGACTTCATCCTTGAACAGATACCGCAGGGGCTCAATCAGCTTTAATTTCATTTTTCCCGGAAGCCCGCCGACATTGTGATGTGATTTAATAATAGATGTCGGGCCGCCAAAAGCCGATACGGACTCAATGACATCCGGATACAGAGTGCCCTGGGCCAAATATTCAGCGCCTTTTATCTTCTTGGCCTCAGCCTCAAAAACATCCATAAAAATTCGGCCAATAATTTTTCGTTTTTTTTCCGGATCGGTGATGTTTTTCAGCGCTTTTAAGAATCGGGCAGCGGCATTGACAAACCGGATGTTGATGTTCAGGTGCTGCTTGAGGGTCACTTTTAGTTTGTCAGCTTCGTTTTTCCGCAATAGACCATTATCTACAAAAATGCACGTGAGTTGCTTATGAATGCTCTGGTGCAGCAGCATCGCTGTTACAGAAGAATCCACCCCGCCGCTTAAGCCCAGAATAACTTTTTTGTCGGCAACCGTCTGGCGGATGTCCTGGATCGTCTGCCTGGCAAATGATTTCATCGACCAGGACCGTTTGCACCCGCAAATTCCAAACAAAAAATTTCGCAGTATTTTCATACCCTGAGGCGTATGAGCGACTTCGGGATGGAACTGAACGCCCAGCAGGCGTTTGCCGGGATGTGCCGCTGCCGCCATGGCCGTGTTTTCGGTGGAGCCCATTAACGTGAAACCCCTGGGCAGCCGCTGAATGGAATCGCCATGACTCATCCAGCATTGCGTCTTTTTCGGAATGTCTTGAAAAATACCGCTTTGCCGTTTTATGCGAAGTTCGGCAAAGCCGTATTCACGCCGCCCGGCCCGCCTGACAGTTCCTCCCAGAGCCGACATCATAAATTGCATGCCGTAGCAGATACCCAGAACCGGAATGCCCAGCTTAAATACCGCCGGGTGTATTTTAGGGCTGTCCTTTTCATAAATGCTCGAGGGTCCGCCGGACAAAATGATGCCCTCAGGATTTAAGCGTCTGATGGCAGCCACTGTTATGGTCGGCGGCTCGATCAGACAATAAACGTGATTTTCGCGCACACGGCGAGCGATCAATTGATTGTACTGGGATCCAAAATCAATAATGAGTATCATGTGACCAACCGGATTGCTTAAGCGTATGGAACGTATAATTAAAACGAAAATGCCTCATCAGAGGCACTCATGCACCGAAGAAGTTTATGTGCATACATCGAAGCGCATCTCATTGCGGATCCAGCAATTTTGCGTGCCACTAATTTAATTTTCAATTTATGCCCGTAATGAAATAAATAGCGGCCGTCGGTTTGCGAATTCAGGGTGAATATGTTAGAGACGGCTCTAAATGTCAACCATTTAAAGCCTAAGTTGAGCGGTTCAAATTTTAAATGAATTCTATCGATCTATATTTTTAAAATTTGAAACCCTGCGGGCTTGCCGATCTTACCGCATCTATGGTGTCAGATGCCGTCCCGCATAGTCAACTATAGCGAAACGCCATCTTCCTTGTAGCTGCGGCAACCTCGACAAGCGCTCAAATTAGGTACTAAGTTGAGCGGTTCAAATTTTAAAATTGGGAAATTTTTTTCAACCGGTTTGCCCGTGCAGCGATTGATTGTACAGATATATGAAGTCCAAACACCTGCGGAAGCTGAGCGTCTCGCCGAACTGGATGTGGATCATATTGGCAGCGTTATCCTTTCGGAAGAAAATTGGCAGCTTTCGCAATTAAAAGAGACCATCCGAAGCATTCGGTCATCCGCTGCCAGAAGCAGCTTAATACTGTTGTATAATCGCCCGGAAACCGTATTGCGTACGCTGGATTATTATCAACCGGATATTGTCCATTTTTGTGAAGCTCTGGTGGGCCATGACAGGTTGTGGGATTTTTGTGATCGCTTGATCCACCTGCAGACGGTCGTAAAAGATCATTTTCCGAAAATTAAAATTATGCGATCCATTCCGATTGTGCAAACCGGCTGTGCCGGAGCGGTTCCGACGATTGAGTTTGCACAGCGATTTGAACCCAGCAGCGATTTTTTCTTGACCGACACCTTCCTGGTGGAGGCCTCCGGCAGTACCCGAAACAACCAGCCGGTAGAGGGTTTTGTCGGTATTACCGGCAAAATCTGTAATTGGGAAACAGCCCGCAAGCTGGTTGAAGTCTCCCGTATTCCGGTGATCCTGGCAGGCGGTATTTCCGCACAAAATGCAGTGGACGGCATCCGTCAGGTCAAACCGGCCGGTGTCGACAGTTGCACCAGAACCAATGCGCTTGATAAAGGCGGCAACCCGATTCGGTTTAAAAAAGATCCGGCCAAAGTTAAACAACTGGTTGAACAGGTGCGTCGGACCGAAAAATCTCTTAGCCAAGGAGGATGTACGACATGCTCGAAAGCGGTGATTTAAAAAAGGGGCTGAAACTCGAGTTGGAAGGGGAACCCTACGTGATTGTCCAGTTTGAATTTGTCAAGCCCGGCAAGGGGCAGGCGCTTTACAAGTGCAAGTTAAAAAACATGCTTACCGGCGCTCAATTTGACAGAACCTTTCGATCCGGCGAAAAGTTCAATCCCGCAAACCTGGAAGAAGTTCAAATGGAATACCTGTACGCGGATGCGGATCGATTCTGTTTTATGAACACATCCAACTATGAACAGGAATTTGTGACTGAAGAACAACTCGGTGAATCCAAAAATTTTTTAAAAGAAAATACCGTTTGCAATGTCCTGCTGTTTGATGGCAGGCCCATTGAAGTTACACTGCCGTATTTTATCGATCTGAAAGTTGTTAAAACAGATCCCTGGGTAAAAGGAGATACCGCTTCCGGTGATTCCAAACCGGCGACTCTGGAAACCGGCTATGTCTTAAATGTTCCGCCGTTTATTCAGGAAAGTGAATTGATCCGAATCGATACCCGCACCGGCCAATATGTCGAACGCGTGAAAACATAGACAGAGCCCGGCCGTATGGATTCTGGAATAAATTATTTCAAAGCCGCATGGTTACGGATTCTAAAATAGGTGAATTTTTAAAAGCGCTTTCAAATTCCAGACGGTTGGGATCTCAGGTGGTATATCAGCATAACTTACCGGCTAAACCGGCCGGTTGGGCCGAACCGACACACCCGTGGCCGGATGCGATTCGGGCACTGCTGAAATCCGCCGGTATCAAAAATTTATACCGGCATCAGGCACAGGCCATTGATCTTATCCGCAGCGGCCGACACGTGATTGTTGCCACCCCGACTGCCAGCGGCAAAACCCTGGTCTATGATCTGCCGGTGCTGGAGCATTTTTTAAAAGATCCGGATGCAACCGCCTTATATATCTTTCCCTTAAAAGCGCTGGCACATGATCAACTGCAAACCTTTGAAATGCTGGCCACCCATCTAAAACCCTCGCAACCGACAGCTGCGATTTATGATGGCGATACCAGCGCCTATCGCCGCAAGCGCATCCGGCAGGCCCCGCCCAACCTGGTCATCACCAACCCGGAGATGCTGCATCTGTCATTGATGGCCTATCATCACAAATGGGCAGCCTTTTGGTCGCGGCTGCGCATGGTGGTAGTTGATGAGGTCCATACCTGCCGCGGCGTGATGGGGTCCCACCTGTCACAGATTTTCAGAAGGTTTCACCGCATCGCCAGCCACTATGACATCTCACCAAAATTTGTGTTCAGCTCGGCTACGGTGGCCAATCCCGCGCAGCTGGCCCCCTGGGACCGGCCCGCACTGCCATTCTTTTGCTGCAGAAGGCCCTGAAAAAAAATATCAGAACCATCGTCTACACCCAATCCCGCAAACTGACGGAACTGATTGCCCTGTGGGCCGGCAACGAATCCGGTGGTTTTGCCGATCGGATCAGCGCCTATCGTGCCGGGCTTCTCCCACAGGAACGTCGGGATATTGAAGCGCGGCTCGCAAATGGCGAACTGCTGGCGGTTATTTCCACCAGTGCCCTGGAGTTAGGTATCGATATTGGAGATTTGGATCTTTGCCTGCTGGTGGGGTATCCGGGTTCGGTCATCTCAACCTGGCAGCGAGGCGGCCGTGTGGGTCGCTGCGGTCAGGATTCGGCTCTGATCCTAATTGCCGGGCAAGACGCACTGGATCAGTATTTTATGCGAAATCCGCAGGATTTTGTTCACCGTGAGCCGGAATCGGCTGTTGTCAATCCGTTGAACAGTCAAATAATGACCCCCCATCTGATCTGCGCAGCGGCAGAATTACCGTTGGACGCAGCAGATTCCATGCTCGACGGAGATATCGCAACCGAACTTTTGGCCAAACTTGAAAGCAACGGTCAGTTGTTCAGAAGTGCCGATGGGCGGACAATTTACGCAAATCGTAAAATGCCTCACCGGAGCATCAATTTGCGTGGCGCCGGAAATCCTTTTCAGATTATTGCCGCGCAAACCGACAAACCGATCGGCGAAATCGATGACCATCGCGCGTTCCGGGAAACCCACCCCGGGGCCGTCTACCTTCATAAAGGTGACACCTTTGTGGTGCAAGATCTGGATATCAGACGGCGTAAGATAAGCGTTTCTCAGGCCCGGGTGGATTACTATACGCGCGTCCGGGGCCACAAATTGACCGAGATATTACATGTTGAAGATCAAAAAAATATATATGGAACAAATATTTATTATGGGAATATTAAAGTAACAGATCAGGTTACTGAATACGAACGCAGGTGCGTCCGGACCCAAACGCTGGTGGACCGAATTATGCTGGATCTCCCACCTCAGATTTTTGAAACCGAGGGACTCTGGTTTCAGATACCCGCGTTGATCCAGCATGCGTGTGATGACCATGGTGTGGATCTGATGGGGGCCCTGCATGCCATTGAACATGCGGCCATCGGCATCTTCCCGCTGCTGGTAATGGCGGACCACAACGACATAGGGGGTATGTCCACCAATTATCACCCTCAGATGGGCGCGGCTGTTATTTTTATTTATGATGGCATCCCCGGCGGTGCCGGTCTGACACGCGCGGCATTTGCAGATGCGCAACGCCTGTTAGACTGCACCCTGAAGGTTGTCCGTGATTGTCCCTGTGAATCGGGTTGCCCGTCCTGCGTTCAATCACCGCATTGTGGATCCGGCAACCGGCCAATGGACAAAAATGGGGCTGTTTTCATATTAGCGCGCCTTGAGGCCGGCGGCGAGCCCCAAGATTTCGATCAAAACATCCGGTTACCCCGGGCTCAGTTGCAACCCCAAAAAAACCCAAAAAAGGCGCCCCGGGACAAGCGGGTGCAAACATCCCGTGAACTTAATTATGGTGTATTTGATCTTGAAACACAGCGCTCAGCCGCTGACGTCGGCGGCTGGCACCGGGCTGACCGGATGGGCATCAGTTGCGGGGTTATTTATGACGCTCACAAAAAAGCATTTGAATTTTACCTGGAAGATCAAGTTGAGCACCTGATTGCACACCTGCACCGGTTTGACCTGATTATCGGCTTTAACATTAAACGCTTTGATTATCGCGTCCTGCAGGGCTATTCACGTTTTGATTTCACGACGCTGAACAGCCTGGACATCCTGGAAGAGATCCACAACCATTTAGGGTTCAGATTGTCTTTGGCGCATCTGGCACAGGCAACGTTGAATTCAAAAAAGACGGCGGATGGCCTGCAGGCCCTCAGATGGTGGCAGCAGGGACGCGTTCAAGAAATCATCGATTACTGCAAGATGGATGTGAAACTGACGCGGGATCTTTTCCTGTTCGGCCGGCACAAGGGGTACCTGGTTTTCAGCAATCGAAATCAGATAAAGATGAGGATACCGGTTAACTGGCAAACGGACCGGTTCTTAAAATGAAGTCGCTCAGATTCCACCTAACACGATGACGATGGGTTCAGGCATAACCAGGTTTCGGGTGTCAGGTGTCAGTAAACAGAAGGCAGAGAACAGAAAACAGAAGACAGATTAAAGACAGGGTGTTTCAACCGCCAGCAATGACCATCTGACTTCCGTCCTCTGACGTCTGTCATCTGAAATTCAAGTCAGGTGAGGTGGTCGATTAACTGCGCAAGATCTGTCAGTATCAGATCCGCTGACAGATTGCGACAACGGGGGTCATCCGCCCTCAAACGAAGCGAACGTGCATCGCCGGCAAACAGAGCCGTTTGGAATCCCAGTATTCTGGCAGGGTAGATATCATTGCGCATATCATTGCCCACAACCAGAACCGAAGATGTGGCAATGCCTTTTGCGTTAAGCGCAGCGGCGGCCGTTTCGAAGAGCACAAGTGATGGTTTGGCATATCCCATTTGATATGACAGAAAAATAAGTTCTGAATCAAAACCGAGGCTTGCCATGTCAGCGCCTAAAAACCACTCAAATAAAAACGGCGTAAAAAACTGGGCGTTGGAAACAAGGCCCATGCGGCGGTTTTGCTGCCTGCATGCGGTCAGCAGTTTTGCCAGATTGGGCATCGGGTATACCGGATTGGCGATCAACTCATATTCAATGGCAAACTTGCGGGCCTGCTCGATATCATCGCATGCGAGTATTTGCAGCCAGATTTTGTCGATTTCGATTTCGGGTATGTCGATACCGCTGTGCACTAACTGCTGGTGTCGGGTATCGATGGCCTGGTGCAATTGCTCTATGAGCATTCGGGGCGAAATGCCCACCTCAAATTTAGCCAGCAGGCGTTCGAGCTTCGAAATTTGGGGGGCGGCTTTGCGGGCCAAACTGATATCGCCGGCTCCGCTGATAAATAACGTGCCGTAAATATCAAACAAAATACACTCGATCCTCTCTGTGAGTCGACCGCCGGGCAACATGGCAGTAGGCTGCGGCGACATCGGCGTCAGATAAGCCCTGATCAGATCATTGCGGGTCATCAGTACCCCATTTCAGCAGGCTAAATCGCCTTGGATCGAAAAATTCAGCCAGCAATTTCTTTTTGTCGATACGCTGCTGTATGGATGTCGCATCCACCTGCGCATACATATTTAACAGGTTTTGTCGATATTGGGATATATTATAGTTGCGCACAACCGCATTGCGATTGGATGCGATGATATTCTGATCAAGAGCAGCGCGGTGGATTTTTGAAAGAAGCGGGTTGAGTGTTTTCAGTTTTTGTACATGCGCTTTTTTCGACAGCAGATGCCGCAGGACCTGTTTTTGGAAATTTTCAGCGAGCAGGCCGAAATCAATCATTCCGCCTGTTGTGATTGCGTCATAAGCACTTCGTATTTGCTCCGGGTCAATTTGAAGGTCAAAAAACCGGGCGGTATCGTTAATCGTGCGGTTCCATTTGTCGTAAAAACCATTTGAATCAAACCCGTCAATGGGCACCTTCAGCTGCGCATACATGTGGTCCAGACAAACCCCGCGGGATTCAAAATCAATGCAGATATCGGAAAGCTTTCGCCCGCAGACCAGCTTGTTGAAAAGCCAGGGTTCCAAAAAAGAAAAACCAAAACCTTCTGTGATACTGGTAGTCAGCAGATAGCGTGCCGAACAAACGATGGTTTCGAAAGGCTCGGTTAAGCCGCGGTCAAATTCAACCCTCAGGCGATAATCGGCGACAAATACTTTCCAATCCTTGTAGCTTGCAATATCTGCCGCACTGTTCGGCGGCAGCGTAATTTCCAGTTTTTCTCGATCTCCGAAAAAAAACGACAATAAAATCGCTTCTCCGATATTTTTTCTGCGGATCGCCCGGATGGGATAGACGACGAGAGGTCCTGGCGCAACGGGGTAGGGGGGCATTTGCGGCAGGCTCACGCAGTTAAAGAGCGGATGCAGCCCCTGTTCTTTTAATCCGCTTTCCAGAAGTATTTGATAATCGCGGGAATTAACAACACAGTAATGACAGTCTGCCGGATAGTCTTCGTCAAAATACAGATGGGCGCGACCGTCTTCGGCAAAATCATGAACCTGCAGCAACAGGTTAAGGCCCCCTTTTTGCAAAGCCTTTAAAATGGCTAAAAATTTCTTGTTTTTAGCCAGCAGCGGGTTATGCACATGAACAATATCACAGGGCCCGTTAAATTGTGACCAAATGCCTTTGGCCACCGCAGCGGCAACATCTTCAGGCTCAAATGGTTTGCGATAAACGCTGCTATAAGCCAGTTCCGGAATGTGAATGGTTTTTACCGGAAAGGTGGTGGGCGGCAGTTCACCGGTGATAACGCACATGTCGCAATCGTTTTTAAGTGCTTCCAGTTGCTGTTTTAGACAGGTCGTTACCCCACCGGTCTTCAGATGATAATGGATGAAGGCGATTTTCATTGAATTTCAATTAATAAATACGATTAAACCCCAAATTTCAAGCACCAAAATACAAATAAATCCCAAATCCAAATTTTTCAATGACCAAATTGTTTGATATTTTGTATTTTGGTCATTGTGATTTGTTTGTGATTTGTTTTTTGTGATTTGAAATTTTAGAATAGTGGTACTTAGATTTTTTTAATCGAGGGCCTCAACTGAAATTAAATTCACTGCACGAATTCTGAACCTTATTTGAGGGATATGATCTTAGATAGGGAAGGTAGGCTTTTGTGGTTGTCCGGCGGTCAAAAATCTCCGGCGCAGACGTCTCAATTGGCTTTTTGTTTTTTGGGCTTTTTGCCGATAAATTGTAACTTGAGTGGACCAATCTGAATGATATCCAACTCATTTAATTTCAAGGGTTTTTTGGAGGCATTTTTATCGTTTACTTTAGGTTTTGCTAAACCGCTCACATAGCTGAAATAATAGCCATTACGGGTACGGCTGATGGTGGCGGCCGTTTTTCCGATTTTCCAACCCCTGACCACGATATCACATGCCGCATCTTTGCCGATTTTGGTGACTTTTTGCTTGAGAGCCAGCGTGCCTTCACCACCGGCCAGGTAAGTAACATACCCTCGGACCGGCTTCTTTTTGCCGCTATCAGCCGGTGCCGGCTCTGGCTGTGCTGCAGCTTTTGGCCTGGAATCGTTTTGGCTCACCATGGATCGGTATTCATTGGTATCAATGGCCATTGTTCTTTCTATTTCGTTCTGCTCTTTGTCATCCGGACGGACTTCACTTTCAAAATATACAAAAGTTAACGAATGCTTGCCGATATGAATGACATCGCCGTCCTGCAGCCAATGCGAGCTGACCAGTTGCTGGTTGATAATAGAGCCATTTTTGCTCTTCAGATCGATATAGACAAATCCATCACCGACCGAATCGATTTTGCCATGGTGACTGGATACGGCCAGGTTATCAACGACAATATCATTGTCTTTCTTGCGCCCGATTTTTAAAGAACACTCCGGGGGCAAATGATAATCGGCTAAAATGTTATTTTTAAATTTAAGCGTAATCTTCGGCATGGGGTTGTCCGGTATATTTAAACTTCCTGATGCGAATTGGCGTTAAATAATTTATGCATTATCTTTCTCAACCACCCGGTAATGTTGCGGTTATTGTTTGGGTCGGATTTGATTCTGAGAACAATTGCCGTAATATTGTCATCGCCGCCCCGGGTGTTTGCCAGATCGACAAGTTTCTGGCAGGCTTGATCTGACCGTTGATCATCGACCAATTCAAGAATTTCTTCAGGAGTTGCTTTATCGGTTAACCCATCAGAGCTGATAACCAGAATATCGTTTATGAAAAAAGGTATTTCGTTTATGTCGGCCTGCACGGATTTGTCAACGCCCATTGCGCGGGTCAGCACATGTTTAAAATCACTCCAGAGCAATTCAGCGTTTTCCGGGTCCAACTCGGCCTGCTCGGCAACCAGGGTGTGGGGCACGGACAGCAGCTTGATGTTGCCGTTACGTATCAAGTAAACCAGGCTGTCCCCCACATTGGCGACAATAAAGGTCCTGTCGGTAAAATAAACGGCTGAAACCGTGGACCCCATCCCCTTGTAATCCTCGTTTTTTAACGCAGTTTGATGGACAACGCGGTTGGACAGGTGTATGCTGGCAAGTAATCTGTGGGCGTTTTTGGAAAGTTTTTCATCGGTGTTGATCGTGTTTTGCGACGGGTCATCGGCCTGGTCCTGATTGAGGTAGTCTCGGATGGTTTCTACAACCAGCCTGCTGGCCACTTCACCGGCATTGTGCCCGCCCATTCCGTCAGCAACTACATAAAGCCCCATGCCGTCATCGTAGAATAAGGAATCTTCATTCTGTTCTCTTCTTCTGCCGACGTCAGTAATACCCGAAGATTCGATTTCAATCATATATAAAATTTTCAGAATTTGGTTGACTTTTGGCGAATGAAATGAATTCTGATGCTAAAATCGTGCGTTGTTGACTGTAATCTAACTAACTAGTTATTATCATTATTTATATTATAAAAATGGATATTGGTCAAGTCTTTGAAAATTTATGTTTAATTATCAGCGGGTTGGCGGAATGGTTGATATCGCAAAAATCAACAAAAGCACGCCATGCCACTTTTTGACATGACCGCCGCAGATGGTCATAATAATGGAGCCGACATGGCGCCATCGCCGGCATGCGCACCTTAAAGTTCAACCGGATCCATCACAATGGAGCAGGAAATGGTAACAATCAGTCTTTTGAAAAATACGATTCAGGAATATGCCTGGGGATCGATCCATGCGATTCCGGATCTGTTGGGACGCAAAAATTCAAAAAAACGACCTCAGGCAGAGCTCTGGATGGGTGCCCATCCCAAAGCACCTTCATTGGCTTACCACAATGGTCAATGGATATCTTTGCTGCGGCTGATCGCGCAAGACCCCGAAAATATTTTAGGTAAAAAGGTCGCTAAAAAGTTTAATAATCGTCTGCCGTTTCTGTTCAAGGTACTGGCGGCTGCAAAACCACTTTCCATTCAGGCCCATCCCAATCGACACCAGGCCCGGACGGGCTTCCAGCGTGAGAACGCCCAAAAAATTTCTCTGGAGGCTCCAAACCGCAACTATCGTGACGACAATCACAAACCTGAATGCATCTGCGCCTTGACGCAGTTTTGGGCCCTAAGCCGTTTCCGAAAGATTCCCAAAATCCTCACGTACCTGCAGCAACTCAATCTGCGGCAACTCAGTGACATGCTCACAGAGTTCAAACAACTGCCAAGGCCGCAGGGTTTGCAGCGATTTTACACATCTTTGATGTCTTTAAAGCGTGATCAAAAAAAAAGGGTTGTTGCCGAAGCCTTGAAAAACGCCCGCAATATGGTTGCTGAGCAACCAGTGTTCGAATGGATGATAAAACTTGCAGACCATTATCCGCAAGACATGGGTGTGCTTGCGCCTCTTTTTTTGAATCTGATTTGCCTTGAACCGGGACAGGCCGTATATTTGGATGCCGGTGAACTCCATGCCTATCTGGAGGGGCTGGGCATCGAGCTAATGGCAAATTCAGACAATGTCCTGCGCGGCGGACTGACGCCCAAACATGTGGATGTACCCGAACTGCTGCGGGTATTGAATTTTGAAGATCAGGACATTACGCTCCTGACACCCGAGACAGCGGTTGCAAATGAGATGATTTACCCCAGCCCGGCCGCAGAATTTGTATTGTCGGTCATTACACTGAACAACGGCAGCGTGTATCAAAGTCCGCGGCAGCGCAATGTTGAAATTATCATTTGTACTCAGGGAAAGTTGACGATTGCTGACCGCGATCTTCAAACTGAAACCCACCTGCCGCAGGGGACTTCGGTCATTGTGCCGGCATCTGTGGCGCATTACAGCCTTAGAGGGGAGGGCGTCTGTTATAAGGCCGGCGTACCCCTTTCCGTTGAGCGCAATTGCTCAACGTAAGGTTAATCGTTATTCGTTACTTAGATAAAAATACGACTTAATTGTAGGGTTTTGAAAAAGATGAGCGCTTTTGCAAGAATCGGATTTGTCGAAACCAATAACCAACAACTTTTAACAAATAACACCCCGCCGAATAGTACTTTTTCCTTAAAAAATGCTGCTCCCCCCCTCCTGTCCTAATACTTGTATGCCGCTGTTACCGATAAAGTATTAAAAAAAATACGACAGTTGCCGTATTGTGACCCGCTTCCATTTCAGATAAGATATGCATACTTAATGTGCTGTCGCCGTCGACGTCTGGAGGTGATTGAATTATGATGCGTTGTACATTATTTTGGGTCGCTTTTGCTGCGCTGTTTTTCACTTTCGTTTTTAGCGGTCCGCTGTGGGGGCAGGAAAGCGAAAGAATAAATATCAATACGGCCTCGGCTAAAGAATTGGCTGAATTACAAAATGTCGGTCCCAAATACGCCGTGCGGATCATTGAACATCGCCAGAAATACGGTCCTTTCAAACTTACCGAAGAGGTTATGGACGTTCCGGGAATCGGGCTGCGGACCTTTGCCAGAATCAAAGATCAAAAAATACTTTGATTTCACAATTGCTGCCTGTCGATGGGTTTTGCACTATTATACCGCTTTTCATAATAATGTTTCAAAATGCGGAATTGCGGCATAAGAGGTTGTAGAAAAAACGTTTGTACCGTTTTCCATAATTATGTTCCGAAATACAGAAGTGCGGCATAAGGGGTTGTAGAAAAAAACGTTTGAATACCGCAACGTTTTTTTGATAACCCCTATAAATACCGCAACGTTTTTTTGACAACCCCTGTAACCCGAAATTAACGGAGGTTTGAAATGCGGAAATTAAGATCCATTTTTCGATTAATGGCCATAATCGTTATCATCGGTGTATGTCTTCCGCCCTTATGGGCCGAAGATAATCCCAAAATAGATATCAACACGGCATCAGCCGAAGAATTGGCACAGTTAAAAGGTATCGGTCAAAAAAAAGCGGCTGTGATCGTCGAGTTCAGGGAAACTAACGGTCCATTCCTGCTGCCGGAAGATCTCCTTAAGGTTCCCGGAATCGGCCCCAAAACCTTCGAGGCTAACAAAGACCGCATTACGGTAGAGATAGAGTAAGATAAAACGGAGTTTTTCAGAAAAAAATAGACGTCATTTTCACAATATTTTTCAAATTTTCATTTTCTGCTGGCATACTTTTCGCATCGAATTAACAATTATTTGCTTAAATTTAAGATATTTCTTGACAAACCCCATATAGATAAGTTAGCACTTGCGTGCAAAATTATTAAAGTCACAAACGCTTCGGAGGAGCAGGTGATCTATGACACTCACAAAAGCAATGATAGTTGATACCATTCATGAGCAACTTGGATACCCTAAAAACAAATCCGCCGAAATGCTTGAAATGCTGCTGGAATTGATCAAAGGCAACCTTGAAAAAGGTGAAGATGTTTTGATCAGCGGATTCGGTAAATTTTGTGTCAAAGCAAAGAATCAACGCCGCGGACGCAACCCGGCTACCGGAGCGGACATGATTCTCGATCAACGCCGAGTGGTAACCTTCAGATGCTCTCATCTGTTAAGGGAAAAAATTAACAATCAATTATAGTACTTTTCATTCGGCTTTCACCGCGTAGTCATTGTCGAATCAAATAACAGGAATGAAAACCAGGGGATTGGAGGAGGTCACGGGCTGATACGACCACTTCAATTGTGATGGCAACCAACCTTTGATGCGAGCATCTCCTCAATCTGAACGAGATGCTTTTTTAATGGATAAAGTCGATGCCCGGTATTTTGATCCGATGGCTGACCACAACAGCCGCCATTGTGGCCACCGCTTATTTACTGGATGGTATCCGGGTAAGCGGTTTTTTTTCTGCTGTCTTTGCCGCCGCTGTGCTGGGAATTCTGAACGCCGTTTTAAGACCGATAGCCTTGCTGCTGACCCTTCCCATTAACATTCTAAGCCTGGGTCTGTTTACCTTTATCATCAATGCCCTCATGTTAAAAATGGCCTCGGGCATTATCCCGGGTTTTGGTGTTTACGGATTCTGGACGGCTATTTTTGGATCGTTGCTGATCAGCGTAATCAGCTGGCTGTTAAATTCATTTGTCAGCGAACAGGGCACGGTGGCATCCATCAATCGCAAGCAGGGCCGCAGCACAGCCATGGGGGAGCAGGACGACACGATTGATTTGGAGCATAAAGGAAACAACCGCTGGGAGTAAGTTCGGCATGGCGCACAGGGCAGGGGCTCGAATTAAAGCGGAAATAAACCGTTAACGCCAGGCGCAATGCCTATAGCCTTTTGCCATCATCTGAAAGAAAAAACCCTGCAGCCGATTCGGGCTGCAGGGTTTTTTGCGTAAAGATCAACGACACTATTCCTTGAATATTTCTTTGGGTCGCTGGGTGTTGCCGGTGGCGTTGGGGAACGGATCTGCTTTGTAAGCTTTCTTGCCGGTTTCAAGCAGATGATTGGCCTCTTCCATGTAGTTGACAAAACGCAGCTTGCACTCGTAGAAACCATGCCACCAGGCGTAGTCAGGCGCCATCATCATCGCACCCATGCGGGCCCGCCGGCCTTCATGGTGCCACAGTTCGTAGTAATCGACCTCTAAACGTTCATCGAAAAACTTGGTTTTGTCCAGAAGGCCCTTGTCGTAAAGCTCGTCAAGTTTGGCCTTGGCCGGTTTGAAGTAAACCTCGTTATACTCTTCCACAGCCTTGTCGAAACCATCATAGAAATCATTGATCCAGGCGTCGCCATGGCAGGCGCTGCAGATGTTTTTCATTTTCTGGCGTTCATCCTGCCAGTTGGTCCCGGATGGAAAAGGTTTGAAGTCCTGGGGACGAACCGTCAGAGGGGCCTGGGTCTCCCACGAGAGTCGCGAGGTCACATCGTGGCTGGTGGGTTCTTTTCCGGAGCCGGACATGTGGCAGGCCGCACAGGTGGGGGCGCGGTAATCCACGCCCGCTGTCCAGGTACCGCCAGCCGCATTGAAGTTGTACTCAGACTTGTAGGCATGCTCAGACTTGTAGGCATGGTAGATGGTACCGTGCTTGGACTCCTCATAGATTTCGATCTGGGGATGATCCGGGCCCAGGTGGCACTGGTCGCAGGCCTCCGGCATGCGGGCTTCGGCCACGGAAAACCGGTGGCGGGTATGGCACGATGTGCAGGCGCCCAAGCTGCCGTCCAGATTGAGCCGCCCCACACCGGCGTTGGGCCAGGTGCCCGGATCGATGACGCCTTTTTCATCGATCTTGATCACCGTGCCGTGACAGTTGAGGCAGCCGGTCTTGCGCTCATTGTCCGAGTTCATACCCTTGTTCAACCAGGGGTCCAGTTTCCATATGATTTCGATGGTATTGGCATGTTTGCTTTTGCTGTACTGGGTGGCCTCATCCGGGTGGCAGCGGGAGCAGTCCTTGGGCGTGACAATCGAGGCGATGGGCATTTTGTATTTGGCTTCTCCCCAGGGCATATCCGATCGGCTATAGTATTTCTCATGGCCCTGGGCGATGTCCTGGTCGCCGGGCTGGACCAGGTGGCAGTCCAGGCAGGTGATATTGGCGTTGGCATGGCGGCTTTTGGCCCAGTCCGCAAAAACACCGGGAGTCGTTGCACGGTGGCATTCGATACATGCCTGGGCTTCCGGAGGGACACTGCGCTCGATGCGGTATTCCTTGACCTTGGCAAAATTGGGCTGCTGAGCCATGGCTGTAATTACGATCAGACCGACGGCCAGCAAACCGATGGTGAGAAACAGCAATGTTCGCCTCATGGGTCTTGCTCCTTTCAGTTGATGTTTTATGGCAGAAAAAAGTTCCCTAAAAACAGATTTAAAGCTGTCTGAGGCCTTTGGCCTGGTAAGGCGCTTTGCGGGTCTGGCGAAACATCACCAGACCGCGTTCGGAATGCACCAGATCATAATGACAATCGACGCATTTCTTCTCGTATCCCGGTCTGGCATGCAGCACTGAACGGTGGGCCAGCATGGCACCGCGTTTATAGGGCATGTTGAGCAAATTGCGGTGGCATTTCTGGCACTGGCTGTTCTCAAAAGCGGCCAACGCATTATTGCGTGCTTTTTCTCTGTCATATTCTCCACTAAAGAAATGAATGGCCACGTCCTTAAGGCCGTGGTAGGACTTGGCAAAGAAGAACTCGAAGGTGTTCTGAGGCGCGGGCAGGTGGCAGTCCATACAATCGACAACGACACCGGAAGCGTTGTTGGTGTGTGTGGAAGAGCGCCAGGCCACCACCGCGGGCTTTATTTCGTGGCATGATCCGCAAAAATCAGGCGTGGAGGTGCGCACCATGGTGTAGTAGGACATGCTAAATAGGGGAAAGGCGATGAGGATGCCGACGGCAATAAGAATGGCGGGTTTGAGAGCTCTTTTCCAAAACGGTTTCGATGCGGCAGAACTACCCTTGCGGCCCATAGCTCCTCCTCGTCAGGGTTAGCAGACATAATCCCTGACTTGGATATGACACTGTGGGAGAAAAATCAAGCCATAACATGATAATTTTTCATAAATAATGGGTCCGGTTTTTTAGACCTTTTTTCTGCCGGCCGGACCGGTTTGACCGATTGACAAAACAGGTCGTCCGCGCTTATGATGCGCATATGGCGTACTGTCAGCGGTCAAATCCCGGGCAGCCGCCCCACTATTAATTTTCAAGGTTTGGTTGCGGAATTGACCCCATGTCCGGCCTGAATATTTTTACAAGCAACAAACTTGAAATACTGGCAACGCAACTGGCGCAACAGTTGAAAACGCCCGCCTCAATGGCGCTGGCGCCTGAAATTGTTGTTATTCAGAGTGCCGGTATGGAGCGCTGGATATCCCAGGAACTTGCAAGGCACAACGGCATTTGTGCCAACATTCATTTTCCGTTCCCCAATTCATTTTTGGATCAAATCGCCAAACAACTCAGGCCGGACGAAGATGAACCGTCGCCTTTTGATCCGGATGTTTTGATGTTTCATATTCTCAAAGTGCTTCCGGAATGCGTCCCTGGATCCGGATTTGAACGCCTCAAAAACTACCTTGCCGATGATACCACCCGCCTCAAGGAATTGCAGATTGCAAGCAAACTGGCCGATCTTTACGATCAGTATCAAGTTTTTCGACCGGAAATGGTTTTTCGTTGGGAAGCGGGCACCGACCCTGAGCGTTCTGAAGATTACTGGCAGGCCGAACTCTGGCGGCAGCTGCTAAAAGGCCGGCAAAACCGCCAGCGTGCCGGTCTGCAGCGCAATCTGATTGAAAAAATTAAAACCGAACCGGCAATCTTCTCAGGTTTACCGCAACGCATATTTATGTTTGGCATCTCCTATCTGCCGCTTTTTCATCTGGAGACTTTTGTGGCCCTGTCGCAGGTTGTTGAAACGAATGTTTTCCTGCTGAATCCCTGCCGGGAGTACTGGGGCGATATCGTTTCTGAAAAACAAATGCAGCGCATCCGGCGCACCTATTCGCGTTCCAGCGATGTCCCAACGGAGCTGCACTTGGAAGAGGGCAACCGTTTGCTGGCCTCCATGGGGGCTCACGGTAAAGATTTTCATACCGTGATCAGCAGTTTTGATTTTCACATGCACGAAAGCTACCAGGACCCGGGGTGCACGAACCTTCTGAGCTGCATTCAATCGGATATTTTAAATTTAAGAGAGCGCCGACAGGCACAATCCGGCCCGGACGATCAAGCCGATCATTTGGCTGCAGCGGCCAGCGCGCCTGTTTTTCCGATAGACAGGTCGGACACTTCAATACAAATTCAGTGCTGCCACAGTCCGATGCGCGAAGTAGAAGTATTGCATGATAACCTGTTGGCCATGTTTGCCGCAGACCCGCAGTTGTTACCGAAAGATATCGTGGTAATGACACCGGACATTGAAACCTATGCCCCTTATATTCAGGCCGTGTTTGCTGCTCAACCAGATGCGCGCCTTCGCATACCATTTAACATAGCGGACCAGAGTGTTCGGGGACAGGGCCGTATAATCGATGGCTTTTTTGCGTTTCTGGAGCTTAAAGGATCTCGATTCAGCGTCGCGCGCGTGCTGCGCCTGCTGGAAGCGCCCGGTGTCCGTGAAAAATTCGGGCTCAAGCGCACGGATATCGAAATCATCGAACGCTGGATTCGCGATACGCGAATTCGCTGGGGAATCGACGCAGACCACCGCCGCAAACTGGGTCTTCCGGCAGTTTCTGAAAATACATGGTATACCGGCATCCGGCAACTGCTATTGGGCTATGCCATGCCGGGTAATAATCAGCGGATGTTTGACGATATTTTACCCTATGATGCGGTTGAAGGTAATGAAATTCATAGCTTTGGAAAATTTTTGAACTTTAGCGACGCTGTCTTTCGGCATGCCGATGAACTGGATCGACCCAAAACGCTGCGCGCATGGAGCACGCTCTTAAAACGCATGCTCGATGATTTTTTTCTGTCCGACGAAAAAACGCAAATGGAAATAAAAAGCTTGCGATCCATCATAGATGACCTGAGCCGGCGCCAGACCGACGCGGCCTTTAATGAAAAACTCGCATTTGAGCCGATTCGGTTTTACCTGGAGCGACGTCTGGGCAGCTTGCGCTTCGGATCCGGATTCATGACGGGCGGTGTGACCTTTTGTGCGATGCTTCCGATGCGCAGTATTCCCTTCAAGATTATCTGTCTGGTGGGCATGAATTCAGACACATTCCCGCGTGATTCTCAACCGCTGTCATTTGACCTGATTGCCAAACACCCGCGACCCAGCGATCGCTCACGCAGAAATGACGACAAATACTTATTTCTGGAATCGCTTATTTCGGCCCGCAGCAAACTTTATATCAGTTACGTGGGCCAAAACATTCAGGACAACAGCCGCATTCCGCCATCGGTTTTAGTCAGTGAGCTGTTGGATACGATTGAACAAGGATTTGAATTGCCCGGGGAAAACATCCGGGAACACCTGGTCGGTTTTCATTGCCTGCAGGCATTTGACCCCCGGTATTTTGGACAGGACCCCAAACTTTTCAGTTATTCCTCAGAAAACTGCGATGCGGCTAAATTTGTACACAAACGTGAAGAAGCAACGCCACTCATCACCGGGACCATACCCCTGACGGCACCGGAAAAAGCCGAACTGCGCGAGCTGGATATTGAATCGCTGTGCCGCTTTTTCAGCCATCCAACGCGATTTTTACTCCAGCAGCGCCTGGGCATCTATCTGGAACAGGCTACCGCTTTAACTGAAAGGCGCGAAGATTTTGAATTAAATAATCTGGATCAATTCCAGGTGGGTCAAAGCCTGGTGCGCACCCGCCTGACAGGCAATGATTTGAACGCGTGCCGGCCGGCCCAAATGGCCAGGGGCCAATTTCCGCATGGAAACGTCGGCACCTTGCTCTATAATGAAATGAGCAGAGCGGTAGAGCAATTTGCCAGCAGGGTCGAGTCCAATAAAGAAAGGAGAATTGCCGGGCCGTTAGAAGTGCAAATCGATATGGGTGAAGTGAACCTGCTGGTGCGGTTGCCGGAAATTTATGATCGCGGGCTTGTTGAGTACCGCTATGCCAATCAGCGCGCGCAGGATTTACTGCGATTGTGGATTTACCATCTAACGTTTTGCGAGCTGGCTCAGAGGGATTGGCCGCAGACAAGTGTTATGATATTTAAAAATTCGGTCTGGCAGTTTCACCCCGTTAAGCACCCACGAAAATTGCTTGCAGAGCTGCTCGACACATTTAAAGCGGGAATGGAAAAGCCGCTGCATTTGTTTCCGGCCACATCCCTGGAATATATTCAACAGCAACAGATCAACGGCAAATCGGAAAATGCGGCCATGACTCTGGCCCGGCGGAAATGGGTCGGCAATGAGTTTTTTAGAGGCGAATCAGAAGATCCCTATTTTGATATCTGCTTTAAGATGACCGATCCACTGGATGCGTCGTTTGCAAAGATTTCCAGAGCAATATTTGAGCCTTTGCTGGAAAACGGCACCCGGATGGAAAACGAATCCCTGATTTTGCATGAAAATAAATGAGAAAAGGAGATACCAATGGCAATGGTGGTTCAGCTGCACGAAGGTGTGGCCATTAAAAAATTTAAATTGGACAAACCCACGCTGCACATGGGACGCGACCCGGACTGTGATATATTTATCGATAACACGGTGGTCAGCTCAAAACATGCGGTCATCACGCTTGAAAACCCTCCTGAATCCAGCGGCGGGCCCCAGTATTACATCGAAGATTTGAAAAGCACCAATAGCACATATGTCAATGGTGCCAAAATCACACGCCACAAACTGGCGCACAATGATACGATCCGGATCGGATGGAACAGCTTTAAGTTTATCGACGAAGACCCGGGCGACCCGAACCAAACCGCAAAAATTAAGAAAAGCTGGATACCGGGTGTCTATTATACCGAAGAAGACAAATAAGTTCTTCTGGTACTATCTTGAAACCTTTTTGAGAACCTCCCAGCGCTGATTTATTGAAACTGGAAAGCACACTTAATTGAAACCTCTCGATCTCATAGACACGCCCTTAGAAGGCATCAATCTGATTGAAGCCAGTGCCGGCACCGGCAAGACATACACTATTGAGGGTTTGTTCCTGAGGCTGATTTTGGAAAAACAACTCCAGGTCGATCAGATTCTGGTTGTTACGTTTACCAAGGCGGCCACCGAGGAATTGAAAGATCGTATTCGCAACAAACTGCGTCAGGCAGAAAAAGCCTTTACGGAAGGATCGGCTAAAGAACCCCTGCTCATCGCCTTGCTTGAGCGTCAGCCGGACCATACGGCGGTCATTGCCACGATCCATGATGCGCTGGTTGAGTTTGACAAAGCGCCCATTTTTACCATTCACGGATTCTGCGCTCGAATCCTGTTTGAGCACGCATTTGAAACCGCAAATATGTTTGACACCGAGCTTGTTTCCGATCCTTCCGAGTGGGAACGGGATGTGGCCGAAGATTTCTGGCGACGTCATTTTTACGATGCGCCGCTGGAATGTATCCGTTATTTAACTGAAAAGCTCAGGGGGCCGGCGTATTTTCAACAGCTACTCGGCAAAATAGGGGCAGCTGAGATGGAAATCATACCGCAGATCCGTAAGCCAAATCTGAGAGCGCTCCCTGCTTTTCGCAAGGCCTATCGGCGTGTCAAAGATCAATGGCCCGCTGCGCGCCAGGCGGTGGCAAAAGCCCTGCGTGATCCGTCATTGAGCGGCACCCGGTATGGCAGCCTGAAACCCGCTCAAAAAACGGCCACCACGACCAGGCGCGATCTGACCATTTTATCCCTGATCGAAGCCATGGAACAATATGTATCAACCAACAGCACAGGGTTTCCGCTTTTCAAGAACTTTGAAAAATTTACCGCTCAAAAATTACAGGCTGCCGTCCGTAAAGGCCAATCGCCACCCGTCCATGATTTCTTTGTCACCTGCGATGAACTTAACCGTTGTGCCGCTGAATTGGAAACCGAGCTGGACCATTACCTGGTTTACCTGAAAACGCAACTTTTGGACACGGCACCATCCGAGTTAAGCGCCCGCAAGTCCGAAAGAAACGTTCAATTTTTCGATGATTTGCTGATCCTGGTAAAACGGGCCCTGGTTTCAAAAAAAGGCAATCCGCTTGCGGCTGCCATCCGCCAAAAATACAAGGCTGCGCTCGTAGACGAATTTCAAGATACCGACAGTGTCCAATATGACATCTTCTCCCGGCTATTTTCAAATCCGGGAAGCTTGCTGTTTATGATCGGAGACCCCAAGCAGGCCATTTACAGCTTTCGCGGAGCGGACATTTTTTCTTACTTAAAAGCGGCCCGGGATGCCCGAACAAAATTTACCCTCACCGAAAACTGGCGATCTGAGCCGCATCTGATCACCGCTGTTAACACGCTCTTTTCAAATTTAAAAAGACCGTTTCTTTTTGAAGAGATTTCTTTTGAACCGGCCAGGGCGGGAAAAATGCGTACGCCAGATTCAAAAAGCAGCGCAACACCGTTGACCATATGGTATTTAGATTCAAGAGCCTATTCGGATCAGAATAAACCGGTAACGAAAACCACAGCGGTGCACTTAATGGCCGAGGCGGTCGCCGAAGAGATCTGTCGGATTGTCAGCGCCGAAACCGGTTCCTGGCAGCCCGGTGACATTGCCGTGCTGGTTCGAACCAACCGACAGGCCCGGATTGTCAAATCGTGTCTGTCTGCCAGGGGCCTCCCATCAGTTCTTTACAGCACCGGCAACATTTTTGATTCCCGTGAAGCCCAGGAAATTGAAAAAATTCTGCTGAGCATTTCCGAACCGGACAACCCGGCGCTTCTCAAAGCAGCCCTGGCCATGGATATGATGGGTGCCCGGGGCGAAGACCTGCTGGCGTCCGATCTGTACGTCCAACACTGGGAAGATCAACTGATCAGAATTCACGAATACACGCAACTGTGGCAGCGATCCGGGTTTATGCAAATGTTCCGAATGTTATTGAACCGGGAAAACATCCGGCAACGCCTGTTGTCTTTTGCGGATGGTGAGCGCCGTCTCACCAACGTGCTTCACCTCGCAGAAATCATTCACCAGGAATCCACCCGTCGCAATTTAGGCCTGCGCGGCGTCTTAAAATGGCTGGCAGAGCAACGCGACCCCAAATCGCCGCGTCTGGAGGAGCATCAACTCCGATTGGAAAGTGATGCGCAAGCAGTAAAAATTGTGACCATCCACAAAAGCAAAGGTCTTGAATATCCTGTTGTGTTCTGCCCCTACGGCTGGGAAGGCTCATTCGTAAAGGATTCTGAAATCATTTTTCATCAACCCGATACACCCGATGGTAACCAGCGCCTGACGATGGATCTGGGTTCGGATTCCTATGCCGCAAACCTCATATTCGCCCAGAATGAGCTTCTGGCCGAAAACATTCGCTTGTTGTATGTGGCCTTAACCCGCGCGAAATCCAAATGCTACCTTGCCTGGGGGCGCATCAATACGGCCGAATCTTCGGCTCTGGCCTATCTGCTGCATGCAGACGCAGGTGCGCAAAAGAATCAGCGAGTCACTGATGTCCTGGCTGACCTGAAACGGCAGGTTTACGCCAAATCTGATGAAGATCGCCTGGCGGATCTGGCGCAATTGGAAAAAAAATCGCGGGGCAGCATCGAGGTAATCCCTTTGCCAAAAGCTTCGGATCGTCATTTTTTTGCGCAGCCCGATATAGCCGATACGCTGAGTTGTCGAAATTTTACCGGTACGATTAACACCAACTGGAAGGTTTCCAGCTATTCGGCCCTGGTTTCACGGCAGATGGCCGACATTGATCTGCCGGATCGCGATGCCCTTGGTGAACTCGTCAGACACCTGACAGACACCGCCCAAAACGAGATCGATCCTCAGGAATCTGCAGCAGGCGACGATATTTTTGCATTTCCGAAAGGATCGCGTGCCGGTAATTTTTTCCACGATATATTGGAGCACTTGGATTACACCGTCGCTTCGTGCGAGGTTTTGAATGAAGCCATTCAACGTGCCCTGCAGGCTTACGGTTTTGACAGCGCCTGGCAAAACATCGTTGCAGAGACGATCGCCAATTTGCTCCATGTTCCGTTAACGCCGGACCAGCCGGAGTTGACTCTATCCGCGATTGATTTCAAACACCGCGTCAATGAAATGGAATTTTATTTTCCGCTAAACACGGTTACGCCGTCAACGTTGCAGTCGGTATTCAAACGCCACGGCCACGTTGAGAGCAACGGAAATTTTCCAGCCCGGTTGGAAAAACTGATTTTCAGTCCGTTCGGCGGGTTTATGAAAGGTTACATGGATTTGGTATTCCAGCATCAGGACCGGTTTTTTTTGGTGGACTGGAAATCCAACTATCTGGGTCCCACGCTTGACAGTTACCAACCCGATGCGCTTGGCGACGCGATGCGCGCTAATTTTTATGTCCTGCAGTATCATCTCTACATGCTGGCGCTCTGCCAGTATCTGCGTCTGCGAAATCCCGCTTTTCGGTATGAAGCCCAATTTGGCGGTGTTTTGTACGTATTTATCCGGGGAATCGATCACCACCGAAATCCGGAAACCGGCATTTACTTTGATCGGCCCGAAGCGGCGCTCATCAATGCTCTGGGACGAGCACTCATTCCGGGTTTTGAAGAATTAATGTGATGCAAAAATCAGTTATCAGAGATCTTCAACTGAAGGGTTTTCTTTCGGCTATCGATGTTCATTTCGCAAAATTTATCAGCGGCTTTTCAGCGGATAGGGATGCCGATCTATTTTTAGCCGCCGGTCTGGTGAGCCATGCGACCGGCAAAGGCGATACCTGTCTGGGTCTTGAAACCGTTGCCGGCAAACAACTGATTGACGAACAGAATGAACGTTTGGCGGTCGTATGCCCGCAACTCGAAGTCTGGTTGGAAAAACTGAAAGCCAGCCCGGCTGTAGGCAGCCCCGGTGAAATCCGCCCGTTGATTCTGGATACCAACCATCGTCTCTATCTTTACCGCTACTGGGAATACGAGGATACGATTGCACGTTCAATTAAACGCAGAATTGAAAACCCGATACACGGTCTGGACCATCAGCATCTTAAGAATATTCTGGATCGATTGTTTCCAAAAACCGAACAGCAGGAAATTGACTGGCAAAAAATAGCGGGGGCGGTTGCCTGTTTGAAGCATTTTTGTGTGATCACCGGCGGGCCCGGGAGCGGTAAAACATTTACCGTCACCAAAGTATTGGCGCTGCTGCTCGAACTGCTGGCCGGACAGCGGCTTCAAATTTATCTGGCCGCACCAACGGGCAAAGCCGCTGCCCGCTTGAAGGCCGCCCTTGAACCGGCCACGGATCAAATGGAATGCGATGCTGCCATTAAAACCGCGTTTCCTTCCGAAGTATTCACAATTCACCGGATGCTCAAGCCCATCAGAGGGTCACCCTATTTTCAGCACAACTCAGAGAATCCGCTAAGGGCGGACGTGGTGGTTGTGGATGAAGCTTCCATGGTCGATCTGGCCTTGATGGCCAAATTGCTGCGTGCGATCCCGGAAAATGCGCGGTTAATTTTTATCGGTGATAAAGATCAACTGGCTTCGGTTGAGGCGGGATCTGTTCTGGGGGATATTTGTGACCGGGACGTCATGCATGGTTTTTCGGCCCCACTAAAAAAACGGATCCAGAAGTTAACCACCGCAAACATTGAATCGGTGGTAAAAACGGCTGATGCGAAATCCGGCCTGCAAGATTCGATCGTGGTATTACATAAGAGCTATCGCTTTGCCGCCGGAAGCGGCATCGGCGCTTTGAGCCGGGCGGTTAATCGCGGCGATGCCGATGCGGCCCTGGGCATTCTGGGTGATGCCGCTGAAAAATCCCTTAGCTGGCAACACCTCAAGTCAGACACCTACCTGATGGAAGCCCTTTCTGAGCAGATCGTCAGCGCTTATCAGCCTTATCTGGCAACCCGGGACCCGGCCGAAGCACTGCACCGTTTGGAACGCTTCAAAATACTGTGTGCCTTAAATATTGGCCCGCTGGGCGTTCACGCCATCAATCGCCTGGCAGAACAGGTTTTAAGCCGCCATAATTTGATCCAACCGGACACGAGCGGTGAAAATCCATGGTATGCGGGTCGACCCGTGTTGATTACCCGCAACCATTACGCGCTGGGATTATTCAATGGCGACATCGGGGTCACCCTGCCGCCTGCCGGTACCGGGGACAGGGAATGGGTCGTCTTTTTTCGCGCAAATGACGGTGGTGTCCGCCGTTTCCTGCCGCATCAACTCCCGGAGCATGAAACCGTCTATGCCATGACGGTTCACAAAAGCCAGGGGTCCGAATTTGACGACGTGCTGTTGATCCTGCCGAACAAAGATGTTCCCATCCTAACCCGTGAGCTCGTTTACACGGCCCTGACCCGGGCGCGCCAGAAAATAACAATCTGGGGAACGCCGGCAATTTTGCGCAGTGCCTTGACCAGAAAAATCCAGCGAACCTCGGGTTTGCGGGATGCATTGTGGGGCTTTTGATACCGGAGGACAAATTTCAGAGGACAGCGGACAGAAAACAGAAAATCTACAATATAACACCAAAATCACCGAATTCTGTCTTCTGAGTTCTGTTCTCTGTCTTCTGAATAAAAATTACGACCGGCGGGTGCAAGACACGACTTCCTGCAAAACGGTGTGAATTTTCTCCAGCAAGTCGCAGGTCTGCATGCAGCGGGGAAAAATGGGTCTGTAGAGACACTGCCGGCAGGGGCTTTTCACGAGGGTGCCGATTTCAAAATCGAATTGATAATTTGGTTTTTGGGTCATTGGTTTCATTTTCGGTATCACGATCTTCTGCGATCCTCATGTCAAATGTGTCAGGAACCTTAAAAAATTCACAAGAAACGGGTTTTTATCACAAACCAGATGCCTGCACAAGCCAAAAGTTAATATCAAGTATTGATTGATAGTTTGATTATAACTTATTTTTATTATTTTAAAATATTTTATCTCAGTGACAGTGCAGGCGGGTTTCCATCCGTCTTTATTTTTTGCCGCTCAAGAACTTTTGATACTGCACCATTTTGGCAAACGCGCCCACCGCGCGCTCCGGTGTCGGGAAAAACACACCCTTGAATGCGTGTTTTTTATGCGGATATACGGTCTGTTGCTTTTCATCCGGCAGCATACTGACGCCAAAAACGGGCTTATTATACGTTTCCATTAAGTCTATGATCTGGGCGATATAATCCCTTTCGAATTTTTTAACACCCCGTTGAATCTGTTTGATAAATTCAGCTGAATAGGTGGGATCGGCTTTTAATACCGCCGCCCCGTGGCTTTTCAGCACCTGCCGGCGCCCGACGATTCCCAGATTAATCACCGCATCGCAATCGTCCCATTTCAACAGCAGCTCCAGAACCGCCCTGGGTATGGTCGGATCCCCTTCACCGACCAGATCAACGGGATTGGAACGACTCCAGTAAGGCGGCAGGATCTGGTCGATCGCTTCGATAATATCCGGGGAAAGCTCGATGACATCGAGTCCAAAATGAGCGCACAGATCGGCGGTTACCACCCCCCAGCCACCGCCCAGGGTCATGATGGCCGCGCGATTTCCTCTGGGCAGGGGCAGCGATGAAAACGCCGCCCCCAGATCAAGCAGCTCCATGGGCACGTCGACTTTAACAATGCCGGCCTGGCGGCAGACGGCATCAAACACCCGCCTGTCGGAGGTCAGGGCCCCGGTGTGGCTGGCGGCTGCCCGTTTGCCGGCCTGACTCTCGCCGCCTTTAAGGAGCACGATCGGTTTTTTCTGGCCGACCCGGCGTGCGCTTTCAAAGAACCGTCGTCCGTTTTTGACGCTTTCGACATATAGCACGGCTGTGCGGGTTAAGGTGTCGACTTCCAGCCCGTCCAGATAATCTTCGATGCACATCATGGCTTCATTGCCCGATCCGCAAAACCCCCGGATTCCGATGCCCTGCTGTTCGGCAAATGCCAGCAGCTGAACGCCCATATTGCCGGATTGCGAGACCATCGTGGTCGAACCGGCTCTGGGTTTGGCCGGAAAACCGGTGCAGTAGAAATTGATATGCGGATTGCAGATACCCATGGTGTTGGGGCCCAGGATTAAAATGCCGGCTTTGCGGGCGGCACGCACCAGTTTGGCTTCCAATTTCTTGCCTTCTTTGCCCGTTTCGCCAAAGCCTGAGGTGATCAACAGCATATTGTTGATGCCTTTTTCTTGCAACTGGGGAATCAGATCCAGCACCCCGGCCGCCGGAATGGTCACGACCGCCAGATCAACCGGTTCAGGGATATCGCAGACGGTTGGATAGGTTTTACGACCGGCAATGGTGTCTGCTTTGGGATTAACCAGAAACACCCTGCCGGCATACCCGCCGCTGATGGTGTTGGCCATCAGCATGTGCCCCCATTTGCCCATTTGGGCCGAGGCGCCGATAAAGGCGATGGATCTGGGATAAAATATGGCGCCAATGGCGTCCGGAGAAACAGGGGGCGGCAATGGCTGTTTCTTACGCGTTTCACCCTCAGGTACCACCAGAGCGTCCACCGCCCAGAGCCGGCCGTCAGATGAAGCCAGCAGGGGATTGATATCGATCTCGGCAATTTCCGGAAGCTCAACCGCGATTCGCGAAAGTCCCATCAGAGTTTGAATGATCGGTTGGTGATTGATGGCTTTTTCGCCTCGATATCGGCCCAGAAAGGCCCTGGCGCGAATTTCGGTCAGCATTTCCGCTGCGTCGGTTGCCGTGATCGGCGCCAGGCGGAAGCTAACATCGGCCAGCGCCTCGGTGAATACCCCGCCAATACCGAACATGACAACCGGTCCAAATTGCGGGTCGCGAAACAAACCGGCCACCAGTTCTCTTTTGCCTTGAATTTGCGGCTGCACCACAAAACCCTCCAGATCATCAGCGGCCGATGCCATGATGGCTTCAACAGCTTTTTGAACCGCCTGCGGACCAGACAAATTCAGCTTTACCAATCCCCGTTCGGTTTTGTGCATCAATGCACTGCCCAGTCCCTTGATAACCACCGGATAGCCGAACGCATCGGCAGCGCGGATGGCTTCCGCTGAATCCGATGCAATTGCTTCCGGCACCACCGGAACGTCAAATTCTTTCAAAAGGGCTTTAGCTTCGGCTTCATTGATGGCGCTTCGGGTCCCTTTTCGAATAGCAGCCTGCAGTTGTTTTACATCCATGATCGAGCACCCTATATTTTTCCAGCCTAAACCACTTCGATTTTAATATCTTAATTTTTAATTTATGATAAAATCTGAAATCAGCGTGCCAACAGATAACCTGCTATAAGCGGATCGGTCAAGCACAATAAAGCATAATCCGGTTTCTTTAAGCAGGGGTTTGTGATATTCAATAAATGGCTTGATTTATATTGATTATTTGAAAATTGAGGGAAAGGATGCCAATATGCGGGTCGGTATCGGCTATGATATCCACCGTCTGGTAATAGGGCGTTCACTGGTCCTGGGCGGTGTACCCATTGCTTTTGAAAAGGGCTTGCTGGGCCATTCGGACGCGGATGTGCTGGTACACGCCATCTGTGACGCGCTGCTGGGAGCTGCCGGTTTGGGCGATATCGGAACCTATTTTCCGGACAGCGATCCGCAATATAAAGACATCTCCAGCCTGAAACTGCTGTCCGAAACCTGCCGGCTGTTGACCGACAAGGGGTTTCGGATTGTCAATCTTGACGCCACCGTATTTGCCGAAGCACCCGGGCTCGCGCCCCACCGCCAGGACATGCAAACCATTCTGGCAGAAACGATGAACATCGGACCGTCGGCAGTCAATATCAAAGCGACGACCACCGAAGGTTTAGGGGTGATCGGAAAAGGGGAGGGCATTGGCGCTATGTGCATTGCCCTGATTGATTAAACGGCCAGGCTGGTTAAATTAAATTAGTTTGCTGCTCATAATTGGAATGCTGGAAAGATGGAATGCTGGAATATTAGGTCGGGATCGCATGGTACTGAAAAATATATGATTGTTTATATAAATCAATAAATTATCGAAACACCATCAACCGATATATTAAAAATATCAAGCGTTGACAATATACGACTGCCCTTTATGTTTGAGCCGTTAAATATTCTACCAACTTTCCATTCAAATTGAAGGAAATTGCTTCTAACAGCAGTTATGCGTTTTTGACTTTTATTCCAAGACTCCAGTATTCCATTATCCCATATACGTGGCATAGAACGAATTTCGTTACCGGTGTTATTCTATCGCTGTGTTATTAGAATTCCGAGACGTTATGACCGCTTTTAAACTTGTTTCCAACTTTGAGCCAGCCGGCGATCAACCCCAGGCGATTGAAGCGCTCAGCCGCAATATAAAAGACGGACAGCGTCACAATGTGCTGCTGGGCGTAACCGGATCGGGCAAAACATTTACAATGGCCCAGGTGATTGCCCGGCTCGACAAGCCGACCCTGGTATTGGCGCCAAATAAAACCCTGGCCGCCCAGCTTTACAACGAATTCAAACAGCTGTTCCCTGAAAACGCCGTCGAATATTTTGTCAGCTACTATGATTATTACCAGCCCGAAGCGTATATCCCTTCTACCGATACCTACATTCAGAAAGATTCATCCATCAATGACATGATTGACAAACTGCGCCATTCAGCCACTCGCTCGGTGCTGTCACGCAGAGATATTGTGGTTGTGGCCAGCGTTTCCTGTATTTTCGGTCTGGGCGCACCGGAGGATTACCTGGCCATGCGGGTGGATGTTGAAACCGGCATGGAATTTGCCCGGGATACGCTTCTGTATGACTTGATCTCCATACACTATGAGCGCAATGACGTTGATTTTTACCGGGGCGTCTTTCGGGTGCGGGGCGACCGGGTTGAAATTTTCCCGGCCTACGAAGAAGATCAGGCAATCCGCATCGATTTTTTTGGCGATCAAGTTGAAAGCATTGCCTTAATCGATGCCCTCAGAGGAAAGGTGCGCAAACGCTTGAAGCGGGTTACCATTTTTCCGGCCAGTCATTATGTGACTTCAAAGGTCACCCGCAAAAAAGCCATTGATACCATTTTGACAGAGCTCAAACAGCGGATCGAATATTTTAGAGATCAAAAAAAATTAATTGAAGCCCAGCGCATCGAGGAGCGGACCCATTTTGATCTGGAAATGATGCAGGAGCTCGGTTACTGTCACGGGATTGAAAATTATTCCCGGCATCTGACCGGACGAAAATCCGGTGAGCCCCCGCCGACATTATTAAGCTATTTTCCAAAGGATTATCTGCTGGTCATCGATGAAAGCCACATTGCTGTCCCCCAGTTGCGCGGGATGTATCGGGGTGATCGATCTCGCAAAAAGACCCTGGTCGAATACGGGTTTCGCCTGCCGTCAGCGCTGGACAATCGTCCACTTAAATTTGAAGAATCGCGGGCACGGATATCCCAGGTCGTATACGTTTCGGCCACCCCGGCTGAATATGAGCTGACGCGCGCCAAAGGTGCTGTGATAGAGCTGATTGTTCGCCCGACCGGATTGATCGATCCGGAAGTTACGGTTCGCAGTGCCCAAAACCAGGTAGACGATCTCTATGAGGAAATTTTAAACCGTCAAAAGCACCATGAACGGGTCCTGGTTACGACCCTGACCAAACGGATGGCTGAAGACCTGACGGAATACTATTCTGATTTGGGCGTTCGCGTTCGGTACCTGCATTCAGACATCAAAACGCTTGAGCGCATGGATATTGTTCAAGATCTGCGGCGCGGAAAATTCGATGTCCTGGTGGGCATTAATCTGTTGCGCGAAGGTTTGGATATACCCGAAGTGTCACTGGTGGCGATTTTGGATGCCGACAAAGAAGGCTTTTTGCGCTCGGCGCGATCGCTGATTCAAACATTCGGCAGGGCTGCCCGAAATGCCCGGGGAACGGTGCTGTTGTATGCGGATACGCTGACCCGTTCCATGCGCCAGGCCATGGATGAAACCCGTCGCCGCCGCAAAATTCAAAAAGCTTACAACCAGCGACATCATATTACACCGCAAACTATTCGCAAGGAAGTGACTCAGATTTTTGATTTCGGCAAAGAAGCGGCGGTCACACCCAAATATGAGGTGGCGGATGAATTGAGTGAATACAAATCACTGGAAGATATGGATGCGGTGATTAAATCACTGGAAAGCGATATGCGCGCGGCGGCCCGGGTGCTGGAATTTGAGCGTGCCGCCGAATTGCGCGATCAAATTCAGCGGTTGAAGAAGCTGATTGTCTTAGAGGTTTAATTCTATAGTTATGAATAAACAAAACTCAAACGCAGAGCCGGCTCCGAGCTTGGCGGAAAAATTAGCCCTTACCGCCCGCGAGCCCGGCGTGTATTTGCTGAAAGATGCCGTCGGGGCAATCATCTACATCGGCAAAGCACGGGACTTGAGAAAACGTCTGGCGGCTTATTTTAAGAACAGCGGCCATACCGATTTGAAGACCGGCGTGCTGGTCAAAAAGATTGTTGATTTTGATACGATCCTTACCGGCAATGAGAAAGAAGCTCTCATTCTAGAATCCAATCTGATCAAGCGCCACCGACCCCGATATAATGTGATCTTAAAGGACGACAAACGGTATCCTTCTCTGCGACTGGACCTGCAGGAAGATTACCCCAGTTTCACCATCGTGCGCAAAATCGGGCAAGATAAGGCGAATTTCTTCGGCCCGTTCGCCTCCGCCCATGCTGTCCGCGAAACCCTTAAAACCATCAACAAAACCTTTAAACTGCGCAAGTGTCGTGCAAAGGATTTTAAAACCCGGACCCGGCCGTGCCTGCACTGTCAGATGGAAGGATGCCTGGCGCCGTGCTGCCTGGATGTCGACCCGCGCGTCTACCGGGAGCAGGTCAATGAGGCCGTCATGTTTCTGAACGGTCGTACCAAAGATCTGATCGCAAAAATAAAGCAACAAATGGATGCGGCTGCCCGGGCCCAGGAATTTGAAAAAGCAGCGCGCCTCAGGGATAAGATGTTTTCGCTGCAAAGAACTATTGAAAAGCAAATTGTCGTCACCACCGATTTCCAGGATCGGGATGTTTTTGCGATTGTCCGGTCCAACGGTTGTGCCCTGGTTATGGTGTTTAATGTTGTCGGTGGCTTTCTCAAAGGTACCCAGCATTTCAGCTTTGAAGAAACCATCTCAACCGATGCGGAAGCCATCGGCACGTTTATGCGGCAATATTACGAGAAACCCGTTTTGCTGCCCAACGAAATTTTGATCTCCATCGATATGCAGGACGCGGGGCTGATCGAAGACTGGTTTAAAACCGTAAAAGGCAAAAAAGTAAAAATCCTGCACCCCAAAAGAGGTGAAAAAGCCAAGCTGCTGGCCATGACCTTACACAATGCTGAAAACGAGCTCAAGGGGTTCTTGGCAGCCCGCAGCGCTGAAATGGAATTACTGTTGCGGCTTCAAAAAAAGCTTAAATTGTCCCGCCTGCCCGAACGCATCGAGTGTTTTGACAACTCTAATATTTTCGGAGCCCAGCCGGTTGCCGGCATGGTCGTCTTTGAAAAAGGAAAACCCCAAAAATCGGCCTACCGCAAGTTTAAAATAAAAGCCGCAAAAATGCAGGATGACTATGCCTACATGTGTGAGGTCTTGAGCCGGCGGCTGGGAAAGTTGGATGCGCAGCACAATTTTGAAGCGCGTCCGGATCTGCTGATGGTCGACGGGGGCAGGGGGCAGCTGAGCATTGCCTCGGCGGTCATTCGAGAACTGGCGCTCGAGGGTCAGTTTGATATTATTGCCATCGCCAAAAAAGACGAAAAAAAAGGACAAGCGCAAGATAAAATTTTTAAGCCGCATCGCACCAACCCCATCGTCTTTGGCAAAGACGCCGATCTGCTTCTATTCTTGCAGCGAATCAGAGACGAAGCGCATCGCTTTGCGATCTCCTTTCACCGCAAGCGTAGAACCAAAGACGCTTTGCAATCGGAACTGGATGCAATTCCGGGCATCGGTAAGAAAAGAAAGACAATTCTGCTGAAACACTTCAAAAGTATAAAAAAAATCCGGGAAGCCAGCATCGATCAGCTCAATGCGCTTCCCGGCATCCCATTGGCGGCAGCCGAAGCCGTGCACAGATATCTTCAGGATTCAGAAGACAGCGGTCAGATGACAGAAGACAGGTTGTAAATCTGGAGGGCTAAACCACCCTGTCTGTCTTCTGATTTCTGTCGTCTGTTCTTTGTTTACTGACACCTGACATCTGGCTTTTTTATATGAACCGTGAACCTTTGAACCCTGAACCGGCTAATAATCCAGCTTTTTAAGAATATCTTTAAGTTCCTGCACCGCGGCTGCCGATTTCTGCAAAGCCGCCTTTTCCGTTTCGCTTAAGGTAATCTCAATGACCTCTTCGGCACCTCTGGCACCCAGTTTAACCGGAACCCCGATAAAGAGGTCGTTTATTTCATATTCGCCCTCGAGATAAACGGCGCAGGGCAAAATCTTCTTTTTATCCTTTAATATTGATTCGGCCATTTCAACCGCAGCAGAAGCCGGGGCATAATAAGCACTGCCGGTTTTTAACAAGGCGACGATTTCAGCGCCGCCGTTGCGCGTACGGTCAACCAGCGCATCGATGCGGTCTTGCGACATCAGCTCGGTAATCGGAATTCCGGCGACGGTTGAGTAGCGCGGCAGTGGAACCATCGTATCGCCGTGTCCGCCAAGAACGAAAGCGTGGGTATTTTCAACCGAAACATTCAGTTCCATCGCAATAAATGCACGAAAGCGGGCTGAATCCAAAACTCCTGCCATACCGATAACGCGCTCCTTGGGGAAACCGCTCACTTGATGGGCCACGTGACACATGGCGTCCAGCGGATTGCTGACAATAATAAGAATTGAATTCGGCGATGCGGCCGCAATTTGCTCTGTGACCGTTTTGACAATACCGGCATTGGTGCTGATCAGGTCATCGCGGCTCATTCCCGGTTTTCGCGGGATGCCTGCCGTAATGATAACAATGTCGGAGGCCGCCGAAACACCGTACGCATTGGCGCCCGTCACGTGGGCATCATGTTTTTCAATGGGTGCCGCTTCGGTTAGATCAAGGGCTTTGCCCTGGGGGACGCCTTCAACAATATCGATTAAAACCACATCGCAAAGCTCCTTTTCCGCCAAGCGCTGCGCGGCAGTGGCACCAACGTTCCCGGCTCCGATAACCGTTACTTTTTTATCCATTGGGTCCTCCTTCCATCGGGTTGTCAAGTGAGTTTCGCGTAAAAATTAATTTCCATGGACTTGTCGAATTTTTTTATACGATTCTGCAGAGATCCCAGGTTAGTCTCTTTCAACCACGAAGGGCACGAAGGACCCGAAGAGGGGGTGTCAATTTATTCAGCCTGCCTTTGTGATCTTCGTGATCTTCGTGGTGAGATCATTATCGGACGAAAACGGCTGGCACTTTCCAGATAACCACGTTGCTTTGAATGGTTACGAGGTTGCACTAAAAATCTGTCGGTTGTCAACAGATTTATCGGGTTCGCAAATATTGACAGTAAACACATAAATAGGATAAATTATTACTATTTAAAGTAATTTAAGGCTTTTTTGGGGTTGACAAAATAGCCATTTATAGGCGAAGCATATGATTTCGGTGCCATCCGATTTTTTTGGGGTTTGGTGGTAGCTAAATATTCTATATCTAAAGGAAATGTGACTCTGACCCGATAGTAGTATCAGAGAACTCTATATTTCAAAGCGAGACTTTATGGCTGTTGTTAATCTAAAGAAAAGACAAATCGAATGCAAAGTCGTCTATTATGGACCGGGACGATGCGGCAAGACCACGAACCTTGAATATATCCATAAGAGCTTTAAAAATCAAGTAATGGGAGAAATGGTCTCCATCAACACTGATGGTGATCGCACGCTGTTCTTTGATTTTTTACCGATGAATCTGGGCAAAGTAAGGGGATGTGACTTGCGCGTTCAACTGTATACCGTACCGGGACAGGTGCGATACAGTTCCACCCGCAAGCTGGTGTTAAGAGGAGCTGATGGGTTAATCTTTGTGGCCGATTCGCTTGAAGTCCGGCGCAAAAAAAATATGTTATCATTGATAGATTTGCAACAAAATCTCAAAGAATATGGCGTCAGCATTTTTAAGGTACCGCTGGTGATGCAGTATAACAAAAGAGATCTTTCACACGAAAATATTTCGATTATGGATCTAAAGAAAATGGAGCACGATCTCAATCGTCAACTGAAAGTTCCCGCCTTTCCCGGCAGCGCCTTAACGGGAGATGGTGTCGGAAAAGCGCTGCATGCCTGCATGAAACTGGTCATGCAAGCAGTTCAAAGCGAGCTCAGTTAGCCCGTCATTTATTTAAAATTGAGCGGCAATCCAAGCAGTTGATTAATGGTGTAAATAAACGATAAAACACGAATTTTCTTCGTGTTTTCAGATTTTCGCACCGCGGCATGTTTTTTAATTTTTAACACCGGGCATTTTTATGGTACAATCCAGTTAATGGACGCCACATCCGCGTCAATTGTTCCGCTTGAAGATTGAACACGCTTGAATATGAATAACTCTGTGTCGTTATCAGGAAGCCTGGATTTTTTGAATTTGGGCGAATTATTGAACTTACTCGGTACCAACGGCAGCTCCGGTATGTTGCGCGTCAAAAGCAGCTACAAAGCGGAGGCGGGACTGGTGTATCTGGATAAAGGAAATCCCATAAACGCCACCAACGGGTCTTTGTCCGGTATGGATGCCATTTTTTCCCTGTTCGGTTGGACGGATGGCGAATTTGAATTTGTTCAGGAAGATCCCAGCTGTGAGAAGACCATTAACAAAAGTCGGATGGAAATTATCCTGGACGGGTTGCGCTTGCTGGACGAGGGCAAAATCGAAAAACTCGGCCCGAAGACTGGCGCCAGTACCCAGGATGAACCAGCAGCTATATCCGGCCAAGTCCCCCTGATCAAAGGACCTTTGGTCGATTACTCTTATGTGGTCGACGAAGAGGGATTTTATGACGGTGATGAGATCGTACAGGAGGGCAACCATGGTGACTGGATATGGGTCATTCTGGAAGGTATGGCAGAGATCAGCAAACAGACCGCCAGCGGTTCGATTGAAATATTGAGAATAGGGGATGGCGCCTTTCTGGGGAGTGTCGCCGCTCTCATTTCCGGAGGCAGAGTGCGTACTGCGACGGTCAAAGCTGTGGGCAACGTGCAATTGGGAATGTTGGATTCACAGCTGCTTGCCAACGAACTGGCCAATGTTTCGGCTGATTTTAAAAGTCTGTTAAACAGCGTCGATTCCCGCCTGAAGCAGGTTGTCGAAATGGCGGTTAAAACAAAAGAAAATCAAAACAACCCCGAAAGCTATATTGAAGGCAAAAAGCAACTGATCAAGCAGGGCCATGAAGAAGAGCGTTTATTCATTATAAAGAACGGAGATGCTGTTATTGCGCGTCAAACCGATAATGGTTACGTGCCGCTTGCGCAACTTAAAAAGGGGGATTTTTTTGGGCGGATTCCATTTTTGGACATGGGCCATGAACCTTATTCCGCTGCGGTATTTTCAGCAGACAACCTCAAATTAGCAGCCGTTGATGTTAAAAAACTAGAATCTGAACATCAAGGATTATCATCTACGCTGAAAAACATCATCGGACATATGGCGACTTCCGTCTCTGTGAGCACCATGGTCACCTGCAATTTTCAGAAACAGAAAGCATAACGGAAATCAAACGTTAACCAAAAACAAACAACAAATATGTGAAAACTATGGCCACACAAGAAAAAAGAAAACACGCTCGAATCGACTCGCTAAATCTTTCCTATTTCTGTCTGGATGAAAACAATCAGATTATCAAGCAGGGTATGGGACGGACGCTAAATGTTTCTGAATCCGGCATTTTGCTGGAAACCCATTTCCCGATCGATGAAAAGCACACCGTTACGCTGACTCTCGGATTGGAGGAGGACCTGGTCGAGATCACAGGCCGTCCCGTGCATAGCCGTATCAATGACGATGGCAAACATGAAGTGGGCATTGAGTTTCTCAAGACCAATGAAAAGGCATGCAAACTCCTAAAGCAATTCATCGATGCCTTCCAGGCCAAAAGCACATAAAGGGAAATTAAAAAAAATTTGCAATTGTCTACCTGCCCCTTGACCTTAACTCCAGAATACCCCATATAAATACCACTACTGGAACGGTTTTTGACAATCCCTATAAATGTTGGCTATCTTTTGATAACATGCCAACAGAAAATTTTTCCGAACAGAGGAGTAAAAACGATGATGAAACCTGTCAGTGAAACCGAATTCTCAGAACTGAAACTTTTAAAACGCGGCAAGGTTCGGGATGTTTACGATCTGGGGGAATATTTGTTGATGGTTGCGACCGACCGTATATCTGCATTTGATGTGGTCATGCCGGATCCGGTTCCCGACAAAGGCACTATTTTGACACAGATTTCGTTGTTCTGGTTTGATATTATGCAACCGCTCGTTGAAAATCATGTGATCGCAAAGGATGTCGAGCAGTACCCATCGGTCTGCCGTCCGTACGCGGCGGTTTTGCAGGGTCGTAGCATGCTCGTAAAAAAGGCCCAACCGCTGCCGATTGAATGCATTGTGCGAGGCTACATATCGGGATCCGGATGGAAAGAGTACAGCGATTCGGGAGCCGTTTGCGGTATACAGTTGCCGGGGGGATTGAAGGAATCTCAACAATTGCCTGAGCCTATTTTCACGCCATCCACCAAAGCCGAGCTCGGCGAGCACGATATCAATATCGATTTTACCGAAACAGTGCGCCTCATCGGCCAGACGCCCGCTGAAAAGATTAGGGACTTGAGTTTGGCCATTTACAAAAAAGGTGCCACTCTGGCTGCTGAACGCGGAATTATTATTGCGGACACAAAATTCGAATTTGGTCAAATTGATGATGATATCCTTCTGATCGATGAAATTTTAACACCCGATTCGTCGCGCTTTTGGCCGAAGGAAAGCTATCGCCCGGGCGGGTCTCAAAAAAGCTATGACAAACAATATGTCCGCGACTATCTGAATTCATTGGACTGGGATAAAAAAGCACCCGGACCCGCTCTGCCCGAAACGGTTGTTGTAAAAACGCGTCAAAAGTATTTAGACGCCTTAACTCAGCTGACCGGCAGCAGTCATGGACTCTAAATCATCCGATGGTCAACCAGGATCTGAAAACAGTTCACCGGATTCGGATTCAGTTGCCCATGCTGATACGGTCGCACTCACTGAGATTAACGCAAAAGACGCCACTTTTCGCATTACGACCCGGAGGCAAGTTGAAGATCTGCTGGACACGATTCAATCTCTCGGGTTGCTGCACCCGCCGGTGTTGATCGAGGATTCATCCGGATACAGCATCGTCTGCGGGTTTCGCCGGATTGCGGCGTGCCGGCAGCTCGGTTGGAAATCGATAACGGCCAGAATTCATAAAGCCGGCGCCGATCGTTTTGAAATAGCCCGGCTGGCAATTGCCGATAATGCTCTCCAGCGGCCACTGAATCTGGTTGAGACTTCCAGGGCATTGAATCTGCTGGCTGACACGAGCCCGGACCAACAGCAGTTTAAGGAAGCAGCGCTGTCTCTGGGATTGCCGATCAGTCCTTCTGTCGTACCTAAAGCCCGGGAAATTTGCCGTCTGGCGTTACCCATTCAAGACGGCATTCTGAGCGGCACCATCAACATGTCGATGGCCCTGGAACTGGGCAAATTGGATGCTGCGGTTGCCACAGCGCTCGTCGGATTTTTTATTCAGCTTAAAGTGGGGTTGAACAAACAAAGAGAGTTGCTTCTGTTGCTGACCGAAATTGCCAAACGCGAAGACGTTTCCATCCAGCAATTGATCGCAGAAAAACCATTGCAGAATATTTTGCAAAATACGGCTATTGACCGTGCGGTTCAACGACAAAACATCAGATCTTATCTGCGACAACGAAGATATCCAGCCATCTCCAAAGCCGAGGCGGATTACCAAAAGCGGGTCCGGCAGCTTAACCTCGGAAAGCAGATCCAATTGGTTCCGCCAAAAAATTTTGAAGGCACAACTTACGCCCTGACCCTGCATTTTGAAAATCGACAAGACCTCAGTAATCTGAATAAAAGAATTGAAAAAATACTCGGGCACCCCGCGCTCGGTGAAATCCTGAAGCGCTAAACCGCATGCGAATATCAAAACTTTTTATCAACCAACAAATTGCCGATCACCCCCTGGCGCGATCCATCCGAGCCCGTCTGGATGTGCCTTCCGAATATGTTCAAAACGCCCGGCAGGTGCATGCGGCGGTCGCATCCGCTCCGGACCCTGTACAAAGCGGTAAAGAAATTCTGTATTTAACCCGAAATCGGGGTGCCTTTTTTAAACGTTGCCCGGGGACGCGTCATTATACCTGCTGCGATTACCAAATTCTGCATTTTGGCACCTTCTGCTATATGGATTGTACCTATTGTATCCTGCAAACCTATTTTCATCCGCCGATTTTAGAGTATTTCGTAAATCACGAAGATCTCATGGCCGAACTCGATACGGTTCTGGCCGGAAAAACAGTACTTCGAATCGGTACCGGTGAATTTACCGATAGTTTGATCTGGGAATTGTGGACCGATCTATCGAAGTTACTGATTGAACGCTTTGCCGCTCAGCAGCACGCTGTCCTGGAGCTTAAAACCAAAACAACCGCAATCGAAAAATTGCAGAATCTGAATCATAATCGTAAAACGATTACGGCCTGGTCTCTGAACACCTCCCGTATTATTCGTACTGAGGAGCGCGCTACAGCCCGTCTTTCCGCCAGGCTAAAAGCGGCCGCCAGATGCGAAAAATGGGGATATCCGCTGGCATTTCATTTTGATCCCCTGATTATTTACGATGGCTGTGAACAGGCGTATGCCCGGGTCATTGAAAGCTTGTTTTCACACGTATCGGCCGAAAACATTGCGTGGATCAGCCTCGGGGCCCTGCGATTTGTGCCTTCGGTTAAAACTGTGATTCAAAAGCGGTTTCCGGACTCAAAAATTGTGTATGCGGAATTCATCAAAGGGCCTGACGGAAAAATGCGTTATTTCAAGCCGCTGCGAATTAACCTGTACCGTAAAATCATCGCATGCATTCGGAACCATGCGCCGGATGTCGTCGTTTATCTGTGTATGGAAGATGATGAAGTCTGGCAAAAGGCATTGGGTTTTAAACCGGATGATATCGGCGGACTGCCGCATATGCTGGACATGAGTGCTGCCAGGGTTTGTCATCTGAAACCTATTTGAAGCCTGCGTTCAGAACCGACAATTAAAATTTATGAAACGACTCATCGCATTATTGTTGTCTTGTTTAATACTTCTTCTGCTGCCACAGGCATGTTCGGCCGATAACGGGCATTTCGTAAAATGGATCGTTGACGGCGACACGATTGTCCTGACTGACGGTCAAAAGGTGCGCTATATCGGCATTAATGCACCTGAACTGGCGCGTGACGATCATATCGCCGAACCATACGGGGCAGAAGCCAAACATTTCAATGCCAGGCTGCTGCAGCAGAAAAAAGTGCGCCTGGAATTCGACACAGAACCCAACGATCGGTATCAAAGACGCCTGGCCTATGTTTTTCTGAAAGACGGCACCTTTGTCAATGCCGAAATGCTTTCTCAGGGCTACGCTTATCTGCTGTATATACGGCCGAACGTGAAGTACCATTCCACCTTGCTCGCCGCGCAGCGGGCGGCGATGTCGGAGAAAAGGGGAATCTGGCTGAATTGGCGCGAGCAAAATGCAACCTATATCGGGAACAAAAGATCACGCCGCTTCCATCTGCCGACCTGTTCGTCGGGCAAGCGCATCAAGCCCAAAAACCGAATTCTCTTTCAGAAAAAATGGGATGCCTACTGGGAGGGATACGCACCGGCCAAACGGTGCATGCCGGTTTTTGCGATACCGGGGGATTGACTTTACCGCTGGCGGCCGGTCACCGGGGCACTCAGTCCTAATCTTTGTGCCTGATATCTGAAGCTCGAAAGCCAGTCCCCAGTTGCCGGAAGCAAGTCGCACGCGACCAGCGGTAAATCTTATTCCTGACTCCGTTTGGTCTCTTCGATAATTTTTTCGGCGATCTGAGCGGGGACTTCATCGTAATGTGAAAATTCCATCGTAAAGATTCCCCGGCCGCCGGTCATCGAGCGCAGATCTGAAGCATAACTTAAGAATTCCGCCATGGGCACCTGTGCATTAATTACTTGATTTTTCCCGGCGTTATCCATCCCCAGGACTTTGCCCCGCCGGCCATTGAGATCTCCCATGATATCACCCATGAAATCTTCCGGTGTGATCACCTGCACTTTCATGATGGGCTCAAGCAACGTCGGGTTGGCGCCCTCCACCGCTTTCTTAAATGCCAGTGACCCGGCAATCTTAAATGCCATTTCAGAAGAATCCACCTGGTGAAAAGATCCATCATCCAGGGTAACTTTAAAATCCACAGTCGGAAAGCCTGCCAGGATCCCTTTCTGACAGGACTCGACGATGCCTTTTTCCACAGCCGGTATATACTGTTTCGGAATAACACCGCCGACAATTGCGTTTACAAATTCAAAGCCTTTGCCACGGGGCAGGGATTCAATTTGAATCCAGCAGTCACCGAACTGACCATGACCACCGGTCTGTTTTTTGTGTTTGCCCTGCACCCGGGCTGTGCCTTTTATGGTTTCGCGATAGGGAACCTTGGGTGTATTCAGCTGCGCTTCAACGCCAAATTTTCGCTTGAGTTTTTCGAGCACGGTTTCAATATGAATCTGTCCCAGACCGGAAAGCAGGATCTCTTTTGTTTCAACCACGCGCTCCAGTTTAAGGGAAGGATCTTCTTCCAGAAGCTTGGTTAAGGAAATAAAAATTTTATCTTCATCACCTTTAGATTTGGCTGTCATTGCAAAAGAGATCAGGCTCGGAAGCGGTTCTGCGCAGGCATACTGAATCTTATTACTGCTGTCACAGAGCGTGTCGCCGGTGGCGGTTTCTTTTAATTTGGCAACTGCAGCAATAGCACCGGGGCCGGCCTCAGTAGCCGCTTTTTGTTCTTTGCCGGCGATGGAAAGGAGCTGGGTAAACCTTTCCTTGTTGTCTTTATTTGGATTGTAAAAGGTGCCATCGCGCCCCAATTTACCGGAAACCACGCGGAAGATCGTCAGTCGACCCGCATAGGGATCCGCCAGCGTCTTAACCACATACGCGGAAAAAGGTGCATTTTCATCCGGTGCTCTTTCAATTTCATTGCCGCTGTCAGGATCAATCCCCTTTCTCGGTCCACGATCAGCCGGTGAAGGCATGCTGGTAACAATAAAATCCATTAACAGGTCGATGCCGATATTTTTCGTCGCTGAGCCACAGATCACCGGCACAAAAGTATGCGACAGAACACCATTGCGCAGGGCTGCATTCAGCTCCTCATCCGATAGGCGTTCGCCTTCAAGATATTTTTCAATCAAGGCATCGTCAGCTTCAGCAATATTTTCAATCAAAACTTCTCTTTCACTTTCCACCAGATCCTGCATGTCCGCCGGTATATCTTCTTTTTTGGCCTTGCCGCCGGCACCATAAACATAAGCCTGATTGCGAATCAGGTCGACAGCACCTTTAAATTCAGCTTCCGAACCGATGGGCACTTGAAGAATAATTGGTTTGGGCTCGAAGCTGACTTTGGCATCTTCAAAGGTTCGATTGAAATCAGCCCGTTCACGGTCCAATCTGTTGATGAAAATGACACAGGGCAGTTCGAATTCTCTGGCAAACTCCCATGCCAGCTCGGTTTGGACCTTGACCCCATCGACCGCGTCAACAACGACCACCACACCATCCGCCGCCTGCATACAACTTTTGGTGTCGGAGAAAAAATTCTGATCTCCGGGGGTGTCAATGAGGTTTACGGTATGATTCTTCCAGTTGAGTTGGTGAAATCCACTGCTGATACTGGACGTGCGTTTGAGCTCTTCGGGCTCAAAATCCATGGCTGAATTACCTTCATCAACGCTGCCCAATCGTTTAATCACACCGGAATCATACAACAACGCTTCTGCCAGCGATGTTTTACCGGCTCCCCCATGACCTATCAGTGCGATGTTCCTGATACGCTCCACCTTTTCGCTCATTACGGTACCTCTTTCGGTTGGTTTATGACGAATAAATTTTTAAACGTGATTCAGTATCTTTTATAGTCGAAAAAATCAAGACCAAAATAATCTCAACGTTTAAACCTGAAATAAAGGCGCGCCTGAAGAATCATTCGGCCACGGTATACATGCATAGATACAAGTGTCACCAGGATCTCATTTTTGAGGATCGACACGTGGTTTTAAAAGCATAAAAAACTCACGATTGCCTTTGGGCCCCAGCAGGGGTGAGGGGTAAACCAACCGGGACATTAGTCTCTGAGTGCTGAAAAAATCCGCTAACGCCTGGATGACCTGCTGATGCAGGTCCGGATCCCGGACCACACCGCCTTTGCCCACCTGGCCTTTGCCAACTTCAAACTGCGGTTTGATCAGGGCCAGTATCGACGCATCGGTTTTCATAAACCGGCTCACGGCCGGGACCACAATTTTCAGCGAAATAAAAGAAACATCGATAGTAATCAAATCGACCCGCTCCGGAATGGCCTCGGCAGCCAGGTGCCGGACATTGGTGCGCTCGATGACAATCACGCGCGGGTCCTGGCGGATTTTCCATGCCAGTTGCCCGTAGCCCACATCCACAGCATAAACGCGTTTGGCGCCATGCTGCAAAAGACAATCCGTAAAGCCGCCGGTGGATGCACCCACATCGATGCAAATCGCTGCAGTCACATCCAGCGGCAGGTGTTGTAAAGCAGCTTCAAGTTTGAGTCCCCCTCTGCTGACATATGGTAAGTCGTCAGCCTTGCATTCGATCGAATCTTTGGATGAGACCGAAAATCCGGGTTTATCAACCCGCTGACCATTGACAAAAACCTTTCCAGCCATGATCATGGCCCGGGCGCGCTGTCGGCTTTTGAGCCATCCCTTTTCGACAAGTATCAAATCCAGTCGGTGTTTTTTTTCAGACACGAGACTCTGATGGGAATTCGGTATTGACAGGTTGTAACGTTACAGAAATATGGCTTCCGGGGTATGAAATCCGGCCACCGCAATCTCACAGCCGGTTAAACGGCCTGGCGGTTCGGCCATTTTGCATTCTGGCCGGCAGCGGCAGCCATCAAACGTTTGGCGCTTTGGACAATGGCTTCTGCATCAACGCCGTATTTTGATCGTAAAAGCGTCTGGGGACCATGTTCGACAAATGTGTCCGGAATACCAATCCGCTCAAGCTGGAAACCGGTGATGGCGGCGTCATTAAGGGCCTCCAAAACAGCACTGCCAAATCCGCCCTGGCGGATATTCTCCTCGACGGTAATGATACGCGGGATCTTTTTCGTCCAGGCACTTATGAGATCGATGTCCAGTGGCTTTACAAATCGGCAGTTGACGACAGTCGCTGATATGCCTTGTTTGGTCAATTCAGAATGGGCATCCAAAGCCTCGCACACGGATCGGCCAAGCGCCAGAATCAGTACATCTTCGCCTTCCTTTAGTGTCTCGCCTTTGCCGAGGGTCAGAGGCTGAACGGGATTCTCAAGAATCGTGCCGATACCGGTCCCCCGGGGGTATCGGAGGGCAACCGGGCCGCTGTGCTCAAGGGCGGTCAGCAGCATCCGACGCATTTCATTTTCATCTTTAGGCGCCATGACCACCATATTGGGCAAATTTCGAAGATAGCACAAATCAAATAGACCATGATGGGTGGGACCGTCTTCACCCACGATGCCACCGCGGTCGAGGACGAAAACAACATGCAGCGATTCAAGACAGACATCGTGTACAATCTGATCGTATGCGCGCTGCAAAAAGGTAGAGTAGATGGCAACCACCGGTTTTAATCCCTCAGTGGCCAGACCGGCTGCAAACGTGACCCCGTGCTGCTCCGCAATTCCGACATCAAAAAATCGTTCCGGAAATAGCTCGGAAAATTGCGCCAGACCCGTACCCTCGGGCATAGCAGCTGTTACGGCAACGATTTTTTCATCCGTTTTGGCCAGTTGAACCATGGTATCGCCAAATACCTTTGTATAGGACGGTTGCGGGTTGGCTGTATCCAGACAGTTACCGGTTTCGACTTCAAAGCGGGTGCAACCGTGAAAGTAAACCGGATTTTCTTCAGCGGGCGGGTATCCTTTGCCTTTTTGGGTGGAAACATGTAAAAGCACGGGTTCCTTGAGGCGTTTGATGTTTTTTAATATATCGATTAAATGATTCAACTTATGTCCGTTAATGGGACCAAAATATTCAAAATTAAACGCTTCAAACAACATCCCCGGTGTGACAAACGCCTTCAGGCTATCCTCGGTTTTTTTGGCTACTTTGTAAATGTCGTCGCCAAATTTGGGCAGCGATTTCAAAAATTCTCCCAGTTCTCGGCGCAGTTCCTGAACTTTTTTGCCGGAAAACTTGCGACTCAGAAAAGAAGATAGGGCGCCGACATTGGGTGAAATCGACATTTCATTGTCATTGAGGATCACGAGCAGGTTTTTGTCCCTCAACATGCCTCCGGCTTGATTGAGGCCCTCATAAGCAATACCGGCGGTCATCGAGCCGTCACCGATGACGGCAATCACCTTGGCATCTTCATCCTTTATATCTTTGGCACTGGCAATGCCAAGACTGGCGGATATCGAGGTGCTGCTGTGACCGGTGCTAAACGCATCGTAAGGGCTTTCGCTGCGGCGGGTGAAACCGGATATTCCATTAAACTGTCGCAGGGTATGAAATTGATCGCGGCGGCCGGTGAGCAGTTTGTGCGCATAGGCCTGATGGCCGACATCCCAGATAACTTTCTCCCGGGGTGTGTCAAAAACATAATGAATCGCAATTGCCAGTTCAACAGCCCCTAAACTTGGCGCCAGATGACCGCCGGTTTCCGAGACGACGTCAACAATGGCCTTTCGAATTTCTTCTGCCAGCAACGGCAGCTCGTCGCGCGACAGCTTCTTTAAATCCGCCGGTGAATTTATCTGTTCTAAAAGACTCAATAGATTTTTCTCCAATTTTGTGCTGTTAGTGATTTCTTTCGCCGATATAGCGCGCGATGGCGCGCAGCGGGTCGGCTTTCTGGTCAAAGGCATCAAGGGCACGCAAAGCATCTTTAACCAGCTGCGCGGCAAATTCTTTCGATTCCGCAAGTCCCAGCAGGGCAGGGTAGGTCGTTTTTCGGCGGCGTTCGTCGGTTCCCACGGCCTTACCCATTATCTCGGGATCGCCCTCGACATTTAAAATATCATCTGTCACCTGAAAGGCAAGGCCAATTTTTTGAGCATAGTTTTCAAGCATATGAATTTGGGTGGAATTTACACCAACCAGCTCTGCCCCGCAAGAGACCGAAGCCTCGATCAGCGCACCGGTTTTCAGCCGATGCATGGATTTTAATTCAGCCAGTGTTAAATCTTTTCGCTCGGAAGCCATATCCAGCATCTGCCCCTGAATCATACCGCAATAACCGGCTGCGTGCGAAATCAATTGAATGGCGCGCAACCATTTGAAGGCTTGCTGCCGGTTGTGATCGTTGGTCGCCATGGATGAAAGCATTTGAAAAGCCAGCGTCAGCAGGGCGTCTCCAGCCAGTATGGCAGTGGCTTCGTCAAAAGCCTTATGGCAGGTGGGTTGCCCACGGCGCATGTCATCATCATCCATCGCCGGAAGGTCATCGTGAATCAGTGAGTAGGTATGGACCATTTCAAGTGCACAGGCTGCCGGCATAACCTCCTGCGGGTCACCATCAATCGTCTCGGCTGCTGCCAGGCATAAAATGGGTCGAATGCGCTTGCCCTTGGCCATCAGAGCGTAAGACATGGCCTCCAGGAGGCGGTCGGGCTTGCCTGACGTTTTCAAGACGGCTGCCAGCGCCCGGTTAATCCGGCTGCTTTTATTGGCAAGGTATGCTTTCAGGTCAAACATTTTCAAAAAGTGTTAATCTCCGGTTGGTTCGCTCTCGGGTCGAAATGGCTTTTCAACCATCTGACCGGCAGCGTTTTTCAGCAAAATAGTGACTTTTTTCTCGGTCTCATCCAGCTTGGCGGAGCATAACTCGGTCAGTTTAATGCCTTCTTCAAATTTTTTGATTGCTTTTTCCAAAGGCAGCTCGCCGTCTTCGAGCTCCTGGACGATTCGCTCAAGCTGTTTCATTGATTGTTCAAACGTTTTTTGGACCATTTTTCAATTTTTCCTTTACCCTGCAAATGAGTGCGCCTTTTGACACGATCACCTCTAAATCCTGATTGAGCGAAACCGTTTCCGGATCCAGCACAATCTTTGAATCCGAAAGGGTGCGGGTTATACTGTAACCGCGCTCTAAAATTGCAATGGGGCTCAATGTTTCCAGCTTGGCGCTTAGTTCCCGTAGCCGGGCTGATTTTGTTTGTTTATTTTTATTTAATAGTTCTAATAATTTATCTATATTTTTATCAATAGATACTTTAAAATTTTGAACCTGGCTGTGAGGGCTCTGTAACACCAGTCTTTTTTGCCACCATTGAAGTCGTTCATTTTTGCGGTCCAAAAGTATCCGGGTATGGCGGCTCAGGCGCGATGCGAGATCATCCAATCGCAGACGCCAATCCTGCGACTTTTGCCGGGGGTCCGTCATGCGTTTGGACACCTCGACCAGATTGCGTCTCAAACGATCGATGGCGTTGCGCATTCGATACTGCAGATTGGCCGAACAATCTTTAACTAATTGTAATAACTCATTTTTTACCGGAACAACCAACTCGGCAGCTGCCGATGGCGTTGGCGCTCTTAAATCCGCCACAAAATCGGCAATGGTGTAATCGGTTTCATGACCGACGGCCGAAATAATGGGAACATCGGATGCAAATATCGCCCTGGCAACTTGTTCGCTGTTAAATGCCTGTAAATCCTCTAAGGATCCGCCACCGCGCGCTAAAATGGCTGCATCAAAATCCGGCTGTTGATTCAATAGTTCCAGGGCTGCGATAATCTCATCCGCGGCACCGTCGCCTTGAACCTTGACGGGAAATATGTGAATAGCCACATTCAGAAATCGCCGGTCAATAATTTGCAGGATATCGTGCACCACCGCACCTGATGGCGAGGTGATCAACGCAATTTTATGCGGCAAAAACGGTATGGGTTGCTTGTATTGATCGTCAAATAAGCCTTCTTCAGCCAGTCCGGCCTTCAGTTTTTCATAGGCGATTTGCAGGGCGCCAACGCCCGACGGTTCCATGTATTCCAGAATGATCTGGTAAGATCCCCGGGGTTCGTATACACTCAGGCGCCCCATGCCGGTGACGCGCATACCATCTGCGGGCACAAATTTTAGCTGTCGCTGCTGGCCGCGAAACATCACGGCATTGATCTGCGAATCCGCATCTTTGAGTGTAAAATAATAATGACCGGACAAAGGGGTCCGGAAATTTGAAATTTCGCCAACGATCCAGATAAAAGGAAAGGTTTTTTCCAGCAGCGATTTAATTTCGTCATTCAGTTCCGAAACCGTATAGATTTTACGGATCGCATCCTCCGCGTGCAAATCGCCAACCGGATCGCTCATTTGGTTATCATCATTGGAGGTCATATTGAAATTCGCTTGCGATCGCTCGCAAGGCTGGTCTTTTATTTCTACCGAACGTCTGATAAGTTATATTATGTAAACTTTTTATCAAAGACCCGCAGATCCTGGCTTTATTTCGTTAAAAGGCACCGCAATGCCCTTCTGCAACGATTTATTTGGCAACGGTTTTATCCAGCAAATCACGAACGGCCGGCACAATGTAGATGTCCTCGTGCGGTATGTCCGCCAGTTGTGCGGCCAGAATTCGGATCTTTTCATGGATGGACTTATGCTTGTCCATCACAAACAGATTCTGACCCTTGACCTTGCAGAACCCGCTTTTTACCTTAATACCGGAAGTTTTCAGGTTTTGTTCTGAAACCGTTATCTGCAGGCGGTCGGCCAGATCTATAAGTTCCTGATACAGTTGATCGGGCTTCATTTTCTCAGGATGCTACAAGCCTTGAAAATTGCAGCTGATGTGTTATTATTAGCATTCAGCAAACAAAAAATCTACAGGAGGCAATAAATGCAATCCATATCAACAAATCAGAACCAAGTCCAGGTCCGTGTAAACGATTTTATTCGCAGTGTTTACAACTGGATGGCAATTGGCCTGGCATTAACCGGTTTAGTGGCATTTTACATCGCCAATACACCGACCCTGCTGGAGCTTATTTTTCGCAATCAGATCCTTTTTTTCGGCCTTATTATCGCCGAGTTGGGCCTGGTGTTTATCATTAGCGCCCGCATTCAGCGAATGCAGGCGTCAACGGCCACCGGCCTGTTTATCCTGTATTCCGTATTGAACGGCGTAACCCTTTCATTTATTTTCATTATTTACACACGTTCATCCATTGCTTCAACTTTTTTTGTTTGTGCGGCCACCTTTGTTGCCTGCAGCATCTATGGCTGGACCACCAAGCGCGACCTGACCTCGATGGGCGGCTTTCTGATGATGGGTTTAATCGGTATTATTATCGCTTCGCTGGTTAATATGTTCGTTCGCAGTTCCGCCATGCACATGATCATCAGCTACATCGGGGTGCTGATTTTCGTCGGACTGACCGCATATGATACCCAAAACCTCAAGGCCATGGCAATTTCACAACCGGCCGATATCGGCGCCGGTGCAGTGCGCAAGGGCGCTATCCTGGGTGCCTTGAAACTGTACCTGGATTTTATCAACCTGTTTCTGATGTTGCTGCGGATCCTGGGCAACCGAGAATAATTTCCGTCTAAAAACGGCTGTTATCAAATAGTCTTAACCACAGAGCCCACAGAGATCACAGAGAATTTTATACGATTGGCTTTTTGATCAATTCGGGCTCTGTGTTCCCACGCCCGCCATGCGAGCAAGCCGAGGCGGGCGGGCCTGTGATAAATTCTAGCCCAGGGCGGCTTTGACGACATCGGCAATTTGCTGGCAGTAGCGTCGGGTTTCATCTTCGCGGGGACCCTCAACCATCACCCGACAGAGCGGTTGCGTCCCGGAATAGCGAACAAGCACCCTGCCCTTCTCACCCAGCTTAGCTTGCACCAAACCGATGGCATCCATCAGCTGTGAGACACTTTCGATGGCCGGTTTGCTCTGCACCTCGACATTCAGCAAGACCTGGGGGAACACGGTCATTATGCGACTCAATTCGGACAAGGGTTTGCGTTCAATTTGCAGCGTCTGAAGCAACCGAATAGCCGTCAGCATACCATCACCGGTGGTATGCTGATCCAGAAAAATCATATGGCCGGAATCTTCACCACCGATAATGGCGCCGCTGGCACGCATCTGCTCCAGGACGTAACGATCACCCACCGGGGTCATGATATGCTCAATACCCATATCTTTCAGCGCCAGGCGCAATCCGAGATTGCTCATGACGGTGCTGACAACCAGATTATTCTTCAACAACCCTTGCTGCTTTAAACTATGGGCGCAAATCGCCAGGATTCGGTCTCCGCTGATCACCTGGCCTTGCTCATCGATAGCAACCAATCGGTCACCATCACCGTCAAATGCCAGCCCGACAGCGGCCTTTTGTGCAATGACCTTGTCAATTAATGCTTGCGGGTGCTCTGAACCGCAGTTTGCATTAATATTCTTACCATCCGGATGAATGTTGATCGCCCCTACGCGTGCCCCGAGATGATGAAATAATTGGGGTGCAACCGCGTAGGTCGCTCCGTTTGAACAATCCAGAATGATCTTCATCCCGTTCAACAGGTTCGCAGCCGGCAAATCATTTTGCAAAAAGGCCAGGTAGCGTTCAGACACGTCTGCAATATTTTTGACCTTCCCGCCCATGTGATGGGTCGTTTCGCCGGCGTTTACAGTGCCTTCAGCCAGCACAAGACGTTCAATTTCATCTTCTTTGTCGTCCGTAAGCTTGTACCCCTCAGCATCGAATAGCTTGATTCCGTTGTCGTAAAATGGATTATGTGAAGCTGAAATCACAATTCCGGCGGCGGCATCGCCTGCAGATGTCAGATAGGCAACTGCCGGTGTCGGCATAATACCGACAAGATATGCGTCGGCACCGACTGAACAAATTCCGTCTGCCAGCGCATTTTCAAGCATGGCGCCTGACTGACGCGTGTCTTTTCCAATGATAATTTTTGTTGACCGGGTCCGCATGCTAAAAAAGGACGCCACCGCCCGGCCGATGCGATAAGACCCATTAGCTGTTAACGGATATTCATGGGCCACACCGCGGATCCCATCGGTGCCAAATAGTCTGCTCATACTAGCATGCCTCAGTTTGGCGGTTTACCTTAATTTGCATCAAAATTAATGCGAAAAAGACGGAATGATATTCAAGGCATCCTTGACGATATGGTCGACAATACCCTGAAGCCAGTCAGTTGCAAGGGCGCCATCGGATGGCGCTAACTGCTGGATGACAGCGATATAATCGGGACCACTTTTCATGATGCCCTTGCGGATTGTTTCCAGGAAAGCATCGCGGTGGTGTTCATCACCGTTTTCAGCCTTGAACCGATCAAATAAATCTTTCAGCTGTGACCATTTTGCGATGAGCTCCTGTTGTTGTTTTATGGCAGAAGATGTGGGGTTGCGCTGGGTGTTCATTTGCCCCGCCAGGTCTTCTTTCATTTTGTGGCAGAAGCCCTCAAGGCGATTGATGCGTTCTGATATGGCCCAATTCAGTTTTTCTTTGAGTCCGGCCAGCAGCATCTCCGAAAAATCTTTTGAAATAAACTGGCTGCGCACGTAGCCGTACCACTGGTATAAGGCCATCAGGTTGGCTATGTAGACAATATTGTTGACAACCGCCCGGCAATCATTTTGATGCCAGCCGGGCTGATACGGAATATTACCGTCTTGCGGCAAACCGCCGAATAGAAGGCGCCCAGCCCTGAGTTCATCCCTTCGCACGATCGTGCCGGCAGCCACCGTGGTTCCATAGGCCAGCCGGCAGGGGCCCACCATTCCGCCCTGCCCGCCCAGGAATATGGGGGGTTGATTTAGCAGAACCCCCCGGGGCACGTCACCGATGAGGGAGGCAGTCGCCTTGTCCTGATTGGGGGTAAAGTTAAAATGAACGTAAGAACTGCCGACCTCACTATGATTTTTACGGTCGGTCCCGCCGGCCATCAGGCAATCGCAGAAATTGATTAAACTCCCCAGGGTAACAAACGGAAAGAGAATCGTGTGCTTGGTTCCGACCGTGTGGGCAATGCTGGCCTGTTCTTCGAAAATACTGGCCTCCCGTACGTGGGCCCCCGAGCCGGCCCTGGCTTTTGTCAGAAATACGGCCTCTTCAAAAAAACCGCCTCGCAGCTCGACCCCGGAACCGATCTGGCAATTTTTCACGGTCGCTGGCGCTTCCAGGCCGATTTTTACGCCGCTTGATATAACAGTAGCATTACCGAAGATTTGAGAACCGGCGTACAGCACCACGCCGTCACCGGATATTTTGTCCACATCAACGTCTTCACCGACTTGGATGCTGTCCGGACAGGCAATGCGCACCCCCTTGCCGATTAGCTGGTGTACTTTTGATTTTTTGGCGTGTGTCATGGCGCAATCTCAATCAGGATGAAAGCTCTGTGGCGGACTTATAGTGGTTGTCAAAAAACGTTTCGTTATGCCAACGTTTTTTTCTACAACCACTTATACCCCAATTCCGTAATCCGGAACATTATTATGAAAAGCGGTATAATATTTAGCGACCGCTTAATACCCGGTTTTGCCTTTTTGTCTGACATCCTCTTTAATTCGTTGAATGTGCCCCCGCCCCAGTCCTTTAACTTCACAACCCAGCTCAAAATAGCGGCGGATTTTTTTATCATCCAGCACGCCGAAGCAATCGATGATCGCGGCGGGCCGGCCGATCATTTTAACAACCGCCTCCGGATCCAGTTCCAGATACGCCTGGTGGCGAACGGCAAAAATTACGGCATCGGCAAAGGGCAGGACTTTCGACAAATCCGGTTCGATGCGGATTTCGTTCAGCCGGTCCTGGTTGCGAAAAAATCGACTCATCGAATGATTCGGTGCCGGATAGTTATCCTGCATTTCAAGTTCCCACCAGCGTTTGACATAGGGATCGTTGACCGCGATCTCAGCACCCATTTCGGCTAATTTGCGGACGATTATCTCTGAGCCGCTGTAACGCGTATCACCGACCCCCTCACGATAGGAGGCGCCCAACAGGACAATTTTAGAAGCCGCCACGATCTTGCCCATGTTGCGCAGCGCATCACGCGCCAGTTGCGGTACGCGCAATGAGCGGGTGTCATTGATATCAATGGCCGCCGGTGTGATTTTGAACACGTTATCTTCAAAACCCATCAGGGTATGGTAGGCCCACACGCCCAGCCCACCGTCTTTGGGTAAGCAGTAGCCGCCGATACCCGGTCCGGGGAAAATCATATTGGAATGGGTGGGTCGAACCTTGATGGCTTCAATCACTTTGATCAGGTCCACCCCGTTACGTTCGGCAAATACACTCCATTCATCCAAAAAAGCCAGAAGCGTGGCGCGGAAGGAATTTTCGACGATTTTACAGGTTTCACTTTCAATCGGACGATCCAGCACCGTTAGCGGATATTGCCTGACATTGAGTATTTGGGATAAAAATTCGCCTACCCGCTTGCGGGCGGTCTCATTAATGCCGCTGCACACCCGCCAGAAATCACGCACCGAGGCCACATAATTGCGTCCCGGCATGACGCGCTCGAACGAATGGGCCAGAAGTGGCTCGCAATCCGTCAAACCCCGTTTTTCAAATGCCTTTTTGATGATGGGATAGGCGACATATTCTGTGGTGCCCGGCGGCACTGTCGTTTCGATTAAAACCAGGCACTCGGGACTGATCTTTTCGCCGATAATCTTAAGACTGGTTTCAAGGGCCACAATATCGGCATGCCCCTGTCGAACATCGCCGAAGGTTTCTTTAAAATAGTCGCACTGGACATCAACGATGACCACATCGGCCAGACTCAAGGCGTCATAGGTAAAGGTGGCCATCAATGTTTTTTTCTGTTTGACACAGCGCTCAATCAGGGGGGCCACTGCAGGGTCTTCAGCCTCAACCGGTGCAATGCCCCTATTGATATAGGGGATTTTCCAATACGAGCGCGTTGACGGACGTTGCATGCCGATTACAAATTTGTTGGCATTGCCGTCCGCATCTACTGAATCGGCCACAACGCCGGCCATCACAGCCCCGACAAAGCCAACGCCCATAACCACAACGATTTCCCTGCCCTTCAGGCGCTGTTCTTTGACGATGCGCTGGAGGCGCTTTAATTCTTTTTGATAATCTTTTTCCTGGGGTAATTGAAAAACTTCGCCGGACGGACAAACCGAGACCGGTGCTTCAGAAATAGAATTTTCCTGCTCTTTTGAAATTTGCATTAACGTTCTCCGTTCTCATTTGAATGGTGCTAACTTTTCTGGACATTTCAATAAATTGCCGTAATTTTTTTTGAATTTTAACATAAGCGACGCATAAAGCAAAGCTAAATTGCGCCCAGCCTATTGGCATGTCGTGCCGGTCACTATCATAAAAAATAATTATTCCAGTTGCTTAAATCGCGGACTTGTTTTTTGGTATTGAAAGACGGCCAAAGTTATGATCTAATATGAACAGGTGGTTTCAAGTCCGAAGGTATTTGCAATCGCTCAATCGATCAAGAAAGGAACTGTGTTTAATGGCACGCATATTAATTATCGATGACGAAACCCAAATCCGATCGATGCTTCGATTGATGCTGGAGCGGGTTGGATATGAGGTTTTTGAGGCAGCTGACGGCATGGAAGGAATCAGACAGTACAGAGACAACCCCACTGATCTGATCATCACAGATCTGATAATGCCGAACAAGGACGGCATTGGTATGATGATCGAACTAAAAAAAGAGTTTCCCAGAGTAAAAATAATTGCAATGTCCGGCGGCGGCGTAAATCGCCCTGAAGGCTATCTGGATGGCGCCAAGAAACTGGGCGCCACACGCACCCTGACAAAACCGATCGATCGAGATAAAATGCTGAACGCCGTAAAGGAAACGTTGAAAGATGTCCCAGCGTCCGCTGATCCGTCAAACTGATGTTGTCAAACCCTATTGAAGATAGGCCCATTCGCGTTACGGTTAAGATAATTAACAAACCAGACTGCCGCAAAATCACCATCTGTCATTCTGTTTGCGACAAATGATCCCAAAATATTCTCAAGCTCAGTTGCCGGGTATTGTGGGGGCTGAATTTCCACCCGGCAGCGTCGCCCGCTTATTTCCAACCCCGTTAACAGCCGGTTACAAATTTATTGCCTTTGCAAATTTTTCCAAGATATACTAAACCAATTTGTAAGCATTTGAAATCCACGGCTGCACCTGCTGCATTATCGGAGGAAAAAATTTCGTGAAAAAGCTCACATTCATATTCTGCATCATCATCCTGATGCCGCCGGTGGGAAAAGCCGATATCATCTTCTTTCGAGATGGGATGAAAACGGTCTGTCACGGCAGGGCCTGGGAAGAAGGCCAAGAAGTCAAATGTGAGTATGAAGGCGCAATTTTAATTTATCAAAAAAAAGATGTCCGGCGAATCCAGAAAATAAAAAGCGAAAAAAAGATTGAACCGCCTTCCGATCAAATTAAAACTTCTGCAAAACCAGCCGCGAAGGCAGCAGCTGGGTCGTCCAATATCAAAACACCCGTCTCCCAACCGAAACCGTCAGCGGCAAAGAATTCAAAAGCCGTCTCTATTAAGCATACCAGCGCATCCAATACCGAGGGACTTGAATTCTATAATCCGAGAAGACCGCAAAAGTACTGGACCAGTTCAGCTTCCAAATACCAAACTTTAAAAGAAGCCATTGCCGCCCTGGCCAAAGAGTATGATCGCAGTCCGGAGTGGATTAAGCAGCACATGGGCGATACCAATGCTCTTGATGAAATTCATCGAAATTTAGCCAACAGCAAATTAAATGCTTCGGTCGAAATAAAAGCGGAGACCGTTAAAAAAGTGCCTGAAACGCTTTTCTACAACCCGCGAAGACCGCATAAATACTGGACCAGTGCCACCGCAAAACATAAGACTTTCGAGCAGGCAACATCCGCCCTGGCAGCGAAATATGGACGTTCACCGCAATGGGTTGAGCAATATATGGGCAACTCGAATGACCTGAACGAGATTCTTCAAAATTTAACGGATCGCAAATTGTCGGAAACATCGCCGTAGATGAACCCGCGGGCTGCTCTCACGCGAGGACCCGTAAGAGAAAAGCGCCCTCGGGCACCTGCCGATTTGATTAGATACAGCCCCGGCGGTTTATCGTTTCAGATTGTATCATGATCGCTTGGCGTATATTGACAATTGAGCTATTTTCCTGTACGATTTGATTGAATTATATTGTAATATGGACTATTTATAATACATGCGGCTATCGCATTTCGCAGCAGCTTTTATCGGTTGCGATCTTTTTGAAAGGGTCAGCACCTATGATTTCAGTCAATCGCGATGTGGTTGCACTCATACGGATTTTTACCAGCTGTCTAACAGCTGGATTTCTAATTTTTTTCATATCTTCTTTATCCGGAGAAGACCTGATTAAAAACAACAGCACCGTTGCTGATTTAGACAGGATCTCATCGGAAATTACAGTTGAATTGGATGGGGGCATTGAGAACAGAATAAAGCAGCTGGGAGAAGTCCCCGCCATCAATCCCTACAAAAAATTTTATTGCGCCGAGCTTGCAAAAGAGATTCATGAAGTTTCCTATTTAACGGAAAAGCAAAAAATCTTATTTGACGCTTACATTGTCCGTGATTTCGAAAACAAATCAAAGCGTCTGGTCGCATTTTCAGAAACAGCTAATATGGAAGCCCTCATGAATGAGCTGGAAATTGTAGAGCGGGAGCTGAAAAATTCAGTAAATCTAATTGATAAAAGACGCAAGAAACTCGTGCGTCAAAGGACAGCCTATATTATCCTCTTTTTCGTGCTCTGGATCGCAATCTATTTCTATTATAGCCGGGGCTTTATCAGAAGATAGCGCGACAAATGATGTTCGGCAGACACACCGGTTTTCTTTTGCCGTTTTATCAACGGCCGGCAGAAAGGGGCAGTTACGTTTGCCGGTTTGTGGCTCACAAAAAATTTGAACAGTCGACGGAAGCGCATTTCTTATGTATCAAGCATTTTACAACTTAAAAATTAAGCCGTTTCAAATTACAACCGACCCCAAATTTTTATGGCTCGGTGAGAAACATAAGGAAGCCCTGGCGACCCTTAAATACGGTATCCTGGAAAACAAAGGCTTTCTTCTCCTCACCGGTGATGTGGGAACCGGCAAAACGGTTCTCATCCACGGCCTGGTGAAAATTATCGACGTTTCCGCCATCGTGGCCACCATTCCGGATCCCGGGCTCAGCAGCATGGATTTTTTTAACTATCTGTCAGAAGAGTTTAAGATGAACCGGCACTTTGATAGCAAGGGCGCTTTTCTGATCCATTTAAAGCATTTTCTTTTAAATGCCTCCACGGCCGACAAAAAAGTCCTGCTGATCATTGATGAAGCCCAGAGGCTCAGCCACGAACTCATCGAGCAAATCCGGCTTTTGTCAAACATCGAGATGGATGACCGCAAACTGATCAACATTTTTTTTGTCGGGCAAGGCGAATTTAACAAAAGGCTCAGTGAGGAGCGCCACAAAGCCGTCAGACAGAGAATAACGGTTAGCTACCATATTGACCCGCTGACCGAGCAAGAGACCCGCCAATATATCAATCATCGCCTCAATGTTGCCGGATGCAAACGAGAAGTTTTTAAACCCGACGCCGTGGGCAGGGTTTATAAATTTTCCCACGGTTATCCGCGACTGATTAATATTATTTGCGATCACGCGCTGCTAACCGGTTATTCCGGCGGCAAAAAGGTTATTGATGTCGGGGTAATCAAGGAGTGTGAAAAAGAACTTAAAATTCCCATCGACCAACCGAACACACAGGAAAAGGGACCGGAACTTTTTGAGCCCAGGGAAGAAAATCCCTTCAAGGTACTTCAAAATCAATCTGCGGCAAAACGCATCGGATATCTGGCCGTAATAATTTTGCTGCTTGTGGGTATCGGCTATTTTTTATTCACGCTGCAGTCAAAAGACGAACCCCGCTGGAAAATGGATGAAATCGCCCCGCAAACCTATGACTCCCCGACGCTGAAAGCCAAAGAAGCCTTCGTTCCCGGCGTAGTCGCTGAAAATGAAGTCAAGCAAGACATGCCGGTTGTAAAGCGCTTTGATGAACAGATCATTGAGGACAAAGAAATCGCAACGCCCACTCAATCAAAAATCGGAAATCAAACAGGTGAATTGCCAACCGTCCCGCAGGTTAAGCCGTTTCCGGATCGGAAAATCGTAATTTACTTCAAGCACAATTCAAATGATCTTCCGGGACAGGCATACGATATGCTTGACCGCATCGCCGGGTTCATGGTCAGCAATCCGGATGCCAACATCAATATCAGCGGCTATACGGATTCAACCGGTGCCTTTAGTTACAATGTGAGTGTTTCGCAGTTTCGGGCCAATATGGTCAAAGGTTATCTGGTTGGCAAAGGGGTTGATCCGCTCAAAATAAAAGCGCTTGGACTGGGCCCTGAGAATCCGATTGCAAACAATGCAACCGAAAAGGGTCGACAGATAAACCGCCGGGTAGAAGTTGAAATCAACATTGATAATCCATAGCCCGGCTCCTCCGCTCAACAATAAGCAGCACAAGGCCGTTTTTAAGTCCCGAAATCGAACTTTGACTTTAACAACTTCAAGGTCGCGGCGCTCACCGCAAGCGCATTGATCTCCCCGGGCGAAACCCACCGTGCCTCGACAGCATCATCCCCCGCTGACGGTTCCCCCGAGACATAGTCAGCCGCTAAATCGATAATAACGTAATGAAACCGTATTCTGCCGCTGCGATCACGCTCAATGACGTCGAAGGTGTAAATCGGTTTTGCGGCGCGAATCCGGATTCCGGTTTCTTCTCGTATTTCTCTCTCGGCCGCTTCCTGAAGCGTTTCACCGATCTCCACGCAACCGCCCGGGATGGCCCAGAGATCTTCTGCGGGCGGTTGTCCTCTGCGAACCAATAAAACACGTTCATCCTTAAACACCACGGCGCCCACAGCCACCCGGGGATTGCCGGGATAATCATTTTTCGGTTGCGCAAGGCGGTTTTTCAAGATTCAGGTATTTCCTTGTAAAAAGCGGTATACATTCCAAAAGCCAAAATCAAGCAGGCACCATTAAGCCGGCGACAAAATTCCTCGAAATAAATATTTTTCCCGATGTTTACGTCACACCAGAGACTATTATTTGCTATAGCTTATCCGATAAATCACTCCGGCCCTATCATCTGATACGAGCAGCGACCCATCCTGCATTTCAATGATATCCACCGGCCGACCCCAGGCCTTGCCTTTCTGCAACCAGCCTTCGGCAAATGTTTCATAGCGAGGCGGCTGGTTTTTGCCAAAAACAGCCAGGGTGATACGGTAGCCAATCGGAACGCTGCGATTCCACGATCCGTGTTCGGCTATAAAAATCTGATGGCGGTAGGCTGACGGGAACATGCTACCCGTATAAAATTTCATGCCCAGGGGCGCAACGTGAGGGCCCAGCTTTAATGCCGGTCGCGAAAATTCATCACAGTCGCGCTGGTTGCCATATCGGGGATCCGGTATATCTCCGGCATGACAGTATGGAAAACCGAAATGCAAATTTTTTTGGGACGCGTGATTCAATGTGTCCGGCGGGAGCTCATCGCCCATCCAGTCTCTGCCGTTGTTGGTAAACCAGAACTCTTTGGTTAGCGGGTGCCAGTCAAACCCCACCGTGTTGCGCACCCCGCGGGTAAAAATTTCAAGGCCGCTGCCGTCAAGCTGCAACCGCATGATGGTGGCGTAGCGCGGGTCCTCCTTTTTGCAAATGTTGCATGGTGCCCCGACCGGTACGTAGAGCATTCCATCGGGTCCGATGGCAATGTATTTCCAGCCATGATGTTTGTCGGCCGGAAAGCGATTGTTGACAATAACCGGCTCGGGCGGTGAATCAAGCTGTTGTTCGATGTTATCATAGCGCAACACACGACTGACTTCAGCGACATAAAGCGCCCCGTTTTTAAAAGCCACCCCGTTGGGCATATTCAATCCTTTTGCAAGGGTGACAACCGCATCGGCCCGGAAATCTCCATTGCGGTCCAACACAGCGTAAACCTTCCCGGCTTTGCGGGTACCAATGAAAAGGGTCCCATCAGGGCTCAGCGCCATAGAGCGCGCATTGGGGATATTGCTCGCATATAGATCGATATTAAATCCCGCCGGCAGCTTAACCTGCTCAAGAGGGATTTGCGCCCTGCCGCCGGCTGCCAATCCGGCGCTGGTGCTTAACAGGAGGGCCATCATCGCCATCAGGCTTCTGATCGCAAAGACAGGCCATGGTTTAATTTCCAGCAAGGCCATTATTTTCTTTCTTAAAATTTCGATCATATTAAATTACCCTATCAGGCGCTTGTGAATAATCAAGCCCTAAATTAGGCATAAAATCGTTCGGTTCAATCACCCTTAAATCCAGAAAAAGAATAACTGGCTGTTTTGGATTCTTGACAGCCGCCGGTCATTGGCCTATTGTCCCAGGGCTAGAACCCATCCCATATTTTTGAGATGGGTTTTAAGATTGTGCCGGATACACACCGGTTATGGTATTTGCATTCTCGATGAACAAGACATTGACCTTCAATTCGAACCATTGGTGTTTAAAGGCCGCCATTATGCATTTCCAATCTAAACTGCCCGATCTCGAACTCACGATTTTTGCGGTTATGACGCAACTGGCTATAAAGCACGGAGCCATTAATCTTTCCCAGGGATTTCCGGATTTCGATACCTACCCTGAACTGATTGCATTGGTGGAAAGGTACATGCGCGCGGGGCATAACCAATATGCGCCCATGCAGGGGGTTATGCCGTTGCGTGAGCGAATTGCCGAAAAAGTATATGATCTGTACGGCACCCAATACGACCCGGCAACCGAAATCACCGTAACCACAGGCGCCACTGAGTCGGTTTTTGCAGCAATTTCTGCCGTCGTTCTAAAAGATGATGAAGTGATTATTCTCGAGCCGGCCTATGATGCCTATGCACCTGCTGTGCAACTAAACGGCGGTATTCCGGTTTACCTTCAGTTAAAATTTCCGGATTACAATATTGATTGGAATGAATTCAAAAATGTCTTCAACAGCAAAACCAAACTCATCATTTTAAATTATCCGCACAACCCCACCGGTGCCGTTCTGACAAAGGAAGATATTGACCATCTTTCCCGGATCGTTGAAAACACCCGAACGCTTATTGTCAGCGATGAAGCCTATGAGCACATTATCTTCGATGGCCGGCAGCATGAAAGTATAGCCCGACATCCGCAACTGGCCCAACGCTGCTTTGTGATCTGCTCCTTTGGCAAAACCTATCACACCACCGGCTGGAAGATCGGCTACTGCCTGGCACCCGAGCCCCTTTCAATCGAATTACAAAAGATTCATCAATACCTGACCTTTGCATCCAATACTCCGATTCAGTTGGCCTATGCCGAATTTATGCAAAACAAAGATCTGTATTTGGGCCTGCCCAAATTTTATCAGCAAAAACGGGACCTGTTTTTAGATCTGCTCGGCAAATCCCGCTTTAGGCCCCTGCCCTGCAAAGGGACCTACTATCAAATGCTGGATTATTCGCAAATTTCAGACGAACCGGATGTGGTCTTTGCAAAGCGCTTGACCGTCGAAAAGGGCGTAGCCGCTATTCCGCCGTCGGCGCTTTATCATCAAAAAGATGATCATAAAGTGCTGCGGTTTTGTTTTGCCAAAAAAAGCGAAACCCTTGAAAGCGCCGCTGAAAAATTATGCCGGATTTAAAAAAACCAAAGTGCGCAAAATCAATAAAAATAGAGGCTCAGCAGGATCTGGAACACGGCATCCTGCACGGCATCGCCTGTGAATGGGAAACCGCATGGCGCGGTTTGGACTCCGCCAAACAGCCACTGATTCGAAGACCCACCTTTGCCATCAAGGACTTGAAAAACCAATGGGGAAACTGGTCTCCGCAAAAGCGGGAAATTGCTTTGAGCCGCCAGCTGGTGCTCAATTATCCCTGGGATTCGGTCCGCGATGTTTTGCTGCATGAAATGGCCCATCAAATCGCTCAAGAGCTGTTTGGTGCATCCGCGCAAACACCGCATGGAGCGGCCTTCCATCAGGCCTGTGAACTGCTACGGATTCATCCGGCTGCTTCCGCCGATTACCAGCCGCTTCATGAGCGCCTTTTTTATGCTCATTCCAGCGTCTATGACAAGCGCCTGCTGCGCATCAAAAAGCTGCTGGCACTGGCTGAAAGCCAAAACCGTTTCGAGGCCGAAGCGGCCATGACCAAAGCCCACGAATTAATTGCCCGGCATAACATCGAACTCTACCACGCTGAAGACAAGCGCCAATTTTTGAGTATCTTCTTGGGCTCCCCTGCCCTGCGCCATCCCCGCGAAGATTACCACCTGGCCAACTTGCTGCAGGATTTTTATTTTGTCTGCGGTATCTGGGTACCGGCCTACGTGATGGAAAAGCATAAAATGGGAAGAGTTCTGGAAATCAGCGGTACGGCTCAAAATTTACAAATGGCCGATTATGTCCATGATTTTATCCGAACTTTTATTGGTGCGCAGTGGCGGACGTACAACCGCACCAAAGGCTTGAATCGTTTTCGCAAAACCGATTTTGCAGTGGGCATTATCGAGGGATTTCGCGACAAACTGGAATCCAATATAAAACACAAAAAGGCACCCCAAAACACTCTGGCGCTCATTCAAAAAAAAGACCCCCAATTAAAAAAATATTATCGTTTCAGATATCCGCACACGGCTTCAATCCAAAAAGCAGCTTCCCGACAGGACGCCCGGATCTTAAAGGACGGCAAAAAAGTGGGACAAAAATTAATCATTGCCAAAGGCGTGTGTGAACGCAAAACCGGCAAACCCCGCTTCATCACCGGCACTTAAAGTCAATCGCCTGAAAATCATTTCTGTAGATCAAATATTTTTAAATTCTCCAACGTGGTTATCCGGAAAGTTCCAGTCGTTTACGTCCGATAATGACCTCACCACGAAGATCACGAAGATCACAAAGGCAGGCTGAATAAATTGACACCCCCCTCTTCGAGTCCTTCGTGCCCTTCGTGGTTGAAAGAGATTAACTTGGGCTTTCTGCATAATTATAATGTATTAATTTAAATATATATAGCAATACATTGATATAAAATAATAAAAGCGGTGCCAGTAAAGGCGCTGCTTTTTTGCTTCTGTTTTACAGATCTATAGGAGTTGTCAAAAAAACGGTCCGGTCAAACGTTTTTTTCTACAACCCCTTATGCCGCACTTCTGTATTTCGGAACATAATTATGGAAAACGGTACAAACGTTTTTTTCTACAACCCCTTATGCCACACTTCCTCATTCCGGAACATAATTATGGAAAACGGTATAAAAATTATTAAATGTCTCTATAAAAGGATTTAATAGTCTTGGTGAATTTGGGTTCATAAAATTTTTCAACAAGAATTTAACATATTGCCGGCCCGGCCGGATAAAATAAATATTCTAATAATTTTCAGTATCTTATATTGCTGTCTGGCCGGACGATCTGAGCTTTATCGAGCCCGTTGTTCAAAATGGCGAATTGGCATCATTTTTGAATATTAACAGCACCAAACTCGAAGCTCCCAGGAGATTTAAACCATGCGAAACAAAAATGGATTTTCAATGATGGAACTGCTGACGGTGATCGGTATTATCGCCGTCCTGGCAAGCATTGCAGTGCCCAACTATATACGCTGGCGCAACAACTCTCAGTTAAGCCGTGCCACGCAAGACCTGTATTCCAATTTTCAAAGCGCAAAGCTTCAAGCAGCCCGAAACAATGCGCTTTGCGCAATTACGTTTGACACAGTTGCCGGTAATTATTCGGTCTTTATTGACGATGACCAGGATTTAACGCTCGATGCCGGCGAACAGGTTGTGCGCACGGTGAACTGGTCGGAATATCCGGGGGTATCCCTTAATACGGCTCAAGGCGTAAACGGATTGATATTTTCCAATCCCAACAATGCGATTGCCTTTGCGCCCAATGGCTTTTGTCTGAATAATACCGGCTCACTGGCAGCGGGAACCGTTTTTCTAAGAAACAATAACCGACAGACCCGAATTAATATTTCGCCGGCTGGCAGCGTTAATATCAATCAGCTCGGTTAATGATGAAAAGGAACACACAAAATGATTTTTGGTAGAAAAAACGGCGGGTTTACCTTAGTCGAGCTTTTGGTGGCGATGGCGATATCCTCCATAGTATTAGGCATCATCTATGCCACTTACCAGGCCCAGCTCAAATCTCAGGTGACCCAGCAACAGGTTGTGGAGATGCAGCAAAATGCGCGTGCGGCGATTTACGCCATGGAAAGAGAAATCCGGCTGGCGGCCTATGATCCCACGGAAAGCGGCGTACCCCAGATTACATCTGCGCAGATCGGTTCGATTACCTTTACCATGGACATCCACAATGGATTGGATGACGATTCCGATTCAGCAGTAGATGAGTTTGACGAACGCGGCCGGCCCAACGTGGACGGCGACGTCAACGATAACCTCGAACAGATCACCTATCGCCTGTCAAACGATGCAGACAATGACGGCATTGCCGACGGCCTAAATTGTAATCTGCAACGACGATACTGGGATGGGGCAGCCATGCAGTCGGCCGATATTTCGCAAAATATCGATGCACTCAACTTTGTCTATCTTAATCAAAACGGCGTTGATTTGATCGATTACGGCTTGACCCCGCCGAGCGTGCCGGCTGGACAGCTAGCAAACATTCGATCGGTTCAAATTACGACCGTGGCCCGGGCCGGTGAAACTGCCCGGTATGCGCTGCCAAACAATGAAACAGACGACAAAAATTACACGAATCAACAGGGGGCTGTCATCCTTCCGGCACAAAATGACCGCTTTCGGCGCATTGTTTTATCATCGGAAATTCTTTGTCGCAATTTGTAATCTTGAGAAGGAGCATAAAGATGCTTGCTAAGAAGGTATTTCAAAATGAAAACAGATCTGATGACCGGGGTTTTACCATCATTGAAGTCATGATTGCCATTGCGATATTTGCCATTGGTTTCCTGGCGGTCAGTTCCATGCAAATTTCGGCGATCACCAACAATGCCAATTCCAGAAATTCAACAACCGTAATTACGATTGCCAAGGATCGTGCAGAAGAACTGATGGCATTGCCCTATGATGATGTCAATTTGGTGGGCTCTGCTGCTCCGGGAACAAATTATGCACCCGCAACAAACGCCGATCGGATTGATAACGACGAAGACGGTCAAATCGATGAAGCCGGAGAAACAGGGCATATTACGATAAGCTGGACCGTCGTCGATGACACTCCGCTGCCGGGGACCAAATCGGTGCGGGTTGTCGCGATTCGAACCGCCGGAGGACAGAGACGGGCCTCTTTCGATTTTGTCAAAGCAAATATGTAGGTTAAGAATTCGGCGGGCTAAAGCCACACTCAGAGAAAAACGAAAAGGATTGAGTACTATGGTATCAGCCAAATTAATTTTAAAAAATGACAGGGGCTCGGTAATCATCGTCGCTTTATTGCTGCTGGTAACCTTAACGATTATCGGGGTAGCGGCCACCCAAACGAGTATTTTCGAATCACAGATAATCGGAAACGAGCATCGCTACCAGATCGATTTTTATATTGCCGACAGCGGCTGGAAAGAAGGTGCGATGTGGTTGGACAATGCGGCCGGTGCACCCGCAGCCGTCAATCCCAATGCGGATAACATTGTCAAGAATTACGGATTCGGTACATCTCCGGCCGACCCGGCACCCGCGGATCTCAGCGTCCTGATTCCGGACAACACCACCCTGAGCCAATATGGCGTTCCATACTGGTATCAGGTTCAATACGTCTCTGACGGCGTTGTTGCCGGCAGCGGGCCGGAATTCCGGGAGTTTTTTTATGATACCAGATCCAATGCCAACCAGGCCCAGCAAATTGATGTCAGAGTGTCAAAGATTTTTAAGGTCGGGTATTAAATGCTGAAACCCGAATCTTTTAATGAAAGGATTCGACGGATTTACGAAATCAAGGGGGAAAAATACCATAATACAAATCAAGCCCGCTACAGGTTCCAGACAAAGGGCTCTTAAGGAGAGGAAGGATAATGATGGAACACAAACACAATAAAAATGGATATATCATACTGGCAGCATTTATATGTGTCATGCTCGCCATACCCCTACAGGTTTCCGGCGCCACTTCCGGAACCTTTGAAACCCGGGTCATTCAGCTCGCAGATGATGCCGAACAAACCGGGGGCGTGTCAACTTATATCAATGACCTGGAGCTGGGCGACAAATTATGCGGCATTCGCTTTCAGAATGTGACCATTCCCCAATATTCGACCATTACCAATGCCTATATTCAATTCACGGTTGATCAAGCAACAACCCTCACAACCAACCTCACCATCTGGGGCCACAGTAATTACTGGTATCCGGATACACCGGATTTTATAGTTCAGGACATTGCGTCCCGGGCCAAGACCTTTAATGCCGTTACCTGGAATAACGTGCCCCCGTGGGGCCAGGTCGGCGAGACCGGTGTGGCGCAGCAGACGCCGGACCTGAGCGCAATTGTTCAGGAGCTTGTGGATAGAATCAGCTGGGAAGAAGGAGATCCGCTGACCTTCATCATCGATGGCAGTGGCGAGCGTATAGCCCGCGCTTTCAGATGGGCCAGCGAAAACGGTGAGGATGTGGCGCCTTTGCTGCATATCGAATATGTCGCCGATGCCATCACCCTTCAGGTCTCTGATTCCAGTGACGACGCCGAGGAAAGAGCCGACGGCAATATGTACATCACCAGTCCGGACCTGGATTTTTTCAACGCCACCGACCGGGGAACCGGTATTCGTTTCCAGAATGTGACCGTACCCCAGGGTGTTCAGATTACCAAGGCCTTTATTGAAGTTGTGGCCCACAACGAAGGTGCGGCCACCAGCAGCGGCGCTTCCACCATGGTCATAAAGACCGAAGCCAACAATCATGCACCAGCATTTAGCTCTACGCCAAATGACCTGAGCACCCGCTCCCTGTCCGGTCAGAGTGTCACCTGGGACCCCGTGCCCGACTGGGACAAAGATGTCGCCTATCGCACACCGGACCTAAGTGCCATTGTGCAGGAGATTATCGGCCGGCCGGGCTGGTTCAGCGGTAATGCCATGGCCTTTATTTTTAATCAAGGACAAGGCTGGCGCTGTGCCTACAGTTTTGATACCGATTCCAGCAAGGCCGCTATTTTACACATCGAATGGGATACGGCCAACAATCCCCACATCACCACCGACACCAACACCATCGGTACCTCCTGTTTTGAAACCCAAAATGCCCCGGCCGACAGCCTTACGATTACCAATTCCGGTTCGGGCAGCATGAACTATACTTTATCAGAAAATTCAAGCTGGTTTTCGATTTCCTCAACCGGCGGCAACCTGCTACCCGGTGACGATGAAACCATTACGATCAACTACAACACATCGGGACTTGCCATCGGCACCTATACCGATAAGATTACGATCACCGCACCGGGCGCGCCCAACAGTCCGGTGGAAATCACCGTCAGCGTGACGGTTCTCGAGCAGGATCAAACATACAGTTGCGGGCACGTACCGGTGTATGCCGAAAATATCATCAGCCCGGCGGTTATGATTCTATTGGATGTCTCCGGCAGTATGAACAATCAGATCAATGTCAGCCCCAATATAGACAAGCCCCGCACCCCGGATCTGAGTCCCATCGTGCAGGAGATTGTCGATCGAGCGGGTTGGGCGCCGGGTAACGCCATGGCCTTTATTATCGAAAGCAACGGTGTTCTCGGCCGACGGACGGCGGTTTCCTATGATCAAAACTCCGGCTTTGCACCCCTGTTGCATGTGGCTTACAACGACGGCAGCGACCATGAAATCGATGTGCGCGTATCCCAGAGTACTGATGACGGTGAAGAAAAAATCGGCCAAACCTCGGTGCATCTGACCAGTGCCGACCTGGAGATGGTCGATGACGAGGGCAATGGCGAGCAGGTCATCGGCATCCGTTTTCAGAATCTGTCCATCCCGCAGGGGGCCACCATCACCGCAGCCTACGTGGAATTCGTTGTCGACGAGACTGACAGCGTAACCACGAATCTAAAAATATCGGGGCAGGACATGGACAACCCCCCGACGTTTGCGAATTTGGATGATAATATTTCCGGCCGCACGCGAACCAGCGCTGAGGTTCATTGGACCGCCATTCCCGAATGGGGCGGCGGTACCATGGAACCCAAAATTGACATTGCCAAATCCACCATCATCGATCTGATCAGAGACCGCGCCATATCCTGGGGTTTCGGCAGCTGGGTCGGCGATCGTGACCCGTATGACGGCGTGCCAGATTACACCATCGTACATGAAGGCACCAAACCCCATACTGCGGCTCACCAGACGGCCATCGAAGATGCCGTCAATGCCCTGACAGCTACGGGCAACACCCCGTTTGCACCTTCGATCGAAGCGGCCCGTAAATATTTTACAGGCGCCAAACCCGAAGACGAAGATCAAGGCACAACCGGTGACACCTATGTCAATTCCGAGTGTCAGCCGAAGTTTTTGATCAATATCACCGACGGTATCGGCAACCTCAATTCCACCACCGCCGGTGTAAACACCAATACCGCCGCTCTGGCCGATGAGGAGATAACACCGATTGCGGTGGGTTTCGGATTGCCGCCCGATCAGGCCGAGCAGATCTATGAAATGGCCAAGGTTGCTAACGAAAAAGGTAATGTTTCTCAGACCGATGATGTTTTTGCCCTGCACGAAGAATTAGCCGGCGTGGGTCAGCCCTTTTTCGCCTACAGCAAACAGGAGCTGATTGACGCTATGACCGCCATTACGGAAAGCATCAAAGGGAAGGTGTTTCATGGTTCGGCCCCGGCACCGACCACCTCGGTTGATCTGGGAGATACCGTCATTCTGGCAAAATTCGATGCCGCCCGCTGGATAGGTGATGTGGAGGCGATAACCAAAGACAGCAACGGCTTGTGGGTCAGTTCGGTTTGGGCCGCCAGCGATAATCTGCCGGTCACCCGCAGCCTCTGGACCGTTGATGCCAGTGACAATTTTGCCGCCTATACGGAAGGGACCCTGGCAACGGACAATTTTGCCTGTAATGTAAGCACCAAACCCATCGGTGACGTTGTCAACTCCACTCCGGTGGTGGTGGGATCCCCGCCCTTCTGGTATCCGTTTGATAACTACATCCGTTTTGCATACGATATGGCCCACACCACCCCCCGGGACACCATGATCTATATCGGGGCCAATGACGGTTCCCTGCATGCCATCCGGCTGGTCGACGGTGTGGAGCAGTGGGCCTTTATTCCCAAAAGCATGCATGCCAAATTGAATCTGGCCGATTCCGATCCGCTGTATGACCGTTGTGCCCCGGAATACTGCCATCAGTATTACGTGGATGGTACGCCGGTGGTGGGTGATGTCTATGCGGACTTTGACGGCAACAGTACCAAAGAATGGCGCACCATGCTGGTAGTCGGGGAACGCGAAGGCGGTGAGGCCTATTTTGCACTTGATATCACCTCTGGCAAAAATTTTGATGCCGGCGATCCGACACTATATTTATGGGAGTTTACCGACAGCGAGCTGGGTCAAACCTGGGCGGACCCCAGTATCAGTCGCACTGCTGTAAAAGACAGTTCGGATAAGGACTGGGGAACCTTTTTTGGCTCCGGTTACCTGCCGGCCCAGCAGGCCACTAAAGAGGCCTACCTTTTCGGTATCGTGGCCCATGATGCGGCTGACTACTGGAAGGATTCCGGCGGCAATACCACCAATCGCATCAAGATGAGCAGCGGCAATGATCTGACCGCTAATATCGTAAACTACGACCACGGAGGAAATCCATTTAGTGTGGGTGAAACCATTACCGGTTTTGACTCCGGTGCCACGGCTAAAGTTGTTGCCATTAACAATATCGTTGGTAATACAGCCACGTTGACCCTTACCAATGCGGTCGGTACCTTCCAGGCCGACGAGAGGCTCGAAAGTGCTGTTGCGTCTCCACCTTATCCGGCTGACCTGGATGGTGTGCCGACCAACGGCGGCAGCCTGCTCAATAATGCCCTGGCATCGCCGCTGGCCGCGGATTTGGAAGGCGATTATATCTCCGACCGGATTTATGCCGGTGATCTTTACGGCAACATGTATCGCATTGATGATATTGGCAAACACATGACACCGACAGTATCCACCTTGTTTACCTATGGCAACGCGTCACCGAATGTGAATCCCATTCGGGCCAAAGCCGATTTTGCCTATACTTATGCGCCCGGGGAGATCTGGGTTTACTTTGGTTCGGGGATATACGAAACCCAGGCCGATAAAACCGATAATAACCAGCAGTATTTCTTCGGCCTGAAAGACGGCACCACCCCGGCAGCTACCTATCATCTGAACGATCCGGTTTTGCTGCAGGCTAAATTTAGCACCGAGACCATCGGCGGTAAGGATGTCACTTTTCGCTATATTGACGGGACCAACGCGTTCAATGATCCCTGGAAAATGCAGCTTTTTGCCAATCAGGCGGGCTGGGGCTGGAACGAGGCGGCTCCTTCCGGAAGCGAACGTGTGATCACCCAACCGCTGGCAGTGGCCGGTATCGTATTTTTCACCACCTTTATACCGGACGAAGACGTATGTGCCGGCAGTGGCGATACCTGGGTGTTTGCTGTCGATTATCGCACGGGCCTGGCAGCAATGGATCCGGTATTTGATATTAACAACGACGGCAAGTTCAACGATGACGATAAAGTGGATATCGATGGGGATGGAGTCAAGGATGTTGTACCCATCGGTATCAAGGTGGGTCGCGGCCAGGGCTCGCATCCGGTGCTGCACAAGGACACCCTGTTTATCACGGTTACCGGTGACGGTGATGACGGTGGTGGCAGCGGCAACGATGAAGAGGATTTTTTCGCTAAAAAAGTAAATTTGCCTGACAAAAAGGTAAGAGTCCGAACCTGGATGCAGCAGTAATCATAAAGCCAAACCCTGCGTGAGGCGGGGACGGCAAGCCACGGGTCTCAAACAGACAGCCGGGTTGCCCGGGAAGTTTTGAAAAGCCGGACTACCTTGAAAGATAGGGTAGTCCGGTTTTTTTGGGGCCAGGGTAAAGCACTGCCTTACATCACAGCAAAGATAAAAATCCTTGAGATTTATGCGTCCTGATCTTTTGGTGTCCCAAACGAGGGTTTAGTGGTCTTAAAGCCGGATGGCTCTGAAACCACCCGGACCTCCAGCGGGCCGGTTGCATCCAGATGCACATCGCGCTGCGGAAAGGCAATCGTCACCCCCGCTTCTTTGAATGTGTTATCAATCGTAATGTTCAAATCATGCTGCATCGGCCACCAGTCATCAATGCCGTCGATATATACCCGCAGTTCAAAGTTCAAACTGTTGTCGCCAAAGCCTTTGAAGATGGCATCTGGAGCAGGTTTGGGGAGAACCCGCGAATTTTTACGGGCCGCCTGCACAAGCAGTTCGGTGGCCAATTGGGTATCGGATCCATAAGCGATTCCCACCGGTATCCGAATGCGGATATATTTGTCCGAAAGCGACCAGTTGATTAGGCGGCCGACAACAAACTCTTTGTTGGGGACGATCAATTCCTTGCGGTCCCAGTCAATGATCGTCGTTGCCCGGATGCGGATGCGTGCCACGGTTCCGCTGACGTCGCCGATGGTGACCGTATCACCGACTCTGAAGGGTCGCTCGAACAGGACGATCAAGCCGCAGATAAAGTTTGCCACAATTTCCTGCAACCCGAAACCGATGCCGACACTCAGGGCCGCTACCAGCCACTGCAAATTGCCCCATTTGAAACCGATCGTATTGAAAGCAATAATGATACCGATTGCCGTTATCGCGTATCGGCTGACGCTTGAGTAGGCATATCGCGCGCCGGGGTCCATCGGCAAACGATTCAACAAAATAACTTCCAGCAATCCCGGCAGGTTGCGGCCGGCAATAATCGTTGTCACGGTTACAATAATTGCCATGATAATGTTGGCCAGGGTGATGGGGACCGATTTGACAACACCGTCTACCTCCGTGCTGTAACTCCAAAACTCGATATCCTGCAGAATGCCGAACGCCGGAAAAACGGGCTCCCAGATTGCCCAGATTCCTACCAGCGCCAGGATGAACAAAACCAGTTTCAAAAACTTCCGGGTTTGCTCGTCAATTTTGCTCATTTCGACAATGGTTTCCATTTGCAAGGACCGCTCGCCGTCACCGGCAACCGCTTCGGTGTCTGAGGCCGTTTCAAGATGCAGCTCCTGATTTACGATGGCTTTTTTTATCGCAATCCTGCGGCGCACCAGCATCAGCAAACGCAGCACTAGATCGTTGAAGACAAGCAAAACCAGTAACAGCATTGTGGTATCGCGGAACAGGTTGCGTATTTCGAATGCGGAATAATAGTAACCGATCACCGCCAGATAGAGCATAAAAAGCGGCAGCAGGATCGTCAGAGGATACCAGACGTATCGCAGGCGGCACAGCAAGCTATTGGGGTGTTTTTCGATCAACACGGATGTGATGCCGCCCCTGAATCTCAGGATGCGCGCGAAGAACATGGAATTGGCCAAGGCCTGGATGATGAAGGCTAATTTGGCGAGCGCATCGCTGTATTCGAATTGAGGCACGGTTGTCATCGCTCCCAGGAAAAAGGAGGTCAACGCTACGATCGGGATCAGCCAGCCCAGGTTGCGCTTCAAGGTACGGCGGGCTGACTCCGGCCATTGAAAGTGTGTCGGGGCCAGACCGTATTGTCGGCAGATATGGTAGAACAGGACCATAAATATCAGGGGACGTATAACATAGATCAGGCCACCGGCAATGCCCGTACTGAAAGGGTCTGCCTGGCGCAGACTTGTCAGTTGAATGGCCGGAAATGCCAGCAGAAAAGGCCAGACAGCGGCCAGCAATACCGTCAGCCCCAGGGCTTTAATCGTCAGCAGAAAGGAATCCTCCACCTGCTGCTCGACGCAGTCAGCGATATCCTTCAGTTTTCTTTTAGCCCACCTGCGACTGACGATCAGAAACAAACCGATCAGCAAACCGATAATCCAGACGGCTGTCTGCCGACGGAAGGATTGGCCCAGATCCTTGAACAATTGGCCCCAGGAATCCGGTTTGAAAAACCATCCCAGGGAGACTTGCAGCTTCTGGATGTCGCTAATACCGATGCGCTTGGAGCTGCGAATCCAGAACAGATGGCGATCGAGTAGTTCACCAAAGTCTTTGGCAGTGTTGACCAGTTTTTGTTCGGTGAATTCAATATCGTTTATCAATTTGAAGATTCGGTCGTAGGCGGTTTCCAATTTTTGAATGACATCGAGGCGATTGGCGAACAATTCCTGAATTTTCAAATCGAGTGAATCCCGGTCGATCTCCGAAAGAAAGCTGACGGAACCGATCACAGCGTCTGCCTGAGCCTTAGGGTCGGATAGTTCACGCAGCATGCGATCCAACTCGATTTGCTTTTCGCTGATTTCGCTCATTCTGATCTGGCGGGCATCGGAATCCGCCAGATACCGATCAACACGGGGCAGGTTCAGGCGCTGAGCGCGCAGCGCCAATCCGATCGCCTCGGTTAACACGGCTGATTCAATTCTCTTTTTGGCTGTGTCAAATTCCACTTCCAGCGCTTTTAGACGCGCTTGATAATCTGCATATTTTCCGGCCAAAATTGTTTCTTCCCGGATGACTGATTCCAGCTCGGTACTCAGTTGAATGTTGATGTCAAACTGATCCTGGACAATCTTTGGCTGCAGGGGAACCTCGACGATGGCATCCTGGGCTTCTTCCCGGGCCTGAACGGCCTCCTGCTGGCGACGTTTCTGAGCTTCAGCCTGCCAGCTTTTTAACATTATTTCTCTGCCTTCAACTGCTTTCTGGGCGACATCTCGCTCCTTGCTGAACAATTCTACGAGCAGATTATGGCTGCCATGGCGCAGCTCGTTTAATTTGATTTCGGCTGTTAATTTTTCCCGTTCCGACTTGAGGCTGAACATCCTGGCATAGTTGCCGATATCGGCTTCGGTAACACCTGTCAGGGTTGCCAGCTCCGTTTGAATCTCATTGAGCCGGCTGGCTGCGGTCGCAAGCTTTGCGGGCATTTGGCTGATGATGTTGTTCTGCGCCGTTAAACGATCGCTCCATTCCCTCAGCCTGTTTTGTGCCGTCGCGTGTTCGGCTTTCTTCTGGCGCACGCGCTGTTCGAGTTTTGATATGCTCATTTGCTGCGCACGCGCTTTGACTTTTTCCGGTGCAATGAACGGCTTTTTTAGCTCGGCCTGCAATTTTTTCAACCGCTCGGGCGCTGTCTGGATGAGCTTTGAGAGCTCGTTTGTCTCTTTAGTGGTACTGTCGGCCAGCCCTAAATACTGTATCGCCCCGTCAATATATTTCAGACTGGCATCTTTAAGCGTGGCATCGATACCCGCTATATTTTCGATTGCAATGCGCCTGGATTTCAGTTCTTCAATGGTTATAGCTGCTGATTGAGCTCCCGTTGAAGGTGGCGTTGCAGTCTGCTGGGCCGCAACCTCCGGTAAAATCACCGGTAGCAGCCATATCGAACTGATGGTAAGAAAACCGACAATTATTTTCATGCTGCGCAGCATATCTCGCCTCCGGATAGTGTTGGGATGACGCCTGACAGGGGTCGGGTGTTGATGGGTAAGACTTGAATGCCAAGGAGAATATTAACAATGAACTGCGTTGTCAAACCAAACCGCCGAAATTGCCGAAACCGAAGCCATAATTATGTTCCGAAATACAGAAGTGCGGCATAAGGGGTTGTAGAAAAAAACGTTTGAATACCGGAACGTTTTTTTGACAACCCCTATAAATACCGCAACGTTTTTTTGATAACCCCTATAATTACCGGAACGTTTTTTACAACCCATATAAATACCGCAACGTTTTTTTGGCAACTCCTATAGATCTGTAAAACAGAAGCAAAAAAGCAGCGCCTTTACTGGCACTGCTTTTATTATTTTATATCAATATATTGCTATATATATTTAAATTAATACATTAATACATTTATGATGTCATATTTTCACAGATTACATCAACATCTCATTGCGTCCATTACGAACGCTTTGTTTTTCCGTCCAGCCAATAGGGGTTGATCAGATCCTCGAAAATGGTCATGGCCGCTTCTGCGCCCTGGCCCGAAGCGGTCACGATCTGCTTGTAGCCCCCTTCCACATCCCCGGCGGAATAAACGCCGGGTAACGTGGTGCGGTGCTTGCCGTCCTGCTGGATATAGCCGTCTGTATTGATGCCCAGACCCACCGTCTGGGCCAGTTCAACGGCAGGTGTATAGCCGATGGCAATAAAGACACCGTCGGTTTTGAATTCGGTTTCAGCGTTCGTCTTGTTGTTGACGAGCAGGATTTCTGAGACCCGCTCTTCTCCCTTGATTTCCCTGACTTCGGTGTCCCAGAGAATGGGAATGTTATTGTTAAACAGCTGCTGGGCTAAAAATTCCTGGGCGCGCAATTTATCACGCCGATGGATCAGCGTGACATCAATGCCCATATGGAAAAGGTGCAGGGCTTCGGTGACCGCACTGTTGCCGCCGCCGACCATGACCACTTTTTTACCTTTGAAAAGCGGCCCATCGCATGTGCTGCAGTAGCTGACCCCCCTGCCGGCCAAACGTTTTTCACCGGGGATATTCAGGTGCCGGTGGCTGGCACCGGTGGCCAGCAGGATGGTTTTGGTTTGGAATTGTCGACGGTTGGTTTTAACGGTAAAGGGCGGGCCGGGCTGGATATCCACCACCGCTTCACCCTGAAAAATCTGGACATATTGCAGGGCATGGCTGACCATGATGTCAACCAGTGATTTGCCGCCCACCGACGTAAATCCGGGATAATTTTCAACGATCGGGGTGGTGGCCACCTGACCGCCAAGGGCATCCCGTTCGACAATGGCCGTGCGCAATCCGCTGCGGACCGCATAAATACCGGCGGTTAAACCGGCCGGTCCCCCGCCGACAATCAGCAGATCGGTTTCAACCAGCTCGGCATCACTATCCGGTATAAATATGGTCTGGGCCTCTAATTTTTGCAGTGACAGAACAAAAACCTCCTCCGGCTGAGCGCCCTGACCGATAAGGACATCGTTGGCAAATGCCTGGGGCACACTCTGGGCCGAATACTGATCAGCCAGTTCCGGCTCGCTCTGGATATCGACAATTTCCAGCGAAATCTTATCCGGCATGTCAATGGCGGCCTTGACGCCATTGATGGCCTGCTGAGGACAATACGGGCAGGTTGGGCTGACAAATATCTTGATCTGTCTGGCTGAATCAATCTTTTGAATGACCTTTAAGGATTGCTCACTCAGCTGACTTTTGCCCGTACCGATGAGGATCAATATTTCCAGAAAGGTGCGGGCCTCTTCTCCCATAGGCGCCCCGAGCCAATGGATGGAATATTTTTCCGGTGCAATCACCAGCGTGGGCGAATGGGTCACATTCCACCGTTTGGCCTGCTCGTGCTCCAGGTCATACTCTCGCAGTGTAATCTTGGAGCTCAGCTGGCGAAACGCGCGAATGACCTCCCGGTTGGCATGCGTAAAAACATCCTCATGCCCTTTGGCGGTAAACAGATAAAGCGGAATGTCATTGGGTAATTGATCGAACGTCGCTTTCAGCTGTTGCAGATAAGCCTGACTGGCCATCTCGCTTTCTCTGGGATCCATTTGAGATGTATCTTGCATCGTAAATCCTTCCATTTTAAAAATTTATACGGTTATGCAGAAAGCCCAGGTTAGACTCTTTCAACCACGAAGGGCACGAAGTACCCGAAGAGGGAGTGTCAATTTATTCATCCTACATTTGTGATCTTCGTGATCTTCGTGGTGAGATCACTATCGGACGTAAACTACTGGAACTTTCCAGATAACCACGAAAATTTAAGTCGAAAGCAGTTTTTAAAATTAAAATATAGTAATCATTTTTTTAATTTATAACGCTCAATTTAGGGTTATCCTATTTGTTAGAACCTGAATTTTGCACGGGCCGGAGGTTTTCATCTGTCCAATTTCTCATTAATTTTTATGCAAGATTCAGGTAAAACAATAGTTTAAGTATACCAAAGGTATGTGTCAACCGGGTTTATAGGGGTTGTTAGAAAAACGTTGCGGTATTTATAGGGGTTATCAAAAAAACGTTGCGGTATTCAAACGTTTTTTTCTACAACCCCTTGTGCCGCACTTCTGTATTTCGGAACATAATTATGGAAAGCGGTACAAACGTTTTTTTCTACAACCCCTTATGCCGCACTTCCATATTCCGGAACATTATTATGGAAACGGTATAACCTGCGCATGGCCAGGCGGCTGGATGATGCAAAATTAATTGATTGTCGGTGCAATGGGCCGATAAAGAATTGAGGGATGGGTTAACTATCTGATGCACTGAGTTGCAACAGGGCCCGCGCCAGCTGAAAATCTTCTTGATCGGTGATCTTTATATTGCTGCGACTGCCGGGTATAATTTTGACCGCCGCTCCCAGGCGCTCCACAAGGGCGGCATCGTCGGTTCCGATAAAACCGTCCTGCTTAGCAGCCCCGTGGGCTTTTTTGATCAATTTCAACTGAAACGCCTGGGGCGTTTGCGCCAACCACAGCCTATCCCGCCGCCGGGTTTGAACGATCTCGTTTTGGGCATTGACCTGCTTTACCGTATCGAGTGCCGGTGTGCCTAAGATACAGGCGCCATGCCTGTGCGCACCTTTGATGCAGGCGAGCAGATGTTCTTGTCGCACAAACGGGCGCACCCCGTCATGAATCAGCACAATGCCATCGTCGGTTTCGATTGTCTTAAGGCTGTTGTAAACCGAATCCTGCCGTCGGGCCCCGCCGACGATAAGGCGCGTCTCTTTATCCAAACGGGCAGCGGGTATAATTTCAGTGCGGCAAAATTCGATATCTTCTGCCGGCAGCGCCACAATAATTCGATCGATTTGTTCGCAACGCTTAAATGCCAGCAGGGTGTGGGCTAAAATCGGCTTCCCGTCCAGCACCAGATACTGTTTGCGCATGGAATCCCGCATGCGCATGCCTTTTCCCGCCGCCACGATAATTGCGTATATCATTATTTTTTACCAATATCTGATCGTTACGCATTCTTTACGAATAACGAATCCCCGATACCCGATACCTATTTTAAGTAGCTTAATTCTTCCGGTAACGGCACCCCCTTGCCCATGGTGTCTTCACCGTAATTTACACCGGCAAGGATTTCAATGTCTTTCAAGGTGCGCACATCTCCTTCAAATATCACCCGATCACGATTTTCCTTTTGAATTTTGCCACCGGCCCACTGAAGATCCAGAACACTGCTGGCATCAAACCGATCCGATCCCACACACAGCTCAACCTGTCCACCATAATGTTGAACAATTTTAGCAACCAGCAGACAGGGTCGGCTGTGAAATCCTAATTTTACCGGAACGCCAACTTTAATCGCTGAACGCTCAATATTGACATTGAGAATTTTTTGGGCCAAATCAATTCCACTGGTTAAAAAATGGCAGGCGTAAAATAGACCGTAATTTATAGTGCGATCCAGGAGGGTTTTAGGATTAACCAATTTGGATAACCGCACCTGAACTTTTTTATAAATCTTTTTGTAGCCGGCCTCATGCAGGTGACGCTCATATAAATGAAGCAGACGACCCACCATTTGAAGAAGATGTAAAACGACCGAAAAATAACCGCGTAACTGTTTGAGCTCACGATTACCAAATCTGAATCCTCCGTGAATAACGTAGGTATCAAATGAGGATTGCAGATTGTGCACCAGCATTTCATAGCGTCTGATTTCAACCTCATTCACTCTATCGGGAACAAGGGTCAAAATTTCTTTATACGGATAGGGATCATAAAATTTGAGCTGATCAAAGCTCTTGGCAATATTTAAAAACTCGCTCGAGATCTTGATGATATTTTTTTTCTGCTGGTCTTTATCTTTATCATCAATATCATAGTCAAGCATTTGACGGGTGACAACACTCGGAAAATCAGCTAGCGTGAAAGTGTTCCTTGGCATTTGGATTTTAAGTCTCTGGGCTTCTTTCAGTATGACCGGAGCCATTTTCATCAAAGCCCTGTTTAAAAAATCAAGCGTTGTTTCACCCTGCACGGAAAAATCACCGACATCGGCCAGGTCATAAAACACAAGGCGATTGGATATATGCTTCTGGAAGTTTGCCGCCAGACTCAGGTGGCGGACGGCAGCGGTCAGCTCCCGGTAAAAGTACCAATTCTTGTTGTTTTTAGCACCATGAAAATCGAGAAAATCTTCCAGAAGCACGGAGGTGGAGATAAGGGTGGAATAAAGCTTTTGCGTAAATGCGGAGGTGGGCCGGTCAACACCTGAAACATAGAAACAGCATTTTAAATAATCATTTGAAAATATGCGTACTTTTTCGGTAAACGATTCCTCAACTGCTGTTTTGGTCTTATTCATCGATAATCGCTATTCCATTTTTCATGAAAAGGTCCACAAGGTAAAATGCCAACAACGAAAATGTTGGCCTCGACTAATTGCAACCGCAAATTGCTGATAAACGGTAACGGCCAGAGTAGTCCGTAAGCCGAATTCTGTTCCCGGATCGGGTTACCCCTGCCGGGCAACGATCATTCATCTATGGGTGCCGGTTGCCCGACACCTCTTGCGACCTACCCGGGAGCTTGGGCGGGCTACCCTCAAACGCTCCCCTATTTGGTCTTGCACCGGGTGGGGTTTGCCAAGCTTCCCCGGTCACCCGGGGAACTGGTGCGCTCTTACCGCACCGTTTCACCCTTACCCGAAACCAAGCGAACCCGCTTGATTCCGGGCGGTATGCTTTCTGTTGCACTTTCCTTCGCGTTACCGCGACTCCACGTTATGGAGCACCCTGCCCTGCGGTGTTCGGACTTTCCTCCGGATTAATCATAATCCAGCGATCGTTTGGCCTACTCTGACCGTTTATGGGTATCTTTCCAGTAAATAAGTCGCTGACAGATCGGACATTTTGCCAAATGGTCACCGCGTTGCAATTCATTATACGTCTGCGGCGGAATATTCATATAACAGCCCTGGCAAACGGCATCTATAACAGCGGTGATGCCAACGGCATTGCTCTGGGTCGATTTTACCTTGCTATAAGTCTCAAGCAACTCAGCGTCGATAGCGGCGGAAACCGTTTTCCATTCTGCATCGAGGTTGTCGAGTTGACGCTTTCCCTCTTCGGTTTCTTTTTGAATGATTTCTTTTTCACGATCCATCTGGGTTTGAAGCTCAGAATATTCCGTCATTTTTGTCTTAAGCGCATTTTCAGCCTCTTCAATACGGTCCAGAAATTCGATCATGTCATCTTCTAAATTTGAATTTTTCGCTTTTAGATTATCGATTTCCTTCAACGATGATTGATATTCCTTATTGGTTTTAACCGAACTGAGTTTGGCCTCACTTTTTTTGATGCTGTCAAGATTCAAGCGCACATCTGCTTCATACTCGCGGTATTTTTGATTTAACTCGTTAATTACCGATTGCTGTTCCTCGATCACCTGTTTGAAATCAAGCAGTCTGTTATCGAGCTTATCTAAGCGTTGATCGACATTGCTCAATTTGGTTTTAAGGTTGTGGGTATCGATTTCGATCTGTTGCAGGTTAACCAGAGCCGCAATTCGTTCTTTTGTGATATCCGACATCTTTTTTTTCCTGCTTGTAGCGCTCTTAAGTAATGGTAAATGGATCTTCTTCGATTTTGCAAGCTGTAATCTTGGCGCTAATTCCCGCTTCGGTGATGAGTTGATCCAGCCGGTGCGCAAGCGCCTCGACCATGAGGTGCTCCGACGCAAAATGCCCGATATCGATGATCGCCCGCTGAACGGATTCAGCATCACGGGCATCGTGATAGCGGATATCTCCACTAATGTAAACTTCAGCTTTTGAAGCTAAAAATGCTTGCATCAGACTCGATCCGCTGCCGCTGCAGATCGCAACCCGCGCAATTTTCATTTTAGGATCTCCGGCAACTTTTACAAAATCAAGCTTGAGATTTTTTTTAACCGTCGAAACCAGTGACTTTAAGCTACAGGCTTTGTCGAGTAAGCCAATTCGTCCAATCCCATACGCTGCTTCACCACCAACCGGAGGACTCATTTCATTTTGAACAGATGCCTCAACCTTGACCGGATGTAGTAATTCCAGATGTTTGAGCCCCAACCGTTGTGCCAGGATGTCGTTGACGCCATCCTGGACGATATCAAAATTGGTATGCGCTGAGAATATCGCCAGTTGATGCTGGGCCGCCTTCTGGATAATGGATCCCCCAGGCGTATCAAAATCAATGGATTTCAGGGGTCTGAAAATCAAAGGATGATGCGTAATTAACAAATCAACTTTATGCTGGCAGGCCGCTTCGATCACCTCCGGGCCGGGATCCAGCGCAATCCATATTCGCCGGGCCGGTAGCCGCGGATTGCCGATCTGAAGCCCGACATTATCCCATTCCTCAGCCAGCCACGGTGGCACCAGTCGGTCCATAATCTCTATGATTTGCGCTACGGTTGCGTCCATTGCATCTCTTCATCACAAGTTTTGAAACAAAAAAGGCGTGGTCCGTAAATCCCACGCCATCCGAAAAAAACATTAACCGCAACCGGTTTCCATCTTTGCGGTTTTGTTAGAACCGCAAGTCGTTTACGCTTGTCATGCGTTAAACGATTTGTCCGGTTCGTCGATAAATCATCGTTTTTTTCTGTATGAAACATTTTTGGCAAGTTAGGCATGGGCCCACCTGGAATCGAACCAGGGACCTACCGGTTATGAGCCGGTGGCTCTGCCAACTGAGCTATGGGCCCTGAAGGAATAGCGTTATCTAACGATCGCAACATGTTTTGTCAAGTCTTGTCGATCTTCTGAAATTTGCGCTCTTCGCCTCCCGGTTGTTGCCGTCTTCTGTGCTAAAAGGCGCGCAATCGATTATGTGCGCGGCCCATGACGTCAGCCTTCGATAAAATTTTTCAACTTCCGGCTGCGGGTCGGATGGCGCAATTTTCTCAATGCTTTGGCTTCTATTTGTCGTATTCTTTCACGGGTCACCGCAAAATCTTGACCGACCTCTTCGAGTGTATGGTCAGCCCTTTCCCCGATTCCGAAACGCATGCGCAAAACCTTTTCCTCACGCGGTGTCAGGGTGGCAAGTACTTTCCGGGTTTGTTCTGCCAGGTTCAAGTTCACCGCTGCATCCGATGGCAGCATGAATTTTTTATCTTCTATAAAATCGCCCAGATGGCTGTCTTCTTCTTCGCCGATCGGGGTTTCGAGGGAAATTGGCTCGCGGGCAATCTTTAACACCTTGCGCACTTTTTCAAGCGGAATCTCCATTTTTTCGGCAATTTCCTCCGGCGTGGGTTCCCGTCCCTGCTCCTGTACCAGATAGCGAGATGTTCGAATGAGTTTGTTGATCGTTTCGATCATATGGACCGGAATCCGTATCGTTCTTGCCTGATCTGCAATAGCACGTGTAATGGCTTGCCGGATCCACCAGGTGGCATAGGTACTAAATTTATAACCCCGGCGGTACTCAAACTTGTCCACGGCTTTCATTAGGCCGATGTTTCCTTCCTGAATGAGATCCAAAAACTGCAAGCCACGGTTGGTATATTTTTTGGCGATGCTGACAACCAGTCTCAAATTGGCCTTGGTCAGTTCACTTTTGGCCAATTTTGCTCTAAAACGACCTTCTTCAACAGCCGACATCACGCGCTTTAGTGTTCGGTTCTGCGATTTTAATTCATTTTCCCGAACCGCGATGCTTTCTGTTATTTTCTTTAGTTCTTTGTGCAAAGTGCCCAGATGTTCCTTGGGCAAGTTACATCGCGGGGCGGCCCATTTTACGAACTTCGTCTTTGTGTTTAAATGCCCTATGAGCTCGGAGACAGACGTATCGACAATGCCCGCTCCCCTGCTAAGCAATTTGTTCATTTCATCAAACCACATAATTTGAGCGCGTATGTGTTCCTCTATCTCATCGATAACGTTAGCCTCAAGGCGCCAATCTTTTAAAAGATCAAATATTTTATCGATTCGCTGTCCGGTGCTTTGCTTCAGTTTTTTCTTTTCTTCTTGATTTAGTTTACTGGAAAATAATTTTTCCCGACCTGTTTTGTTTTCTTCATTAAGCTTTCGAATACCACTGATCGTTGTTAAAAATTTTTCCGTTTGCGCCATTTCATCAACATAGGTATCACCTTCATCAACGTCTCTGAGCACATGTTTAGGCCGCATATTCCCTTCCGCAATGTCTTCTCCAAGACTGATGATGCTTTCCACTCCGGTTCTCGTTTCAAGAAGGGCATGCAATACTTCTTGCTCACCGGCTTCTATCTTTTTCGCAATCTCGACTTCTCCTTCTCGGCTCAGAAGTGTCACCAGTCCCATTTCGCGAAGATACATCTTGACCGGATCGGTAACCGTTCCAAAATCCGTGTCGCGAATTGTTTGGCTGATCGGTTTTTTTGCTTTTTTCTTTTTCTGGGTGATTAGCTTCTTTTTCGTCTTCTCATCAACCACCTCGATCTCGTTTTCATCGAACATTATAAGGGTTTCATCAATTTGTTCGGGAGATAGCAATTCCGCCGGCAGTAATTCATTGATTTCGTCGTAACTTAAAAAGCCCTGTTTTTTGCCTTTCGCCAGTAATTGTTTGATGGCCTTCTTTGTCGCAGCTTTTGCTTTGGTTGCCGCTGCTTTGGACTTAGGTGCCGCGGTTTTGGCTCTACGTGGAGCTGCTTTGGCTTTGCCAGCTGCTGTTTTGGTCTTGCGTGCCGTTGCTCTGGCTTTAGGTGCCGGGGCTTTGGTCTTGCGTGCCGTTGCTCTGGCTTTGGGTGCCGGGGCTTTGGTCTTGCGTGCCGTTGCTCTGGCTTTGGGTGCCGGGGCTTTGGCCTTGCGTACCGTTGCTCTGGCTTTGGGTGCCGGGGCTTTGGCCTTGCGTGCCGTTGCTCTGGTTTTAGGTGCCGGGGCTTTGGTCTTGCGTGCCGTTGCTCTGGCTTTACCTGCAGTTGGTTTGGCTCTGGTTGACGCAGCTTTGGCCCTGGGCGCCGTGACCTTGGTTTTGCGTGCTGCGGGTTTACCTTTGGTTGCTGCTGATTTGGCCTTACGTGCCGCGGCTTTGGATTGGCGTGGCGCGGCTTTGGATACCGCTGCTTTGATCCGAGTTGCCGTTTTTTTAACTTTGACAGTCTTTATAGCGCTCTTCTTTTCAGTCGTTTTTTTTGCGGCGCGCTTGCTGCGGCTGGTTTTGGGATCAACCTTTTTGGTGGTTGTCCGTTTGACGGTCTTTTTTGCGGTTTCCTTTTTTGTAGCAGATTTTCTTACCATAAAATCTTGCCCTCCGGAAAAATTCTACCATTCGCTCCCGCTGGATCAGCGGTTTTTAGCTGTTGTCACAATACCTGAACCTTGAATGAAAATTAATGCGAATATGAAATCCCCCGTTTCGTGTAAAATTCAGGTAAATATTTGATGTCATATAAAATCTATATGTTAAATGGGCATAGTCAAGTCCCAACAGGCAGTTATTTGCCTGGCTATTATGCCAGATGTTGCTTTTGACTGCGCATGGCCAGCTTTTGCTTATGTTTTAATAGTTTTGCCAGGGTTTCTTGATCGTTCTTTTGCTCGGCGACTTTTATCTGGTCAAGAATCTGGCGATCGCGACGTCTTTGTCCGTTCTTGACAAACTGAGCGATCAGCTTCATGCACCCATCTTTTTCCCAGGATTCCTCAATCATTGCCAGGGCGGATATCAGCTGCTCTTGTTCAGGATTGCCAATGCCGCTTAACAACTCGGCTATTTGCGTAACCGAAGTCCCCTGGTGGTCTAAAATCGCGGTACCGATGGATTTTAAATTGGGGTTTTCAATGTACGCGATAACGTCATATTTTCTAATTTCAGGCAATATGACGGGAAATTGAAGCATCATGGCAATAATCTGGCGTTCCAGACGACTGCCCTTGATCTCTTCTAAAACCTTGTGTTTGCCCGTGTCTTTTTTTTCCTTTCGGGCAGCACCGGTTCGAATCTCTTGCAGGATGATATTTTCTTCGATGCCAATTCGCTCCGCGAGCTTTTTTACGTATAACGACCTGGCAACATTATCATTAATGGCTGCTAAAGGATTTTTTAAGTCGGCTACAACACGAATTTTCCCTTCGGTTGAAAGCCCGTGTTTGGCGATGGACTGCTCAATCAAAAACGATACAATACCGGGCGCATGTGTCGCTGCTTTCTGAAAACATTCCGCTCCTTTATCCCTTAGAAACGAATCCGGATCATGTCCGTCGGGCAATACGAGGATCTGGGTGTCCGCCTTTTCTTCGCGAAATACATCTCCCCGGCGGAAATCCACATGCTCCTTCCAAAAGATATCGATACATCGCCTGGCGGATCGAATTCCGGCTTCATCAGAGTCATAAACCAGAATCAACCGGGGAACATATCGGCTTAACATCCGAACATGATCGGCTGTCAGCGCGGTCCCGAGCGTTGCAACCGCATTTTCAATGCCGTGCTGATGAAGGGTCAACAAATCGAGATAACCTTCGACGATGTAAACGGTATCGGTCGCGTGGCTTTTATCCTTTGCCAGGTGCAACCCGTACAAAGATCGGCTTTTGCTGTAAACCGGTGTTTCGGGAGAATTGAGATATTTCGGTAACGAGTCGTCCATTACCCGGCCACCGAAACCGATAACGGCCTGATTCACATCAATGATCGGAAATGCGATGCGGTCCCGAAAACGGTCATAATAACCGTGGCTGTCCTTTTTGGGTAAAATCAGCCCGGATCGTTCAACTCTTGCAAGCGGGACGCCGTTTTTGGAAAAAAAATTTATAATATTATTCCACCCCTTGGGAGCATAGCCGAGGTTAAATCGGTCAATGATTTCCGCAGACAGACCCCTTTTCGTAAGATAAGCCATTGCCGGTTGCCCGGTCGGACTGCGGTGTAGCATTTGGCGAAAATAATCCATCGCCTGCCGATTGATCTTCAGCAGGCTTTCGCGTTCACCAATACGCTTTTTTTGTTCGGGGGTCAGGTGTTTTCGGGGAATATCGATGCTATAACGCCGGGCCAGCGAGCGGGCTGCCTCAGGAAAAGCCAATCCATCATTTTTCATCAGAAAGCTGAATACATTTCCGCCTGCTCCGCAACCAAAGCAATAAAATATTTGTTTTTCCGGACTGACGGTAAATGAAGGTGTTTTTTCAGAGTGAAACGGACATAAGCCGACAAAATTTCTCCCTGTTTTTTTCAGATGGACTACCTCTGATATAACATCGACAATATCAGCCGCATTTTTTATGTCTAAAATCTTATCTTCAGGGATAAAAATTGCCAAAAACAGCAACCTCCATATTTCATGGAACAGGGAAGATATAAACAAACGGAAGGATCATAGATGGAATGAAGCGTTTCAAATTTCGCATTTATCCGGTTTGCTAATTTGAATTGCTCTAAAATTTTGCCATAAGATTAAATACTTATGGCTCCCCTGTATGAGAAATTGTTAAACGCAAAAAATAATATGATATCTATTATTTGTCAAGTAAATTTTATAATTTGTTCAGGTTCATTCGTCAGCAACAAACGCAGAATGCGTCAATTCCAATGCGGCCTTCAAGTCCAAAGCGCCACAGTACAATGCCTTACCGACAATGACGCCGCTGACACCGAGCTTTTCAAGCGGTAACAAATCCTTAATATCCTGAATTGATGATACCCCGCCGGAAGCCACCACCGGGATCGATATGGCCTCGGCTAAAAGCTGAGTTGCCTCCAGATTCGGACCCGTCTGCATCCCATCCCGTTGGATATCGGTAAAATTAATGGCGGCAACACCGCAGTCTTCAAACGCCCTGGCCAAATCAATGGCCTCAATGCGGGTTGTTTGGGTCCATCCATCTATCGCGACTTTTCCGTTGCGCGCATCGATCCCTACGATGATCTGCCCCGTATATGCTTTGCAAATCTTTTTTACAAAGGCGGGATTTTTTATCGCCTCAGTGCCGATAATAACGCTTTTTATCCCCATCTCCAGGTACATGTCCACGGTTTTTTGATTGCGAATACCACCACCCAGTTGAATAGGCACCTTCACCGATTGCACTATTTTCCGGATGCTATTCACATTTTGAGGGCTTTGGGAAAACGCGCCGTCCAGGTCGATTACATGAAGAAGCTGAGCGCCGAGCCGCTCCCATTTGGCAGCCATGTCTCCCGGATCATCCGAATACACGGTGTCGTCGTCGATACGACCCTGGAGCAACCGAACACACTTGCCATTTTTGATATCAACAGCCGGGATGACAATCATCGTATGAATTCATCTGGTGTTTGGTTTATCGTGTTTATCAAGTGGCTTGTTTTTGTGTGCTTTGTATTTGGTGTTTGCTGGATCACCAAACCAAACAGCAAAACCCCAAATACCAGACACAACACACTAGACACCAACTTCTATACACTAAAGCGTGCCTTTTGAGGAACGAATATCTTTGATGCGCGCATCCATCAAAGTGGCTTGATCCAAAGCCCTGCCCAGCGCTTTGAACAGAGACTCAATGATATGATGCTCATTTTCTCCATAGGAAACATTAATGTGAAGGTTTAATCCTCCGCGGGTGGCAAACGCTCTGAAAAACTCTTTTGCCAGCGAAAGACTAAAAGCAGCTCCGGAAGGGTGAAATGAGGGCACATGGTAAGCCAGGAAAGGGCGTTTGGACAAATCAACAGTAACAGAGGTCAGCGCATCATCCATGGGCGTTACGGCATGACCGAACCGTTTAATGCCTTTGCGGTTTCCAAGCGCCTGATCGAATGCCTCACCCAAAACCAGGCCGACATCCTCAACCGTATGATGAAAATCAACCTCCAGATCGCCCTTGGCCTTCACCGCCAAATCAAAAAAACCATGGACTGCCAATAAGACAAGCATATGATCAAAAAAGGGAATTCCGGTTGATATTTCTGATTGACCGCTGCCGTCCAATTTTAGGCCAATTCGAATGGCGGTCTCTTTGGTTTTCCGTTCAACCTCGGTTTTCGCTTCCATCAGTCTTAATCCCTTAATATTGATTTGTTAACGTCAGAAACCTCCATCTTGGTACTATGCACAATTTCCCAATTAACTGCTGAGCCCGGTAGCAACCCTTGGCATGCGCTTCTGCCCGTGGGTCATTCGCAATTGCGATCATAATCAAATTTTTGAAGAAATGCAATCATTTATATCACCTCAAGGGCAACTGCCCTTATGGGGTTACCTCTGTTAAATTTTCCAAACCGACCAGCGCCTGGGGCCCTGTAAAAATAAAAAGGGTGGCTCATCGAAATGAACCACCCGTGAAAGGAGGTCAGAATGAAGCACTATGACGTACTTACTCTGAAGTGGCCTGGACGAATCCGGGCCACCGTGATGTAGACCCGATTATTTAATAAAAGTTACAACTTATATTAACCGGCCCCCCTTTTTTAATTTGAAAAGCTCATTTGAGGCCTATAGTGATTGTCAAAAAAAAGTTCCGTTATGTCAACGTTTTTTTCTACAACCACTTATACCCCAATTCCGTAAAACGCTTCGATAGTACCCAGGATTCGGGGTTGCGGAGCAAACCCGCAGAAGTTGTGCCCAACCAAGGAGCCGGCAAGGTTTCAATTGCTCCCAAGGATTTGCCTTGTGCCCTGTTGAATACATTAATTAAATAAACCAAGATGTGAAATCCCGCTTTTAAGCGAAGAAGCCTGATGCCTGACGCCTTGAACTTTAGTTATGCATGCGTTTAATCAAGCTTAGGATTTGTTCTCGCGTAAACGGTTTTTTAATCGCTTTGGCGCCTAATGTCCGCGCCACATCTAAATCAACCTCAGCGCTGTACCATCCCCCCCCTGTCATGACGATAAAATTTACTCCAGGACCCGTTTTCTTTATTTCCAGCATCGTCTCGACGCCGCTTTTGCCGGGCATGACAATGTCCATTATGATCAAGTCGGCGGGTTGGGCGGTCTGGCATTCAAACCCCTTCTGCCCATCAGACGCTTCAGCGACCGTATACCCTTCATGTTCCAGCATTTGCCGCAGCATCTTTCGCATCTGTTTGTCATCATCGACGATTAAAATTTTCTCGATAGGGCGACGTCGCGATTTTTCAGCTAATTGATCGATGTGTTCAAAGGCCTCGCTCGCCGCTTGAATAATCTTTTCAATGAACAGAATAATCTTTTCAATGAACAAAGGTTTAGCAAAATATCCGTTAAAGCCGGCTTCATGGATTTCTTGCGGTCCAAAAAGCCTGCTAAATCGGGTTAAGGCATAAATGATGGCATCGGTCCGGTCTTTTCGAATCTGTTTGCAAAGATCAAATCCGTTTATCGGCTCTAATCCAAGATCAAAGAACATGACCGAAATAGATTCCTGAGCCAATATCTTCAAGGCATCGTCACTGTTGGCCGCCAAACGGGCCTCATAACCCGCGCTGTCAAAATATTTTGAGAGCAAATGCAGGATAGGGGTTTCGGCATCCGCCACTAAAATTTTTTTTGCGCTCATGAAAATACCCTGAATCTTTTAGTTACGCACACTTCAGCCACCAAATTTTTTATATATGATAATAATAGGATATGATGAATATCCTTAGAATATTTATAGGGATTTAACTGGAGATTCAATAGAAAAAAATAACAAATTATTGCCAGGTATATACAAGCTCTAAACTGGTATATTAATGCGGGAAGGCTTGGAGATAAGATCTAAGATTTATCTTTTTATTTAATAATCCCAGTTTCTTGCGAATATTGCCCCTGTGAAATGCAACCGCTTTGGGAGAAATATACAGCATTGATGCGATTTCCTTACTTGTTTTACCATATTTGATTAAATCAGCTATTTGAATTTCAGATGGCGTCAGTGAAAAATATTTTGAAGATAGGTTGTTTGCAAGAGGGGAAACAAGATCATTAATATTTGTCTTAATTATATTTACAAATGTTTGCGTCTCTTGATTTAGACCTGTATTTTCCAATTTTTCGATATAGGGGTAAACCAATTTCTTTATATTGACTAAAAGCGTTTCTTTTATCTCGGTTTTTTCTTTTTCACGTTGCTCAAGAAGAACTTTAAGCGCCGTGATAACCTCCTCAAGATTTTTTGCTTGTCGTTCTAATTTTTTATCCTTCTCTTTGCGTTCGGTAATATCTGTTATGATGCCAAGAATGGATTGCTTACCATCAATAACAATTAGTTTTGCAGTGATAATTACATCAATTTTCTTGCCGTCTTTGCCTTTAAGAGCATACTCATGGGGCGGAATTTCCTTACCATCCATATGGCTTCTAAAGTTTGACTGAATTAAATCTTTAGACTCCGGCTCTACTATAGTCATAAAATCAAAATCAGGAGCATAAAACTCATCTTTGCTGTAACCCATGATTTCTTCGCATCTTCTGTTGACATAGACGACCCTGCCTTGATGGTTGATAAAAATCATATTAGGGGACTGGTCTGTAAGAAGTCTGAACTTCTCTTCGGATTCACGAAGCGCATCCAGCGCCTGTTGCTGATCAGTAATATCCTCAGTAATCCCCGCGATGCGCACGACATCTCCATTTTTATCAGCGATGGCAAAGCCTCGATCAGAAACCCAGCGCATTTTTCCATCGGTCCGAACGATTCGATATTGCCGGGTTTCACCGCCACCGGTTCGGGCAATCCTCTCAAAAGATTCCTCGGCATAGGCTAAGTCATCCGGATAAATGCTTGCAGCCCATGCTTCATAGTTGGCATATAAATCTTCAACGGAACGGCCCCAAACTTGCTCATATGCCGGGCTCACATATTCAAATTTTTGATTTTTCCAGTCAAATAACCAGAATACTTCCCGAATATTGTCTGCAATTTTCAAGAAGCGATCCTCACTTCTCCGCAGTGATTCCTCGGTCCGCTTACGCACGACGACCTCCCGCTGCAAATCGTTGACTGCTTTTGCAAGCTCTTCCGTACGAATATCGACTTTTTGTTCAAGTTCATCATGGGCTTTTTGCAGCTCATCTTCGGCCAGCTTGCGTGCAGTAATATCCCGGCATAGGCCAAACACAGCATTTTGTCCTCTCCATCTGCCGTGTGTGACTTTCGATTCAACCGGGATTAGTTCACCGCTTTTCGTCATTATAGGAATAGGACATTCAGAAAGCTTACCGACCATTATCGCAGCAATGATAGCCATGGCCTCTTCACGTCGATTGGGAGGATGCACGTTGATTACGTTCATTGAAAGAATTTCATTAGCAGAATATCCTAGACGTTCTTCCACCGCTCGATTTACGTGGAGTATGTTACCGTCATAATCGAGAACAAACAAAAAATCATTTATGCTGTTGAATAAAGCCGTTAGATCTTTTTTGCTATCCTGCATGGCGGCTTCAGCTCTTAGACGGCTCAAAACTCCTCCAAGCTGAGCTGCAATAGATTCCAGCGCATGACGCGCATGAGCGGGAATTTCATCATGCGAATGCGACGCAACATTTAATACCGCCACAATCTGGTCCTCGTGATTTATCGGGATTACAGCAATAGCTCTTAAACCTTCAGTCTGGTGTGCGTCATGCTTGCTGCATGATATTTCTTGATACTTGCCGTAAATTGGCTTGCCTCTCTTCACCATACGAGCCTGCGGTGAATCTGCGATATATTGAGCGGCTAATTCGACAAAACGAGAAGATAAACCTACATGGCAGGCTAGATTAAAATCACCACTCTTAGCCTCTACAATGTATACGCCACCGCAATCGAATCCTTCGATTTGGCAGGTGGCATCAAGTATTAAATCTAAAGCCTTGCTAAGATCACTTGTTGAGCTGAGCGTTATTGCGAGATCACGCTGGAGTCGTAATAATTGTTCGGCAAGCCTATGGTTAAATTTTAATTCCTTAAATTCAACAACTCGTTTCAAGGATTCTTTGAGGCCATTTTCAAATTTGAGTGTGCTTTTTTTTGTTTTCAATTAAATTCTCCCCCCATAAATAATAGCTTAGGCGTCAGGTGAAAAGCCAGGATACGGCAAGGATTACCAAAAAATCTGTGGTACTGATACAAGGTATTTACGTTATATGCTCTCGATAGGGAGTTCTGATGCTCAGGGGGTCTATAAAAAAAAACAATGCGACTTGGCTTTTTACGGCCTTTTATACATAGACCGCAACAAACGCTAAAACAACCAAAAATCTAAATTTATTATAGAATCTTGAAGCCGGCACACCCCGGTTGACACGCCCGAAAAAATCGGCTACAAGGTTGCCTTCTTACTTGTCACTTTGTGGCAGTTTTTTCGTATGGTGGAGATGAGGGGGATCGAACCCCTGACCTCGGCATTGCGAACGCCGCGCTCTCCCATCTGAGCTACATCCCCACAACAGACCGTTTTCATATCAAATTGATTCAAAACGGTCAATCTAAAACCTTAATTGATCGTAAATAAAATGAAAAAAAAGAAGTTTACAGTTGAGCTAAAGGATGCTTACAAAGGCTTTACCTTTGACCAGGATAAAATAATGGCCCCGGAAGATACGGTCCGGCAATTTAAAGCCAAACTCAAAAAAGTTAACCTGGATATCCTCAAACGAACCATCCGTATCGACAACGGTCGATTGGACATACCGATTTACTTTAGCCTTTGCGGCAAAGATGCCCACGAGATCATCGGGACGAAAAAACAGATGGGCAAAGGCGGAACACCCAGCCAATCCGAAGCCAGTGCAGTCATGGAATTAGCCGAACGGTTCAGTTTTTTTAGTTTTGTGAAAAATTCCAAAAACTTTTTTGTCGAAAAATTTTGCAATATTCAAGATCGGGCCATACCCTTCGAAATGATCGCGAAATCGGTTCAAGATGAATCGGATGATCTGCAGGTGACGCGAAAAATCTTTGAAAATTTACCTCTTAAGTGGACTTGGGCCTATAATTTAAGCCGCAACGAGGAAACACTGGTCCCTTTTGATTGGTTTTTTGCCATCAATGAATTCAATGGCCCCTCTGCCGGCAATTGCGTTGAAGAAGCGATTAGTCAGGGAATTTGCGAAATTATCGAAAGACACACCTCGTCGGTTATCAGTCGCAACCGTTTGAAGGTTCCGGCAATCCGCACGGATTCGGCTACCGATGCGCTGGTCGTTGAAATGATCGGCAAGTACCGCAAGGCAGGCGTAAAGCTTTTTGTGTCCGATTTTACGCTCGATACCGGCATCCCGAGTGTCGGCATTTTAGCCTACGACCCGGCCACATTTCCGGAACTCAGTGAAATCGTCTGGACCGCCGGAACAACACCGGATCCCCAGAAAGCGTTCAGTCGGGCGCTCACTGAAGTGGCGCAGCTGGCGGGTGATTTTGATACAGCTGCCAATTATGTGGCCAGTGGACTGCCCAAATTTACCGATCTGGCAGAGGCCGCTTACGTCATGAACCCGGGGAAAGAAATTGATATCGGTGACCTGCCGGATTTATCGAATGATAACATCAAAGTCGAAGTGGAAAACTGCCTGGAGGCACTGAACCGAACTGGAATGGAAGTATTCCTCGTTGACACGATGCATTCGGATCTGGAAATCCCCGCATTTTACACCATCATTCCGGGGGCGCATTTCAGAGAACGGGCCTTGGCCACCAGTGTCGGTATGTTTTCGACCAAACATATCGCCGATAACCAGAGTCCCCGCGTGGCCATCACCGAATTGAATCAAATCGATAAAGACCTGCCCGGAAAATATTACGTCAAATTTTATCTTGGGTCCTGCCACCTGGCGCTGGCTGACCCCGGGGCGGCCCAAAAATGCTTTGAGGAGGCTTTAAACCTGGAGCCCAATCAGCAGGATGTTCCCAGCATTTACTCGTATTTAGGCGTGGCCTTAAAAGACATGGGGGAATACCGCAGGGCGCTCGATGAACTTAAAAAAGGTATGGAGCTGGATCCGGAGAGAACCGACATTTACAATTTAATGGGATTTTGCCACTTCAAGCTAAAAGAGCATGCAGCAGCCATTGAAAATTTCAAAAAAATCATCCAGCTGGATCCATCGTCAGCCATTGATTATGCCAATATCGCCTCAAACTATCGTGATATGGGACAAACCGCCAAAGCAATTCGATATTATGAGATGGCGCTGACACTGGATGCATCCATTGAATTTGCCAGAGAAAATTTGGCCAAACTTAAATCACAGGACAGCTGATGGATTTGATTAGAAGCGTTTAGCTTCGCACTCGTACTCGTCGCCGTTCTCGTCCTCGTTATTTTGCTTTACATAACATCGAAGAATCTTTTTATATTTCAGTTGACCTGTTCAATGCGTCGGCGCAAATGGCCGATACTGCCTTTTAAGCCCGCAGACCACTGATCCATTTCCTTTAACATTTCCAGCGTGCGCTGCTTGTCAATCTTGGTACTGTCCAACCGGCCGGCGACGGCGCCAAGGTCGGTAACAAACAGTTGAAAGCGATCCTGCATCAGGTCGACTAAATTATCAGCAAAATTTTCGACGAGTTTAAACAAAAAAGCAAACTTAAGGTTTTCACGGTAATCCTTTAGTTGCTCGACGATCAATCTCAATGTGTCTCTTTTCATCTGCTGGGTGCCGCCGCTCAGGGCCTGCTGGATCACATCTGCCCGATTGCGAGCGGGTCGTTTTAACAACTTTTTTAAATTCTGCTGGAGGCTGTAAACCCCCAGGCGTAATAGCGCGGCGGTTTTAATTTTTACTGAATACTGCATCGCGGCAACCAGTTTTGGCGGTGTCGGCCCGGACTGTTCTATCTGAGCTTTGAGGTTCGGCAACTCATTTTGCAGCTGTGTTTCGTTCCTCAAGCTCACACCGAGTTTTTTCATCATGCGCATATATTCATCGTAGGCATCTGAAAGGGTTCCATGATAGGGCTGAAGAATTGTTTCAAAATAGTTGCCGATTTCATTTTCCTGCGTTTTGACAAAACGAATGATCTCCGGGTTGATATCTTCAGCCATAAATTTATTCAGAGATTGTTTAAAATCCTGATAACCCCGGTATATGGTTTTGGAGACAGCGGACAAGTCCGCTTTTCCTTCGACGGGTTGGGTCAATTCTTTATATTCCTTTATAAACTGCGTGATCTTGCGAAAGATTTCACCGGAACGGACATCGAAAAAGCGGTTCACTTCGACATTGAGCTTCTTTTTGATCCTGGAAACCGCTCCGGAAACAGTGGTTTTCAAAACCGTTTTCATCTGAATCACCCGTGCCTGATGTTCCTTTAGCCGATTCATCAATTCCTGGGCACTTTCCGAATCCCGCGCGAGGATATCCTGATTGATTCCGATCCAATTCTCCATTCCGGATAAAATAACACTGAGTCGTTCAAGATGATTTTTTAACAATACAGCGCCTCGTGTGTTGCCGAGCTTCGAATCAAGGGCCGTCTTGAACTGCATCGTTTCCCTGTTTGAAAATTCCGTTAATTCGGCCTCCGCCCGCCATTGCTGCATTCGGAGTTGATCTTTTTCCGAAAGCGCTAAATCCGGTGAGGAAAACAAGTTGAACAAGGCTGAAAAAGTATATACTTCCGGTTCGGGTTTGATCAGAGCCAGCTCTTCCTTTACCTTGTTAACCAGGGTTTGAAGTTCTTGTATGGATTCGTGTTCGCTAAAATCACAATTTATGACAAATATAATGTTATCCAGAATACCCATTTTCTTAATGATGGATAAAAACTGGATGTCCGCCTGGCGCAAGCCTGTGCGACTGCTGATCACATACACAATCATGTGCGTGAGCAGCAAATAATCCTGTATCATTGCCAGGTGCATCGGATTTGAACTGTCACTGCCCTGACAATCCGCAATTTCAATATTGGCTGCAAGTGCTTCTGACGGAATTTCCAGCTGAATGTCTCTTAGATAAACAGCCAGATTTTCATCACCCACAAAATCTTTGTGTTCCGGAAATGTCTTTCCTTCGTACTGTCGGGTCGTATCCCTGGCGGAGATAATATCATAAACCCTGTCATACCCTTTGGTGTATGAGGATAGAAGGACATTATTTATGTTGCGGGTATCGTGTGAGATCAGTTGATCGGCGCTCAATAATTTCAGGGCTTTTTGAATTTGATGGCGTTCTTCAGCGTTTCTGATGTCCAACCCGGAATCAGTCCGGTGCCATTCCAGTGTCGGAAAAAGAACCAGCGCCTGTTCCATTTCGGCATTCACTTCATCCCAGGACTTGAAAAAAAGCTGGGCACTCAGTCGATCACCGTTTCGCACCCGGGTGACGATAGATGTGACCACGCCGGCGCCTCTTTTTAGATAATCGCCTTGCAGGATTGAGTTTAGAAAAGTGCTTTTCCCGGATTTAATCGGTCCGGCAACGGCCACACGCATGATATCTTCTGACATCTGTCGCGGAAGTCCCTGACAGGTTTTGGCCCAACCTTCAAAGCGCGATTCCGCCATCCCGGGCAAAGATTTAGCTTTTAAAATCAGCGCCAGAATGTCTTGATTGAGCTTTAAGATTTCATCTTTAAGATAATGGTAGCTATCCATGCTTGTTCTTTATTTTCATATTTTTAAGATTGCGGTCATGGCGCAGTTCATACCTGTATTTTGCATGAGCCGGAGGCTTTCATATGCAAGACAGTTCAGGGCGAAGCGATCATGCAAAATTCAGGTCATACAACCTGTCGGCTTAATTGTCAAAACGATTTGAAATTTTATACCGTTTTCCATAAAAGTGTTCTGATTAATGGAATTGCGGCATAAGTGGTTGTAGAAAAAAACGTTTGATATCGGAACGTTTTCTTGACAACCACTTTACTTGCAGGCGAAACTTTTACCTGACTGCCGGTCAGAGGCCCACGCGGGTTGCTTGCTCCTGGCAACCTGCGGCCGGTTAAACCGATCCGTACGACATTCAGAAAGAGCGCGTAACCAGAGGCCGGTAGCCAGAGGCTATTAAAAATTTGTCCGGCAAATCAACCAAACTGGATCTTTTCGAATAGTCCTCGCCGATGAGCTTCTATTTTGGACTTCATGGCCTCGACATAGGACGGGCGGATGTCGTCTTGCCAACCGGGATATCCGCCGCGCCATACATATTTGATAAGTTCCTGGAAAGCCTTACGGCTGAATTTATATTCTCCAATGTCAACTTCAAGTGCACGCTGATAGGGCACAACGGATAACCGCATCTGCCGGGCATAGCGGCAAATCATATCTCGCACAACGGACTGGTTCAAATAACCCTTTGTTTTTTGTTTGAAGGCTTCAGGATTTTGCGGGAATGGATAGCTTCGGTAAAGTTCACCAATGAATCCGGTATGGCGTGTCCCGTGAATAGCTCCCATTAAGTCTCCGATTTTAGCCCGGTCTTCGATGACATAAACCGGCCATCTGGTCTTAAATTCATTTTCATCAATTTTTTTTACCATTTCACCGATATGCTCGCAAAACTCAGATCCAAACAGAAAGTACTGCTCTAAAAGCAGCATATCCGAGTCAATGTTAAAAAAGCCAAATACAATCGTTCCGCGGTTAAGCGTATCAAAAGCTAACGGCATTAGGTTCTCAAATTTTCAAAGTTTTAAAATTAGGCCTACAAAGCAAAGCACACGGCCACGGGAAGCAGCAAGTCAGGTATTTATACCCTCTGCACCATGCGCCATGTCCTATGCATCACTTAAGAAGAACCGCCATTTGCAAAACATATCATCCGGATGCGGGTCGGGCGGCGCAAACAGACATTCAACCCTTATGCGCTCGTCTATTTCGCGGGCAAAACCTGAGAATTCTTCCCGGTGCATGGCCTTGCAGGCATATTCATCCAATCCCCGCTTTGTTCTGGCCGTCTGGGTCGGGCAGGATGGAACATGGATAATCACTTCATCGAATGTTTGCCTTATTTTATAGCCGACCAAAATGCACCAGGGAAAATATTTAAGGGCCCTAACGAACCCACCGAGACCTTGCTCACCGATATTGAAGCGCTTATGCAAATCTCTGGCCGCCATTGGCGCCGCCCGTCCCCATACCTTTTCGTTTAAGCGATCTGCTGTGGGTTCGTCAAATTGCTCGCTTATGTTTATGTACCAGAATGCATCAATTACCCGATAATGCCACAGCAGAAATTCAATATAATTCCGCAAATCTTCTTTTTCCATTTTATTAAAAATCGCAAGATCCATGGGTACATCCTTTCGCTATGATTGCTCGTGAAATTTAAGCAAACCGGTAAAAAAGGACCCGATCGCAATCAGCCCGCCGCAAATCATGATGCCCAAAGCAAAACTGCGTTCATCACCGATAAATCCGATAAATACCGGTGCCAGCCCACCGCCGGCCACAAAGGCCAGCGGAACAATGAGTGAAACCGCTACATTTCTTAATTTGGGCGATACAATTAGAGACATGGCGGCGAAGCCGGCCGGGAAAAAACACACGGCTATCAGCGGTTGTAAAAATACGAGATAGGGTATCGCCCAACTTGGTGCAATTCCCAAAAGACAAGTCATCAAGCCGGCAATGATAAAAACAATTTTTAGCGTCCGTTGCGGCCCGATTCGATCGGTTGCCCATCCGCCGACAAATGCCATTATTACGCTGGGTATTCTGGATAGCGCAATCAGGGTATTGGCCAAATTGCGATCGATACCGTGCTCTGATACCAGGTAAAGCGGCAGCATGGTATAGATTCCCAGGGTGCTGATAACACCGAGGCTGAACAACAGCACCATCACCCAAAAAGATAAATTGCCGACGAGTTGCCCGATCGATCCCAGGCCGGGCGCCTCGCCCCTAAAATCACCGCCGCGGCTGTAACGCACAAAAATCGGACTCATGATTAAAGACAATATACCCATCAGCAAAAAGACCACCCGCCAGGAAAACCACACCAGGACAGCTTCGCATATCAGCGGTGCTGCAATAAAACTCAAATTCGGTGCCAGTTCATGAATGGCAATGGCTTTACCCCAGTGGTGGGAAGGGATTAAAGCGGTCAATGTGGCGATGGCGGAAGGCAGATATAGACCCGCCGCCATTCCGACCATAAATAACCCCAGGCGCATCGCCCCCGGTCCATCAAAAAAAGCGGTCCCGATCAAGGCAAAACCCAGAGTCGTATTGGAGACAGCGATGGTGCGCATATGGTTTATGCGAGCCGATATGAAACCCGAGCCGATCAGCGTTATAAAATAGCCAAGGGAAATAAAAAAAAACAGGGCCCCGGCATCGGCATGACTCAAATTTAGATCGGCCTCAATCCGGGGCGCCAGCGGCGCCGGTGAAATACGAGAGGTAAAATTAATAAAAAAAATCGAAGTGAGAATCAGAATCGGGCTGATATTATCCCGCAGGGAATCGGTGGTGCCTTTGTCGGTGTTGCTGTTGTCTGAAGATTTTAAGAATCTACCCATTTCAAATATCTAAATGTAATTGTATCTGCATAATTGATATATTTAATTTATATATTTCAGATTATTATGTGATATTCCTCAACCGTTGGTTCATAAATAGTCTGTCCGATGAGCACACCGCTTAACCCCGCCCTGGCAGGCGATATCAACATCCGGGCAATCTGCTTACCGGCTGCCAGGCACCTTTGAGATTCTGCCTGATTGAGAAATATAAACCGCATGGCCCGCTCGGGCGCGTTTTTCATCAACCCGTTTTTGTCCAGGCACATTTTGGCAATGGCAGACACGCTTATGGCGGCATTCGGAGCCAAACCCGTCAGGGCTGAAACCAGCTGTGGTCGAAAAGCCCATTTCGCGTTCAACGGTTTACCGACAACCGTCAACCCCACAATTCCGATCATCCAGCGCGTGCTGTCGGGAATCACCGGTTCATGCTCAGCCGGCGCCTTGAGCGGTTTGCCGGCTGCCCCGTCCGCTTCGACGATAATCCAGCGAAAGACGCCGGATTGCCAGATACGATCAATTGTGCGGGGGTGAAATCCTTTTAGTTTATGATGAAGATGCAGGATCCGCCGGCCGGCCGTCATATGCGGGGAGTGTTTTAAAATGACGCCGGCCTGCCTTAGAAGGCGTTCTGCGGAATCGGAAACCATGACAATCGGTGACTGCCGGCGCATGGGCAGGCGAATTTTCGTTGTGGTCGTCGTCAGCACGCGGTCGCCCCGAGCGGCCAGCTCCTGCGCCAGACGAAACATCAAGGCGGTCTTACCACCGGCTCCCACGATGCTGATGACGCCGCCTTTTTGCAGTTGCAAAGAATGCCGTAATGAGGTCATTGTTGCGTTCCGCAATGTTTTTGTCTGTCGATCAGAGAGAACACAGCGTGCACAGAGAGTCAAAACAGGAAGTCAATGATGACCAAAAGATTTTTGTTTTTCTCCGAGTGCCCTGCGGACGCTGTGGTCAATTAGTCATAACAGGCAATCACATCGAAATGCGCCCGTTAATTGAATACACGCAGAATTGCTTCGAGCACCGACCCGGAAATGGCCCGCGCTTTATCTGAAATTGTATGACAGTAATTCACATCCCCCCTGGGATCAATATCACCAATTTTTAATCCCCGGCACACGCGCGATGAGGATCGAATCAGCCCACGCAGCACACCATCGATTTGTGCCTGGATGACATCCGTTGCGACCGTTCCGATCCTCTCCCCTTTTTTTACCCGATCACCGATCGAACGCGCGGCTTTAAATTTTCCGTCGCAAGGGGCCCGCAGAATCCTTTCTTCAGTATAGCCGCCGATGGGGCCCGGTATTCCCGTATTCGGTTCGGCACCACCGACCGTTATTATTCTGCTCAGATTATGACCGCGATGGGTCTCAACGACCATATGAACATCCTGGCCGGCAACATAACCGGGGCCCAGCCCGATGACCAGCGGTGCCTCATCCATCCGGGTACCCTGATTATTTTTGGCCAGTATGGCATCTATGACCACATCGGGTTGAAAACCATCCAGCATCTTCCACTCAGGATCAACGCTTACGGCAATTTTACCTTTCTCCCAACCCGATCGCACCGCATCATCGTTTTCCGCCCAATTCGCCACCACACCTTCCACGGTCTGGTGCCCGTCATATACGGCCTCACAAAATGAAACCGCACGCCTGACGGCCTGCGGAGAAGCTGTCTCCAGCATCAGAATCTGACGAATATTGGACATATATATCCGCCAGGCAACCGCACTGGCAATCTCCCCTGCCCCTTTGATTGCAATAACGAGTTTACCTAAATTAATTTTTCAATCCTCCATAGAAAATTCATAAATTATAAAAAATTTAGTGCTGCCGCTCAGTCCTTTTCAATGCGGCCTGGCACGCCTTAATCCCTGACCCAATCTTCATTTTCAAATTTTCGATTGCGCTTACCACCGGACTTCTCAAGTAAATCGATCCATTGCCGGACGCGTTCCCGACCATAGAGGGCTTTCCAGGAAGCGAGAATTCGATCGAGCGGAATGTCGGCAAAGCTTCCGTGGTCGTTTACGTACTCCATAAATAATTTTTTTTCTTTATTGTACGGCTGGAATATGGAATCATCTCTGCCATTGAATTCCAGCGGGGTCACATTGGCTTTGCGACAGAGCTCTTTGTTGAAAGCCGGGGTCGCTTTAACCCATTTGCCCTTCAGATAAAATTCGGTATATCCGTGAAAAGCAAAAATGTCGGACCCCAGATAATCGAGCAATTGCCGGGTGGCCAGGTGATTGCGAACATCGGCGAATCCCACGCGTGCCGGGATGCCGCAAGCCCGACCCAGGGCACACAACAGGCCGGCTTTACCAATACAAAAGGCCCGTCCGGTTTTCAGGACATGGCTGGACCGATAATGTTCCGGGCGATAAAACGGAATATAAGGATCGTACCAGATCGCATCTCTGACGGCATAGTAGAGTTTAATGGCCTTGGCGATCGGATTTTGATCGGCACCTGCGATGGCTGACATCGCATAATCAATAATTATCTTTGAATCAGCATCAATGATCGGCGTTGCATCTATATATTTATTATGGTCACTTCGCATATCCGTTCCAATAAAAGTCAGAAAAGTATATCAGACAATATAAACAAGCATCAAAAAGTTGTACAGAAAATGGCGTTGGCCGGTGTTAGGATTTCTCAATCTTTTGTTTTCAAAGGAGGTTGTCATGTCATCTAAGGTTATGGTTATTATTTCAACGGCTGAAAAGGACAAAGCACTGACCGGCATTCTGTATGCCAAAAACGCTCAAAAGAATAATTGGGTCGATGATGTCCGGGTGATCTTTTTCGGCCCTTTTGAAAATCTGGTCTGTGAAGATGACGACGTCATCCAGGCCGCATCGGAATTGCTGGATTACAAAACGCCGATTGCCTGCAAATTTTTAGCGGACAAATCCGGCGCCAGTAACAAGCTTGAAGAACTGGGCTTTAATGTCGAGTTCGTGGGGGCCTTAATTTCCGATTCAATCAAAGCGGGATATGTGCCCATGGTATTTTAATACCTGAAAACCTCCGACTTGTGCAAAATTCAGGTATTTTAATACCTGAAAGCCTCCGGTTCGCGCAACATTCAGGTCACAGCATGAATGCAGAAAATTCAACAGCCGGCATTATTCTGGCGGCCGGTGCGTCGACACGATTTGGCCGGCCGAAACAGCTCGTGCGGCTAAACGACAGATGCCTGATCGAGTGGGTATTGGATGCAGCCCTAAAATCCAAACTCAAGCGGATTATTCTGGTCTTAGGATATGCCCATCAACAAGTTCTGCAGGCCCTCGATTCAAAATTGCAGGATTCAAAATTGTCTGTCGAAATCAACCCGGAATTTAAAAAAGGACAGAGCTGTTCCCTTCAGCTTGGCCTGTCAAGGGTCATCGATGCCTTTCCGGCCGTGATGTTTTTGCTCGCCGACCAACCTCTGGTTGACACCGCCACCCTTAATTTCCTGTTGGAACACTGTTGGTCCGCGGATAAAGACATTTGTGTTCCCACGTTTGAGGGTCAAAAAGGAAACCCTTGTATTTTCAGAAAAAATATTTTTCCGCAAATCATGCATATCACAGGTGACAGTGGCGCCCGCCATATTATTCGGTCGAACCCGGAACGTGTACTTGAAATCGACATTAAAAACCCTTACTTCTTTATAGATGTCGATACGCCGGAAGATCTGGAAAGAATCAAAAAGCTCACCCGTTAACACGCCTATCCTTTTCCCCGGAGGTAAAATAAAAGGTTAACAAATGATTAATATCAATATTTTAAATTAAATACTTAATGCACTAAATTAGGTATTACAAGGGCAAGTTGCGGAAAAAGGATCAAAATAATAATACTGATCACACACGCCAACAGGAAAAAACTAACGCTTTTGAAAATAGTCGCCAACTTGATATCCGGCGCCAATGCCTTGACCACGTAAATATTGACCCCCACCGGCGGTGTAATGGCGCCCATGGTCGTGACCATGGTAAGCAAGATTGAATACCAGATTGGATTGAAATTCAAAGCTATCCCCAGCGGGAAAAAGATCGGAATGGTTAAGACTAAAAACCCCAGGGAATCCATGAAACAGCCACCAATCAGATAAATCAACAAAACAATCATCAAGATCGCATACGGTGAAACGGGCAGCCCGGCCGCAAAATCCGCAATGACAAATGGCAATCGGGTCACGGCTAAAAACCGGCCAAAAATGATGGCACCCGTCACCAACATGAACACCATGCAGGATATGCGAAGGGTATTTTCAAAGGAATGCAAGAGGCCTTTCCAGGTCAGCCTTCGCGCCAGAACCGATACGATAAACGTAAAAAAGACACCGACGGCACCGGCTTCGGTGGGGGTAAAAAAACCGATGTACAAACCGCCGATCACCAGCACAAATATGGTTATGGCTTCAATCACACCGAGCAGCGACTTCAATTTTTCTTTAATAGGGGTTTTCGGACCGGCCGGGCCAAAATTCGGATAAATCCGGCACAGCAAAAAAATGGTGACCACAAACATCAATCCCAATACGATGGCCGGTAGAATACCGGCTAGGAAAAGTTCGACGATGGATTGTTCGGTCTGAAGGCCGATAATGATAAGAACGACACTGGGTGGCATCACGGTACCCAACGTGCCACCTGTGACCACCGTACCGCTGCTCAAACGCGTATCGTAGTTATATTTTTCCATTTGCGGCAATGCAACCGCTCCCATGGTTGCAGCTGTCGCTGTATTGGAACCGCAGATGGCTGCAAATAATTCATCGGCACCGATGGTGGCAATCGCCAGTCCCCCGCGCCAATGTCCCATCCATTTATAGGCTGCATCGTATAATCTTTCCGCAATGCCGGCATTAAAGGCCAGATATCCCATTAATATAAATAGCGGGATGACGGTCAGGCCATATTTAGAGAAGGTGGTCCATAGATCCGCAGCGATCATGTTTAATGCGGCACTAAAGGACACCACATATGCAAAGCCACAGAATCCCACCACAGCCATGGCAAAACCCACCGGCATGCCAAAGACAAAAAGAACGATTAACAGGACCAGAATTCCGATGATGCCGACAATTGATAGTTCCATTCAGTGTGCACCCTTGGAATGAAAGACCATTTTTAAAAACTCAACCATCAACACCAAAGCCAGCAAACAACAGCCAAGAGCAACACCGTAGGTAAAAGGGTAATAAATGATCCGGAGGGTCTCGGTAACCTCACCGGTCTGCCACAGTGTTTTTGCCAGTGTGCTGATTTGCCAGCCGGCAATGGAAAAAAAAACGGTGCATATCAAGCAGTTAAACCCCTGTAAAATAAGCTGCGTCTTTTGCGAGAATTGATTCACCAAAACGTCAACGGCGATATGGGCCTTTTTTAATTGGGTGTAACTCAGCGCAAAAGCTGTCACCAGGGCTCCAAAATAGCCCATCAATTCATAGGTCCCTTTGAGTGGGCTCCAAAAAAGCCGTGAAAAAATATTCATACAGGTCATCAGGATCATGGCCGCCAGACAAATACCGGCAAAAATAATCATGATTCGATTCAATATTTGGCTAATCTTCTCTAAGACAGACATTTCAGATCCCGATAAATACAGGTAAAACCGCACACGGCTTCAATTGAGACAGGAACGGATTGCGGCCTGTTGAAAACCGCAATCCGTTCCCTTTACAGGGATTGCCCAAAAAACGTTCCGGTATTTATAGGGGTTTTCAAAAAACGTTCCGGTATTCAAACGTTTTTTTCTACAACCCCTTATGCCGCACTTCTGTATTTCGGAACATAATTATGGAAAACGATACAAACTTTTTTTCTTCAACCCCTTATGCCGCACTTCCGGTTTTTGGAACATTATTATGGAAAGCGGTATAAATACAACTTAATGCTATTTCGATTTTTTTTCGATCATGCTCTTGAGATCATCGACGATCGCCTGAGCTGGTATGCCTTTCGCGCTGGTATCTGCGACCCACTTGGTGGTCAGAAATTCAAGCTTGGCGTCCCAGTTGGCCTTCTCTTCTTTTGTTAATTGAATGAATTCAACGCCCTGTGTGTTTTTAGACCACTCGATGGCCGTTTTCACGTGATTATCCATATAATTGCCGGTCCATTGGGCCTGCTCAACTCGGAGGTCGTCCATGACTTTTTGAACATCTTTCGGCAATGAATTCCATTTATCCATATTCATCACAACGGCAAACGGATAAATAACCGTGTCGGTAACCGTTACATATTTACAGGTCTCGGCAAATTTAAAGTCTTTCATGACCTCAAGAGAAGAATACAGTCCTTTGACCACGCCTTTTTGCAGCGCTTCAACAGTGGCCGGCATCGGCATTCCCACAGGATTTGCTCCCCATGTAGCCAGAATCTTAGCGGCCCCACCTGAGGCTCTCAAATCCAATCCCTTTAAGTCGTCCAATGATCGAACCGGAACTTTGGACATGATGTTGGTAGGAGCTGTCGTAAACATGGTCAAAACTTTAACCTTGGCAAACTCTTTTGGTTGATATTTTACGTACAAATCATACAAAACCAGGCTGCCGACGGTGGCATTGGGTATACCCAGGGGCAAACTGGTCGCATTGGTAACAACAAAGCGTCCCGGCTGATAGGCCATGCTCAGGCAGCCGATGTCGGCCTGGCCCGCGATGACGCCATCCATCATATTTTTAGCGCCAAGCAACGTCCCGCCGGGGAAGGTATTGACAAGCACCTTACCGTTGGTGCGTTTTTCAACTTCGGTCTTCCACCGTTCCATTTGAACGCAAGGGAAAGTGGGTGCCGGTGGGAAATTGGCATAATTCAGTTTCACCGTTTCGGCTACCGACGGGACGGGCGCCATAACCGCCAGCAACAGGGTTGCTGTAAAAATTCCAATAATAAACCATCCTAATCTTTTCATTTGAGCCTCCTTTTTGGGGGTTACGGATTTATAGTGGTTTTTAAAAAAACCCCTATTCTTCAATTATGCATTCGTCGGCATCTCCTTTGTCCACCGCCTGACCGCACAGATCCAGCCCTTTCTTTTCCCTGATGGCAGCCAGAACCCTTTCGGGCGTAATCGGCAGCTCTTTGATGCGCACGCCAACGGCATCGTAAATGGCATTGGCAATCGCCGGTGCGGTCGGCACGCAGCCCGGTTCACCGATGCCTTTGGCACCAAAAGGCCCGTCTTCATCGTAGGTCTCAAGAACCGGTGCTTTGATCGGCACGACATCTTTGGCGGTCAGGATTTTATAATCCCGGAAATTGGGATTCATATTCTGGCCTTTTTCGGAGATGACCTGCTCGGTGAGGGCATAACCGACGCCCATCATCACCCCGCCGTATACCTGACCTTCCAGCAGCAGCGGGTTAATGGCCTTGCCAACATCATGGGCGGCAACGTATTGTAAAATCTCAACCTTGCCGGTTTCTTCATCCACTTTGACACGTACCCCGTGGGTGCCGAAGGTGTAAGTCATCGACATATTGCCCCGGAAGTCTTTACCCATATTTTCATTGGCCGGATCGTAGAAATGTTCTGCCATCAACATCTGCCCCCCGTGGCTAAAATGCGCTTTGCGCAGAACCTTTCCGATCGCCATTTTTTTCTCAGCATCATCCTGGTGAACGATATGCCGGCCCTGGAGGTTTAATTTCTCTAGCGGTGACTCAAGCAGCTTGGCCCCCATCTCCAGAATGCGCGCTTTGAGCTTACGGGCAGCTCCCAGGGCCGCATTACCGGCAATAAAGGTCGTTCGGCTGGCGTGGGACCCCACATCCCAGGGGCACACATCGGTATCGGTGTGAATCACATGAATATCGTCAACTTCAAGACCGAGCTCTTCGGCCACGATTTGAGCAATGACGGTATCAGAGCCCTGCCCCATATCGGTGGCACCGGTGAAAAGATCGATTTTACCGAAATCATCCATCTTGATTATCGTACCGCAACCATCTGATTTATAGACCCGTGCGCCACCGCCCACATGAATAAGAGAAGCCATGCCGATGCCTTCGCCAGCCTGTCTGGGCCGGTCCCATTCCAATTTTTCCTTGACCGCATGCATGCATTCCGTCAGGCCGCAAGTGGTAATACGAAGCCCCTGGGTGGAAACATCGCCGGGTTGATTGGCATTGATGCGGCGAAATTCGACAGGATCAATGCCGGCGGCCTCAGCCAGCATGTCCATCGTGCTTTCGATGGCATAGGTCGCCTGAGGGTTGCCATAGCCCCGCATGGCCTGAGCATAGGTATTGTTGGTGTAGACACATTTGGCTTCATAACGGACGTTCGGCACCCGATACAGAGTTGTAATCGGCATCATCATCACCGAGGGTGTGGTGGCACCCCAGGAGGTATAGGCACCATTGTCAAGGATCATCGCTATATCCCGGAAAAGCAGTTTTCCGTTTTGATCGCAGCCCTGGGATATGTGCGTGATGGTGGGTTGTCGGGTGGAGGTCGCAATAAACTCCTCGGTGCGATCAAACTCGATCTTCACCGGTCTACGCGTGTGGAAAGCCAGTAGAATGGCAATATATTCATAGGCATATGTGTCCAATTTACTGCCAAACCCGCCACCAATGCAGGGCTTGACCACCCGAACCCTGCGGTCACTGATCCCCATCGTTTTGAGGGCCTCTAAAAAGTCCTTCTGGGCCAGAGACGGGATCTGGGTGTTGGTATGGATAGTTAGATTGTTGGCCGGATCAAAATCGGCAATGGCCCCGCTGGTTCCCATACAGCAATGGGTCACCCAGGTCGTCGTGAACCGGTCTTCCACTGTATGTGCCGCTTCTTTTTTGGCTGCTTCCACATCGCCATAATGCAATTTCCAGGGCATTTTCAAAACATTGGTTTTGTGGGCCTCATGAATCAACGGCGCTCCCTCTTTCATGGCCGCTTCCGGATCGAATATAGCCGGTAACGCTTCATAGGTCACCTCAATGCGCTTCAATGCTGCTTCGGCGATCTCCGGTGAAGTGGCCGCCACCGCCGCCACCTCATCGCGAAAAGAGCACACTTTTTCCTTCTTTAACGGACGATTATCCTTATACACGCCCATGCGGATATCGGGGATGTCGTCACCGGTCAGCACAGCCAAAACGCCGGGTAGTTCCCTGGCTCTGGTTGTATTAATTTTGACGATTTTTGCATGGGCATACTTGCTGTAAAGAATTTTGCCATACAACATTCCCGCCACTTTCAGATCTTGAATATATTTTACCCGCCCGGTCGCTTTATCGACCGCATCCAGCTTGGGCACTCTTTTACCAACCGAACACAAATTTTGCATCAGTTATCTCCTTGCTTTATCGAGAATAGAAATGATGTAAACTCGTTTTATTCTCCGCGCTCCCCTTCGTCCGTCTTAAATGCCACCACGTGTGGTTCGTCCTCACCGTATCCGCTGACGGCTTTTATCGAATCGATGATTTGCACATAACCGGTACAGCGGCAAAGATTGCCGGCAATCGCTTCCTTGATGTCGATTTCAGAAGCATTGGGAGTCTTATCCAACAGGGCTTTGGCCGACAGTATCATTCCGGGCGAACAAAATCCGCATTGGATACCCCCCTTTTCAACAAAAGATTTCTGAATCGGATGCAGGGTCCCATCTGCAGCGGCCAATCCTTCAATGGTGGTTAACTGCTTGCCATCGATTTCTGCGGCCAGGTAAAGACAGGAATTAACGGCTTTATCATCTACGATGACGGTACAGGCCCCGCATTCTCCGCTGCCACAACCCTCTTTGGTTCCGGTATAACCCAGTTCTTCGCGTATCAGATGCAACAGGGTCCAATGGTCTTCGATATTCATTTTCATTGCGTTCCCATTAAATATAAATGAAATTTCATGTGCCATAAAATCCTCCGGAATTTATTTCAAAATAGTGTTTCTTGAATCCCGAATATGGAATCGCCGGGCAAATTGTTGTTGGTGTCGCCTCCCGCAAAAATGGTTTTCCAGTCGACAAATCCTTCCCCTTAGCTGAGTCCTCAGCCCTCAGTCCTCCGCACTTACTTATGCCTCTCTTTGGCGCGTTCAAGCGCTTTAAGCCCCATGCGCTTGACCAGCACGCCCACCATTTCCCGCCGGTACCAGGCCACTCCGCGAATACTGTCCCGAACCTTTGATTCCTGGCCGGCAAGACGGCCGGCCTCGGTCAGGTTATTTTCATCCACGGTTTTGCCCTTTAAGTATTTCTCGGCCGCCAATGCTCTGAACGGCGTTGGAGCCGCCACTCCCAGACAAATTCTGGCTTTAGCACAGGTGGTCATATCTTCTTCAAGGCACAATAAAACGCCCACCCCCAGCATCGGCAGTTCCATGGCTTCTCGCCGGCCGTGCTTTATGTAAGCACTGCCTGTGCGCGGCAGCGGTGGCGGAATGACGATCTCAGTCAATATTTCACCCGCTTCGAGATCGCACTGCCCCGGCCCCAGAAAAAATCGCTGCAGATCAACCGACCGCTGACCTTTGGTGCCATAGATGTTGGCTTTACTGTCCAAAACAATTAATGGGATGGCACCATCGGCTGAAGGTACGGCGTTAACCAGATTGCCGCCAATGGTGGCTACATTGCGAATTTGCACGGATCCGATATTTTTGACGGCATCATGGATAATGGGATAATGATGCTGAACCAGTGGTGATTGTTCGATGGATCCGTGGGTACAAAAAGCACCGATATATAGCTCGCCGGTTTCCTGATTTAAAAAAGGGCGATCCTGACCGATAATGTGTTTCAGTGAGATCAGGTAATCTGGTGCGAACTTCCCTTCTTTGATTTTCACCAGCACATCGGTACCCCCGGCAACATATCTAGCGCTTTCACCATGAGCTACATGTAACGATATTGCTTCATCCAGGGTTTTGGGAGTTAAATATGTGAACTGTCTCATATAAACACCTCAAACGTAACTATTTATGAATACTGATCCAAATCAGTTAAAGTAACCACTTCTTTTTAACAAAGACGTCAAGGCGCAGGGTTCACGGCACACGGCAAATATTCGAAATTTAATTCAAATTTCTTTTATCTTGCACTCTGCCATGCGTAACCCAGGTTCTGCAACGCAAACCCCGGATCACGCAACCCGTAACCCTCAACTCACTTTACCCAACTTTGAGCACGACGGCGGCTGCCGTATCACCGGCTGCACATCCAGCGAAAAGCATATACCCGCCGCCTTTCATGGCCGCCTCTTCGATTCCTTCAATGATCAGGCGCCCACCGGTGGGCCCCTGGGGATGACCGTAAATCAGAGAACAGCCATAATTGTTCATGCCGTCGACATCGACACCCAAATTATTGGCAAGGTGGATATCATTGGCTGCAAATGGATTATGTGTCTTAATAACGCTGAGGTCATTGGCGCCGATGTCGGCCTTTTCCAATGCCATCCGGACCGCCGGAAATACAGCCGCAGCCATGAAAGCCGGTTTCACACGCGCATATCCATAAGAAACCACCTGGATCTCTACATTTGGATCGGCACTGAGTTCTTTGGCCTTATCTTTAGTGGTTACGGTGATACCGCAATTGCCGTCAGCCGGATGGGTCTGAGCGCCAAAGGTGTGAACGCCATCGGGCAGCACCGGTCTCAATTTGGCTAACCCTTCGGCTGTGGTTTCCATGACACCTTCATCCGCTTCGAACATAACGGTTTTCTTTCTGGAAACGTTTACCTCCACCGGAAACATGTAGCGATTTTGAAAAGCCCGATCGTCGGCCAGCGAATCCAGGTACTGCTCATAGCGTCGCAGGGCGACCGCATCACACTGCTCCCGGGTAATACCGGCTTCGGCGACCACGTTCTCGGCGGTTTTAATCATTGCTTCTCCAGCCCAGGGGTCTCTGTTGAAGTTATCCATTACCCAGTCTTCCGATGTAACCTGCCCTCCAGGTCCCAGAGGATTCGGCCAGACAGAATGCGGACCATTCGAGCAGCGATCGGTCATCAGGCAAAACGGGGTCTGGTAAAGTCCCGTTTCCACGCCTACGCTTGCAAGGTAAACCGCTACCGTGGATGTCGAACAGGCCTGGCTGACGAGCAAACCGGGTACGCCTTCGGCCCCCGTAAGCGCGGCCGACCAGGGCCCGCCATAAAATGCATGCGGCTGGTGGACGGTAATCCCCAAAAAAGTGTAATCGAATATTCGGGGATCCCAACTCTTATTTTCAATCCAGCGCTTGGCGGTGGCTGCACCCAGGGTAATCGAATTATCATTTGCCAGTGTTCCCTGCCAGCGGGAAAAAGGTGAACTGTAGTACCCCCCGTAAGGTATAAACGCTTTTTGCAACATCGCAGTATCCTCCTTGCTACTTCCGGCATAGCCGGAATTAATGTTAATAGTTACAAGTTATATGTTAATAACTAAAAATCTGACCGTTGAATCATGTCGGCCAAAATTATACCTATAGTGGCATCATAAAATAGGATAGTTTTTGCAAGGTCAAGGAAGACGCAGATTTTTATTGGAGGCATACCTGAGAGTATGTCGAGGATAAAAATCTGAGTCTGACACAAAGATTGCAAAAAATAGCCATTTTAGGGTGCCACTATTCGGGACGATTGTCGAAAAACCGCTTGGACTTCCTTTCCGATCTGGGCAGCGAGCCGTAAGGTACAACTTCGACATTTGCGCTGACCATGATTTTATTTTTTATTTCAGCGCTGACTGTTTGGGCCAGCTCCGGCATGCGGGATCGCTCAAAACCCTCGTTGCATTCGAGCCGAATGGTCATATAGTCTTTGCCGTCTTCTTTACGGTCCAGATGCACCTGGTATTCACAGCCGGCATCCGCATTGGTCGATAACACCTGGTCAACCTGACCGGGGTATATATTGACCGCTCGAAAAATAATCATATCGTCCGATCGCCCCAAAATTCTGTCGTGCATCGGCAGGACACTGCCGCACGAACACGGATGATCGATCAGGCGTGTCAGATCGCGCGTCCGGTAGCGGATGAGCGGCGCAGCTTCCTTGCATAAGGTTGTCACAACCATTTCTCCGATCTCGCCTGGAGCAACCGGTTCCAATTTTTTTTGATCCAGAATCTCCAGAATATAGTAGTCGGCCCAATAGTGAATGCCTTCATGGTAATGACAATCCAGACCGGTACCGGGTCCATATAACTCCGTCAGGCCGGTAATATCAAACATATCCGCCAGGCCCAGCAGTTCTTTTATTCGCTTTCGCATGGCATCGCTGCTGCGCTCGGAGCCGAATATCATTTTTCTAAGCGCAATTTTATCCTTAAGGCCCCTGCGGTTGACTTCTTCAGCCATCAGCAAACCCATGGATGCGGTGCAGCACATGACAGTAGACTGCAGGTCCACCAGAAACTGACACTGCATATCCACGTTACCGGGGCCGACCGGAAGCGCCATTGCTCCGAATCTTTCGCATCCCAGTTGAAAACTGGCACCTGCCGTCCAAACACCATATCCGACGGTAATCTGCACCCGATCTTCCGCATTCAGACCGGCCATTTCATAGCAACGAGCAAAAAAATGAGTCCAATCGTCGATATCCTTCTGGGAATAGGACAGAATTTTGCGTTTGCCGGTGGTGCCGGATGACGCGTGTATTCTGACCACCTTTGATTCGGGTACGGAAAGCAGCGGGAAAGGATATCCCTGGCGCAGATCATCCGCGGTTGTAAAGGGTAATTTTTGAATGTCATCCAGGGAATGGATATCTTCCGGCGCAACGCCGGCATCATCAAGCCTTTTGCGATAGAACGCAGAACCCCGGTAAGCGTGAGCAACGGTCCACTGAAGGCCGTCTAACTGATGTTTTTTGAGCGCTTCTACATCTTTAAATGACGGCATAAAGGTTTTCACGATTATTGATCTCCATCAGCCAAATATTGTTTGTAGGGGCGGGGTTTATCCCCGCCCCTAATCGTAGATTAACCTCCGATTGTTCTTTGCTCACGCAATTTCTTCGTTTTCTCTAAATCAACCTTGAGCGTTTTCGGATCAATGACCACGCCGTAATCTGCCTGTGCCCGCTCTAGACTGACATATTCGTTGCGAACATCCTGTTCAACTGCCTGCGGATCTCTCGCCAGTGAATCACCATAACCCCCGCCACCGGCGCTGATAAACTTGATGACATCACCTGACTCACATAAGGTTAACCCGCTGGAGTCACCAGCCTGATCGTTAACCATAAATTGCGCTTTGTTGGCGGCACCTCCTTTAAACAGGCCGCCAGGCGGATAGCGGTATCTGCCGGCCTGAATGGCAATCGAAGTTGGGGCTTGAGGGGCAAATTCATCATCGGGAATCCGGATCACAAATTTTCTTCCCAGACCGCCTCGCATCTTACCGGGTCCACCGGAATTGCATATCAGACTGCGCTCTTCCACAATAAGGGGGGTGTCACTTTCAAAAATTTCAACGGGCGTGTTGGCACCGTTTGCCGGAAAGATAGCACAATGGTGTCCGTCCATTTTACTGCTGGCGCCCATTCCGCCGCCGCGAATGATCATGGTCAACCAGGGCTTGCCGTTAAAACGCTTGCCGTAAAAGATATTGGTTTGAGCCGGCGTGCCGCCGCTTTCGGCAATAATATTGTCCGGGGTAGCTTGCGCCAGAGCCTTGAACACCATCTCGGTCATAAAATGCCCGATTTGCATCCGGGCCGCAACAGCCGCCGGAAAATTGCAATTGACCACACTGCCCTGCGGTGCAGTCATTTTGACCGGGCGGGTCGCGCCCTCATTAATCGGGACATCCGGATCAAACGCACTTTTAACGGCCATAAAGACATATGCATAGGTAAAATTATAAACCACATTGCCACCCCAATCGACCTGCGGTGATGTCCCCGCAAAATCGATATGAATATCGCTGCCCTTCACTTCGGCTTTGAGTTTGACATCAATATCTTTTCTCTGTCCGGCGCCCTCAATAACGCCTTCATAGAAATAAACGCCGTCAGGTATTTTGCTGATGGCTGCCCGCATACTGGCTTCGGTTCGATCGATGATTTCATCTGCCAGATCATCAAGTGTATCCAGGCCCTCATCTTCCAGCATTTCGATAATTTTCTGGGCGCACACATGGTTGGCGGCAACCTGGGAGCGGATATCCCCGTTGACCTCTTCGGGGGTTCTCACATTCCAGCGGATCATTTTCAACACCGGTTCATTCAGGACACCGCCATCATAGAGCTTTATGGGAGGGATAAACAACCCCTCTTCAAAAACCTGTCGGTTATCGGAGGCCACCCTGCCACCGATGTCCGAGTGATGAAAAACACAGGCCGTAAAGGCCACCGGGCGTTCTTTATAGAAAATGGGGCTCAGCACACAGACGTCATTTAAATGGCCCGCCAGCAGCCAGGGATCGTTGACGATCAAGACGTCTCCCGGTTTGTATTGCTCCAGCGGTGTCGACTTAATGATGGCTTTTACCCCCAGCGCCATCGCCCCGGCCTGACCCGGTGTGCAGAAGGTTCCCTGAACCAGTTCCTGCCCCCGGCTGTCGGTAAACATGCAGGTATAATCGTGGGCATCGCGTAAAAGACTTGAAAAAGCAGTGCGCGCGACCGAAGCATCGGCTTCATCGACGATGGAGATCAGCCGGCGCCACAAAATTTCCAGGGTAATCGGATCAAATTTGGATGGCATGTCCTATCTTCCTGTTAAATTTCTTTGGTGCTGTAATGATCATATGCGTATCATTGTTCCCTATAATTTTTTAGACAGGATTTACTGGATAATTTTATTCTTCCTGGCTTTCCGGATAAAAGCCAGGAAATCCAATCTGCCTAAGGCTGAAGGCTACATTAAAAAATTATTTTATTATAAATTTAATATTTAAACTATCGTTTCTTAATTTAAAACTTTTATATATTTCGATTTTATTTGGAAATCGATAATGAGATCCTGTTAATCCTGTTAATCCTGTCGAATTCACTATTCCGAAATCAAATCGATCCAGACAAAGCCGTGTTCGTCTACAGAGACTTTGGCATCTTCCCCTATGATAATCGTTGATTCCTTTTCTTCGATAATAGCCGGCCCTTTCAGCGATGCGCCTGGAAAAAGTTTGAAGCGATCAAAAACGGTAAACGGAATGTATTCTTTTTGCGTTAAAGAAAATGCACGGCGCTCGCCTTTGACACAATCCTCAATCGACTTGGCCGTATTTTGCAAAGACGGTATGCGAAAGGGTCGCTCCGGCAAACTCGCACGGACTTTAAAGGTCACAAATTCCACCGGGGTTTCCGGGTAGGTTCGACCGTATAGCTTTTGATAAACGTCATCGAAGCGTTCTCTGATCCGGGCCTTTTTCCATTGATCAAAAGGTCGGGCATCAATGTGCAGGTCTGTTTCAGCACCCTGCCCCACAAATCGCATCATCAATGTGCGTTCAAATATAATTTTTTGATCCTTGTCGGCTTGCTCAAGAATGGCGGCACTTTCAGTTTCTAAAGCTTTAAACAATTGTTCGATTTGATTAAAGTCGGCGTCCTCAAGTGTTTTACGGTGGCTGCGGATCAGGTCGAAGGCTACTGGTGCCGTGAAAAATCCGAGGGCTGATCCGACGCCGGCAAGGGGCGGAACCAGTATGCGGGGCGCACCGATTTTTTTGGCCAGACCATAGGCGTGTACCGGTCCGGCACCACCGAATGCAGAAATCGTGACGATATTCGGATTGCCGCCCTTTTCGGCAATATGGGTTTTAGCTGCTGCCGCCATGGTCTCGTTAATCAGGTCGTGAATACCGAAAGCAGCCGCCGTCACCCCGGTCTCAAGGGGCCTGGCAACTTTTTCTTCAATTGCTTTTTCGGCAGACGATTTGTCCAGCGGCATGGTACCCCCCAGAAAATAATTCGGGTCCAGATATCCCAGCACCAGATCGGCATCTGTCACCGTTGGGTTCTGACCGCCGCGGGCATAACAGGCCGGTCCGGGATCGGCACCGGCACTTTCCGGTCCCACCTGCAATAGTCCCATTTTACTCATGTGGGCAATGCTGCCGCCACCGGCACCGATTTCCATCAAATCCACCACCGGCACCTGGATGGGCAGACCGCTGCCCTTTTTGAACCGTTGAACACGGCCGACTTCAAATGTAGAAACCAGCCCGGCCTGGCCTTTTTGAATCAGACATGATTTGGCGGTTGTGCCGCCCATGTCAAAACAAAACATATCCTTAATCTGAAACATTTTACCGTAATGCTGCGAGGCAATTACCGCGGCTGTCGGTCCGGATTCAATTATTCTAACCGGATATTCGCGCGCGGTTTCCACGGAAGTAATTCCCCCGCTGGAAAGCATGATGAACAGCTTACCTTTGAAGCCGAGGGCTTCTAATCGTGCAGACAGTTTGGCCAGATATTTCGCTGTGATGGGTTTGACATAGGCATTGGTGGCGGTGGTACAGGATCGCTCGTATTCGCGGATCTGCGGCAATACTTCGTAAGAGGTCGACAACGATAATTCAGGCGCATTTTGTTTTACAATTTCTTTGATTTCGATTTCGTGGGCCGGATTCTCATACGAGTTAATCAGACAGACCGCCAGCGATTCGATCCCCGCATCGCAAAGCTCGGAAAGCACATTGGCGACTTCAGCTGAATTTAACTTCACCAGAACACGACCATCGGCTGAAATCCGCTCATTTACCTCTCTGCGAAGCGATCGCGGCACCAGTGGCTCCGGATATTCGGCAAAAATGTCATAGGCATCATAACGGATCTCGCGACCAAGCTCCAGGACGTCCCGAAACCCCCGGGTGGTAATCAGCGCTGTTTTCGAACCCTTGCGTTCAATGATGGCATTAATGACCAGGGTTGTGCCGTGGATAATCTCATCAATATTGGGTATAAATCCCGGAACGCGCTCCAGTAAACCCCGGATCCCCTCTTCCACCGCATCAGAGGGATCAGCAGGTGTTGTCAGGCATTTATTGATCTGAAACTCGCCGGTTTCATCATTGACCAGCACAAAATCAGTAAAGGTGCCGCCGATGTCACAACCCAACCTATAGGATTCGTTGTTCAATCACTCCTCCTCTCAGGAATTCGGAAGTCCGCATTCCGAATTCCCACTTCAGAAGATGCTGGGTTCGTGCCATTCCCCAAAAACATCTCGAAACACGCCGGACATCTCTCCCACGGTAGCATAGGCCCGGCAACAGTCGACCAGCAACGGCATCACATTTCTTCCGTCGCGTGCCGCTTTATCCAATTCTTTGAGCAGACGTTTGACTTCCCGGTTATCCCGCGCCCTGCGAAGCTCGTTGAGGCCGGCAATCTGTTTGTCGACCCCTTGCTCATCGTATTCGTGAAGCTCCACATCGGTTTGCGCTTCACTACCAAGCGCATACTTGTTGACGCCGACCTTGATATACACGCCCTTTTGAATGCCACTTTCATATTCGTACGCCTGCTGGGCTACTTTTCGCTGGATAAAGCCGCTGGCAACGGCATGGACCATTCCGCCGACATCCTGAATTTGCTTCATTTCATCCTGAATTTTTGTTTCCATCTGTTTGGTCAGGGTCTCAATAAAATAAGAGCCCGCCAGCGGGTCAACGGTATCGCGCAAACCAACCTCATCCATAAGGATTTCAAGGGTACGCAATGATAATAACGCCGCTCTGGGTGTTGGTATCGTATACGCTTCATCAAAGGAACACAGGGCCGTGGTTTGGGCACCGCTGAGCGCAGCGCCTAAGGCATAAAAGGCCCCGCGCATAATATTATTTTCCGGTTGTTCCTTGGTCAGGCCACTGCCACCGCCGCCGAAAAGACCCCTGAGAAAAAGCTTTTTCTTTTCCTGTACCCCGTACTCTTCTTTCAGCATCTTCGCCCAGAGTTTGCGGGCAGCCCGGAATTTGGCAATCTGTTCCCACAGGTTGCCAAAAACGTTCAGGTTAAATGAAAACCGCCCCACGAAATCCTCAACCGCCAGACCGCGGGACTGAACATTTTCAATGTAAGCTTTGGCAATTTCGAAAGCACAGGCAATCTCCTGGGCCGGATTCGCGCCTGATTCACGGATATGATAGCCGCAGATACTGACCGGATTGCAGCGCGGAAGCTCCTTGACCGAATACTCGATACTGTCTCCTACCAGCCGCACGGCCTGCTCCACCGGAAATATCCAGGCGCCACGGCCGATCATTTCTTTAAGAATATCGTTTTGGGGGGTGGCACTGATTTTCTCTTTAGGATAGCCGAATTTTTCTGCTGCAGCCTGATACATGGCCAGCATGATGGAGGCCACTGCATTGATGGTCAGTCCTGATCCGATACGATCCAGCGGTATGCCATCAAAGGCAATTTCGAAGTCGCGCAGCGAATCGATGGCCATCCCGACACGGCCGACCTCACCCAGGGCCTTTGGATCGTCTGAGTCGTATCCCATCTGCGTCGGCAAATCGAAAGCGACGTTTAAGCCGGTCTGACCGTGTGAAATCATCAGCTTAAAACGTTCATTGGTCTCCTGCGGCGTACCAAAACCGGTATACTGCCGTGTTGTCCACGCCCGGGAGCGGTAACCCTGAGGGTGCAAATTGCGCGTAAACGGATATTCACCGGGATCCCCCAGATCGTTGTCGTACTCAAATCCGACGTCTTCGAGATCTTTAGGGGTGTAAACCGGTTTAACCTTGATGCCCGACTGGTAGATGACCTCTTTAATCGAATCCTTTTCGTCTTTAATGTATTTTGCGACTCCCATAACGACTCCTCAAATAAGCCTGTTAGACACTCTTTTTATTTGGCGACTTCATTAATGCCGTCCACAATCTGATCAAAAGACGTCCCGCCCGGAAAAACCCCGGCAACGCCCAATTCGCTTAGTTTGGGTATGTCCTGTTTGGGGATGACACCGCCTACAACCACTGGAATTTCCTGAATGCCTTCCACTTTCATCAAGTCCAAAAGTTTTTGGCAGATCGGTAAGTGGGCGCCAGACATAATGCTCAATCCGACCACATCGACCGCTTCTTGCACGGCCGCTCTGACGATCTGCTCAACTGTCTGGTGAAGGCCGGTATAGATGACTTCCATGCCGGCATCCCTTAATGCCAGAGCGGTCACCTTGGCCCCGCGATCATGTCCGTCTAATCCGGGTTTGCCGATCAGAATTTTTATTTTTTTAGTGATCATAACAATCGCCCCTTAATGATTCTTCCCGCTGGTTTCCATCCGGAAACCAATTAGTGCCATTCATTGAAACAATATCATTTCAGATGGGCACCAATTAATCCAGCCGTTGCCGGTCATATTCCTGCAACACCATCTCCTGCCCTCTTAAAATATGCTCTCTGACCAGGCGTTCCGCGCCCTCGGAATCGCGCTTGCGAATGTATGTCAACATTCTTTTGTGGTCCAGGTTGCTGGTCGAGGCAAATTTTCTTTCTTTAAGGATCATCTCCCGGTACCGGTAAATCTGGTCGCGCAGACCATTAATCATGTTGATCAGCTTGGGGCTTTTGCTCAGCCCGTAAAGCAGATCGTGAAATTCGGTGTTGATAGCCGGCAAGAGGTTCATTTTTTTACGGTCCAGCGCTTTTTGAAATTCTTCGATTTTCGTTTCCAGCATTTCCAGTTCTTCCGCTTCATGCTTGATGGTTGCCAGGCGTGCAGCATAACCTTCCAGAACGCTGCGAATACCGAATGTCTCTTCGATGTCTTCCCGGTTTAAACCCAAAACCGTAAATCCCCCCCTTGGCTGTCGCGCAATCAGCCCTTCGCGTTCGAGTTTGTGAAAAGCCTCTCGCACAGGTGTTCGACTGATGCTCAGCGTCTCGGCAATGTGGCTTTCGACCAGCCATTCGCCGGCGGAAATTTTGCCTCTGACAATCGCCTGTTTCAGACTTTCAAAAACATGTTCGCCTAATGATTTGCGCTCCTGAAACGCTTGCAGCGGTCCGAGGTCCAGATCGTTTAACTCCGCCCTTTTCTTCATCGTAGTTACCCTAAAATTTATGGCATGCAAAATAATGAGAATAATTAAGCCTCTGACTCGGGCAAAACTCAGGCATTAGCATGGCTTAGATAATACCATCTTCTTTAAAACGGACAAGATCGTCATCCGAATAGCCCAGTTTTCGGCCATATATGTCGCTGTTTTGCTCTCCGAATCGCGGCGGAAACGAAAGCCTGCGATCGGATTGCTCGAGAAACGATGTCATATTCGGCGGCGGCGCCAGTGTTATGCGGGTACCGGTGACCGGGTCCTCGGCATTCAACAGGCGCTGTTCGACCAGGGGATCTTGAATGACTTCAGCGACCGTTTTTATTTTACTGATCGGAACCGTAAGGGTTGTGAACAAGTCAATCAGTTCTTCAGACGTGTGATAGCGGGTAATTTCGTGTATGGCCTGATTTAATTGTTTCACATCCTTTATGCGGCCCGCGTTCTTTTCATACTCCGGCTTATCCAGAGCCTTAAAAATATCCTGTGCAACAATGTTTTTCCACTGCCGATCGTTGCCCACTGCAACATAAACAAACCCGTTTTGGGTCTGATAAACAGATACCGGCGCAAAAAATTCGTGGGTGTTTCCCCGGCGCGTGATATTTTTGCCGAAACTGCCGGTTAGGGTAATCGGCACTGTCAGCCACGATACGGAAGATTCAAACATAGCCATGTTGATACAACTGCCCTCTCCGGTAACCTGCCGTTGGTAAAGCGCTTTCATAAGCAGCCCGTAGGCGTGTTCGCTGGTACCCATATCCGGCAGGGGGATGCCCACAACCTGGGGATTGCCCTCAGCCTCACCGGTTAATTCCATCATACCCGACCGGGCCTGTAAGATTGGATCGTAGGCGGCTTCATCGCTGTCGGGGCCAAAACCGGTAACGCCCAGCCAGATGATATTCGGCTTCAAAGATTTTAAACTGTCATAATCGATGCCCAGTTTCTGGTAATTTTTCGGCAACTGATTGGTTGCAAAAATGTCCACATCGAGTTCTTCGATCAAGGAATGGAAAATCTTCTGGCCCTCATCCTCGGCGAGATTCAATGTCAGCGCTTTCTTACCGGCATTGATGCATAAAAAGTAGGCATTCATGCGTTCTTCATTGAGAACATTTTCGCCGATGAAACGATTCGGATCTCCGTAAACCGGGTGTTCCAGGCGGATGACATTCATTCCATCATGTGCCAAGCGGTAAGTTAGATAGGGCAAAACCGTTGCCTGCTCCAGGGAAAGTATGGTCAGGTCATTGAAAAAAGCCATGGTCCTCTCCAGTAACAGCTTAGTTGGGGGTCAGTGGTCGTGAGGCCGGTTGTCCCGGCGTCGCCGGTGACATGAGGTGTGGATTCAACAAGTTTTTGTATACGGTATACAAAGTACAAATGTCAAGAAGTGTTTTGCGCCGTCCGCAGATTTTTCTGCGTTTCAAAGGGTTGATTTGATGCGCTGAAAGACCTAAATTTAACTGTATATGCCCAGGGTAATCTTCAGATTAATCGCGAACACCGCAATTGTTGTGGGATTTTTTTTGCTTGCCAGGGTCATCTATGGCGCTGCGGACGGCAGTTTAATGTCTCAGCTATTGCCTGAATCGCCGGAATCATTACCCAACACGGCCATTGTACTTGGCCTGAGCCTCCCGGTGCCGCTGCACGTTATGTCAGTTGGCCTGGTCTTGCAACGATGGTGGTTGCCACACTCATGGGCCAGGATCTCCGTACCGGCTGTGGTTATCTCCGGATGCTGGTTGGGCGCGGCTCTGGCGGTTAAATTGTTCGTACTTACTTGAAATTATGAAAGATAACATGTGCAAATGGGAAAGGTTAAAATGGACGCTCGAAAAACTGCAAGCGGGCGGCAACTTAATCGCAACGTTTACATCTGCCTCGTTTGGCTTTTCGCCCTTGTAACCCTAAATTCAGGTATGGGTTCGGCCATCTGGGCCAACGAAGTCAAAATGGGTGATACAGCGACCATTGTTACCCCGGGAACTGAAGCCCGGCTCTGCCCGCGGCCCGGTTGCGGGCCGGGCCAGCACATTGCCCGCATACCCGAAGGAACCGTTTTCACCATTCAAGGTACGGAAATTTTTGCCATTGGCACCTTCAAAGTGAAATGGTTTGAGGTTGTTTACGATAACCAGCGCGGCTGGATCAGTATTTATGATACCGATAAGGCAAAATAATAAATTAAATAAGTGAGATGAACCAAAAAATGGATAAAATATTTATTGTCTCCATTTTGGAGTTGATATTATTGAGATCAAAAGGTAAGGCTAAAAATGTGAAAATTTTTCGACGAATTTTTCTTCCGGCATAGGATTATGTATTTTGATTTGTGAGGTAAAACGAATTTAATTTAATAGGAGGAAGTAATGACCACAAAACGAGTTTCTGTTAAGATTCAACCGAAAAAAGGTTCTGAAGAAGCATATTTTTTAGAACGAGATCAGCATAAGCTCAGGGGGCTCAGGGAAAAAGCATCCGCAGAAGCAACCAAAAAATATAGCGAAGAACATAAATATCACTGTTTTCGGTGTGGTACACAGAGTTTAGCTGAAATCGACGAGGGGAATGTCAAAATTGACATATGCGTAAATGAAAACTGCGGTGCGATTCATTTGGATCCAGGGGAGCTAAGAGAAATTATTAAAGACCGAGGTGCACTTACCTTAGCAAAAAATGCTTTCTTATCTGTATTTAAGTGATCGTAACTGGCAATCAACTTGTGACCTCCAAATACAAACTTATGCGGGCTTCTCAAAAGTTGATATCAGATTATGGGTCGAAGTGTTGGCTCAGATTCCCATTCTGCCAATGCGCGTGACAGTATAAGCTGATTATCTTGGAAATGAATTGAAAGAAGGGTTAAAGCGGCTGAAAAATTACTTCTTATAGGCCAGGATCCTCTTTCATGCGGTCAATCAGAGTGGCCAGCATCTCTTCAATATAAGGACTCATATCTTTAAATTCGATGCCGATGCCGTTACGGTTGACTTGAACAATTTCGCCTTTGATCTTCAGGGACTTGTCAAAACCGGTTATCGAAAACGTCAGGATTATTTCTTCGCCGACAAATAGTGGATGCTGGGTCGCGATAAAGACGCCTCTTTGACTGATGTTTTTGATGGTGTCCGTGTAGACGCGATCGTATGTTGCAAAACTTACCGGAATTGAACACGATTTGCGAATATAGGCCCGTTTTTCGACCGTCAGCAAATCCTCCGCATATTTCAACAAGGCCGTTTGCTTTTCCTCCGGTAAATTTAATACCAGCTGAAATAATTTGGGAATAACAACATTGTATTTTTTTACGTCGCTCTCCGATACTTTCATGCCAGCCTGTTTCCTTTGCCTTTTAGTAGTTGTTAAAAAAACGTCTCGCTATTCAAAAGTTTTTTTCTACAACCACTTATGCCGCAATTCCTCATTTCATAAGATTATTATGGAAAGCGGCGAAAATAAAAATACAATCCAATGTTAAAAAACGGGTCCATTAAATATATCGGATAAATTGCCGGTTTACTTTAGCCTTCTTTACTCTGGATATCAATTGAAGTGAACAGCGGGTTTAAATCTATTAATTCAGATATTTAATTATTATATATACAATTATTTCAGTATATTAGATATTTTAATTAAATAATTACTTTATCATTAGACTGTGATTTTTATCTACAAGGATTAAAAAAACGAGGAGGCACCATTTAATATGGTCCTCCCCTGTGGGGTAGCATTAAATTTGGGTCGAATTAATCGTGAACAGAATAATCGCCAGGGGGAAAGTTAGGCTGCGTTCAGGTCGCTTTCTGTGCACTGGCGGCACATTCATTTTTGCCCAGGTCCATTATTTCCTGTTTTTCCGCGCCCACTTCCAATAAACCGGCATTGACTTTGCGAATCTCAGCATAAACCTCCGGCTGGGGGCGCATATTCCCTTCAATAAACCCGATAAACGCATCTTCGCTGGATATGCCGTAAATGTCGGCATTTCTGGCTTTAATGTTGCCGAGTTTATCTGAAAATATCTGTGACGGGTTGGCTTCACCCCAGTCCATAAAGTGGCCGGGCAAAATGACGAGATCATCATCCAGATTTGCAATTTTCGATTTGAGGGTTTCATACAGCAGTATTGACCACTCTTTGGCTTTGCCACCGAGATCGGGGCGCCCGATCGATACAATAAAGACCGTGTCACCGGTAATCAAATAACGGTTATCGATCAGGTAAGCAGTGCTTCCCGGGGTGTGCCCCGGCATATGCAGGGCCCTGATATCAGGACCATTTTGGGAAAAGGGATAAACGGCACCGTCTGCGATATTCTGATATTGAAAAGCCGCACCTTTAAAATCGTTTTCATGTCCGAAAATTTGCGCTCCGCTTTCGGACGCAATTTGTTTGCTGCCGGAAATATAATCGGCCTGCAAATGGGTTTCAAAGGTCTTGGTGATCGTGACACCGTGTTTTTCGGCAAAGCTTCTGTAAAAACTGACGTTTCGCGTTGGGTCGAACAGAACCATTTCATCGCCGGCGATGAGACCGTAACTGCAAGAAGCCTTGCCCGGACGAATGAACTGAAAAAGCGTGTACGTCTCTTCAGATGCCACCTGTTTGGGAGCCAACATATTGCCCCAGTTTTTAATCCCACCTTCCAGATAGCCGACATTTTTGAATCCATGATTCATAAGGATATCGCCGACATATTTGGCTGATCCTTCCTTGGCACAGACAATCCGGATTTTTTCAGCCCCGGGGACTTTGGCTACACTTTCTTCTTCATGTTCGACGAATTCCACATAGGGAATATTGACCACCTCGGAAAGAAAGGGTCCTTCCACTTTAAAGCGGTCAAACTCTTCATTGACACGAACGTCCAACAACAAAAAATCTTCACCTTCTTTGGTCACCCATTCAAATAGATCTTCAGCGCTGTACTTTATTGGTTCCATCGCTACCTCCTTCATACCGGTTGAGCCCGTTAGCCAGTTTGCCGGTTAAAAAATCAGATATTTTCCTTTTTTACGGGCTCAGCTAGCTCAACGAGCTAAACCGGCCAACCTAGTTTATTTTTTCCAATTATGAACCGGGAAAAGTAAATGCGTTACACAAAATTTTAAAAATCTTTGCGCCATAGATAACCTCCGGCCTCTAAAAGTAATTGAATTTTATTGAGGCCATGCATTTATAGTTAACTGTTGGCCGACAATCAACCCATTTTCAAACAACGGCGCTCGCAGGATGAAAGCGTTTTGCCCATATCCTAAAAATGATTTTCTTTCTTGAGGAAATAATTGACACCTTTATCTGGTATACAGTATACAGATTGCAAGCCATGGCAGTATACCACGAAAAACAGAACAACATAAAAAACCTGATTGATTCTTTAAAGCCTCTAAAATCATTAATTATTCATAAAGGATAAATAGCTATGACGAAAGCCAAAACACATCAAGGTGAATTGGACCGGTTGGCGACTTTAGAGCAACAGGCCGAAAGCGGTGGTGGCCAAAAGGCCGTCGACCGTCAACATGATAGAGGCAAATTGACGGCCAGAGAGCGTCTGAACCTGCTTTTCGACCCGGGCAATTTTGTGGAGGTCAACAAACTCGCTGAAAGTCAATCAATAGATTTCGGTATGCAGGAAAAAAAGGTGCCCGGGGATGGGGTGGTTACCGGCTATGGTACCATAGACGGCCGGCTGGTGTTTGCGTATGCCCAGGATGTCACGGTTCTGGGCGGATCCGTAGGTACGATCCACGGCCAAAAAATCTGCCGCATCATGGACGAAGCCATAAAAGTCAAAGCGCCCCTAGTGGCTTTGAATGACTCCGGAGGCGGCCGGCTGCACGAAGGCTTTTTCGCATCCAAAGGCGTTGCCGGTATGTTTTACCGCAATACGGCTGCCTCGGGCCTCATTCCACAGATCACCGGCATGATGGGCTCCAGTGCGGGCGTGGCTGTATACTCGCCGGCGCTAACGGATTTTATCGTCATGGTAAAAGGCAAAAGCCATATGGTTATCACCGGCCCGGGGATCATCAAATCTGTAACCGGTGAAGACATCAGCCTGGAGGAGCTCGGAGGGGCCAAGGTCCACAGCGAGATAACCGGCACAGCGCATTTTGTAGCCGACAGCGATGAGGAGTGTATCGCCGTCATTAAAAAACTGCTGAGTTATCTGCCCTCAAATAACAGTGAAAGCCCACCGGTGGTAAAAACCGATGACGATCCCGAGCGCGTCGATAAAAAGCTAAAAGAAATCGTTCCGGCAGACTTTAAAAAATCCTACGACATGCACCAGGTCATCGAACGCGTGGTCGACCAGGGAACATTTTTTGAGGTCCTGCGCAGATATGCGCTCAATATTATTGTTGGCTTTGCCCGCATGGAAGGTCATACGGTCGGAATCGTCGCCAATCAACCGCGCATAAAGGCCGGGTGTCTGGATGTCGATGCGTCCGACAAAGCCGCCCGCTTCATCCGATTCTGCGATGCCTTCAATGTCCCTTTAATTAATTTCGTTGATGTTCCCGGTTATTTTCCCGGCGTGGCTCAGGAGCATGCCGGCATTATCCGCCACGGCGCCAAAATGCTCTATGCCTATTCAGAAGCCACCGTACCCAAAATCACGCTGGCTTTACGCAAAGAATACGGCGGCGCGGTGATGGGCATGTGTTGTGTGGGCATGGGGGTTGATCTCATGCTCGCCTGGCCGATCGCACAACTGGTGGTGCTCGATACAGCCGCAGCTGTGAATTTAATTTTTCGCAAAGAGATCCAGGCAGCTGAAAATCCTGAGGAGCTTCGACAGCTAAAAATAGAAGCATATGATTATAAATATTCAAATCCCTATCATGCTGCATCCAATATGCTGGTTGACAGTGTAATCAAACCTAAGGAAACGCGGCCCCAGTTGATCAAAGCGCTCAGAATGCTGCGTCACAAACAACGACCCGAGCTGAATAAGCGGCACGGCAACATCCCGCTTTAAAATTAATGGAATTGAATATGCATTTATGACAAATTTAGACGAAGCAATGAATACTCGCTGGAATGCTGGGATAATGGAAAGCTGGGTCTGAAATGGGTGTTTCTGCTTTCCGAAACCCATTGTTCCAATTTTCCACTACTCCACCATACCGGTTTAGGACTTCGGAATAATTTCCTAAAAACTATATTTGCAAAAATTTCAGCAAGATTTATAGAGAGGACTGACCCATGGATTTTGATCTAACCAAAGAACAACAGTATATTCAAAAAGCAGCCCGCGAATTTGCAGTTGGCGAGTTTCCGGCTGTTGCCCTTGAGCATGACATCAACGAAACTTTTCCGGCCGAAATTCTAAAAAAAGCGCGCGAATTGGATCTTATCGGGCTTTTCATTCCAGAGGAATACGGTGGGCCCGGACTTGGTTTTTTCGAACAGGCCCTGGTTCTTGAAGAGTTCTGGAAAGTGGATCCGGGCATCGCTCAGGAGCTCTGCTCGGTATCGTTCGGCGCCGAGGAGCTGCTTCTATTCGGTACCGAGGAGCAAAAAAAGAAATATCTGCCCCTGCTTTTTAACGCTGACGGTATTTTAGGCTTTGCCATCACTGAACCCGATGCCGGCAGCGACACCGCTGCGGCCACCACAGCGGCAGCTAAAGACGGCGATGACTATGTCATTAACGGCAGCAAGGTGATGATTGGCAACGGGACGGTCGGAACCCATATGCTGGTTTACTGCCTCACCGACCCGGATGCTCAATCCAAAACCGGCCGGCACAGCATAATTCTGGTGGAAACCGATCGTGCGGGCTATAAAGCCGAACCCATGCACGGTAAAATGGGTCTCAGGGCTTCAGACACGGCCGCGGTTTATTTTAGCAACTGCCGGGTCCCCCGCGAAAATCTGATCGGCGTGGAAGGCAACGGCTTTATCCAGCTAATGAAATTTTTCGATCATTCCCGGGCTTATGTCGCCGCCCACGGGGTCGGTCTGGCTCAGGGTGCGCTGGACATGGCGGTCAAACACGTCAAAGGCCGGCAGCAGTTCGGCCGCCCGCTGGGTGCTTTTCAGAGTACCCAGTTTAAAATTGCCGATATGGTAACCAAGGTCGAAACGGCACGCAATATGGTCTACAAATCAGCATGGTTGCTGGATCAGGGCAAGCCGGATACAAAGCTGACGGCCATTGCCAAGATGTACGCCTGTCATGTTGCGGTTGAAGTCGTCGACGAATCCTTGCAGTTGCACGGCGGTTACGGCTATTTTAACGACTATGATATCGAACGCTTTTACCGCGCCGCCAAGGTTTTAGAGATTTATGAAGGGACCAAGGAAATTGAGAAGATCATTATTTCAAGGGAAGTATTGGGCAAGCTCTAAAACAGATATCTAAACACTCATATAATTGAGTGAACTAAAGTATCAAGTGAGTTAAAGTGTCTAAAATGACTAAAGTGAGCTAAAATGCCTAAAGTTGAGGAATTCTATCCTTTTTATGAAAGATAGAGCTAAGCGACACCATAACTTCAGGCACTTCCCACTTTAGATCAATTTAGGTATTTTTTAATTTCGCAATTCCTTATACCCCGCTTCCAGCGCTTTGATAGAGGCATCCCGTATTTTTTGGCGTCCGCCGAATCTTTTTTGCAAAACCTTTTTGACGTCCGCCAGTGAGCAAAAAAGGTTTATGCGGTCCCGCCTTTTTCGACCGGCCCTGGCCAGAGCCAATCCCAGCACAATTAAATTAAGCGCTTTAGGATTCGCGATTTCCTGAGCCAGTCTATCCGCGTCGACAGCGCTGGCAGTTAAATCTTTATTGATTTTCACGTCATTGCTGCTGTTCACCACCGCCCAACCCCCGGCTCTCAAAAAAGAGCCGTGCTGGGCGATATTTTCGTCCTTTAAAACCAGCAGTCCATCCGCCTGAAAAGGTCGGATCAAAGGGCTCGAAAAATCACCCACTTTAAAATGCGAGACCACCGTTCCCCCGCGCTGTGCCATGCCGTGCGTTTCCGACGTAAAAACCGCTAATCCCTTATTGATGGCTGCTTCTGCCAGCAGGCCCGTAATGAACAATACCCCCTGGCCGCCAACACCGCTGATCAGGATCTGCTGTTTAACTGCTTTGCTCATAGCTCCCTCACTCGCAGTTAATAGTTATTGGTTATTCTTTGACTGTTAAAGATATCTGAAAGAAAAACAAAATACTTCCAATAACGAATAACTGGTCATAGATGTACAATCGATGGGAAAACCTTCGTTTATTCATAATTGCAGGATGCCAAACTTACTGTTTTTCTACGAACGCCCCTTTGGGGCAAACATTCAGACAAACGCCGCATGCGGTGCACAGGATCGGATCAATGCTGACGTGCTTATCGTCTTCATCGTCATGATAAATCAAAGCCGGGCATTCAAAATGCTTGATGCAATATCCGCAACCGTCGCAGGCATCGCTAACTTCCACCGGGATGGACTCGCCGGATTCGCCCTGTCTGGCCCGATGAAGGACACACGGATATTTTGAGATCACCACAGCCGGGCCATTTTTCCGGCTGTATTTTACGGCTTCTTTGAGGAGAGGGATAAAATTTTTAAGTTCATAAGGATTTGCTTCACGGATGAATTTTACGCCGCAGCCCTCAACCAGCGAACGAATATCGACGATCCCTGTAGGCTCTCCACAGGCGCCCTGTCCGGTGGCCGGTGTGGGCTGATTGCCGGTCATGGCAGTTGTGCGATTGTCTAAGATGACGAGCACAAAACCAACTTTCTGGACCACCGCGTCGATTAGAGCCGGAACGCCTGCGTGAAAAAAGGTCGAATCACCGATGGTGGCGACGATGTCCGGTCGTTTTTTTTCATTTTTATAGGCATGATAAAATCCGGAGGCCTGACTGATGGCTGCCCCCATGCAAAGGACCGTATCAACTGCTCCCATATTAAGCCCCAATGTGTAACACCCGATGTCACTGGTGTAGATCCCTTTAGGCGCTGCTTTTTTTATGGCAAAAAAACTGGCGCGATGCGGGCACCCCGGACACAGTGTCGGTCGCCGGCTCGGAGGTGACTTAATTGAAAAAACCTCAGATTTGAGCCCGGCAAAATCAGTGACGATCTGCTGAATCTTCTCAGGACTGAGTTCGCCGACCTTTGGCACCGTGGCGGACATTTTGCCTTTGACGCGATAGCGGTCTGCGAGTTGCATTTCGATGACACCCATGGTCTCTTCGATGACCAAAATCTCTTCATAGGTCTCGATCATTTGATCGATAAATTTGCTGTGCAGCGGAAAGGGTTGAACGACCTGATAAAAAGGAATCTTTGACCAGATTTTCAACTCCTTCAAAATGTCTTTGATATGGGCGGCCGCTACCCCCGAGGCGATAATAGCGCGCGTAGCTCTGCTCGTGCGGTTGAGCTTTTTCGGTGCGGTTGGCCGATATTTCGCGATGGCGTTAAGTTTTTCTTCCAGCTCTCCGTGCAGCTGCAGTCTAAACTTGGGTGTGGCCGCCCAGCGTGCCGGATTTTTTTCAAAATTAACTGCACGTTTTGTTTTCGGAATCGCACCTAGTGCGATATCCTGCCGGGAATGACACACCCGGGTGGTTGGACGCACCATCACGGGTATCTGATAAGCTTCAGAAAGGTCATATGCAATCCCCATCAGTTCTTTGGCCTGACGGGGGGAATCCGGGTCCAGCACCGGTATTTTGGCAAACATGGCCATCAGCCGGCTGTCCTGCTCGGTCTGTGAAGAATGGGGCCCGGGATCATCGGCGCTGATTAAAACAAATCCCCCCTTAACTCCCAGGTAAGCCGCACTCATGAGCGGGTCAGAGGCCACATTCAAACCCACCTGCTTCATGCTGACCGCAACACGCAGACCGGTTTGACAGCCGGCATATGCAACCTCGAAGGCAACTTTTTCGTTGACCGCCCATTGGGTATGTATGGGAAGCGACTCCTGGTTTTGAAAAAAGGCCACCGCCGCAAGAATCTCCGATGCCGGTGTTCCCGGGTAAGATGTTGCAATGGCACATCCGCTTTCGATCAAACCGCGCGCAATCGCTTCATTACCCAGCAATAATCTTCTCTTGCTTTTGCTCACTATCCCAATTCCTTCCAATTAAACGCCATACAGAAAAGGCTATTTTTCCAGGATACTAACCACAGCGAACACAGAGATCGCAGAGATTAATTCTCTTTGTAAGATGAACTTAATAAAATTATTTCTTGTTATTTTCTCTGTGGGCTCTGTGGCCGCTCGCCCGCCATGCGAGCAAGGCGCGGCGGGCGGGTCGGTGGTGAAAAATAAATCAATGCATTTTAATTAAAGCTCAAAAGATGCCACGCTGATCATCAGCGGCAATTCTCTCATTTTCTCTATCACATCTTCCGGAATCGGCGTGTCGGTTCGTAAAAAAATCATGGTCTTATCGGAACCCTCTTCCTGACCCACCCGCATCCGGCTGATATTGATGCTGTGGTCACCCAGAAGTGTCCCGATGCTGCCAATGGCACCGGGTTTGTCGTGATTATGAATTAAGATAAAACGATGGGCCGGTTCCAGTTCGAGCCGGAAATTGTTGATGTTGACCACGCGTGGATTTTTGCGCCCGAATATCGTTCCGGCAACCAGGTTCTCATCTTTATCGGATATGGCTCTGACCGTAATCAAATTAATATATTCCTCAGATTCGGCAATTTTGGATTCTGTAACCTTAATCCCGCGCTCCTTTGCAAGCACCTGCGCATTGACGAAATTGACATCGTCTTTGATCATGGGGGTCAACAGGCCTTTTAAAACCGCAGTGGTGACCGGTGACAGTTCCAGTACATCAAAATCACCGGCATATTCGATCAGCACTTCTTTGATGGCTCCCTGTGATAACTGGGCCAGTAAACAACCCATGCGATCCGCGAGGGTTAAATACGGATTCAGTTTTTCAAGCAAATCACCACTGACTGCCGGTACGTTCACGGCATTGATTACGGTTCCATCTCTCAAATAGGCAATGACCTGCTCGGCAACCATAACCGCCACATTGGTCTGGGCTTCCAGAGTCGAAGCCCCAAGGTGCGGCGTACAAATAACCCGGTCAATCTCAAACAGCGGGCAAATTCCAGGGGGCTCGATCTCAAACACATCCAGGGCAGCCCCGGCCACCTTTTCTGATTTGAGCGCTTCGTTCAGATCAGGTTCAGAGACAATCCCGCCGCGGGCGCAATTGATGATCATGACCCCGTCTTTCATTTGATCAAACGCCTTTTTATCAAGCAAGCCCACGGTGTCTTTGAGTTTGGGTACATGCACCGTAACATAATCCGAGCGCGCATATAAATCTTCAATGGAAACGGCTTCAAAACCGGCTTTTTCAATCAGCTCGGCCGGGATATAAGGATCGTAAACGATCACCTGCATCTTTAAACCGCGGGCCCTATCGGCGACAATGGATCCGATTTTGCCAAAGCCGATGACCCCGAGCACCTTATTATAAATTTCGCGGCCCTGAAGCTTCTTTTTTTCCCATCTGCCGTCCTTCAGCGTCGAAGTGCCCCAGGGAATATTGCGGGTCAAAGCCATCATCATCGCAATCGTGTGTTCAGCGGTGGTTATCACATTACCAGTCGGGGTATTCATCACCAGGGCGCCCTGTTTGGTTGCAGCCGGGATATCCACGTTATCCAGACCAATTCCGGCTCGCCCGATAACCTTGAGTTTGTCGGCAGCCTCAAGGAGATCAGCGGTAACCTTAGTGGCACTGCGGATCACCAGCGCATCATAGTCACCGATAATGCTTTTGAGTTCATCGGGTTCGAGACCGGTCTTCACATCCACCTCAAAACCAGGCTCCGCTTCAAACAATTTAATGCCCGCTTCTCCGAGATTGTCGCTGACCAGCACTTTCATGATATGTCCCTCCCGGGTTTTAATATCTTTTTCTTTGATGACATTTTTGGTGGAATTTTTGAACTGGCAAAAATGGATGTGCATAATCTTGCAGATTATCAGAGCCCATCGGCAACTGTGACCTTATTGTCTGGATAAATTGCGAAACGGCAAGGTGGTGATTGAAACCGCTATCTTTTCGGAAATGAGCACGTTTACTGACTTGACACACTTTTGTATACGGTATACAAAAACGTGTCAAGCAAATTATCCGAATGCAAAAAGCCATCGCGTCATTATTCATTATAAAAGTGGAGATATTAGTTTATACCGCTTTTCATAATATTGTTCCGGATTACGAAATTGGGGTATAAGTGGTTGTAGAAAAAAACGTTGTACCGCTTTTCATAATAGTGTTCCGATATACGGAAGTGGGGCATAAGTGGTTATAGAAAAAAACGTTTGAATATCGGAACGTTTTTTTGACAACCCCTATAGAATAACGAAACGTTTTTTTTAACAACCACTATAAAGAAAGGAAAGGCCATTATGGAAGCTGTAAAAAATCTCTACCGCACGACATTAAACCCTCTGCTGATTGAACCCGCCAGCCCCCTGCCCACTGAGATCGCCGTGATCGGTGCCGGAACCATCGGCCCGGATATCGGGTATTATCTCAAAAGTGCGCTGCCGCAAAGCAAACTGTATCTGGTGGATGTAATTGAAAAACCCCTCAAACAGGCCGAGCAACGGATCGTTGGCTATACTGAAAAAGCCATAGAGAAAAAAAAGATGAAACCCGAGCACGCAGCCGCCGTTCGCAAAAATATTGTTTATACAACCGATTACCGGCAAATAAAAAATTGCCAGCTGGTGATCGAGGCAGCTACTGAAGCCATTCCACTTAAACAGAAAATATTTGAAACTGTTGAAAATATCGTCAGTGACAACACCATTATCACCTCCAACACGTCTTCGATCCCGGCCGACCGAATATTTCAAAACATGCAAAAGCCGGAACGCACGTCGATTACCCACTTTTTTGCTCCGGCCTGGCGCAGTCTTCCGGTTGAAGTCATCGCCTGGGAAAAAGGCAGTCAGGAAACGCTGGATTACCTGTTCTGGTTTTTTGCCAAAACCGGTAAAGTGCCCATTATCACCGATAATGCCATCTGTTTTGTTTTGGACCGCATCTTCGACAACTGGTGCAACGAGTCTGCCTATTTGTTGGACTGGGCAACGGCCAGCCAGATTGACAAGGTTGCCGAAGAGTTCGTATTCGCCGGGCCGTTTTTTGTCTTGAACCTGGCCAACGGCAATCCGATCATTATCGAAACCAACAGCCTGCAAATGGAAGAAGGCGCCCATTACCAACCCGCGTCTGTACTGGCATCGGTGGACCGCTGGCTTACTCACCGCCCCGGCAGCCCGGTGGAAGTTCCCGAAGAGTTGAAGTTATCGGTCCGTGATCGGCTGCTGGGCATCCTTTTTTCACAATCTTTCGATATTATCGACCGTGGGATCGGAACCAAGGAAGATTTGAACTTTGGCTGTCAGGTAGCGTTGGGGTTCCGCCAGGGGCCGTTGGATCTGATGCGGGATCTGGGTGAAGCCGAAGTCAAGCGAATCATGGATAAGTTCCAGTCTGAGAGACCAGGTTTTCCGATGCCGCAGCAAAGCTATTCAGCTTATCAGGATTTTAAGCGCTTTATTCTGGTGGATGACGTCAATGGGGTCAAGGTCATTACCATCCGGCGTCCCCAGGCCATGAATGCCCTCAATGCTGAGTTGACCGATGAAATATTGTCGGTTCTAAAAGAATTCGAAAATGATACCGCAGTCAAAGGCTTCGTTATCACCGGTTACGGAACAACCGCCTTTTCTGCCGGTGCCGACATCGGCAAATTTCCGGAAATGCTGGGCAATGCTGCCGCTTCGGCCCAATATGCCAGAGATTGTGCCAACGTGCAGGTCTTTATGGATCAAATGAAAAAACCGGTGGTCGCCGCGGTCAACGGTTTTGCCCTGGGCGGCGGTCTGGAGGTGGCGATTCGCTGTCATGGCATCGTAGCGACGAAAAATGCAAGCTTTCAGTTCCCCGAGATCACCCTGGGTATCCTGCCGGGTATCGGCGGCTGCGTCGTGCCCTATCGCAAATGGCCCGGGGGGGCGCAGTTGTTTCATGAAATGATTTGTCTGGGGCGTCCGCTCAATTCCAGCGAAGCTGCTGAAATCAGCATGGTGAGACAGATCGTGGATGATTATCCATCATTGATCTCAGCAGCCGTCGAAGCGGTCAGCGACCTGCAGGATAAAATTGGCCGCGTACCGGAAGGCAAGGTTGACCTGCCGGAATTGAATATCCCCGATGAACCCAAAGCGGGCAAACGGGCGTTGAGCAAAGAAGCAGTGGCGTTAACCATGAAAGTGATCCGGGAAAGTGCGGCGGCCGAAAATTTCAATGATGCCCTTGAGATCGGTTACAGGGGCTTTGGCGAAATTGCCTGCACGGACGCAGCCAAAGAGGGAATCTCGGCATTTCTGGAGCGGCGAGCGCCGAATTTTACGAAGTAATTTAAGCCATAGGCAATAACGGCTCAGTGCCCGGGCATCAGAGATCAGAAAACAGAAGACAGAGAAAAGCGACAGGGACTCGGGATTAGCGTAATGTTCCCCAACATCTACCTATAGGAAAGGTACCAGATATCAAAGGTTTTATAACGTCAAAGAATCCTCCAAGATATGACGGTTCCAATTAATGGGTCATTTTGAAACTTATCATTCCTAAATTAAATTTTTTAAAAATTGACCTTCCTCTTTTATATCATACTAAAATAGTATAATGGCGGATTTCCTGGCCACAACCGCTATCAAACATTCCAAACAAAAGTAAAAACTTCTTGCCGGAAGGTGATGTTTTTATTTCACCTCGGAAGTGTGGTGTTTGCAGTTAAGTACACCATGGAATAATGTAATAGTGGGCACGAAGTGAAGCTTTAGCGCTATAATGGAATTTTGGGTATGAAAAACGGATGATGTTCTGATTTTAATTTTCGATGAGGGGCGCTTATTAAAACAAATCTCATTCTGTCAAACCCAATATTCCAACATTCCATTATTCCAGTACCCCACGGCATTGGATTATATTAAAGCGGGTGACCTATGATCCGATCCAGAGGGCTGAGATTTTCGATGCTATAATAAACAGAGCCCGGCATGCCAGCATACCGGGCTCTGATGGTTTTCCAACCGAAAAACGGTTATTCCTTCTTGAGGGTTTCGATCTCCTCTTTAAGATCGTCAGTTTCTTTTTTATATTGCTCTACTTCTTCACCTGCACCCTCGCCTTCACTACCTTCAGAGGAGGATTCGGTAGCTTCATCCGATTTCCATGTATCTCTAAGTTCGTCAAAGCCCAGATAAATGGCTAAAGAACCGCCCAGCAGAAGCATCGCAGGGATAATTCCGTACAAAACCATTAAAAATTGTCCCCACCAAATGACAAGTCCAATGATGCCCAATGCCGCTGCGATTGCGCCACCAATTAGAGTTTTCCTATAGAATTAACCTCCTTTCACGTAAATCTGAATTATGCGACACTTTTTCCAAAAAACCAGTTCCGCATGCCTATTTGCCAATTTTCGATCAAATTCTCTCTCTTCAAAGCGGATATTTGTTTTGGCAAAGCCCAAAACACCATCAGACCGTTCCAATACCTGCTTGAATCCAACTTTTTCGTGCGTTTTGAAAATACCTCTCTTACCAGATCTTTTCAAGCCATTTCTCAGTGCATGCACCCTCAGCACTGCCAGCCAAGAACAGCCCGGTAATGGTGCCCCAGCGGAAAAGCTGACGCCAAGGAAAGCTTGTGCCTGATGTTTGCCAATTATAAAATGTATTATTTTGACATACCATCCTTTGAGTATCAAATCATCTGGAAGGAGAATGATTCATCGAAAAATCAGATGTGCTGTCATTATCACACTGAAACACCAAGTTGAGATATATTGATTACAGGTTCACCCGTATTGCAGATATGCTAATTTGGCAATGCAATGCCTGGGCCGTTTACGCTTTTACCAAAATATTAGTTAATGCATTTATAAGCCGCACGGTTTCATTCATGGTATTATAATGGGCAAAACTCAACCTAAGAACACCGTCATCTGGGTTAAGACCCATTTTTTTTAAGATTCGGTAGGCGTAGAAATGACCATGCTTGGTTGCTATACCCTTTTTACCGATCAAGGTGCTCAACCGAGCCGATGTATGATTTTCTGAAATCAGGGCAATATTAGCCTCCCGGCCCTGCATGCTGTTTTTTCCGAATATTCTCGTTGGCAAATGCGTAAGTCTTTCTAACAATACCTTACATAATGATGTTTCATGGCTATTCATCAGATTAGAAACCACTGATGCTTTTATATTCAAGGGCAAATCAGCTTTTTCAAAATGATGATCATAAAGTATTTCAAAATAGTCTCCAAGCCCGGCAAGGGCCGCAATTCCGGCATGGTCAGGTCCTGCTGCATCCAGCTGTGACCAGGGCCGGTAAGCATTGAAAAAATGACACTGGGGCTCCAACATTTCTAAAAAACCTGGTGATACATACATGATCCCTTGGTGAGTTGCATATGTCTTATATGTAGAAAAACAATATGCATCAGCCTTGGTATCCGATAGATCAGGCCACCGGTGAGGTGCGTAGGAAACTCCGTCAATGATAACTTTTGCTCCAAAACTGTGTCCCATATCAATGATTTGATCGATGGGATTCACTGTTCCGATAATATTAGAGCTGTGTGTAACACAAATGATTTTGGTATTATTGTTAAGTAATTTTTCCAAGTATGCTAAATCAAGTTCGCCGTCACTTTCATTGACCTTCCACAAATTCAAGGTTGCTCCGGTGTGCTTTGCAACCCTTTCCCATCCACCGATATTGGCCTCATGGTCCTGCTCTGAAATAATGATCTCATCTTCTTTTGAGAGAAATCCAGTGCAGGCATTGCTCAATGTATTCAAATTCTGGGTAGTCGATGGACCTATGGTGATAGTATCCATAGCGACACCCAATAGATCTGAAATCACTTTTCTACCTCTGTCCATCTGCTCTCCTGCAGCATGAGCAAGTGCATTATCGCCGTAAGGTTGAACCTTATTATTTTTGTAAAAATGCTCAAGTTTATCAACCACGGGCCTGCAAGGAAATGTGCCGCCTGCATTATCAAAAAAAGCCCATTCATCAGACTGGTTTATATCAAAGAAAGGAAATTGTTTGCGTGCAAAATCAACATCAAAAATTAACTGATCCGTAGAATTAGCCATTATTTTTAAGCCCTTTTGAAAAATTAATAAGTTTTTATTCTCTATTTCATATCATGAACTATTACATATCAACATGCTTAAGCAAGTCTTCAATATTTTACAAGTTCCAAAATTGTGAATATCGTGCTTTTTTAGAACATCCGTTAAGGTTCAAAGGGCATAAATATTAGACAACACAATATAAAATTCTCCAATCAAAAAATAAATTCCAAATCAGGTTCTGCAGTTGCTTGATAGCTATTTGAAATATTGAGAAATTTTTGGTAACTTTCCATATGATTGTGTATTTATGTATTCTGGATTTGGTTAACTGAGTTGGGTGCTTCTGATTTGGATAGATATGACTATATGATGTTTCGAAGGTTGTGGGACAATAAACAATTCGTAATTAGTGTATCGATCTTTATCATCTTTCTTTTCAACTTGCCTTCTTTATCAGCCGCCTTCACCCAGACCGAGCGCTATAACTTCCAGCGTTCCATAGTAGATTTCCGTTCGCGATTGAATCCCAGCTACATGAAAGTCCAACGCAAAAAGACAAAATATATTATAGTTCACACTTCAGAGCTTAGCCTTAAAACAACGCTGAGAGTCGTTTCTAAAGGGAAACATTTGCGAAATGGGCGACGCACCAATGGCGGTCATGCCCACTATGTGATCGCACGCAACGGACGTACTTATCGTATTCTGGACAAGAAATATGTAGCCGACAATGCTGGTCGCAGCATGTGGAATGGCGATACGCATATTAGCAAGCTTTCGATTGGAATTGAGTTAGTAGGTCATCATTACGCTCCCATCTCTGAAAAACAGTATCGATCGGCAGGTATATTGATTGAAATTTTACAAGACGTATATGATCTGTATGATCGGTCGGTTCTGACCCACAGCCAGGTAGCCTATGGTCTGCCGAACCGGTGGTTTAAAGAGGTTCACCGCGGGCGCAAGCGCTGCGCAAAAAACTTTGTGCGCACCAAAGCTGGACTAGGGCCGACCTGGCCCTATGATCCCGATGTGCGTGCCGGTAGACTCATGGCTGATGTCCAACTTTCTGAAGTGTTCTATGGCCAGCACAAAATTGATCCTCAGCCTGACGAAGCGAATGTCATATCCAGGCGGAATACCGCCTGGGCTATTGCCGGAGAAGATTACGATAGCACCACAACGGTATACAAATTCCCAAACGGACGCCAATATACAGGTGATCAAGTTGCAGATGAAGTCGGCTGGAACCGCGTACCCGCGAAAACGGTTGTGCGGCTTAACTATGAAAGCCGCTTTGAATTGTTAAAAGACAACGGCATTATAAAGACCATTTCGAACGGAATTACGGCATGGTCTCTTGCGGGAAAATCGTATGATCATGAAACAACGATCTATTTTTTGCCCTCCGGTAAAATAAAGCCCGGCTCAATGATAAACGATTGGGATGATTTGCCGGCTAAAACCAGACTGATTATCGGATACCAAGGACCTTATAAACTAAATAAAGATCGAACCGCCTTTCGTATTGCGGGCCTCAAATACAAGGATCAAAAAACAATCTATTACCTGCCATCCAAAAAACTGTTAAGCGGTAATCAAATAAGAGACTTTAGCCAACTTCCTATCGGAACTTTTATTTTTCTTCCTACCACACTTTAATAATCCAATTATTGTATATAGAGCAGAGCAACTAAAAAATACTAATCTGAAAATAAGAAATACTAATCTGAAAAAAATCGGCTACCCAAATATTTTACCTGGATAGCCGACATATACAATTCAGTGAAAGTGTCGATTGCCCCCTCTAATATACAATCTTGGAACGAAACGGAATTAGCGGATTATTACAGTTGAGATATAAAATTGATATCATAGGTTTTTCATGGATTTAAAAGTGCTGATGAGAGTACCTGAAAAATACCAAAATTACAGATATCCAAATACTGAAAATTCTAATTATTTTCGAGATGCCAGGCATTGATTGTTTTCAGCTTTCCACTAGTATAAAATAATCTTTCAAATGAAAAAGAATTTATTCCTGTTTTTATGATGGTAGTCACAAATTCGCGTTCCCTATCTTTTCGAAGTGCCACCTGATCACCGATGCCTGGCAATAAAGTTGCTCCTTTTTGAACATAAACCAGGTGATCTGATGATACTGAGATTAATTCAAGATCCGAGACTGAAATACCCTCTTGGGTTGTTAGTTTTTTGGGATCTAAATAAAGAGGAAGTGCTTCAAGGTGCGTGCTGTTACTTTCCCGAGAATATAAGTTACTCTTTAAAATAAACTGGCCCCTTGAATGTATTGTACCTTCTGACTTAATTGTATAATTGTTTATCTCTTGATACACTTCGCCGTTGATATCTTTACAAGTCCGTTCCCATGCAGCTCCATACCAGTCACCCTTTAAACTTTCGAATAGCTCTAAAAGATCGTCGAATTCGCCTGGCATAAGATACCTTGGAACAATTCCATGACGCACACCCCGGCCCTGTTGAATACTGTAAGAGGGACCAAAACATTTAGAACCGAACAAAGACTGTTGATTTTGTTTTACATTCATGAATTTTTTTTGTTTCTCCACAATGGCTTTGGCTTGCTGTTCTTTTTTTTTAATTTCTTCAATGAGCGCATCTATCGTTTTTTGATCGGTCTTAACGCGATTTTCATCGGCGGCTCCATCGTGTTGGTGCTCGTCAAACACGATTTTAGCATTTCCGGCATTAGCCGGAGGCGCATTACTGAAATGTTTTACGCCATTTTCATCAACCCATTGATAAATATCAGCATTCAGTTGCTCGGCACAAAAAAAACCCATCAAAGCCAAGATTGTCGAAAATATAAAAATGCGCCATTGCACTATCTGTGGTAGACATATCCTATCCATTCCCTGCCTCCTAACACCAATAAAAAAGCCAAGCCACCATCAAAGGCAACTTGGCTCATTGTTAAAGACACATTGCATTGTACCCCACAGATGCGTAAGTCTTGCTATCAACCCCTCAGATCGTTGTGAATAGATTGTTATGGAAAGGATAAAGAAAAATCAACATATTTTTGGAAAAATTGACAGAAAACAAAATATTACCCAGGTACCGATATATTGATCCAAACTTTAGCCAAAATACAGATATCCTAAGTGGCAGTTATCAAATCAAGTAAATCTCTATTTTGATTATCGAAAAATCATCTTCGTCCAACGACACCTAATGCAATCTGTTTTCTTCAATCTGACTTCTGTCATCTGAAACCAGACGCCTTACTGGGTGTTTTCCTGGGTTTTGCTGCGCTTGATGCTTTCCAGTCGCTCGTAAAGCGTTTTGGCCTTTGTGAGGTTTTTGTTAACGTCTTTGTAATTCGGATCGACTGCCGAGACAGATTCCCACTCCTGAATGGCTTCCGCCAATTTTTGATCCCCGAAGTAAGCAAGGCCCTTTTCGTAGTGAACTTCCTTGTAAATATCTTCACTCTTTTGGATATTTTTTTTGCATTGCTCGCAATTCTTGTTGTATTGCAGCGCCGATTGGAACTCATCTCTGGCAGCCAAATACTCTTCTTTGCCGAACAGACGCAACCCCTGTTCGAAATGAGATTTTTCTAAGTACGCGCGTGCCTGCTTATCATCGGGGTCGTTTTTGGCAATGGCTTCAAATTTAGCAATGGCTTCCTTGAATTTCTTTTCATTGTATAGCACAATGGCGTCTTTATGGATAGCTTCGCGGTTCTCTTTTTGGATTTGAGCGATGTATGTCTGACAATCGGGGCAGTTCTGATTGTATATCAGGGATCTTTCAAACTCCTTTTCGGCTGCCGCGTAAGCCTTGTTTCCAAATGATTGCCGCCCCTTTTCCAAATAAGCCAGGGCCATATAATCGCGTGCCATTTGATCGGCAGGGTTGACGTTTAAAACTTTGTCGAATTCAGCAATAGCAGCTGCATATTCCTTGTTCTCATATAGCTCGATTCCGAGCTTGCGATAGTTCATCGACTGATCTTCGGGGGTGTCAGGCTTTGCGCTAATTTCCGCTTCTTTTTGTTTCTCGTCGGGTGTTTCAGGCACCGGCTCAACCTTGGCGGTTGTGACCGTTTGAGTTTCGGCCACCTTGCCCGTAACCTGAAAAGGAACGCCTTCAACTTCAGGGATCTTGAGCTCCTGCCCGACTCTTACGCTGGTTCCATCTCCTAGGTTATTAAATTCGGCGATGACATGAAATTTGCTGTAATCGCCGTAATACATCATGGCCAGCTTGGAAAGGCTTTCCTCGGGTTGAACGGTATGGATGATATATCGTTTTACCGTTATGATTTCGCCAGGCAATGTTTCCGCAGACGCCCCCTCCTCCGATTGTATTTCGTCGGGGTCCGCCATAATCGGAATTCCTTCAATGACAGGAATTTTAATATCCTGGCCGACCGCAACCCGGGTGGGATCTGCCAGTTCGTTGTACTCCGCAATCAGATGGAACTTTCGGTAATCGCCATAATAGCGTTCAGCTAATGTGGAGATACTCTCATCGGGCTGAACGGTGTGCACAATATATCTTTTGACCTGCTCCATATCTTTGCTCGTACCCGCCAGCCTCGTTTTGGCTTTGGTGTGATCGGGGTTATAACGCAGGGCCGTTAAGAATTCTTTGCGCGCCGGCGCATACTGGCCCCTGTTATAGAATTTGAGCCCCTCTTTATAATGCTTCTCAGCCAGCTTGAGCATTTGAGGTTCAAGCGCTGCTATTTTCTGCCGGGCCAATTGATTGTCGGGGTCGACGGTAAGCACGAGTTTGTATTGCTTCAAAGCCTCAACCAGATCCCCTTGTTTTTCGAACTGCTGTGCTTTGGCCGTATACTCTTTTGCAAGTGTCTGCGGGGATTTGGTGCCCATTATCGCGCACCCGGCCAGCAGTAAAACCAAAAGGACAACGCTGATAATTCCTGACATGTTTTTCATGGTTTCCTCACTTTAGTATAAGAGGATTGAACGTTTTTAGCCTTGAAATGAAGGACTGCATGTCCTTTGCCAATATCTGATCTCTTCTCAACGTCATTGGATTTGCGAAAAAGGGGTTGCTGCCTCTTTTCACGGACATGGCAATTTTATATCCCGCTTGCCTGGCCATTTTAATCGATCTTTGGTCATAATAACCGAACGGGTATGCCAAAAAATAGGTGTCTTGGCCCAATTTTTGATCGATGATTTTTTTGGAACCAAAGAGCTCTTCTTTAACCCTCGTCAAATGCGCCTGCTCTGTCTCTTCTTGTTTTAGCTGCGTCAAGTCGCTATGATAAATGGTGTGCGAACCGATGGTAAAGCCATTGGCCTTCATTTCTTTGAGCTGGTTCCAGGTTATGGCCATTTTTGAAACGCCAACAAAGCTTGTGTAAACAAACAATGTCGCCTTAAACCCGTATTTATCAAGAATCGGATACGCAATACTATAAACGGAGCGATAGCCATCATCCATGGTGATCAGCACCGATTTTTGGGGAAGCCCCCGACGATATTCGAGAAAGGCGAGGAGTTCTTCAGCGGTAATCACGTGATACCCGTTTTCCTTCAAATAACGCATTTGACGATCAAAGGTGCGACTCGGCATACACAATGGAGAGCTGCAATTTTCAGCAAACCGATGATACGTCAATATGGGGATGGTTTGAAATCCATCTGCGCTTAGACCTCCCCGATTTCGCTCTTTTAGCGGAATCACAACAGCATTGCCCCGTCGGAAACGAATATCCGGATTTGCTTGCTCAATTATCCAGGCGTGCTGGGGGCCGCCCAGAAACTTTGCTGCCAGTTCTGCAGGTGATTGGAGCGTCTTTAGCTGATAAACAACATAGTCTTCAGAGCGAAAAAGATTTTTATGCGATGGTGGCGTTGTCGTTTGATTGGACGCACAGGCACTCAAAACAAGAGAACCCGTACCGAGGAAAATGAAAAAAATCAGAACCTGTAGAAGATTTGAATGCCGATCCACTCGAGATGGAAAAATAACATCAGATAACATAGCAGCCCTCGGAGACTAAAGTCGATTCTGAAATGCCGTCGACAGTTATTTATCTTTGAGCCTTACGTCCGGTCGCCTGATATCAATGCTTGCGCTGATAATCATTAGGCCTATTTTTGTCTGCTTGTCAAATATATTATCATATTCACCCCCAATGGTGAAATATTGAAACCTCATTCGGCGCATTGGGAACTCAAATGGTATAAATTTAAGGCAGTTAATTTGCTTGACATTGATTCTACACCATAATAATTTAATAATGTTGAAAGCAGTCGCTGCCTTTTCAAACCGATCCTCGCAAACGATTCAAAAGGGCAAAAACAGCTTAACCATGACCGGTTAACAGGAGGAGGAAAAACGCCTCATGGATTCCATCCAGCAATTCATCAGACGTCTAAACTGGCGTTATGTGATTCTGGGTGTGGTCGTCTGGTGGCTGGCCATGCTGATTGCTTACTCAATTTTGAGCCTGCGCGTCAATCACCTCAAAAACCGCTTAAAAAACTCAGGTGTTGAATTAACGAATGAGTTTGCGAATCTTGCCAGCCTGCCCCTTTTGGAAAGGGATTCCCAGTCTGTCCACAAATTGCTAACCGAGGCCGCCAACAGATCTGGTGTCATTTACGTCTCTGTGGTTGATCATCGCAATAAGGTTGTGGCCTTTACCGGCACCGGTCATCTTATGCCGGATATGACCGCAACAGATCGCTCCGATGCAGAAGTGTCAATTCGGGAAGGGGGCTTTGCCAGCCATGCTAAAATTATAAATTTTGTCTCTGACATCACCTATGCCGGCACCAAGATTGGTGAAATTTTTATCGGCTTATCAACCCCTGAGGCGATTCAGACGCGGAAAATTTTTACGATCTTCGCTGTTGTCAGCGGTTTGTTTTTATTGGTTTTGATTATTCTATTCCGGTACCAATCGATCAGAGCATCTCTGGTAAAGATTTTAAATTTCAGCCACTCAACAGCCGAAATTGATACCGGTGCAAAAAGGACCCCTGTCGTCTGCCCGTTGTGCGGAACCCGCAACCAGTTATCCGCAACAATTTTCAAGCAGTCAAATCTGGACCATTTTCTGACAAGCCGAACCTGGAAACAAAAATCAAATATTTACTCCGTTGCGGATAACCCCGCAAGGGAAACGCAGCCCCTTACAAAATCAGACGATTTATTCTGGCTCAAACGCCGGATCATTTTACGCTGCACTGAGATTATCAAAAAGCTGACCGCCTGATTTTTAATCGCGGATGGCAAGGAGGTGTTCCATGCTGGTCAGTGAAATTGCAACCATGACAGCGGTGAAAGTCAAGGAAATTTCAACGAGCACCTTTACCAAAGTCTCGAGAAGCATGAAGCGCATTTCCAATTTAAAATTTATTGAACGCAACCCCAAACAGGCAGCGATTTGTCTGGCGGTTTGGCTTCTGATCAACATTGCCGGCTATTTGTTTTACCATTCTGCTTTTGAACGCAAAAATGATGCATTTTTGCAGCAAGGAATTACCCAGGCCCAAAGTCTTGAATCCAAAATCGGTCCTTTCGTTTTAGAAAAGGATATTTTATCGCTCAATGTTGCCGTCAAAGAATTACAGAATGTCAAAGATTTGAAATATGCGGTTATCTTGGATCACCAAAATAACATTCTGGCGCATACAAAAGCAGAATTGATGAATCGAAAATTCGATCCGCTGCTTGATGAAAAACCAATCCTTATGCAGGACGGCATCAAAATCGTATCTGGAAAGCTGCCGGACAAAACAGGTGTCGTTGGTTTTTTTAAAACGATTAATTTTTCAGATGTAGAAATTGGAAAGGTTGGCATTATTCAATCTACCGCTCGACTTCATAGCGACCTTAATCAATTGCGGTTCTTATATTTTACCGGCGTCTTGGGGACGTTAATCTTGTTGGGTGCCGGTGTGTTTGTATTGGACCGCAGTGCCAAAGCCCGGACGCTTAGGATGCAGGCGGATATCGCAAAAATGGACCGTATCGGCCCTTATCAGTTGCATCAAAAGGTTGCCCGTGGTGGGATGGCCGAGCTGTTTTTAGCGGATTACGTCCGCGAAGACGGCTTTCGTCGCAAAGTTGCAGTCAAACGCATTTTACCACATCTTGCCGGAAATCAAGATTTTATAAAAATGTTCACCCGCGAAGCCCGGGTGGCCGCCTTATTACAACATCCGAATGTGGTTCAGATATTTGACTACGGCAATATTGAAAACGCGTATTTTATCGCCATGGAATTCATTGACGGGAAAAACCTGGGAGAAGTGCTTAAAGTCTTAAATCGCGGTTTACCTGTAGATATAGCCGTGTTTATTATGTCGCAAATCTGCAAGGGCCTGGATTATTCTCATAACAAAAAAGACGAAACCACCGGTGAGCCGTTTAAAATCATTCATCGCGACATCAGTCCCCAAAATTTGCTGATTTCTTATCAGGGAGAGGTAAAAATAAGCGATTTTGGCATTTCAAAGGCCCAATCGGAACCGAGCTTAACGCAGGCCGGTGTCGTAAAGGGAAAACTGGCTTATTTATCACCGGAGCAGGCATTGGGAGAACCGGTTGACCATAGGGCCGACATTTACGCCCTGGGGCTGGTCTTTTATGAAACGCTCAGCGGAAAAAGAGTTTACGAGTTTGGCAATGAAGTTGATGCAATTCGGAAGATTCCGGTCATGGACATCGAACCCTTGCGCAATGCCATTTCTGATATCCCGGAAGAACTAAACCGCATTGTGATGACATGCCTGGAGAAACAAAAAGATTTGAGATACCAAAACGCTTCGGCGGTGCATGCTGACCTGATATCATTTAAGAAACAACAGAATTCAGCTTTTGGTGCTACCGACCTCGCAGCTTTCATGAAGAAATTTTTCAACAGCACCCAGACAACTTAGAAGCACTCTCAACAATGCATCTTACCCGCTTGAGACGGGCACGCGGCCGCGAACTTTGTTGTCCTGTCAAAACGGGATTTCTCATCTGTGTCAAGTAGATTGTGGAGGTCAATAAACCGATATGGCCAACAAAATCTTCACCGGAAAAACGGATATGGGGCTTAAACGCCAGAATAATGAAGACGTTTTTTTGGTGAACCCCGAGCTAGATTTCTGCCTCACTGCGGATGGAATGGGAGGTGCTGCTGCCGGAGAGGTGGCCAGTGAAATATTTGCCAAAGCAACGCTTGAAATTTTTTCAGCTAATCGTAATCGCTCTGAGAAAGACACACTCTATCAGGTTCAAAAAGCCTATAGCATCGCAAATAAAACCATCCTTGAGCATGTGTTCGCGCATCCGGATCACAGGGGTATGGGGTGCACCGCAGAGCTCCTGGCATTCTTTGAAGACAGCTTTATTCTCGGGCATATCGGCGACAGCCGCACCTATCGGTTAAGGAATGGAGTGCTTGAACAGCTCACCGATGACCACACCCTTGTCCAGCGTCAATTTCAAGAGGGCCTGATATCTGAAGACGAGATCAGACAGCATCCTATGCGCCATGTTATCTTCCGTGCCGTTGGCATAAAAGAAGAAATGACCATCGACCTGTTAACAGGAAAAACACATCCCGCCGACCTGTTTCTGCTGTGCTCAGACGGTCTGACGGATATGGTAGAAGATGATCAGATTCAAGATATTCTGTGCGCCGATACGGATATCAACCGCAAAACCGACAGCCTGATTGAGTCCGCCAAGGTTGCCGGCGGCCTTGATAACATTACCGTTGTTTTAGTCGCTATCCCGTAATTTCTTTTGAAGTTGTCCCAAAATTAAAGCCATGTAGGTCAAATCATGTCAAATCCGTATTTAGAATGGCTTGACGAAAACCAAGAGGTCCAACGTTTAGAAATCGTCGATAAGATCTTTATCGGACGAAGCTGTAAAGGTATCGACCGCCAAAAAAGAATTTTGGTGTGCAACGCTCAGGTATCCAGAGACCATGCGGTAATCAGCCGCCGTGCAAAATCACTTAAAATCAAGGATATGAGTAAAAATGGAACCTGGGTCAACGGCATACGCCTGGCCGCGGGCGCATCCAGTGATCTGGCAGATGAAGATGTCATCAGTGTTGGCGGGGTCTCGATTAAAGTATCTGCCCTGTCAGGTGATACCGTTACACAGGAAAAGGCAATATTGACTGACGGTACAATGGTAACGCCCACCGAGGTTGTGGTCACCAACGTTGTCGCTGATGTCAGAGAATTCTCTACTTTCTCCCAGGCCCATGCTTCAGCGGATGTCTATGCCCTCATGAAGGAAATATTTGATGCCTTCAGTAGCATTGTCTTTGATTGTAAAGGCACCATCAAGGATTACGCCGGTGACGCCGTTTATGCCTTTTGGGACCATCATGTCGAACCGATGCGCCAGCGAGCTGTTTTGGCCTGTCAGGCTGCTATCCAGCAGACTCTGGCAATCAACGAAATACGCACCACATTATCCGGCAAAAATAGCGCTACCGCTAATTTAGAGATGGGATGGGGTATCACAACCGGCAAGGTGACCCTGTCGCACTATGGTTCACGGGCGGCTGATCTGGCTCTGGTCGGCGATTGCACCAATCTGGCATTCCGTTTATCCGGGATTGCGAACAAAGATCTGTCTGATAAAATAATTATTTGCTCCCAAACGGCAGATCTGGTTCGCAACGACTTTGCACTTCAAGATCTCGGGACCATCCCCATCAAAGGCCGCAAGGGCAAAGAGCATGTTTTTGCGCTGAATCCGGCTTGACCATATGAACAAAGAGTTTCCATCGCATGGTTTAACACGGATTCACATATGCGATCGCACCTACCGAACAGCACCGCATTAAAAAATTCCCCGAACTTGTCTGAACAATTTTGATTCTGTGGTCAAATTAGGATAGAATCTATACTAGATTCAGCTAAACTTCTACAACCCCTTATGCCGCATTTTCGTATTCCGGAACATTATTATGGAAAACGGTATAAATTTCAGCCGGCTCAATTGCAAATGAATGGGCTGCTTGCGTTGCGTGATTGACAGCCAGCAATCGCGTTTGGCAAACTCTATGACCTATCGCCTGACGGTTCGCGAGAAGTTCAATACGGTTTTATATGGTATTTTCAAGCACAATTTTTCTTTTCGGTTTCCTGCCGGCAGTCATCATCTGCTATTTCGGGCAGCAGCTATTTGCCCATAGACGACTGCGCAACACCGTCCTTCTATGTTTCAGCTACCTGTTTTACCTGTACGGTGCCGCCGGCTTTCTGCTGATCCTTATCCTGTCCACACTGGCAGACTATGTGCTCGGACGTCTGATCAACCGCCGGGTCAAGCGCAAGCGGCTGTGGCTGAGTATTTCGCTGCTGCTGAATTTAGGGCTGCTGGCCTATTTTAAATATGCCAATTTTTTTGTGAGCGAGCTCAACAGCGTCTTTCTGGGGTGGCAACTTTCCCCGATCGAGTTGCAAACGGTCGTCCTCCCCATAGGAATTTCATTTTTTACCTTCCAAAAGATCAGTTACATTATCGATGTTTATCGGGGAAAAAGTCCTGCACTTGATAACATTGTCGACTTTGCCCTCTACATCGCCATGTTTCCGCAGTTAATCGCCGGACCGATCGTCCGTTTCAGCTACATCAGAAGTCAGCTCAAGGGGCGCCGGGAGTCATGGGAAGATTTCTACAACGGAATCGTCCGATTTTGCTGGGGGCTGGCCAAAAAAGTGATCATCGCCAATTCCTGCGCCCACATTACGGATGTGGTTTTCGGCCTCAAACCGGAGCTACTGGATACGAAAGTCGCCTGGCTGGGGGCGATGGGATATACCCTCCAGATTTATTTTGACTTTTCGGCCTATTCGGATATGGCCATTGGTCTGGGCATGCTGTTTGGCTTTTCCTTTCCCGAAAATTTCAAGCGCCCCTATTCTGCCGTTAGCATCACCGATTTTTGGCGACGCTGGCACATTACCCTCAGTCGCTGGTTCAAAGACTACCTGTATATTCCCCTTGGCGGCAACCGTCGGGGAACAATCCGAACCTGCTGGAATATGGCGATCGTTTGCGTGCTGTGCGGCCTCTGGCATGGTGCTAACTGGACTTTTTTAATCTGGGGAGTTTATCACGGTCTATTTCTGGTTATCGAACGTATCAGCGGTCTGCGTGATGTATCACGCGAAAAATATAAAATTATACGCCGCTGTGTAACGCTTTTAATTATCATAGTCGGATGGGTGCTGTTTCGGTCTGAAAACATATCCCAGGCGGTCGGATTTCTCACAGCAATGTTCTCCGTCAGCGATTTGCCCCTTTCCTACGAACTCAGTCGCGCATTGAACTATCGCAACATTTTATTCGTGATGGCAGCGCTGCCGGTATTTTTTCTGCCCGCCGATGTTTCTCTCATCAAATTAATTATGGAAAGAAAAGATCCGATTCCGGTCGTTGTGGGGGTCCTAATGATCCTGCTGCTGCTCCCGTATTGTGCAGCGCTGATTGTCGGCGGAGCCAGCAGCCCGTTTATTTACTACCGGTTTTAATCGCACTATGAGAAAGATTTTTTCAATCATATTTATCTTAATTTTGCTATCACCTGCCGCAGTCTGGCTAATCCGGCTGGATTTCGGCATCAATGTGGAGCGCATCGGCCTCAAACCGCCCCGGTTCGATGCCCGGGTGTTGCTCAACAACGACTATTATCGCTCTTTTGACCAGTATTTAAATGACAGCTTTTCCTTGCGAAGCCCGCTAGTCTTTGCCAAAAGATGGCTGAACTACCGACTGTTCGGCATGACCGACACTGCTGCGGTGCATGTCGGCAATCAGGGTTGGCTCTATAGCAGGGCATCCATCAAAGACTATCGGAAGGAGGCCTGCGATGACTCACCGGTTATTGAACAGCTGATTTTGGAGCTTCACGCTGTTGAACGGATGATCGCGGCTTCGGGTCGCCAATTTATTTTTACGGTTGCACCGAACAAATCCACCATTTATCCTGAGTTTCTGGGGTTTGTCCCCTCTGGCAAATCATGCCATCTCAGCCACTACGATCTGCTTCTGGAAGTCCTTGAACGCTATCCGTTAAAAGGCTTTGTTAGACTTGAGAAACGGCTGCAGAATGCCAAACGCAGCCATGCGTTGCTCTACAACCCCACCAGTACGTATTGGAACGCCCGGGGCGCCAGGCTTGCGGCCGAGGCCATCCTAACGCAGATCATTGAAGACCCCGATCAAAATCAGGTTTTTGACAACCCGCAAAAGGATCCCATCAGCCAGGGCGATCTTGCCAGACGCATGCTGGGTTTACGAACCGAAATTGAGAATCTGACGATAAGGCAGTTGACGTCCTCAGGACCCCCTGATCGTTCTGATGCTGTTGTCTACGGCGACGGTTATTTAAAAAATCTGACCCCCTATCTGTCACGGATGTTCAGCCGGCTCGAAGTCATCGAGGCCGAGAGTGTTCCATCAAGGCAACACGGCGAAGATTGGCAAGCTGCCGATATTATTTTGCTCGAAAGGGCCGAATCCGAACTGGCAATGCTGCGTCTTGACGTTGACAAGATATTGGCAACCTTTGAGGCCGAAGTCCTCATCCCGTCACGGTATCCGATCGATCTTCGGGCTTTTGTGCCGCAGGCAAACGTTTCACTCAACAACCAGGCTGAAATCCTAAAGATAAAATCGGTCGGCAATTCATCCCGCCTGGCCCTCATGTCCATCCCGGGATCGGAGAGTCAAGTTTTCCGGGTATTGAAGCTCACCGTCAAAGCACCTCATACTGACATCATGACGGTTAAATTCGAAACCGAGCCGCCCCTTGTCACGCGCAAAGCGCTCCGGTCGGGCATCACAGCGCTGTATCTGCCGCTGCCCTTCCAGACGACGGTATCATTGAGCGTCAATCCTGGCAGCAAAGCCGGTGTGCTGATGTTGCAGTCGGCAGAGATACTGACATTTGCTGAGCTGCGTGAGACCACCGAACCCCGGCAGTTAAAAAACGTTCTTGCCAAATGGCTATCCGATAGAAACATCGCCTTGACGAAACTGGATTCAGAGGCCGTTGCAACCGCGGCGGATTCCGCTCCTAAATTATCAGGATCGAAGGTGGCTTTGCAGGATTCCGGTGAAACTTCTCAACCAGATGCGCCCGTTAGTGCCCTAAAAGCGGCATTTGACGAAGTCTTCGCCAATCAAGAAATCCAGTATAAAAAGAACGTCCCTGCAACATCAATGGCGAAAGCGGTCCCCACCGCACCCAAAAGCAAAATCGAAAAATCAAAAAATGCTGTCGATAAAAAAATGCAGCTTGAAAAAGATGACCCCACGAGCACCATAGCCCAGACATCCGCTAGCGGATCCGAAAGAAAAATCGAAAATTCAAAAAATAGGGCTGCTAATCAAAAAGTCCAGACCCAGGTCTCAAGCATCGTAGCGACACCGATACCGGCTTTGCCGGCTATCACATTAACCGATTTTGCAGACGGACGCATTTTTCAGCGTCAGGGAAACGGTGCCGATATCGTCATTTCCGGTACTTACAGCGGACCAATTGAGGCCATCGAGGCCCGGGTCGTCCGGAATGGTACAACGGTGGAAATCGTACCCTGGACCGTTATCGATCCTTCTCCGGGAAACGGAATTTTTGTGGGTCAGCTGAGCCAGGTCCCCCAGGGAGGGTGGTATAATATCCAGGTCCGCAGCCATAGCGATCACACCGTCTCCGACAACGGTAAACACCGATGGGGTGTGGGGATGCTAATCGCCTGTCTGGGGCAGTCGAACATGAAAGAATGGTTTTACACCGGGGACGATTTAAGGGCCCATTCGCTCTTGCGTAAATTCAGCGACAGGGGCTGGTCAGGATTGGGCACAACGGGTAATGCTGCCATCGCTTTTGGCAACCGGATAATCGAACGAATTGGCATCCCGGTCGGTCTGCTGGATTATGCCGTGAATGGCTCGGGATTGAGAAAAGAAGCCGACTGGGGCACGGGCTACTGGGCGGACACAGCGCCGGGTTCGATCTACACTCGTTTTGTTAGCGGCGTATCAGCTGCCGGCGGCGCGGTGGAGTTCGTCGTCTGGATTCATGGCGAGGCAGATGCTGCCCGGGGTACAGTCACCGAAAATGAGTATGCCGTTTCTTTGGCACATTTCATTGAAAATCAAGTGAGAATCGACCTTGCCAACGGCTCGGAGCGTGAGCAATTGCCGTTCCTGGTGGTTATGATGATCAAGCGCCCCGGCGGCATAGACAAGCCCCACCAGGACATCCGCAATGCGCAAAAACAGGTTGTCGAAAACGTTGTCGACTGCTACCTGGCGGCCGCCACCCTTGATCTTAAAAATCACGGCAGACAGCACCTCAAGCCAAAAGCATACACTTCTATGGGCAACAGAGTGGCGCAAACAGCCCTTTATGTGCTGGGCAAGGAACAATACCACCGGGGCCCGCAAGTCGTCCATAACCGGCAACTCGACGACCGCACTGTTGAAATTAAAATCCAACACGCCGGCGGCAATGATTTTAAACCGGCTTCCGGGATTAGCGGATGGGAAATCATCGCAAATGGAGAGCGGGTGCCCATTCAAGAAGTTTATCGCCATGATGCTCAGACCATTAGAATTGTCACGGCGCACCCGATTGCCGAACAAGCGTCCATTCGCTACCTGTACGGTGCGATGCCGGATGTCAATCATCCGGTTTTGGATAATTCCCCCCTGTCTTTGCCTCTGGAAGAATACCAGTCGGAAATCAATTGAATCATAATTTAAAGGACTTATAATTACATGGGTTGGTAAATAATGAATTGCACGCTGTTGAGGAGCGCTGTGGATGAGAAAATGAAAAAACAATCAATCGTACACGGTCGATACAAATCGGCTCAAAAGAAATATCACATTATATTTTTTTTATTTTTATTTTCTCTGGTTTTATCCTCAAATACGATTTTAGCAGAGAATTCGTATATGGTTGCACAACTAAAAGAAAACAGTATCGGATGCCCCCCCACGCCACCGGATGCCTTGGGCCCTTTTTATAAATCCAAGGCACCTTTGCGAAACAGTGTGGGCAAAGGATATGAATTAAGTGGTATGGTTATGTCCACAAAGGATTGCTCGCCGATCCCGCAGGTGCGTATTGAATTATGGATGGCGGGTCAAGATGGTGATTACAAAGATGATTACCGGGCGACGGTAACATCAGATGAATCGGGCCAATACCGATTTGAAAGCCACGTTCCCCCTTCTTACATGAGACGGCCACCGCATATTCATATGCGCGTGACCGCCAATGGTTTCAATACGCTGATCACCCAGCATTATCCTGAAGCGGGTTCAAAAAAGGGGAAACTGGATCTGGTATTAATTCCGGAATAATGCGTATCGATGTTTTTAATCGGATATACGCATTCCACAATTGCTTTTAAGAAAACGATTGGGATAATTTTTAATCTGGATAAAAACCGCAAATTATTAATCTCAATCACAATTAACACATGGGTCTTGTCCGAGCAACCCGGTCGAAAATGCCAGTGGCGTTGAAACCAGGCAGATATCGATCTCACGCAAAGGCACTTCCTCTGAAGATATTAAATTTTTTCACATAAGATCACAGATGTGCACCAAAGCTGAACAATCCATCTGAAGCGATGATTGCGTGAGTTCCGCTCCATGGTTGCAGATGTGCAATCTCAAGCTCTTCACCTTCAAGTTCAATCAAATCCGCTAACTCGCCTGCCAACCACAGTTTTTCAAGGGTCAGGCAATCCAACCATAATTTAACCCCGTAATTCTTCAAGGCTTCGATCTGGATGAATTTGATTATTCTGGGTCTGATAGCAATTTTTATGGGGCCCAGCACATACGTAAAATGACTTCTAATGCTCAGTTTGTTCTGCCGGCAAATTCGGCCATTTTTGATTTCGAGTTCCTCAGGCGCCATTAATTCGCTGTTGATACCATCCATATCATTCAAACAGCTGGCCAAATTTCGGTTCTCAATCACATCTTGCAGTGTCTCCTTATCGACAACAATGGCAATCAAGCCGGGGTTGCGCCCTTCGCGAAACCGATGGGCCTCGACCAGTATGTTCGCAAAGCTATTTACGGGATAAAACAGGGGCTCATTAAAGTCCAACTGCACCTCGCAGGGACGAATGGCGTTCAATTTCAACCAGACAGCACGGCCAATGATTTGAGTGACGCACTGATAATCCCAGCCACGCGGACTGATCAGATTCCACTCTGAATGGTAGCCTTCAAAATAGTCCAACATCTATTCCTTTTGATGTAGTTTTTCGAATCGCCGCTCAATTAAATAAAACGGTAATTCCCCACCCGCTAAAAGAAATTCGTAAAATTCTTTACTTTCTGACAGATGGCCGTATTTTTTCTTCAATTGCTTAAATTCATGACTGCCGTAACCATAGCATAACTGATATCCGGGATTTAAGCGAAAACGATCCAGTTGCCTTGATGCTTCAGCTGAAGCAAATCCGCATGTTGTTAACAAATCCAAGGCCGCATGTTCAGAAAGTTTTCCGATTGTGAGTCCCACATCTATTTGACAGCGCGCCGAACGCCATAATTCTCGCTTGAGACTCACCAGCGATTCCAGGGGGTCAGACAGGTAACCGTAATCAATCAACATGGACTCGGCGTAGGACGCCCAGCCCTCATAGAAAAGTGGCGACTCGATTTGCCGGCGAATCGGACTGTTAAGCTTGCGGCGGAATGAATCCAGGAAATGATGCCCGGGGATTGTCTCATGCGCAGTCAGCATTTTATATTCACGATTCAAACGTCTGTGCAGATGATGGTCGGTTTCTTTGTTGTTATGCTGTGGAAAATGCGTCGAAATATAAAAATAACTCTTTTCCTGTGGATCACCGCTAAATGCGGCTGCAAAAGAAGCCGAACTCCTCACGGATTTAAGATAGGTGGGTGTGTATATAATCTCAAGCGGTGAACTCAGGAGTTCTTCACTAAAACCGTTTTGGCTGAAAAATGCCCGCAACCGATGAATCTCATCTTTATAAAGGGCAACGATTTCCGTTTCCGCAACTTGATAAGGCGTAAAGGCATGATAGAGCTGTTCCCAGGTTTTATTCGCATCTATCTGGGATTGCAGTTGTTGCAGCTGTTCTAAAATCGCCTGCCATTCTTCCCTGGCGATGGCAAATATTTCATCCGCTGAATGAGCCGACAAAAAATGATCTCCTAAAGAAGTCTCTAAAGTGGAAACAGCGAATTGCCGGTCGGGCTCGGGGGAATTGGAAGTTAAAAACTGACGAAATTTTTCAAGGGAAGCCTTGGCATTATTGATAAGTTTGAGAGCCGCATCCTGATGCTCGGAGGTCTGCTTTGATAATAGCTTGCTGATTTCATCCAGGTAAATCTTGCTATCTTGCGTCATCCGTAACGATGCCTGATAATAGGTTTCGGGCACAGATCGGATATTATCCATTCCATTCTTGAGTATATCCGGTATGCAAGAAAGTCGCGCCAGTGTCCTTTCCCGGACTTCCTGGGAGTCTTTGGCAGGTTTGTTCAAGGCATGGTCCAGACCGATAAAACAAATTTTCAAATACAACAACGGATTATACTGCCAGGAGCGTTTGGTATCCAGCTCGATTAAGATGCCGGCTGCATTGGCCTGCAGCAATTTGAGATCGATGAAACGCTCGAGATCCCCCTCTTCATCATTGGCCGCCTTGAATTGTTTTTGAAAGCTTTTTAATTTATCGATGGATTCTTCAATTGTGTTGGATTCGAATCTATCCAGTTTGTCATAATGTCTGGCGGCATTTTCCGATCTGGGGAGAAAGTCAAATTCATCGCTGGCGCACATCACCGGAAAGCGCCGGGACAAAAAGTCAAAATAGCGATCTGCTGATTTCTTGTAATCATCTCTTCTATTCATGATTAACACCCATTTTAAAATGAATCATTTAAGATAAAATCACACATTTGCTGCATAAAGTCAAAAATCAAACGCCGAATTGCACCTTGCTTTTACTGACACGAATCGCTAAAAACTATTGAATGAATTCCAAAAATAAAAAATACAAAGCCCTAATTTCGTCGGACTGGAATCAGTGTCTGGCGCCTTGTGGCCCTTTTGATTTTATTTCATTTAACTATCCGAAATTAGACCGCGATCTAAAAACAGTTTTTAAAAATTACACCGGCAACGTCATTACTCTGGGCGATGCCGCCCGGCAGATTCAGCAGCTGTTGCCGGGCCCTATAATACAAAAGCAGATGGAAGCATACTTGAATGCCTCCTTTATCACCTATAAAGGCGTACCCGAGCTAATCGAGTGGTGTTTGGGCAACGACATCCTGTTTATGGTTAACACCACGGGAATGATAGGCTATTTCCAGCAAATTTTTGCCAGCGGCCGCTTGCCGCCACTTCCGGTGTTATCTGCTCATCCGATGATCCGTTTTGCTCACCGGCGTACCGATCCCGATAATATCTTCGATCTTTTTGAAATCGAAGATAAAGCCAAAAACACAGAAGCGGCGGTGCGCTCATTTAATATTGCTACCAACAAAATCATTTTAATGGGAGACAGCGGCGGTGACGGGCCCCATTTTGAATGGGGTGCTGGAATCGATGCTTTTTTGATCGCAAACATGACCAAAACATCCCTTAAAAGATATTGCGAGCAAAAAAAAATTGCGATTAATGCCCAATTTGGACTTTCCTATGCAGATGGTGAAGCTAAAGATGTAAGCAAAGAAATGCGGGTAAACTTTATGGATTTGGTTCCCATAATTGAAGATATATTATGATGTTAGACGCTATACCCTAATGAATCGTTTCAAATAAGGAGGGATGAAATGAGAACTCTGGCTTTTTTTCTCATTTTAATTTTATTGGCCACCTCCTGCAGCCGCTGGTCACCAAGGGTCAACACCTATGGCCTGCCGCAGCGTGAATATACATACCAGCAGCCTGAGGTAATTGACGATGGTTGGGAGACATCCTCTTTGAATGCAGCGGAGATTGATTCAGAAAAAATCGATGAAATGATGCTCGATATTCTCGGACCTCTTTTTGGGACAAAGTCCAACTCATACTGGAAAACGAGACTCAATTTTTTGGAGATTCAAAAAATATCGGGCCGTTCCAGATTAACTTTGTTACAGATTCTTCTTCGCTGATTAATTTCAACAACATGTGAAACATCTATATTGACTTTGGATATTTTATACATACCCTTTTTCCATTAGGTCCTGTATTTTATCTTCCGACAGGTTATTTAATCTTACCTGCTCCTGGCCTTTCTTGCCATTGTTCATCAGTAGGACCTTCATTCGAATCTTGAATCATGTTCTGAACACAGAGACCTAGCGCAAAGGTTTTCGGCATTTCTCTCCAGTATGTTTTATTTAAGATCATAAATCTCTAAACCATGGGAAAAGTTTCAGATTGCTTACGCTTATCGTATTTGCTTAAAAAGGAGGTACAGCGATGTCAGAAGATAAAATCTTAAATGGCGTAAATGTCAGCACGGTGGAAAATGTGACGTCAAATGGAACGAATGTTGATGTTCAAATAGAAAGTAAATAGGTTGGCAGGGAACTTATATTTTAAATATTTTATTATACAATTACAATAAATTAGTAGTATATTTATTAAGTATTACTTTAACTATATTTTTATTCGGGTAAACCAGATAAGAAAGCAATAAAACTAAGCAGGGGCAGCTTTTTCACGCATCTTAAGCGTTTTAATAAGGGTTTTGTATCAAGGATGAGATCGAACCGGATCAAAGTCACCTTTCTTAACCTATTTTAAACTATTTACGCTTTTTTGTTAATTGATGGTATGTTGCATAGGGCCAAAAATAATCCACAAACTAATACTTCGCTTAAAGGCGTAAATGCCCAAAGAACTCACCGATAAAGAACTGGAAACCTATTCACGCCAGATAGTGCTGGCCGACATCGGTTACGATGGGCAGCTCAAACTGCGCAATGCCAGAGCATGCCTGATCGGCGTAGGCGGCCTGGGTTCGCCGATTGCCACACAGCTTGTCGGCATGGGCATCGGGTATTTGCGCATTGTGGACCGGGATATTGTTTCCCGCTCCGACCTTCACCGGCAGCATCTTTACGATGCCGATTGCGTCGGTCTGCCGAAGGTCGAGATTGCCCAACAAAAATTAAATCGACTCAATCCCGATGTTAAGATTGAAGCCATTCCCGAGTCCTTGAATTCAATCAACGCCGAGGAACTCATCGGCGGGATGGACGTGGTGATGGACGGGCTGGATCGACCGGAGCCTCGATATCTGGTGAACCGCATCTGCAACCGACTCAAAATTCCCTATGTTTTTGGCGCGGCCATAGAAGCTTTTGGCAATGCCTCAACTTTATTACCCGGACAGACGTTTTGCCTGGAATGCTTTATGCCCGGACTCAAGGATGAGGATCTGCCGGTCTGCGGGGTGGTGGGCGTGCATCCGTCGGTCATCGGTATGGTTTCATCGGTGCAGGTTTCAGAAGCGCTCAGGCTTTTAATCGGAAAGGAGCCTAAATTATTCAACAAATTGCTCTACATCGATCTCAGAGAATTTGAATTCAATATCCTGGAAATGCAATCCGTGGACAGCTGCAGGGTGTGCGGGGTAAATCCTGATGGCCCGCCGGATGAAATAACAGATCGTCTGTTTGAAGAAACCTGCGCCAGGGACGGGCGTAGGAACTTTGTCCTGTCTCCCAACCGCAGAATCAGTATTGACCCGCGTAAATTACGCAAGCTTTTAATGAAAAAGCAATTTCCGATTCAATCAGCCGGAAAGCTTGGCACCACTTTTAATCCATCCAAAGACATTCAGGCCTGTATCCTCAAAAGCGGCATTATGATCGCTCAGACCCCGCCCGCCACAAAAGAAGAGATCAAAGAAAAGGTGTTTGAAATCTACCGGTCTCTCATAGTCGACAGTCTCGGCCTGCCTGCCGATATCTTGCCTGACATTCATTAGCCTCTGATCCACAATAGCTATTAGAAGGTTTCAGGTGTTCCGCCGAAGACGGGACACCTGATTTAAGCGTTTATCTGCTTAAATCCCCGCATAAACTCAGCCAACTTTTCAGCACCTTCAAGCGGCATGGCATTGTACATTGACGCCCGGCAGCCGCCTACCGAGCGGTGGCCTTTAAGTCCCGAGAAATTAGCCTCGAGGGCTTCGGCGATGAATTTTGCCTCCAGTTCTTCCGTCGGCAGGCGAAAGCAGACATTCATTCGGGAGCGGGAAGCCCTGTCCACCGGGCAGCGATACCAACCGTCAGAGCGGTCGATGGTGTCATAAAGCGCCCCGGAGCGTGCCAGGGCTCTTTTTTCCATTTCGGCCAGTCCGCCCTGAAACTGAACCCAGTCGACGGTGAGTTTCATCATGTAGATGGCAAACACCGGCGGCGTGTTGTACAGCGAGTCTTTGGCGGCGTGGGTCTTGTAGGACAGATAGGCCGGCAAGTCGTCTCTGCACTTTTCCAAAAGTGTCTTATGGATGATGACCAGCGCCAGACCGGCAGGACCCAGATTTTTCTGGGCACCGGCAAAGGCCAGGTCGAGTTTACGCCATTCGATCGGACGCGACATGACGTGTGACGACATGTCCGCCACCAGCGGTACCGCACCGCTGTCCGGATACGCGTGATACTCTATCCCGCCGATGGTCTCGTTACCGCAAATGTAAACGTAGGCCGCGTTATCTCCCACCTGATATTCGTCATTTGCGGGCATGCGCGTAAAATTTTCAGTCTCACCGGTCCAAAGAATACGGGTCGGACCCAGTTTCTCAGCATCGACAATCGCCTTCTTGACCCAGGTTCCGGTATTGAGAAATTCTGCGGTTTTGTCTCCGGTCATCAGGTTCAACGGCACCATTCCAAATTGCAGGGTGGCGCCGCCCTGGATGAATAAAATGTCGTGACTGTCCGGGACGGCCAGTACTTCCCGGATGCCGGCGATGGCTTCATAATGCACGGTATCGTAGTGTTTGCCCCGGTGACTCATTTCGATCAGGGACATACCCGCACCCTGGTAATCGACGAACTCGGCCTGGGCTTTTTGGAGGGCCGAAAGCGGCAGGGTGCATGGACCGGCAGAAAAATTAAAAATTCGAGTTGGCATATTCCGTCTCCCCTCTGATTAAATGCCCATCCATTTAGAGCGCTTAAAAGATTTTTAGAATTTTTCCGGTTGCTTCAAGATGCGGATAATTTGCCGACCATACAGGTTTTTGGATTCCCGGTATAGCCTTTGATTGAGCGTGATTTGTGAATTTTTACAAAGAATTATTTGCTTGACTAAATTTTGTATACCGTATACAGGATGAAGTCAAGCCAGCAAATGAACGCATTTCAGAAAACGTAATCGGATATTTTTTCTGCAATTTGATATCCCGTAAATTCTTAAGCTGTGTCAACCCCTGACCGTCAACCAATCAACAAGGAGGGTGTTATGGAGAAAAAAAAGATATTTCTTACAGAAGATGAAATACCCCGTCAATGGTATAATATTAATGCGGACATAAAAATGAACCCCCCGATGGGACCAGACGGCCCGGTAACGCCGGATATGCTGGCACCGGTTTTTCCGATGAATCTGATCGAGCAGGAAGTCAGCCCGGAAAGATGGATCGATATTCCCGAAGAAGTTCTGCGCGTATACAATATCTGGCGTCCCAGCCCTCTGGTTAGAGCCTACGCTCTTGAAAAAGCCCTGGAAACACCGGCCAGAATTTATTATAAATACGAAGGTGTCAGTCCTCCCGGAAGCCACAAGCCCAATACGGCCGTACCCCAGGCTTATTATAACAAGGAATTCGGCATCAAACGTTTAACCACCGAAACCGGCGCCGGCCAGTGGGGCAGCGCCCTGGCCTTTGCCTGTTCCCAATTCGGACTCGAATGCAAGGTTTTTATGGTCCGCATCAGTTTCGATCAGAAACCCTATCGCAAAACCATGATGGCCGTCTGGGGAGCACACTGTGTGGCCAGCCCCAGCACCGAGACCAAAGCCGGGCAGCAAATTCTCGAACAGCATCCGGACACACCCGGCAGCCTGGGAATTGCCATCAGTGAAGCCATTGAGGCGGCGGTGACCGATGCGTCCGGCGAAACCCGCTATTCTTTAGGAAGCGTTCTCAATCATGTAATGATGCATCAGACGGTAATCGGCCTGGAAGCCAAAAAACAGATGGAAAAAATAAACGAGTATCCGGATGTCGTCATTGGATGCGCCGGCGGCGGCAGCAATTTTGCCGGATTGGCCTTCCCGTTTGTCTTTGATAAATTCAACGGCAAGGAAATCGCGATTCATCCGGTTGAACCGGCCGCCTGCCCCACCATGACCCGGGCGCCATTTGCCTATGACCATGGAGATACCATTGGCATGACGCCGCTGCTGCCGATGCACAGCCTGGGCCACACCTTTGTGCCACCGCCTTTCCACGCCGGTGGGCTGCGTTATCATGGAATGGCTCCTCAGGTAAGCCAGTTAATCACCGAGGGGATTTTAGAGCCGAGGGCGTATCCGCAATTGGCCACCTATGAAGCCGGGATGCTGGTTGCCAGGACAGAAGGCTTCATATCTGCTCCGGAAACCAACCATGCGCTGGCCTGTGTGGTAGATGAAGCCAAGAAAGCAAAAGAAGAAGGCAAAGAAAAGGTTATTCTGTTTAATTTCAGCGGCCACGGATTGATTGACCTGGGTGCTTATGAGCAGTTCCTGGCGGGCAATTTGACGAATTATGAGTATCCGGCCAAAGAAATCGAAGAAGCGGAAAAAATTCTGGAGCAATATCCCAAGCCGGAACTTATCAAAAGCCGTTAAGGCTTGAGTCGTTTGCCTGAAAGCTTTATGGGAGAATCTAACAAAAAACTGATCCGGAGATGCCCGCGACTGGGCAACCCTGTGCCGTTTGAATACTGCGAGGTCTGTGACGATAATCGACATCCCTGTTTTAAGATCCTGGACTGCTGGTGGGAATACTTCGACGTCGTAGAGTATTTGAAGGAAAAATTGCCCGAGGATCAGTTCAACCGCTTGATGGCGGCCAAACCCAAACCGAAGGTCACCAGCCTGGTTGAACTGATTGAACAGGCCCGGCAAAGAAATAAATAAATCAATAGTGAGCAATTTAATCTGGCCTTTTAGCCGGCACAGCCGGTTAAAAGGCCAGATTTTTTATATCGTCCTTGGTTCTTCGATTACCATTCGCTGAAATGCAGATCCTCTAATGGGGAACCCCGCACAATTCAACATTGTAATATCCATCCACCTGATTTACCGCCGACCAGAGCAACACTTGTGCACCTATCGAATTTTTCAATTTTTTTAGCCATACCTATTTAAAATATCAATTTGAATTGTTGATATTAACCATGGGTTATGACCCCATTTAAATCAACTGATTATTATTAATGAGCTCCCTTTTGCGAACCTTGCCGAGGGAGGTGCGGGGGAATTCTTCACAAAATATAACCTTTTTGGGACATTTAAACTTTGCCATTTGTTTACTGCAAAAACCGATGATGTCTTCAGCACAGAGATCTGCCCCCTTTTGGCAAATAACAAAGGCCTGGCCGACTTCGCCCCAGCGTTCGTCGGGCACCCCTACCACGGCAATATCTTCGATTTCAGAGTGTTCTCTTAAGATACGCTCGACCTCGGCGGGATAGACGTTTTCGCCGCCCGTAATATACATGTCTCTGGCACGGTCCACCAGAAAATAATAGCCGTCTGCATCCATTCGGGCAAGATCACCGGTATACAGCATTCCGTTGCGGATGGTTTCTTCCGTTCTGACCGGATCCTGCCAGTATTCTTTCATCATAATGGAACCGCGCACGACGATCTCGCCGACGTCTCCGGGTTGCACGGCACGGCCGTACTTATCCACAATATTGACTTCAGCATGAAATACCGGCCGGCCCACTGTGCCCGGCTTGCGAAAAGAGTCTTCTTCCGATGCCCATAACAATATCGAGGTCTCCGTTTGACCCATAACCTGGCGAAACGCCAGCCCGGCCTCCCGGCACTGTTCAAACAGCTCAGGGGTAGTCTTCTCCCCTCCCCCGGCACATACTTTCAAGGACGACATATCACCTCTTATTTGCGGATCAACCTTGACAAGTGCACGATATACCGTGGGAATGCCCAGAAATTTGCTAACGCGGTAGCGCTCGATGTCCTGATACACTTTTACGGGATCAAATCTGGGATGGATAACCAGGGTGGCACCCTTGTAAATAGTTGGCGCAGCTTGAATGAAAAGGCCGCCCGAATGAAAAAGAGGCAAAATGACGAGCATGATGTCATCAAAGTGCAATTTGAAAAAAATGTCGGCATTCAAACAGTTAAAAAATGTCTTGCGGTGACTTAGTACAGCTCCCTTCGGCCGACCGGTGGTACCTGACGTATACATGATGACCTGAGGCTCTTCCGGGTCCGCCGGGCCAAGGGACCGCGTTAAAAAAGGCTTCTGGTTATCGAAGGCAGCCGACGCTGTGATGTAGTCCAAAATCTCCGCATCAGCGTGCTTTTTGCCAACCGATGACAGCAAAACCGACGGTTTGGTATTTTCAACATCCAGCTTTTTGACGATATCGGTAAATTCCTGACCGAATACAAACAACCGCGGCCGGGAATTCTTCAGAAGATATTCCAGTTCCGTGGCAGCCAATCGAAAATTGAGGGGTACAAAAATAGCGCCCAGCCGGGCACACGCTAAAAAAAGTTCAATGAACTCAGGGCAATTGTTTAACATAGTGGCAACGCGATCGCCCTTCTCGATTCCCAGAGACTGCAGCCAACAACTGGCCCGGTTGGCCCGATCATTCAGCTCGAAATAGGTGATTTTTTCGTCCTTGAAGATAACGGCGCATTTCTTTGGATGCAGGTCCGCCCAGCGTTGCACCCACCAGGCAATATTCATTGATCGAATCATACAGCGCTCCTGTATGTTGAGAATCTCTTTATACGCGTCAGAGGTTATCCATCCGCGCAATGATCCAAGTAATTGTTTTCAACTGATTTAACCAGGTTGGTCATCGCGACGTAAAATGGGGTTGCAATACCGTTGGCGCGCGCATACGCGACGACTTTGGCACCCAAAAAATCAATTTCGGTTGGCGTTTTGTTTGCGATATCATTGCACATCGAATCTTTATGGATGCCAACCTTTTGCAGATACCCGAGCGCGTCTTGGAGGTATTTTTCACCCAGGTCATAGCCCATGGATTTGGCGACTGCAAGGGCTTCCTGAAAGCAGGCATCAGCGATTTCTCCAGAGACCCTAATTCCATTTAACCTGAGCTTTTCGCCCAAATTCGGTTTACGGCCAATAAGAAATGTGTCGGGATACTTGCTTAAAAGCACCGCGGCCAAAACCGTTCCGGTGGCCCCGATTCCCACAACGGCCATTCGGCTGTCTTGCATGCCTTGCCTCCCCTGTGAATCTTTTCTTCGGTATTCTTATGTTTATTTCGATGCGTGCTTTTTTCAGCCTGGATTCTCTTATGGCTACTAATAATTCTATCTATTAATAGTCAATACATTTTTCCAGTCTGAAGTTTTAAAACCTTTTATTGTTTAATTTAAGAAATAATTATTTTGGATAATTACAATGAAATATAATTATAACTTAAACATCAATTTAAGGTTTGTGGATGATTTATGCAATAATTTGGGGGGGGATTACCGAGATTCGATAAGGCACGGATGTTACACTTTTAAACAAGCCAAAATCTGTTCTATTAGCTGATGCATTATGCATTCAGGCTCTTCGAGCTTTTGGAGAGCACCAATGACGCCTTGGTTTAACCGAAATTTTAAATGCTGAAATACTGATTGATTGCTTGGTGTGTTTCATGTATCCAGATTCTATCTGAAATATTCTCGTTCATTTTGATATTTGGAGATCTTTCAATACAACTCCATTATGACTGCTAATCTTTGAAGTGGATTAATTCAAAATTGCTCTTGCCAGTCTTTGTATGCTCTATAGGCTCTGAGAGAGACAGGGTTTAAGGAATTTGGCAAGTTGCTCCGGGAGAAGGCTTAATGATGCGTTATATTAATATTTCCGAGTATGGTGGACCGGAGGTCATGGAAATTAAAGAGGGCGAGGTGCCGGACCCTGGGGAGGGCGAAGTGTTAATCAAGGTACATACGGCCGGCGTGAACCGGCCGGATGTGATGCAGCGACAGGGGCTCTATCCACCCCCTCCCGGTGCTTCCCCGATTCTGGGTCTTGAGGTGGCCGGTGAAGTAGTGGCGACCGGCAATGACGTATCAACCTGGTCGGTCTCGGACCGGGTATGTGCACTTACAAACGGCGGTGGTTATGCAGAATACGTGGCCGTTCCCGCTGGTCAGTGCCTGCCGGTACCCGCGGGGCTAAAGTTGGAAGAGGCGGCAGCGCTTCCTGAAACTTTTTTTACCGTCTGGGCCAATGTGTTTGATCGCGCGAGGCTCATGCCCAGTGAAAGATTCCTGGTACATGGCGGCAGCAGCGGTATTGGAATAACAGCCATCCAGATGGCCAAGTCGCTGGGTTCAAAAGTGTTTACGACGGCCGGTAACAAAGAAAAATGCACAGCATGCCGACGCTTTGGCGCTGATGTCGCAGTCAACTATCACGAGCAGGATTATGTCAAGGTGCTAAAGGAGGCAACTGAGGGGCAGGGTGTGGATGTGATTCTGGATATAGTGGGCGGTGATTATGTAGATCGCAATCTAGAATTGGCAGCCAAGGACGGTCGCATTGTGAGTCTTTCATTTATCAAAGGGTCGCGTGTTGAAATTGATATGATGCGCATATTGCTCAAACGATTGATCATCACCGGATCCACGCTCCGCCCCCGGTCTGTCGAAGCCAAAGCCAGCATCGCAGAAAAATTACGCGCTCAAATCTGGCCGCTGATCGAAAGCAGAGAGATCAAGCCCCTCATCGCGGCCCGTTTTCCCCTGGAAGATGCTGCCGAATCGCACAAACTGATGGAGAGCAGCAAACATATCGGCAAGATTATTCTGACGGTAGCTGAATAAATAGAACAAAGCCAAAAAAAAAAGTGATTTGATTGACAGATTTTGCAGATTCCCGTGTGTTGGGTTCGATACCTGCAATCTGTCCTATGTTTTTCTCGCTTCAAAACGTTGGATATCTGAAACCTATTTGCATAGTCCCCTAAATTTTTGTGCCTGAGATATCAATTAGAAATCTGGATAAAATAGCATCTGTTTAGCCGAGGTCTACGGCTATTCTTGTTCGATTTTATCCAGCATACAAATTGAGGATTAGCTATTCAAGTATGCAATGAACCGAGAATCTTCTGGAACTATGAATGGAGGTAATGTAAAATATTTAGAGGCTCAAAAAAGTGTGTATTAGCCGATAGTCGTAAAAATGGCCAAGGGAGGTGATTTTTGAATTAACATTTATCCTCACATACTGTGACAGGTATAAAAAATTTGGCTGTTTACGTATTTATAGACAAATTTGTTAATAGACCACAATTAATTGAGTCACATTTTTGTTCTTTATTATTTTCCCATGTTTGGTAAAATGTTAATTCTCATTGACACTTGTCAAAACTCGTTAAGTATCGTTCTCGTTTGGCGGTTGCCAACTTTTCAAGTGCACGGTGCCAATCTTTTCAAAAGAGCACCTTGAATTGAAATCTACAATTTTGAGATTGGCAATAAATTGTCATTGTAAGATAATTTATTCGAATACTTCATCAAAGGCCTTGAAGCGAAAATAGCCGTTTCTGACCTTAAAACTTGGCGGGGTGATGATTTATGGAAATAGCAATAGTCGGTGCCGGTGTTTTGGGATCCATCTTCGGTGGTCTTTTTTTGGAAAAAGGGTTCAACGTGACCCTGATTGAAGTGTTGAACGAGCGGGTTCGACTCATCGATAAAGAAGGGCTGTGGCTACAGTGGCCAGATGGTGAGCGAACCCATTCAAGGATCTCCATTACTTCGAAAGTAGACGAGGTTGGCGATAAAGACGTGGTGATGATAGCGGTTAAAGGTTACCATACCCGGTCGGCCATCGAGGACGCCATGCCTATGATCAGGGACGATACGATCGTTCTTTCGGTTCAAAACGGCCTGGGGAATTTGGAGGTTATTGCCGAGACCGTAGGGCCGGAACGGGTGGTTGGGGGGATCACAGCCCATTCGGGAATGCCGGTGAGTATGAATGAAGTTCGGTACGTAGGAGGGCTCGGCCCCTTATTAGTAATAGGTCCCTATGACGGCATATCCCGTCCTGGATTTAAGAACATGGTTGAGCAGTTCCAAGCGGTTGGTTTGGACGTGCATACCACACCTGACATTAATAGCGTCATTTGGAAGAAACTTATCGCCAATGTCTCCACCAATGTGGTGGCCGCCCTGACCGGTTTGACTGGTAGTATAGCAGTAAAGCATGAGCCGTCGGTCAAAATCATCGAAGCCCTGTCGAGAGAGTTGAGCCAGGTTGCCCGCGCCAAAGGTATCGATATCCCTGAGCTGGACGATCCCTTGGATTTTTCTCTAAAGGCCTTTGCCTCTACCCAGGACAATCGTGTTTCCATGCTTCAGGACGTAGAAGCAGGGCGCCCCACCGAGATTGGCAATTTAAATGAAGTGATCATATCCGAAGGGCGACGTTTCAACATTTCTACACCTTACAATGAGGCTGTTTCTTGGTTGACTCGAGGTGTAGAGGAGCGAAACCGCCAAAAACGTTATGTAGCTAAATCGAGCAATGAATCGAAAGCCGTTCGAAATGCAATTAAAAGAGAGGATCTGGAGGCATTGCGCCGCGCTATGGAAGCGTCCCCCTTGGCCCGCGCTCTTTCCATCCAGTTTACGAAATTCGAAGCCGGTCGCGCCACAGCCCGTTTGCCTGGTACGGCGCAATTGCCTAATTTTTTAGGTTATACCCATACAGGCGCCCTATTTACGTTAGCAGAGCAAACCATGGCGGCCGTTGCCAACTCCCTGGGCCATGTGGGATTGCCGTTAAATTGTGACGTTCAGTTTCTAAATGCGGCGGATCCTACTAAAGATGTGATCGCTTTTGCGCGGGTAATCGATACCCAAGGACGGATTGCCCGGGTGAAGGTGGAACTTACCCAAAATGATCAAACGGTAGCGGAAGTATCTGAGATGGTTTTTTTACGAAATAAATAGATAAGATAGATAATTCGCATACAAGGCGATTTAAAACCTGCTGCATGGATAAAATTGTCAAGGCCGTAAACTATAGTCGATCTATTACAGAAAGTAAACGGCCAAGGATTTCTATGACAGCTCCAACCGGTACGACACCCGCTGACAGTGCGGGACTGCACAGGTCTTCTGTCGATCTTCAACTTGGGGGATGAGACCTAAACCACCGCTTGCATACCCGGCACAGACGTTTGCGCATGGGCCTGTTGGACATCGTTTTCTCTCCTTTTAACCATTGGGAGAAAACGATCTTATGAGCTATTTCCTGAATCGGATAGATTAAACAGTGAGAAGTATATTCATCCGTAAATTCATCGGAATGAAAATTAGAGGAATTAGATAGATACGTTCCGTTTACTATTCCTCATTTATCAGGTCTGCCCCGAAGCTGAAAAGTCCGTCGCTAACCATCAGCGCCGGGCTGCCCCTCCAGGGTTGGCTTAGGGCCAATTCTTTTTCTCCTTCCTCAATCTCAACGACATCGTCCAGTTGTCCCTTCCGCCATAGCTCCTCCAGTTTAATGGCATCCTGCCAGAGGTTATGGGCATAGTGCCTCATTTCCTGTAGGTGATCAATCGTCAATATTCTTGGCCTAAGCAAAATCATAATGGGACCCAAAAGATAAGTGAATCCCATTTCAATGGCCTGCCGGTTAACTTCCTCCTGAATCTGTACAAAAGCCTGATAGCCCAGTTTCAACAGGGCTTGGTTAATTTTGTGAACGGCTGCCCTGGGAGCAATATCATCCCTCAGTACTGCAAGGGGTTGGACCCCACCGCCTGAGCCTACATTAGTGGGGACACCGCCAAAGCGCGCTAAAAATCCCTGCAAGCCTTCATCGGTGATAAAACAGCGGAAATCAGTTTGCCATTCTCGAAGAGATAAGTCCTGTTCTTCTACGAGAGGCCAGGTACTCTTTTCTGACCAAAGGGCTAAGGGAATAAACTCCTGGATAATGTAGTCGCCGGCATCCAGGGCGGTTTGGATACATTCTTCCTTGTTTTCCGTTTTGTTTCTTCCGACAAAGATCCCGTGGCCTGAGTAACCCGATACCGGTTTAAGCACTATATCCTTGAAATGGCTTGCTGTCCATTCAACCAAATCTTCGATAGCTTCTCCCTGAGGATCAGTGGTGGAGCGGGAATAAAATCGACGTGTCCAGGGAGTGTGTTCTAAAGTGGCTTCACTTAACAGGTCCTTATATCTTTCTGTAATCACTTCAAACAGCCCTTTTGCTCCCAGAGGCTCCATACCCTTTGGATTGACCAGAATACCCTGTTTGATCGCTTCTTTGATCGGCTTAATATTTTCTTCCTTGCCTATCTTCAACAGGGTATCCAAATTAAAATCCATAAAAACAACCGTGGCCTCCTCTCCTTTGCAATAAATCTTCCCGTTTTTTAATGAGAGGTGCTCCGGCCCGGCCAGAGAGGCCTTAACGCCTTCCAGCGTGTTCAAGTAATCTACAAAATTTTTATTCTCCAGCACTACATCCAGGGTTTCTGACTCAGCAAGGAGTACGGCGTACACAGGGTTTCTCCCGTGGCAATTCTCATGGGCTCGCAATATCATTCGGGCAAAGCCGGGGACTGCATTGATCTGGGGATGGTCAAGGTCGATATCAACGCCAACTTCAACGCTTTCCAAAATCAGATTCCATGCCATTTTTCCCAACAATTGAGCAATACGCTGATATTCCCATCCGCCAGGGCTTCCCATGTTAAACTCCCCGTGATAGCCTTTAACCGTTTCCATTCGGTTTCTCCTTCATTTTCATTAGTTGCAGGCGTTTAGAGAGAGGATCCAAGACCAGCTGTCACCCGAGCCAAGCTGGAGGCAGGTTTAATGAATCTCTATTCTTATCTTTAAGGACAACCTTCATAAAATTTCTTGAGAGCTGTAAAGCGCATAGGTGGGTGCCTCTTCTTTCTCTTGACGAATGGTAAGCACAGAGCATGGAGCCATGCGCACAACTTCCTCTACTACACTGCCAAATAAATGTCCTATCCTGCGCCGACGATGTGTGCCTATTATGATGAGATCTATATCATTTTCACCCGCATATCTTACAATTGTCTCAGAAGGTGTTATACCGCGCTCGTACACTTGCTTAATCACTAAATCCTTAACATCACTTTTTTCAAGATCAGAGGTCATCCGGGTGGCGGCTGCTTCTTTTAACCGTGTTTGGAGTTCTTCTTTATCCGGAAAATGATATGCGGGATTATGAGGATCATCATCCCATAATACCAGAGCATGAAGCATATGCAAATCGGCTTTATACTTTTTGGCTAAGCGAAGTGAGTGCGATAGAGCCCGATTAGCACGGCGCGAAAAATCTGTTGGAAACAAAATTTTTTTAACTTGTATCATGTTCTTAACCCTCCCTTTTGTTAGTTTAACTATTTCAATTTTAATGCCAATTTCTTTATTCGTTAAAATGTAAGAGTTTGTTCAATCTATTTTCATCCTGTTGGAAATAAAGAAGCAATTTTTCCGGGTCAGGATTATGACACAGTTTTATCCCCTATAGACCGTTCCCTGACAATCCTTTGAACCTGTGGCACGATGTCCTTGCTCGTGCCAACAATTTCATGAGGCCCTTTTATTGGCTCAAAGGCCTTTTTAAATAGTAAGAACATTTGATAGCCTTTGCCAACTAAAATGTGGTTTGCCCGATCTTTTCCGATACTAAGCCTCTCTTTTACGATTTCTTCATCGCAGACGGCTTCTATCCAATGGACTCTGATTTTCAATTGCCTGGCGGCTTCATCCCACATTTGGCGAAACGCTTGCAAATGAAATGTCTCATCCATGATTACAATTTGAGTGGCGCTTTCGGCGAAGAGTTCTGGAAGTTTACGTATCGCTTCTGCATAATATTTATAACGGTACTCGGGGGGATCTATGCCTTCCGTCACCATATCTTCAGGAACGACGGTCCTTTTAATATCATCAAGATCGAAATGGATCCCTTCCGTTTGCCTTGCAAATTCTTTGGCAAGAGTCGTTTTCCCGACGCCCGGAAGGGCCGCAATGAGTATCAAATCCCTCTGCATACCAGAGCCGGAATCTGTCATCATTGATGCTATCTTGTCGATATCATCTAATTGGTATTTCATAAATAGCCTCCACGCATGCCTTTATTCATTACCCGCCTTACGTTTATCAGGTGCCTATTCCGGTGAATTCGACCAACAATTCCTGAGCAAAGCAACCACCCTTTCGGGGTATCGCCTCAACAGGGATAAAGCCCTATCCGACAGGGCAGGGCCACTCCAATGCATCAAACACCTTATTTTGTTTTCTTCTTTTTGGTGTTATCATATGCAAGTTTTATGAAATAAATAGCTCCGCCCAGGAGGAAAACGGTTCCCAAAATCATTACTATAATTGCCGTTACTTCCATGATATAACTCCTTTTATATAGAATTTATCTTTTATGCGATCTCAGCCGCGTGAGTCACCTGGATAGCTTATCCTGCATCCGGAATTTCTAGCTCCTTAGCTGATTTTATCTTACTAAGTACAATAGCCCCAATCAAGCAGGCTACAAAACTTCCAAGACCGATAACGAGAAGCGCGGAGACAGGATAGCCCTCATAGGGGCTCTGAATTTCTTCTATGATTGATTTAATAACGATGACGATCAGAATGGCAGGTGCAAGGAAAGCGATGCATAGTTTAAATAGTTTGCCGAGCTGGAATTCAGCGTTTTTGTTTACTTCTTTAATCATTTTATCCGCACCTAAAAAGTAGGCAATGGCGATACATTCGAAAATGCCGGCAATGACTAAAATATAGTTGATGGCAAAGTGGTCAACGATATCAAGCCACAACAGACCTGCCTTTGTGACAAACGGAATTCCCAGAAGCACACTTACCACCGATACTGCAGTGGTTGCTTTGAACCGGGTCCATCCGAATTTATCTCTGATGACCGCCACAACTGGCTCCAGAAGGGAAAATGCCGAGTCAATACCCAGCAGAATCAGGGTGAGATAGAACATAAACGCGAAGAACATCACGCCAAATGGAAGCTGTACCATAGCTGCCGGATAGGCGACAAAAGTAAGTCCCGGTCCGGCCTTTGCTACCTCGGTAATTGGCACGTTGAGCCCAACGGCAAAAAAACCGAGCACGCTGAAAACTGCGAACCCGGCAAGAAAACTAAATGCGCAGTTGCAAAATGAAGTGATAGCCGCGGAGTTGGGTATCTCGGTGTCGCGCGGCATAAATGAGGCATACGCAATCAGGGTGCTCAGACAGATGGACAGAGAAAAAAAGATCTGGCCGTATGCCGCGAGCCATACTTTTCCCTCAAGAAGCTTGCCCCACTCTGGCGTCAGATAATAGTTCAGGCCGGTAGCGGCACCTGGAAGGGTTATGCCTCGTATAACCATGATAATCACAAAAATGACCGGCAGCGGCACTGTGTAGAGCAGTACCTTTCCCACTCGATCAAGACCGCCTTTTACGATCCACCATATGATAAACCAGCTTACGAGCAATCCTATTAGGAGCGGCCATTGAATTCCGACAAAATTCCACGGGTTGCCTTGTGTAGCAGGGACGCCAAGAATTTCCCCAAAAAAATGGCCTTCGGCTGTTTTAATGTCTGCAGCCCATTTAGTGACTGTCGTGAATTTGAACAAGTGCACAAAAGACCATCCCATAATTGCATTGTAGAATAAGTTTAACGTGAATGCGCCCATAACGGATAACCAGCCGACAATTTTAAAAATCGGCTTTATCTGCCCTAATGAAAATGGAGCGGATGCCCTATTCCTGATACCCAGATAGTATTCGATGATCATAATTGGAATACCCGCGGATATGAGGGCCACAAAATAAGGGATCAGAAAAGCCCCCCCGCCGTTTTTGGCGCAGACAAAGGGAAACCTCCATAGGTTGCCGAAACCGATGGCAGATCCGATCGCCGCCATAATAAATGTTGCCCTTCCGGACCAGTTTTCGCGCTCACTCATAACATTTCTCCTTTCTTAAAAAAAATATTAAAATTCGACTCTGAGGAATGTTTCAAATCACCTCCTGAGACGACATGAAAATGCAAAATGATTTTGCATTTTTCCGGTGAATGACACAGGTGCGGCCTTTTAATGAAAAAAACAGCCTGATCAAATAGGGCATCACTATATTTTCATAATCGATAAGCAGAGGATTTCAGTATTTTGCGTCCTCTTAATGGAGCAATTGTGGCGAATTAGAGGGTCGGTAATGCTTTCGCAGATCCAGGTGATCTCAATCAATTGCATCATCATTTTTCTCAAAACGGACGCAATTTCAATTGGACTATTGGTGGAATATTTTCTTAGGTAAAATAAATAAGAGCGGAATGTCAAACATTTTTACGGACTTTTGTTGGATTTCCAGAGCCAAGTCTTGAATGATAATAGAAAGCATACCGAAAAAATCAGATTTTCGCCGCATTTGAAAAATTTATGGGATGAATCACCGTGCTGAGTGACCGTTTCAAAAAAAACTCGCCATAGCCTGATCCCGCACCGCGTTCGGCCTTAATAAACTCGAACTCAAGGTTAATTTTAAGAAGTTTAGCATGTGTAGCCTTTTATCGTTACCCCAATAACTTGAATTTAATCTATTGCTTCACTTCTAATTTGCAATTGTGTATTACGTAGTATACAATATACGCTTCGGCTAAATTGTGTACTTCGGCAATGATGGTGCAATCCTAAGAAACTGAAATTTTTTGCATTAGTAAAACACATCCATAAACATGTAATTTTTAGATTGCGGCAACACATTGAGCCGTTGCTCCGGTATCATTTTAGCCATACAGATTCTCAATCCATCTCATAACTCCCCATTCACAAGCCTTTTCTTTGTCGTGCACGTTATTGCTTTAGACGCCCTTGGTTGACTACCGATGTATTCGATTTTACCTTCTACAGTACGATGGCGGGCGGAACTGGAATCTTGCTTCAGATGGCATGCCGCCTGTACCCTGGTCGAGGCATATGGTAGAACGATTTGCCCAGTTTGATAATGCCCTTTTTACCGTGTTATCTAACGGTAAGCTGTGGTTAAAGCCATTAAATGAAAACAAGTGGCGCCGTGTTTTTTCGGAAATACCAAGTATTAAGGCGATGACAGGGAAAAGGTGATGAAATCCAAATCTTTTTTATGCTGTGTAGCCGTATACCTTTTGTTTTTTGCCATAGAGGCACAGACATTGAATCAAGAGAAAATAAGAGACGTTCAGGGGATCTCTGAAATGGTTGATAACGAAAACAAAACCGTCGAAGCTGCCGCTGTGATCCCCAACGCTATTACTATATTTTTTTGCGGTGACGTGATGATCGGAAGAGGAATCGATCAAATCCTACCTCATCCCAGTGACCCCACTATCTACGAGTCATATATGAAAAATGCGCAAGGATATGTCAAAATAGCCGAGGAGATGAATGGCCCCATCGATTATCCTGTCAGTTTTTCATACGTCTGGGGGGACGCTCTTAAGGAATTGGAACGGGTGGCACCGGATGTTAGAATTATTAATTTAGAAACGAGTGTAACGGAAAGCAACGATTATTGGAAAGGAAAAGGGATAAACTACAGGATGCATCCAGAAAACATCTCAATTCTAACAGCTGCCAAGATAGACGTTTGTTCTTTGGCTAACAACCACATACTTGATTGGGGATATTCGGGTCTCCATGAAACATTGGAATCGTTAATTAGAGCAAACATAAAAATCGTGGGAGCCGGGAGAAATCTTTTCAAAGCACAGCTTCCGGCAGTGCAAAAAGTGCCAAGCAAAGGGCGAGTGATTGTGTTCGCATTTGGGTTGGGTACCAGTGGAGTTCCACCGAGTTGGGGCGCATTGGACAAAAGGCCGGGGGTAAATCTGCTAAGAGATTTGAGCGATAAAAGCCTTTTCGATATTCAAGAAAAAGTGCGGCAAGTTAAGCGCAAAGGAGATATCGTTGTGGCTTCGATACACTGGGGAAGTAATTGGGGATACGCAATTCCTCGGAGCCAAACGGTTTTTGCGCATCGATTGATTGATGAGGCTGGCATTGATATTATTCATGGGCATTCATCGCATCATGTCAGAGCAATTGAAGTTTACAAGGACAAACTCATTCTCTACGGCTGCGGTGACTTTTTAAATGACTATGAGGGAATTAGTGGCTATGAGGAATTCAGAGCTGATTTGTCCCTAATGTACTTTGCGACGGTGGAACCATCGACCGGCAAACTACTTGGATTGCAAATGACGCCAACCCAAATTAGACGATTTAAAATCATTCGGGCCTCCTACGTCGACACGCTTTGGTTAAAAAAAACTATAAATAGAGAGGGGACAGCATTTGGAACAAAGGCAAATGTTACCGGGGATAATCGCCTAACACTTCAGTGGGATTAGCTTCAAATGCTTTTGTGGCAGATATCTCGGTTACAGTGACGAATAATTTGAAAAAACAAAATTATTAGGTTGGCAGATCCAATCTATCATGAATTCGAATTATTAGATGGTTTCGAGTTAGGCACGAAATCTCAAATTTTGCGTTGGTTAAAAGCTTTTAGGATAGCTTAACAAACCCATTAAATCAGGCGTCTTATAAGATCGGAATCAGGTGATCTATTCCGATTCCGGTCTTCTATTAACAAAATTTGATCAAAAGTTCATTTTTGGGGAGGGTAAAATTGATTGTGAGCTCAGGATATTTCACGGAGACGAATACTCAACTCAACGCGGATCAACATACAATATATATTAATAAAAGAAGAAAAGACCGCCATATTTGATACGGTGTGGGCTCCTCCTTTCTATTGGAGTAAAAAATAAAACCAAAAGGAAATACTAACGAAAGAGACAAATGAAGATATCGTACTAAATGGTAAGGTGTTGTCTTGTTGAATATTATGTTCCATTATAACAATTCGCCGATCCATCATAAAGGGCAAGGCAAAAAATGGAACAACCGCGTAAAACACTTCTGCATTAAGCCTAAAAAGCTGCAAAAACAGATAAACCAATATAGGCATTAATTCCCACACTCGCTAGACTAGTGGCTTTCAGAAAAGTCGAAATACAAGAAAATTGTCAGGTAAATAAATTTAAAAAAATGCAAATTCTTATAGACATGACCACCTTTTCCGCCCACTCAAATCGACAGGGTCTCTAATTTGTTGACCGAAATTCCATACTTCTTCATTCGATATTGTAAGGTTTGCCGAGGAACATCCAAAAGAGCGGCGGCTCCGTTGGCTCCGCCCACGACACCCCCTGTTTCTTTGAGGGCGTTGACGATGTGCTGGCGTTCCAGTTCTTTCAATGTCATATGCTTCCGGCAAGTCGAAGTGCGTACGCAATTAAGTTGAGTATCCATTTCATTACCCGTTATTGTTTCTCCAGGCCGCAGAATTATGAACCGTTTTATAATATTTTTCAGTTCTCTTACATTGCCCGGCCATGGGTATCGTAACATGATTTTCCGACAGGATTCTGAAAATAAAGGTGGCGACAGGTTCCTTTCCGCCGATTGTTTGGCCGCCAATTTCTCCATCAACACCGGTATATCTTCCGGGTGCTCCCGCAGCGGGGGCAGCTTGATTGTCACAGTGTTAAGGCGATAATAAAGATCTGAACGAAAGCAATTGTTTTGCAAAGCCTGTTCAAGGTCTTTATTAGTAGCCGATAGCAGGCGAAAATCTATAGTTTTCGGACGACTCTCACCTACCCTTTCAATTGTCTTGTCCTGAAGGACCTGAAGCAGCTTTGACTGGAGGCCAATATTCAATTCACCGATTTCGTCCAGAAAAATAGTACCTTTATCAGCCATCTCGAATCGGCCCACACGGTTCGTTTGTGCTCCTGTAAAAGAGCCTTTGGCATGTCCGAAGAGTTCGCTTTCAAAAAGAGCACTGTTTAAGGCTGGACAGCTCACTTTGACGAAAAGCGCGTCTCTGCGGCTTGACATCTGATGAATGAACTGGGCAATCATATCTTTGCCGGTTCCGGTTTCGCCAATGATGGAGACGGCTATGTCTGAGTTGGCCACCAACTTGGCTTGTCGGACCACATCGACCATAACTTGGCTCTCATAGATAAATTCGTCAAAACCTTGGCTAAGTCTATTCTGAGAAGTTAAAAACTCTTTTTGTCTCCGTAACTGTGTATTAATGTGTTTTAGCCGAGTGTGGATCATCATGTGGTCGACTGCAATGGCTATGCGTGAAGAGACCTCCGATAAAAACTCAATCATCTCATCCAAATGCTCGGGTGCTTCGGCGTAGCTTAAATGGAGGGTTCCCTTAACCTTATCTCGAACGATAAGCGGAAAGGCCATTGTGGCATTCAAGCCTGCGTCTTTCATTGCTTTTACCGATGGCCAATAAATATGGGTTGAAAGATCTGAAAGAATAAAAGGTTCGCGCGAACGGATGACCGCACTGGCGATGGCACCTCTAGCTAAAGGCCTAACATCCTCGCTGATCTCTGTCGGAGAGATACCCTCTGCTGCGGCAAAATAACTGAGCGAATTGGTCTTTTCATCAAAAAGGTTTATGCTTAATCGATCGAAGTGAAAAATATCCCCCAACGATTGGGCTATGGCAGAAAACACATCACGCCTTGTAGATGCAGAGACGATGTCATTGTTGAGCCGGAGCAGTAATTTATATCTGGTTGCCGTGTCCCATCGCATGCCAACTTCCTCACGTTACATTTCCGATTCATTTTCTTTGTTCCCAAATGGTGAACAAAGATCTCTTCTGAGTGCAGGGTATTATTGTGAATATGTGAGCGATATATTTTTGTCAAGCCCAATATTGTGCATTATATGAGGAAGCATACACAATACAGGTAAGTTGAATAAATTCATTCTACCCATCGCTTGGAATCAAAGCATAATATTTTGTCATCTAAATATAAATATTTGAAATATATATTAATGCACAAATCATGGGATGCTTGCCCATTTTTGGGCGCAAAGCTCAATAATGGGCAGGCAGCAATAGTGAGGTTCGGACTGAAAAACTCCATAAGCTTTTATAATTACTCATTATATCTAAATTTAACCTTTTTGGTCCCTTTTTTGCTAACTAATATAAAAAAGTTTAATAAAGCAATTGACGCCTTCCAGCACAAAGTGAGTTTCCCTTCTAACCCCCATAACGATTTTGAGGCTTTGCATGGAACCATTTTACTCAAATTTAGGAGGTCGTAAATGATTCAATTTTTAGTTCACGAAAAGGACGATAACGTTGGTGTTGCCACCGTCGATATCAAAACGGGTGAAGTTGCCCAGGGGCTATACATGGACAGCCAAGAAAGTATTGAGATGAAAACGCTGCAAGATATCCCGCTGGGACATAAAATTGCTCTCACAGATATTGCCGCAGATACTTCGATCATTAAATACGGGGCTGATATCGGACGGGTTGTGGCCGAAATTAAAGCCGGCGAACACGTACACACCCATAATTTAAAAACCAGGAGGTGGTAATCATGAACAACCCGAAAGTTACGGCTTATCGTCGTGAAAACGGACGCGTCGGCATTCGCAATCACGTCATAATCTTGCCGTTGGATGATTTGAGTAACTCTGCCAGCGAAAAAGTCGCGTTTAATATCAAAGGTTGCAAGGCGTTGCCTCACGCTTACGGCCGCCTTCAGTTTGGAGAGGATTTGCAGCTATTTTTTCGCACCCTCATCGGCACTGGAGCCAATCCCAACGTAGCGGCTGTTGTGGTCATTGGGATTGAACCGGAATGGACCAATATCATTGTCGACGGCATTGCCGAGACCGGAAAGCCTGTGTCCGGTTTTTCCATAGAACGTCATGGTGAAATCAAAACGGTTGAGATGGCCAGCTGGAAAGCCAAAGAATACGTGCATTGGGCCAGTGAGCTCAAACGCGAAGAGTGCGATCTTGGTGAGATCTGGGTGTCCACCAAATGCGGCGAGTCCGATACAACCTCTGGCCTGGCATCCAACCCGACGGTGGGCAATGCCTTTGATAAACTGGTGGCCATGGGCGCTACCTGCAGCTTCGGTGAAACCAGTGAAATCACCGGAGGTGAAATGATCGTTAAAGAAAGAGCCGCAACACCCGAAGCAGCCAAACAATTCATGACACTTTTTGACCGTTATGCTGAAATGATCGACCGCAATAAAACCGATGATCTAAGCGGAAGCCAGCCCACTAAAGGAAACATCGCCGGCGGACTGACCACCATTGAAGAAAAAGCCATGGGGAACATCCAAAAAATCGGTAGAAAATGCAAATATGTCGGTGCTCTGGATAAGGCTGTAGCTCCCACCGGCCCCGGACTTTGGTACATGGATTCTTCCAGTGCAGCAGCTGAGGCGGTGACGTTGTGGGCTGCAGCAGGCTTTGTGGCACATTTCTTTCCCACCGGCCAGGGCAACATCATTGGCAATCCCATCGAACCGGTAATCAAACTGACAGCCAATCCGCGCACCGCTAGTGATATGTCCGAACACATCGACTACGATTGCTCTGCCATTTTGCGGGGTGAAATGACCCTTGAAGAGTCGGGCGACAATCTGATGGAGATGTTGATTCGCACCTGCAATGGTCGGTTGACGGCACAGGAAGTTCTTGGGCATGAAGAGTACGTCCTGACCAAACTTTACGAGAGCGCCTAGACCAGGGAATCGTGCCAGGAAACAATAAAATGCAAAGGACACCATTCCTGCTCCAGACACCGAAAACGGCGCTGGAGTCGGTATGCATCCGGGAAAAAATCTGGCGGCTGCACCCTGGATGCGGCAAAAAAGGATGATAACACCTAATAGTGATAATTTGTAAAAAATCATTACACCGAAAATATAACCTGGAGGGGAAATGCCATGGTGGCACACCAAGACAACCAGACAAACAGCAAGGAAGGAAGGGGCGCACTGATTACCTGTTTTGTTCTTTTTGCCATATACTTTATCAACGTGCTCTTGGGGAAAATCAGAATCTCATATAACCTGGATCTCCCGCATTTAGGCAATGTGGCCGAGTTTCTCCTGCTATTCGGGGCTTGCATCCTACTGATCATTGCGGCTTTGAAGCGTGAAACTGCGGAAAAAACAATTTAAACTTAGACAAAACGGAGGTGAAAAAATGGAGAATGACAAACAAAAAAAATCTGGTCCCAAAATGGTAGAGCGGCGTCGCTTTTTGGAATTGGCTACGAAATTTGGGTTTACGGCTGCCACGGTAGCGCTGTTCAGTGGCGTATTGCATTCCAAAGAGGCCAGCGCACAGGTCGCCAAGGAAGAGGCCGCGCGCCAAAAGACGGCCAAATACAAGATGAATATCGCCACCGCTTATATACTTGGGGCATCGCGCAGTTATCCTATCATGCAGCTGGATATGAAAGAAAATATCCAAAACTGCACAAATGGAGAGGTTTATGTCAAGCTGGCACCCGGCGGCCAACTGGGTGCTGGCTCTGCGCTGGCCCAAAAAGTTCAAAGCGGAACCATACAGGCCGCCCAGCATTCCATTTCTAATTTCGCTCCCTTTGCCCCGGTGGCGGATTTGATCAATATTTGTCAATCTGGTCACCTCTGATGCCTGGCGCAATGAAGTTCATGCCAAGGTAGCCCAAAAAGGGTTTAAGGTTCTATGGTATGTCGTCATCGACCCGCGGGTGGTCGCCACGCGTAAAGGGGTATCCGGCCCAATCAAGACGCCGGATCAAATGAAGGGGATCAAGTTTCGCGTGCCCGGATCCAAAATCCTGGCCCAGTTCTATCAATTGTTGGGCGCCAACCCCACCCCTGTGGCCTGGGGCGAAACCTCTTCAGCCATCAAGCAGGGCGTGGCGGATGCCCTGGATCCTTCCGTTGAAGCGCTTTATGTCTTCGGTTTCAAGGATGTACTGGACTGGGTGACCTTCAACGGAGCCGTGCCCGACAGTCAGGTTTATTCTTGTAATCTCAAATGGTTTGAAGGATTGCCGAAGAAAATTCAAGACGGCATTGATTTCGCCAGTGAAATCACTATGCAGCAAAATTTGGCCAAAGTGCCGGCTGCCCGCGCCTATGCTATGGCTGAACTGGCCGCAGCCGGTGTGAAATTTTATGTGCCCACTGCGAATGAAAAGAAACAGTGGGTGGAAAAAGCCGGCGCCCAATTGCCGGCCTGGGATAGTTTTAAGAAAGAACTGGCTGGATCTTTGGATAAATTCGATATGTTTCTCAAGGCGGCTAATACAATGGGCCGATTCTACGTGCATGACGTCAAAGCCTAGCCTTTGACCCAAGGCGGCGCCGATACCGACAAAGGCGCCGCCTGTTTTATCACTGGAAAATTGTACGCAAAAAAAGGATGGGGCGCATGACAATTAGAAATATCCTGCACAATATTGACGAAAACGTGCACTGAGTTACTCCTCGATCTGGGCGGAAGAGATCGCGCGCTACGCCTTTATTTATGTTTCATGGATTGGCGCATCGGCCGCTATTAAGGAGCGTGCGCACATCCGTATCGACTTAATCCTGCCAATAGTTGGCGATAGAGGCCGCGCCGTGATCATGATTCTCGGCGATTTAATTACCATTGTGTTGGCTGTTCTCGCCTTCTGGTGGTCGCTTGAGACTGTTCTGGTATCAATTAAGTTCGGGTCGGTGACCCATGGCCTGCGTATCAGTCTGGCCTGGTTTCTGGCTGCCGTGCCACTCGGGTTCGCCATGATGCTTGTGCGGCTGATTCAGTCCATCATCCGAGATGTTGCCGACCTCAAAGCCGGTCGGCCGATATACCAGGGCAAGAAACTTTTCGATTAGGAGTCTACTCATGCTGCAACAATATTTAATGCAACAAGGAGAAGTCATTCTCGGATGGGGATTCTTTGTTCCGTTGGTGTTGATGGTCGTCCTGATTTTACTGGCCGTCAGAATCTGGGTCGTCATAGGAATCGGTTCGTTTACCATGCTGTTATTGACAGAAGTTTTGCCCCCTACGCTGCTGGGCGAGGCGCTGTTCGACGGTATCGATTCATTCGCATTGATTGCGGTGCCGTTGTTTATTCTTACCGGAGACATTCTCGTGCGAACCGGGTTGTCCGGTAAGCTGCTGGACGTGGCCGAAGCGACCATGGGCGCACGCCGATCCGGATTGGGAACATCGACCGTACTGGGCTGCGGGTTTTTTGCCTGTATCAGTGGCTCCGATGCCGCCGACGCCGCAGCCATCGGAAGAATCACCATCGACCGGTTGGAGGCTAAAGGCTATCCCAAACCCTATGCCTGTGCGTTGGTCGCGGCCGGAGCATGCACCGGGATTTTAATTCCGCCATCGATTTCTTATATCATCATCGGGCTGGTGCTGGGCATCAGCGCATCAACCCTGTTTCTGGCCGCTGCCATTCCCGGGGTGCTGATTTTGCTCTCGATAATGGTTGCCAATGCCGTGGTCAACCGTGTGAGAGGTTACGAAAACAGCACCGCGGGATTCAATTTTCAATACTGGCTGAAAACCGTGTACGCGGGGCGCTTTGCGCTGCTGATCCCCGTGATCATTTTGGGCGGTATCTACTCGGGCATTTTTACCCCCACGGAAAGCGCGGCTGTTGCAGCCCTCAGCGCGATAGTCATCGGGTTTTTCCAGCGAACTTTGAAAATCAAAGATATCCCGAAGATTTTAGAGACCTCCGCAAAGGTAAGCGGTGTGATCGTGCCCATTATCGCCATGAGCCTGCCGTTGGCCCAAACCCTGGCCAGTTTGCAGGTTCCGCAGGCGTTCGTGAGTTTCATGACTTCCCTGACGAGCAATCCGTATTTGATTATTGTTATCATGATCGTCATTCTGATGATTGCCGGTTGTGTTATGGAAACGACACCGAATATCGTAATTCTGGCACCGCTGCTGCTGCCGCTGGCCCAGCAAATCGGTATGAACGAAATTCATTTTTGTATCTTCATGATCACCGCTTTGGGCATTGGATTCATCACTCCACCGCTGGGCTTAAACCTGTTCGTGGTTTCAGGCGTTACTCAGACACCGATTATATCCATCTCAAGATACGTCTGGCCGTTTGTGCTGACCATGCTCGTCATCGCGCTGATGATAGGCTATATTCCATGGATTTCACTTTGGTTACTTTAGGGCGTTTTGATAGGTTGGGTTACCTAAATTCGTTTTAGAGAATTGGCTGTATTTCCGGCGGAATCTTAATATAAGACACATCGTCAGTCTCAAAAAATTTACGTTTCCAGCCTTGCATTCTAATGCGGGTGACCGGGATTAAATAGG
>CAMYLV010000003.1 GCA_947259495.1 uncultured Desulfobacterales bacterium | reverse complement strand
GTTTCAGCAAGCTGAAACGTTCTCGTGCGACTTGCATGTGTTAGGCACGCCGCCAGCGTTCATTCTGAGCCAGGATCAAACTCTCCAATTAAACTATGAGATATTGTGTGTTAAACACAATACATTTACGTTGACCCGACTTACATACGCGTCACTATTTAGTTTTCAAAGATCAAATCGCCCAAAAAAAGGGCGGCTGCATTGAAAATGGCAAATTAGGCCGACAATGCAAACTTTTAAATATACTAATTGGTAATGTTTTGTCAACACTTTTTAGCTGTTTTCGAGCCGTTATTTTGAATCGATCGGCCCCGGATGACAAACCGTGAATCTACAGTTACGGATTGAGTTTGTCAATAAAAATTTTCATTTTTTTTAGGGAATCCTAAAACGGTATGGACATGGTTACATCAATCCCAAATGAACAACCTTAGATTATTTTTTGATTTCAATTTTGTGGAAGCGTTTTTTGCCTGAGCGCAGAAGAATCGTTTGAGTATCGTCTAAATCCGTGTCGCTCACCTGATAATCAAATGATTCGACGCGGGTACCATTTATATAGGCACCACCCTGTTCGATCAACCGGCGGGCAGCACCACCGGAATTCGCCAGGCCGACCTGATGAAACAGCTTAAAAGCCGGAATGCCGGCTTTAAGGGTTTGGACATCCAGCGAAGAGGTGGGCACCGAGGCATCATCAGCGCCGAAATTGCCCCGCGGCAAGGTGCTGGCGGGCAAAATATCGGCCGGCACTTGCCGCGCGCCAAACATACTTGCCGCGGCCTGATGCGCTTCGACGGCCGCCTGATTCCCGTGAGCAAGCCGGGTGGCCTCGAAGGCGAGGATCGCTTTGGCCGTGTTCAGATTCGCACCGCTTAACTGCTTAATTTGACGAATTTCATCCATCGGCAGAAACGTAAACAATGCTAAAAAACGCGCCACGTCCCGGTCATCGGTGTTGATCCAATATTGATAGTAGTCATAAGGTGAGGTTTTAGCGGCATCCAACCACACTGCCCCTTTAGCCGTTTTGCCCATTTTTTCCCCACCGCTGGTGGTAATCAGGGGAAATGTAATTCCGAATGCCGCCCCCTGTTGGACCCGGCGAATCAGCTCAACCCCGGCGACGATATTGCCCCATTGATCGCTGCCGCCCATTTGAATCTGGCAATCGTAATTCTGAAATAGCTCTAAAAAATCGTATGCCTGTAATACCATGTAATTAAATTCAATAAAGGTCAGGCCTTCTTCTGAATCCAGACGAATTTTATAACTTTCGGCCTTGATCATGCGGTTAATCGAAAAGTGGCGACCGATGTCTCGTAAAAAAGGAATATATTTCAATTCGGTCAGCCAGTCGGCATTATTTAACATCAGCGCTTTCCCGTCTTTAAAATCAAGAAAATGAGATAGCTGCTTTTTGATCCCTTCCGCATTTTTTCCCAGGGCTTCCAGGGTCAGCAATTGGCGCATTTCCGATTTTCCGGAAGGATCTCCGACCATCCCCGTACCCCCGCCGATCAGGGCAATCGGCCGGTGGCCCTGTCGTTGCATGTGGGCCAGAGACATGATGGGCACCAGGCTGCCAATGTGCAGACTGGCGGCGGTGGGGTCAAACCCGATATAGCAGGTCACGCTCCCCTGATCGAGGCATTCTCTTAATTCCCGATCATGGGTGGTCTGTTCAATGAAACCGCGCTCCTTCAAAACATCTATAACATTGGCCATGCAAGCTTTCCTTCATTGAAATTCGAAATAAATTCTCAATTTATAAATGGATCTTAAACGTTTATTTAATAAAGTAAAAGTTAGATTTTGTCCATCGGATTTTAATATAATAATAGCCGCTTGCAAAAGCTTAGATCTTGTTCGAGGGCCCCCGCATCATGCGGGATTTCGCATCTAATCCTAATAAATTAAGGTGCTCAAACGGCGCAATTTAATTTAAAAACCATGCACCTTCATAAAAAAAATGAATTTTCGATTTATAAATGAGAGATTTTTTCGTTGAGCAAGGCCGCACAAGGGTTTTTATCTGAGTCGTACTTATCGTACGTCTAAGGTAAAAATCCGCGGAGAACGCAGCTCAGCGGAAAAGGATCCATTTAGAAATTGAAAATTCTATTTGTTGGCGTACTCGACGGCCCTTGTCTCTCTGATAACCGTCACCTTGATCTGGCCGGGAAAAGTTAACGACTCTTCTATTTTTTTGGCAATATCACGGCTTACCAGAGTGGCTTCTTCATCGGAAATGACTTCGCTTTCCACAATGACGCGTAATTCCCGGCCGGCCTGTATGGCATAGGTGTTGGAAACACCTTTAAAGGAATTGGCAATATTTTCTAAATCTTCCAAACGTTTAATGTAGTTTTCAAGCAGTTCTTTGCGCGCGCCGGGTCTGGCGCCGGAAAGTCCATCGGCCGCCTGCACGAGCAAGGCCAGAACCGTATTGGGCGGCACATCCTCATGGTGCGCCGCAATCGCATGCACAACTTTCGGGGATTCATTAAATTTTTTAGCCAGCCGGGATCCGATAACCGCATGCGGCCCCTCGACTTCATGATCAATTGCTTTGCCGATATCATGCAACAATCCCATCCGGCGCGCCATTTTGGCATTGAGCCCCAGTTCTGAAGCCATGATCCCGGAGAGAAACCCGACTTCAACAGAGTGCTGCAACACATTCTGAGCGTAGCTGGTTCGGAACTTCAATCGGCCCAGGGTTTTGACCAGCTCATTGTGGATTCCATGAACGCCTAAATCAAAGGCCGCCTGTTCACCAGCCTCCTTTACGGCAATGTCGACTTCCTGACCGACTTTTTTAACTATATCCTCTATGCGGGCAGGATGGATCCGACCGTCTGAGATGAGTCGCATCAATGACAGCCGCGCAACTTCTCGTCTGACGGGATTAAAACCGGATAATATGACGGCTTCGGGCGTATCATCGATAATCAGATCCACCCCGGTGGCGGCCTCGATGGCGCGAATATTGCGTCCTTCACGTCCGATAATCCGACCCTTCATTTCATCGCTGGGCAGCTGAACAACCGAGACCGTGCGTTCGGCGACATATTCTCCGGCATAGCGCTGGATGGCTGTTGCCAGAATTTTTTTTGATTTTCGATCGGCCTGCTCCTTGGCCTCATTTTCAATTTTCTTAATGATCCGGGCCCCTTCGTAACGGGCCTCATTTTCCATGGCACGGATCAACAATTCCTTTGCCTGCTCGGCCGACAATCCTGAAATCTTCTCAAGTTGCTGTTTCTGCTCCTCGATCAACTCCCCATATTCAAGCTCCTTGCGCTCAATTTCATTACCTCTTTTTCGCAACTTCTTTTCCTTGCGCTGAATCTCCCGCGCCCTGCGCTCATGCTCTTCGATTTTGCGATCAATGTTTTCCTCTTTTTGCATCAGATGCGCAGCGCGCTGTTTAAGCTCTGAACGCGTATCTTTGGTCTCGGCATCAAAGTCGCTTTTCATTTTAAAAAGCTGGTCTTTTATTTCCAGATCAGCTTCCTTTAGAAACGTTTCGGCCTTGCGCTTAGAATCCGCTATCAGGTGCGCCGCTTCTCCCTCAGCAACTTTAATTTTTTGAGCTGCAATTTTTCCTTTGACCCAGAAGGCAATTGCGAAACCGGCTCCAAAACATATTATAGCGATAATTATATTAAAGGTACTCATATCTCACTCCCTGAAAAACCCGCAATGAAATCGCTTGGCATATACAATCGTTTTCATCATCAAGTTCATTTATTAAGGTCAAATTTCAACCGCCTGTGGTTGAAAGTGAGCTGGCGCGTCTTTGCATCTGGGCTGAACTGCTGGCATCAGTCAGTTCACAAACCCTTTTTATAGTTTTGCGAAAACGCGTGAGACGTTCGGATTAGCTTTTGAAGCGGAGCAAATCTGCAAAGAAATTCGAAGGAGAAAAAAGACGGGCTGCGCCGGCAAACCCGAAAAGCGGCCGAGAAATTAACATGATTTCATTAAACCGCTACAGGGCTGAAGGGGTACATTATGTACAAAAGAAGACCCCCACCAAAATGCCGTGTTGACAGGTCTTTGAACCTATGTTCAAAGTGGGCGCCTCATAGATTCATTAGGCTTTTCTGAACCAGCAGAACATGCACACCGAAACCAGCGAAGGCTCCCAGAAGATAGCTGTTGGGTCAAAGAATAACTCCCAATCACGGACATGGTAGGGGCAAAATGTTATCTGATTGCGCGCAAATTTACCGACCCGAGTTGCACCCTGAAACGCATTCGAATGCGTTCAGGATTTCTGGCGGTACAGGTCGCGGAAAACCGATGGGTTCTCCCTTTTAAAGGTCATTCATTTTACAACTTGTAAATAAGTTCCTCATTTTTGTGAGACGCAATCATCCAATTGACGAATCAAATTTAGCGATCGTTCTGATAAATGCTGCTTAAACTTCGAATGCCGGTTTTCCAGCTCCAAATTTTGATGCGCGATATTCAAAGCCGCTAACATCAAAGTGGTTAAATTTGATTCCGTAGATGATTTACCGGATTGCTGACTTTCAACGCGAGACACTTCTTTGACTAATACATCCGCTATTTCTTTGGCCTGATCAACATCCGATTCAGCCTTAAACGTGTGTTTTTTTCCAAAAAGCTCTATGGTTACAAGTTGTTCCAATGAATATTAATTCTGCCTTTCCGCTTTCGATAACCCACATCCGACGGTCAAGGTACACTAAACTTCAATGATTTCTTCAATTCTGACCAACAAACTATCAATCTTTGAACGCATCAAAGCCTTTTCCTGCGCGTGGCCTTTTTCAGCCTCGATCTTACCTAAAAGCTCCTCCTCTAGGCTTTTAATTTTATTTTTAAGTTCTAAATTGGCAGCCTCGTTTTCTTCGCAAATCGCAATCAACCGTACAACTTTTTTCTCAATTTGGTTGAACTGGTCAGAAAGGATCGCATTATCCAAGGCTTAACCTCACGAATATTTTATTTTAATATAATCTGTATTCTCAAAAAAAGTCAAGCGATATTCATCGCCGGTTTCTCATCGCCAACTCAACGTGTTTTAATTCTTCAAGGGTGTTGATACCGGTCACTTCAACAGGGTTATCGCCGGTGATTACGCCAATATGCTTTTGGCCGCCATAGGCAATTTCAATAATATCAGTAAGGTATATTTCGCCTTGAACATTGTCAGATTTTATTTGCGGCAGCGCCTCTGCTAAAAATTTTTTATGGACGCAATAAATACCGGTATTGATTAATCGGACGCGTTTTTGCTCAATGCCGGCATCGGATTCTTCCACAATGGCCTGCACCCGACCATCAGCATCCAACAGGATGCGACCATAACCGGTTGGGTCCTCCAGCTCAACCGCCAAAACGGTAATATCCCTTTTTTCAGCCAAATGAGACGCGATCAGCGCCCTAATGGTGTTGGCCTGAATCAGGGGCACATCGCCGCACAAAATGACCACCTCACGGCAGGCGTCCGGGATGTAAGGCAGGGCGCACAGGACCGCGTGTCCGGTACCCAGCTGCTCTTTTTGATGGGCAAAATGGAAAATGCCCCGTATTGAAACGGTCCGGCGGACCCGATCTGCCTGATGGCCCACCACCAGTATCACATTGTTGCCGGCAACTTTTTGGGCCGTTTCAACGACGTAATCAACCATCGGCTTACCGCAAACCTCGTGTAGCACCTTGGCTTTATTCGATTTCATGCGGGTTCCCAAACCTGCCGCCAGTATGACAACCGCAATTTTTGGATTCATATCTATCAGTTTAAACGTCATAAACAAAAAGGGCAAACCCAATTTCCTGGCTTACCCTGTTTCTGAAATGGTCGAGGTTATAAAACGCGATCCCGCAGGCGCCAATAACCGCTCAACTCAGGTAATGCTAACTTAACCCCGCAATTCGGATGCGAAACGTAGCCCGTTCTAAAGAGGCCCTGGCACGATTAAAATCGATATCTTCCCGCGCGCGCTCTTCGGCCAGTCGCTTCTGAGCGCGCTCCAGGGCTTCTTTGGCCCGTCCGAGATCAATGTCGCTTCTTCTCTCGGCTGATTCGGCCAGCACGGTAACTTTATCCGGCAGCGCTTCGGCAAAGCCACCGCTCACAAACACGAAATGCTCTTTCTCATTCGCATCGGTGTAACGAATCATACCGGTTTTAAGCGTGGTTAGAAAAGGCGTGTGCCCGCTGAGAACGCCAAACTCCCCCAACGACCCCGGGGAGGCCACAATCTGGGCTTCTTCGCTGACGACAATCTTTTCAGGCGTAACCACTTCTAAGTGAATATTTACAGCCATATCGGTTCCTTAGGTTAAATTTGCTTTTGGTGCCAGTTTTCCATTATTCCCGGGATTTTTTATTCGGCTTCCGCCATTTCTTTGGCAGCTTCAAGGACCTCTTCAATGCCGCCGCGCATGTAAAATGCCTGTTCGGGAATGTCATCGTGTTTCCCTTCACAGATCTCTTTAAAAGCCCTGACGGTGTCTTCGATTTTGACGTAAACACCCGGTTTGTTGGTAAAAGCTTCAGCAACATGGAAAGGCTGTGACAAAAATCTTTGAATTTTGCGGGCCCGCGACACGGTGACCTTGTCTTCATCGGACAATTCTTCGATTCCCAGAATGGCAATGATGTCTTGCAGCTCTTTATACTTTTGCAGAATCTGCTGCACCTGGCGCGCCACCTGATAATGTTCATCTCCGATATAAGCGGCGTCCAGAATCCGTGAAGTCGAATCCAGGGGGTCCACCGCGGGGTAAATACCCAGCTCAACAATCTGGCGTGACAAAACAACGGTTCCGTCCAGATGCGCAAAAGTGGTCGCCGGCGCCGGGTCGGTCAAATCGTCTGCCGGCACGTACACGCACTGCACGGCGGTAATGGACCCTTTATCGGTGGAGGTGATGCGCTCCTGCAGCTCACCCAAATCAACGGCCAGAGTCGGTTGATATCCGACGGCGGAGGGCATCCGGCCCAAAAGGGCGGAAACCTCTGAACCGGCCTGGGTAAAGCGGAAAATATTGTCGATGAAGATCAACACGTCCTGGCCCTCTTCATCGCGAAAATATTCTGCCGCCGTCAATGCCGAGAGCGCTACCCGCGCTCTGGCACCGGGCGGTTCGGTCATCTGCCCGTAAATAAGCGCGGCTTTGGGCAAGACCCCGGAGTCTTTCATCTCGTGATACAGGTCGTTGCCTTCACGGGTGCGCTCACCCACGCCGGCAAAAACCGAAATCCCACCGTGCTGCATGGCGATATTGTGCACCATTTCCATCATAATAACGGTTTTGCCGACACCGGCACCGCCGAACATGCCCATTTTGCCCCCCCGCGGAAAGGGCACCAGCAGGTCGATAACCTTGACCCCGGTCTCCAGAACCCGCACGGTGGTGTCCTGTTCGGTAAACTTCGGCGCTTCCCGGTGAATGGGCATCATCTTTTCCTGGCTCACCGGACCTAAACCATCAACAGGGCGGCCGACCACGTTGAGCACCCGACCCAGGCCGGCTTCACCGACCGGCATCATGATGGGTTTCCCCGTATCTTTAACCGGCATGCCCCGGACCAGACCATCGGTGACGTCCATGGCGATGGTCCGAACGATATTATCACCCAGATGCTGGGCCACCTCTACCACCAGATTATCCGCTTCATCACTGATTGTGGGATTGCTGATGGTCAGCGCCGAATAAATTGTCGGCAGTTTCCCCTGCTCAAATTCAACGTCGACAACAGGTCCCAATACCTGCAAAATCTTACCAATGTTCTCTCCCATCGAAAACCTCCATCTTAGTTATTTGTTATTGGTTATTCGTTATTCGACGAACCTTTAACAAATAACGATTAACGATTAACTGGTTTTAACTATCCTTTGAGCGCTTCGGCGCCGCCGACAATATCCATTAATTCGGCTGTAATGGCCGCCTGACGGGCTTTGTTATAAATCAGCGTCAGATTTTCAAGCATGTCGTTGCAGGCCTTCGTGGCATTGTCCATCGCCATCATGCGCGCGGCATGTTCGCTGGTCGATGTTTCCAACAAAGCGCTGTAAATTTGTGTATAAACATTTCTGGGCAGCATGTCGGCCAGCAGTGCATCCGTTGACGGTTCACAAATATGTTCCGGCAAATAGGCACCGGCCGCTGCGCTTTCTTCTGCTTCTTCGGTTTCAATCGGCGGAATCGGCAGCAGCTGTTGCAAGACCGGAATCTGCCGGGCCATGCTGACAAATTCGGCATAGACGATATAGACTTCATCGTAAGTGTCCGATAGAAAAGCATCCACCAGGTTTTTGCCGACAGTAGAAGCGATATTAAATCCAAAACTGGTGCCGACGACGCCCAGGTGTTCGCTGTCGATCTGTAATTTTTCTTTGCGGCACCAGTCGCGGCCTTTTTTGCCAAAATTGGTAAATGAAAACGCAATGTCCGCCCCGGCTTTTTCTTTCATAAACGCATTGGCTTTTTCAATTAAATTGAAATTGAAACCGCCGCATAGCCCCCGATCGGAGGTGCACAAAACCACATGCACGTTTTTGACGTCCTCCTTGGGCACCAGCAGGGGATTGGTTTCTTCGCCGGCCCTTTGCGCCAAACTGCCCAGCACCTCGGCAAACTTACCGGCATAGGGGCGAAAGGCATCCATGCCGGTCTGGGCCCCGCGCAGTCTTGAGGCGGCCACCATGTTCATGGCCTTGGTGATCTGCCGGGTCTTTTTTACCGCTGCAATCTTTAACTGGATATCTTTTAATGTCGCCATGCCATCAAGCCTTTAAAGTTAAAATTATTCGTTACGGGTTAGGCGGTACGCGAGCACACGTTAGAGCTATTAACTAATAGCGGACAACAAATAACTACTTAATCGTATCTTTGAACTCCTCATCGTAGGCTTCCAGCGCCTGTCTCAACTGCTGATCGAGATCGTCGCTGATCGCCTGTTTTTCGGCCAGCTCCGAAAAAATAGCCGGATACCGATCTTCGATAAACGGATACAGACCGGCCTCATATTTGGCCAGCACATCGACCGGATAATCATCGAGATAACCCTTTGTGCCGGCAAAAAGAATCGTCACCTGTTTTTCCATGGGCAGGGGTTGATACTGGGGTTGTTTTAAGATTTCAACCAGCCGGGCCCCGCGAATAAGTTGCTTCTGAGTGGCCTTATCCAGATCGCTGCCGAAAGCGGCAAAGGCTTCCAGCTCGCGATACTGCGCCAGATCCAGCCGCAAGGTGCCGGCGACCTGCTTCATGGCCTTTACCTGCGCGGAACCGCCGACCCGGGATACCGAAAGACCGACATTGATGGCCGGGCGCACACCGGCAAAAAACAGTGCCGGTTCAAGGTAGATCTGGCCGTCGGTAATCGAAATAACGTTGGTCGGAATATAGGCGGAAACATCACCGGCCTGGGTTTCGATGATCGGCAGGGCGGTCAGGGAACCGGCGCCCAGCTCATCATTGAGCTTGGCGGCCCGTTCGAGCAGGCGGGAGTGATTGTAGAAAATGTCGCCCGGAAAAGCCTCACGGCCGGGAGGGCGCCGCAGGAGCAGGGACACCTGGCGATAGGAGGCGGCCTGTTTGGAGAGATCATCGTAAATGATCAAGGCATGTTGCTTGCTGTCGCGGAAATATTCACCCATGGCACAACCCGCATAAGGGGCGACGTATTGCAGCGTGGCCGGGTCGCTGGCGCAGGCCGCCACGATGGTGGTGTATTCCATAGCGCCGTGTTTTTCGAGCACGGCATGCACCTGCGCCACGGTGGATTTTTTCTGACCGCAGGCCACGTATATGCAGAATACGTCGGTATTCTTTTGCGCCAAAATCGCGTCAATGGCGCAGGCGGTTTTGCCAATCTGGCGGTCACCGATGATGAGTTCCCGCTGCCCTTTCCCAACCGGCGTCATGGCATCGACCGCTTTAAGACCGGTGTAGCAGGGTTCATGGACGCTCTTTCTGGCAATAACACCCGGTGCAACCATCTCCACCCGGCGGTACTCTTTGGCATCAATCGGGCCTTTGCCGTCTATTGGCTCCCCGACAGCCGATACCACCCGGCCAAGCACGGCTTCACCCACCGGCACCTGGGCGATACGGCCGGTGCGTTTGACGATATCGCCTTCTTTAATATGGATGTCTTCCCCCATAATGGCCACACCCACATTGTCTTCCTCAAGGTTGAGAACCAACCCGAGAATGGCACCCGGAAATTCCACCAGTTCCAGCGCCATAACTTTTTCGAGCCCGTAAATCCTGGCAATACCATCACCCACCGATAACACAACGCCGGTCTCGCTGAGTTCAATTTTTTTGTCGTAATCGGTAATCTGCTCTTTGATAATCTGACTTATTTCTTCCGCTCTTAATTCCATTAGACACCCTCGCCCCTTTTTAAAGTTTCTCTCAAATTTGATAATTGCGTCTTGATACTGCCATCCCAGACAAGATCCCCGATTTTGGTCACGATTCCGCCGATCAATTCGGGATCCTTTTCAACCTGCAAAATAATATCCATATTGGTTTTTTGGGATAAGGCCGCCCGAATCCGTTCCACCGTTTCCTCCGAAAGATCAGTGGCCGATACCACGCTGGCTCGTCCAATATTGCTGAGCTCATCGGCGAGCTTTTTATAAAAATCGTCTATCTGACCGATGAACCCGATCCTGCCTTTGTCAAAAAGCAATAAAAGAAAAGACTTCATTGTGCTGGAAATGTCCAGTTTATCAATGACCGTCTGCAGAACGTTTCGACGGACAGAGGCCTCGTAAAGCGGATTTGTAATCGCGTGGTTCAGCGTTTCGCTCGTTTCCATTAGCTCGGCAAATCCACTGAGTTCCTTTTGATAAGAATCCGTTTGACCATCCTCTTTGCTGATCAGTAAAAGCGCCTTGGCATAGCGCCGGGCGACAGCCAAATTTTTCATTATGCCACCACCTTATCTAAATATTCGTTTACAAGTTTATCCTGATCCCGGTCTGAGATTGTCTTTTTCAGCATTTCTTCCGCTTGGAGCAACGATTTTTCGACAACTTCCTGTTGCAGCTCCTGTCTGGCTTTGCTAAATTCATGTTCGATGTTGCGCTTCGCCTGGAGTTGCAGTTTTTCTGCGGTTGACTCTGCTTCTTTTAAAATTTTAGCCTTGGCTTCATTGCCCTGCTGGATATAACCCTGGATAATCTTCTCAGCTTCGCTCTCCAGCTCGGATAATTTATCATTGTATTGCGCCAGCTTTTTCTCGGCTTCAGCTTTTTGCGTCTCTAAACTCTCCAGCTGCTCCTTGATGGTTTTTATGCGCGAACTTAAGGCCTGGGAAATCGGTTTGCGCAAAATGAAAATGAGCGCAACAAGCAATACAACAAAATTCATGACCCGATAGGTATCCGTGGCGACCCAGCCTTTTCCCCCGCCCGCTTCGCCAGATGCCGCCGCTGCGGTTCCAAGCGACAGGCACAAAAGCGCAATCAAAACGCCGATTAGAATTCGACGGGACGTTTTGAAACCGTAGTGCCGGCATGAATCAGAATTTTTCATTGGACCGTCCTCCCTAGTATTTTTTGGCAAATATCATCCGCAAATTCACCGACTTTAGTTTGCAAGGCGGCTTTGGCAGTATGGGCTTCCTGGGAAATCTTACGGCGGATATTTGACAATTCAGCTTGGGCTTTTTCATTTATTTTGGCTATAATCTTTTTTTCTTCCTCAGCAGCAGCCTGCAGCAACGCCTCTTTTTCATTCAGGCCTTTTGCCCTGGCCTCTTTGATTCCCGCTGCAAAGGCCGAATCTTTTTCCTGGGCGTCTTCATTGTAAGTTTGGATGCTGAGCTCAAGGTTGTCCATTTTTTCTTTTCTTTGAAGTAGAATGTTGCGGATCGGACGATATAAGATACGGTTTAATATCCACAGAATGAGGAGAAAATTGATAATTTGGATGGCAACGGTCCAATCCGGCATGACGGTAACCCCGCCGCCGGATTCTTCCGAAGACCCCAAGGCCAGAGAAGCGGTCAGCAGCATGTTGACCACGGTTACCAGAACGATAGCAGAAAATTTGCGGTTCCCAACGAAAATCCCCATTGAGATATCCTCCGTCGTCGAATTTTTGCACAACTGGGCGAATTAGTTTGATTAATGACAAAAGGATGGTTTGGCTCGGGCGGTCTATAACATCCAGCCCAAGTAGTTGTCAAAGGATTTTTTGCAAATTTTATTTGCCTTTGGGAAGCTCTGATACGGAGGGAATCGGGGCTGAAACAACCGGCTTTTTTAGGGCGCCTGCTTTCGATTTCATGGCGCACTTGCCGTTAAAAAGACCCCCGGGCTTGATGGAAATGACACCCGCCTGAATGTCGCCGCTGAGACGACCCGGCGGGTGCACTTCGATCCGTTCCTTGGCATCGATGGTGCCGCTGACCTCTCCCATGATAATGATCGTGTCAACAATGATATCCGCCTGAACCACTGCTCTTTCTCCGACGATTAAGGTGCCGCCCTTGCTGGAAATTTTTCCGTTCACGCGACCATCTAAACGAATGGTGCCCTGAAACTCGACGGTGCCCTCTATAAGGGAACCAAAGCCTAAAAACGTTGATATGGATGCGATCTTCTCTTCCTTTTTCATCGGTTTCGTTTACCTCCCTGCCGACATCTGTTTCAAAAATGCGTCTGGTTCCTAAAGGGTTCCGCCCGCAGCGCGATTGCCCCGCTAAAGCGGGATGTCAGGCCTGTCTTATGTTGGTTGCTGGTTATTGTCAATCGAGCATAAATCGCCGCATGCTCACATTGAGCAACAGGCCGATACTGATGGCTGTGGTTAAGACCGAGGACCCCCCGTAACTGACAAACGGCAGCGGTACCCCCACCACCGGCAACAACCCCATGGACATGCCGATATTAATAAGCGCCTGCCAGAAAATCATCGCAGTAACCCCGACAGCTAAAATCGTCCCGAATGGTTCCCGACAGGCATGCGCCACGTTCAAGCCCCATATGATCAAAATGAGAAATAAAAGAACCAGCGTGACCGACCCCAGAAACCCCCATTCTTCGGCTAAAACTGAAAAAATAAAATCGGTGTGCTCCTCCGGTAAAAATGAGAGCGCGTTTTGCGTTCCTTTTAAAAACCCTTTTCCGCTGAGCATTCCGGAGCCAATTGCAATTTTAGACTGAATAATATGATAGCCGGCGCCCAGCGGGTCTCTATCCGGATCCAAAAAGGTGAGAATCCGTTGCTTTTGATATTCTTTTAAAAAAAACCATATCAGCGGAACCACTACTGCACCGGAACCAATCAAATAAATAAAAGAGCGTCTTTCAATTTTGACAAAGACCGTGATCGAACCGGCAATCAGCACCACCAGGCCGGCCGTGCCCAGATCCGGTTGCATTCCGATTAAAAGAACCGGCAGCATGATAATCATGAAAGGACGCACCAGTTCCCTGAGAGTGTAACCGCTTGTTTTGGCATCCTTTGAATAATAGCGCGCTAAAGCGATGATGACGGCAATTTTTACCAGTTCAGACGGCTGCAGCGATACCGGACCGATGATCAGCCATCGGCGCGACCCGCCGACATATTTTCCGAAAAATAAAACCGCCAGCAACAGCGCAATGCAGCCAAAGTAAATCGGCTGGGCCCAGCGATCTAAGATTTTATAATTAAACAGAAAAGCGCTCACCATAGCAATCAGCCCGACAGAAAACCACAGCAGTTGCTTGAAGAACAATACCTTTTGGGGGGCCGGCGTCTCAGCCGTTACCGCACTGTACAAAGTGATCAGCCCGACGCACCCGATCAGGATGGCCAAACCCATCAAGCCCCAATCAAAATATTGTACTAACCGTCTATCAAACATTGTCGCTTTGCTCCTGTCTCCGGCTGCTGGTGACTTGCTGCTCGCCTGTGGCTGCTGGCTACTGGCTTCTTGCCAGCGGCAAATAAATTAACCACCATTGGCGGTGTCCGCCGATTCTTTTTGGGCTGCCACCTGAGCATTGACAGGTGTCTTGCGCAAAAAGGCTTTTATCATTTCTTTGGCAATCGGCGCGGCAGCACCGGAGCCGTGCTCACCATGCTCGATGACAACCGCAACTGCGATCGTCGGTTTTTCAGAGGGCGCATAGGCTACAAACCACGCATGGGATCTTAAATGGACCGGCAGATCCTCTTCAGCCATAGACTCGTCCTGTTTGCGGCTGATCACCTGGGAAGTACCGGTCTTGCCGCTGATATCGATATCTGCCAGTCGGCTGCCACGCGCCGTTCCGTTTTCACCGTTAACCACTTTCCACAAACCCAGCTTGACGAGCTCCAGGTGGGCGGGGCTAACCGGGAGTTTTCCGATCAGTTTGGGTTCATTTTTTTGCAGGCTCTGTCCGTCCACAAGTTTAATGTTATCCAAAATCAGGGGTCGATATCGATGGCCGCCATTGGCCACCGCTGCAGCTAAAACCGCCATCTGAATGGGCGTTGCGAGGTTGAATCCCTGACCAATGGCAATCGACAGGGTTTCGCCTTTTTGCCATGGCACGCCGGTGCGCCTTTTTTTCCAGGCAGCTGTGGGAATCAGACCATGGGCTTCATGATCCAAATGAACGCCGGTGGGGGACCCCAGACCGAAAGCCTTAGCATACCAGGCCAGGCGATCCACACCAAGGCGCTGGCCGACCTGATAAAAAAACACATCACAGGATTCTTCCACAGCCTTGATAATATCAACTTTTCCGTGCCCCCCCCTTTTCCAGCAACGATAAATCCGATTGCCAAATCGATAATGCCCGGGACAGTGCAAAACGGTCTTATCATCGATGACACCTTCTTGCAGCCCGGCAAGCGCTGTAATGATTTTATAGGTGGATCCGGGCGGATATTCGCCCTGAATGGCCCGATTTGACATAGGCCTGAAGGGATTGGAAATCAGTGATTTCCATTGTTCACGGGTGATGCCCCCGACAAATGAATTTTGGTCGAAGGCGGGGCTGCTGGCCAAGGTCAAAATTTTACCGGTTGCCGGTTCGACGGCCACCGCCGCGCCGACTACGCCTTCCAGAAGCGCTTCTGCGCGGTGTTGTAAGTTTTGATCGATCGTCAAATAAACATTGTGCCCGGGTTCGGCCGCAACGGTTTTTAATATTCTGACCACCAAGCCATTGGCATTGACTTCAACCTGGCGACCGCCCCGTTTGCCCCGTAAGGAATTCTCATAAACCTTTTCGGCGCCGAACTTGCCGATCAGATCCCCGCTGCGACAATCCGGATATGAGCCGCTTTTAAGTTCAGCCGGACTGATTTCGCTTAAATAGCCAATAAGATGCGCTGCCTGGCGTTCACGAATATAGTGACGTCGCAAGTTGACATTAACAGAGACCCCCGGCAGATCGAATTTATTGACCTCAATTGACGCCAGCGTATCGCGCCCCACATCCTGTTGGAGCAACAACGGGCTGTAAGCCGATACACCACGCGTCTGTTTGATTTGAGACAACAGCGTGTCTGCCGGTGTTTTGAGATGGAGTGCCAATTTATCAAGTGTTGGGTCCAAGGGGGCGGCATCTTTTAAAGTTATATTCACATCAAATGAAGGTCGGTTGTCCACCAGAAGATCGCCGTTGCGGTCATATAGCCGGCCTCGGGGGGGATCGATGCTTTGCAGTCGAATGCTGTTGTTTAAAGATAAGTGTCGGTATTCATCACCCATGATGACCTGCAGGACGATCAACCGAATTAACAACACCACAAAGGCGGCCAGGGCACAAACGATCACGCCGGTGATGCGCTGCTTGTACCAATCGGTATCTGCTGTTTTTAAATACTTATCCATAAGCGTTTGGCTGCGGTGCGGCACCATCCCATTGTAAGTTAAAGCGTTTGGCCAGGGTCAACAGACATAACAAAAATACAGGGCCGGTCGCAAGGGCCCACAAAAATTGCTGAGCGACAATCAGGAAGACGTCTGCCGGCAGTTGCCCCGCCGGCTCGAAAAACGCAAAGGTGGCGATCATTAAAATGTTTTCGATTAAAACGGCTACGATCACAACCACTAATAAAAGAAATTTATTGCTCACCCGCAGGAATTTAATAATGAAGCGCACACCGATAAACAGCCATAAATAGAACGTCAGATACAAGCCAAATGGGCTTCCGGAAAGATTATCCATAATCAACCCGAGAATTAATGCACACGGCAGGCTTTCGCGCATGGGCAGGCAAATACTGATGAAGATCACAAAGGGGATGAGAAGATCATACATTCCCCGCAATACAGGAAGATAAGGGAAAATGGTGGTCTGGACGACCAACAAAAACAGGCAGGTGCCGATGTAGAAGCCATATCTCATTGTTGACTCACAAATGTCTGTGATTGCGGACGTAAAATGACCAAAACCTCTTCTATTTTTTCATAATCGACGAAAGGTGCGACGGTAATTTCATAGAAGATATCTGAGTTGCGCTGGCTGACATCCGAAACGCGACCGATACGCAACCCTTTGGGGTATACACCGTCCAGCCCGGATGCAATGACGGTATCGTCGATCTGAACGTCGTGCTTGCGCAAAACAAATTCAAATCGGCACTGGTCGGCGGATTCACCTTTAATGATGCCCCGCGCCCGCGAGCGTTGTACTAATGCGTCAACGGCGCTGTTTCGATCAATGAGCAGCATCACTTTGGAATAATGGCCGGCAGCCTCAATAACCTGACCGACAATACCGGTGGGCAAAACCACCGGTAACCCCTTTTGCAGACCATCCGATTTGCCTTTATCGATAATAATCGTTTTAAACCACCCGGAGGGATCTTTTCCGATAACCTCGGCGGGCACAACTTTATAGTTCGGTGCTTTTTGAAAATTCAGCAGATTCCGCAAGCGTGAATTGGCCAGATCAATCTCATGCCATTGATTGTTTTTTCCTATAAACTGATTTAACGATTTTTTTAGATTTTCGTTTTCATGGGCAACCGCTACCAGAAAAAAATAACGATCCCAGATATCCCGGGCAAAACGGATCGAACGGGTAACAAGCTCCTGAAAGGGTGACACCACAGAAAGACCCACTCGACCTAACCCAAAGGTTGATTGGCTCTTAGTGGAGAATGAAAGGAGGATGACATTGACGGTAATCAGAATGATAGCGCCAACAATTAGAACCATCTTTTTGGAGAACATAACGCTTCGTTCACTCTAGCAAGGCCGTACAAACTCAGTTGATCACAACTTCCTTGAGGATTTCAAGATTGTCGAGGGCTTTCCCTGAGCCCAGCGCCACAGTGGATAAGGGGTCGTCGGTGACCGTAACCGGCAAACTGGTTTCCTCTCGGATGAGTTTATCCAAATTCTGAAGCAAGGCACCCCCTCCGGTTAGAATAATACCCCGATCAACAATGTCGGCGGATAATTCGGGTGGTGTCTGTTCGAGTGCAATTTTCACCGTCTCAACAATGGCGTCAATTTGTTCAGAAATTGCAATTCGGATTTCTTCCGAGTCTATTGATAGGATCTTCGGGATTCCAGAGGCCAGGTCACGGCCTTTAACTTCTATGGTTTCCAGGTTCTGGGGATCCGGATAGGCATTACCGATTGACGTCTTTATCATTTCGGCTGAACGCTCACCGATCAGCAGGTTGTATTTACGTTTGATATATTGAATAATGGCGGCATCCATTTTATCACCAGCGACCCGAACCGAGCGACTGTAAACAATCCCTTTCAGCGAAATCACGGCGACCTCAGTCGTGCCGCCGCCGATGTCCACCACCATGTTGCAGGTTGGTTCGGTGATGGGGAGGCCAGCCCCGATCGCTGCCGCCATGGGTTCTTCGATCAGGAATACCTCGCGGGCACCGGCGGATTCGGCTGATTCTCTGACAGCGCGTTTTTCAACCTGGGTAATGCCGGAAGGCACGGCAATAATAATCCGCGGGCGCACGAAGGTTCGCCGGTTGTGCACTTTGTGAATAAAATGACGCAACATGGCTTCGGTCACTTCAAAATCAGCAATGACGCCATCGCGCATCGGGCGGATGGCTAGTATGTTTCCGGGTGTTTTGCCCAGCATGTTTTTGGCCTCGGACCCGACGGCCAGCACACGGTTCCTGGATCGATTTCCAGTGCTGACCGCCACCACCGACGGCTCACTTAAAACAATGCCTTTTCCTTTCACGTATACCAGTGTATTGGCAGTGCCCAAATCAATGGCCAGGTCGTCTGAAAACACACCCAGAATCTTATCTAAAAATAAGTTCATTCCAAAAGGCCTCGCTGTAAAGAATGTACATAAAAATTAAATGGATAGTAAAACAGATTTATTGTAGCATGACAAGCAAAAATAATCATTAAAAAATTTATGGCCGCATCGTATTGATGACCGTGTCGTGCAAATGGGGCCTGAATTTTTTAATGCGCTCATTTTCACGTGTCGGGTGCACGCGATTGGTCAGCAATATGACAATGATAGACTGCTCGAGATCCATCCAAAAAGAGGTGCCGGTAAACCCCAGATGCCCAACGCTATTCGTTGAAAAACCCCGGCCACAGCTGGCACCTTTTAAGCGCGGCATATCAAACCCCATTGCCTTGTCTGTCTCAGGCAGGCGTTTGAAAAATTGATGCAGCAAATCTTTGTCAAATAAGGCAGCGGCCATCTGCCCGTGATAGGTGCGAAGCATTTCAACCAATAGTCTGTTAACATCTTCGGCGGTTCCAAAAAGGCCGGCGTGGCCTTCGATGCCGCCGACCGCAAACGCATTTTCATCATGCACCTGACCGACTAAAACTTCATGGCGCCATAAACAATTTTCCGTGGCGGCAAAAGGTCCCTGACGGTCATCAGCGTTATCGGCATTGAAAAAGAGGTTCTCAAGCCCCAGGGGTTGATAAATTTCGTCAGTGACAAAATGATCCAGCCGCCGGTCGGCAACGTGCTCGACCACCCATGCCAGAATCATGAACCCCAGGTCACTGTAAAGCACTTCTTTCCCGCTGGGTTGGATCAGCGGCTCTTTCACCAGAAACCGACGTAGTGCAGCACGGCGCGAATCCATTTCGATTTTACTTAAGTCCTTGAAATAAGGCCGGTAGTCTGGAAGCCCCGAATTATGATAGAGTAGATGTTTGAGCCTGATCCCGGCTTTGTCGCTCCCCTGAAATTCGGGCAGCAAATCACCGAGAGACTGCTCCAGTCCGAGTTGACGGTTTTGCACAAGCCGCATTACTGCCAGAGTTGTGGCCAGCGGCTTTGTCAAAGATGCCAGATCAAAAACGGTTTCGACGGTCATGGGAACATGCGCGTAGATGTTGGCCAGCCCGTATGCTTTCGAGAAAACGACTGCTCCCTCCCGTGAGACCAGCAAAACACCGCCTGGAAAAATCTTAGCGGCAATCGCCTGCTGCATCAATCTGTCAACTGCTTTCATAGTCATTTCACTTCGTCTTTATCCGTATGCTAATCAGGAGCCGGACCTTCGTTGCGCCATTGCAGTTATGGTCGCGCAGGCAGGTGTCAGGTGTCAGAACACTACAAATTATACCGAAACATGATATGCCTCTGGAGCCGTAACCAGCCTATAGGTTTTAAGGGCAATATCAGGCCCTCCGGGCCATAGGCTGACAACTGAAACCTGAACGCTGAAACCTTATTTTCTATATTTTGAATATCGTATACCGAACAGGGAATTTCGAATGAAGAAGTATTTTTATTCTTCGGTATTCAACATTCGATATTCTGCAGTTCTCTGAGCTCTGTTCTCTGTCATCTGTCGTCTGATTTCTGCCATCAGACCGTTGCCGGTTGCGCAAATGAAAGAAGCTGTTTATCGGTATCCAGGGTGGCGGTTAGGCCAAAAGGAATGGTCATGTTTTGCTGACCATGACCGACATCAAAACCTGCCAGAATCGGAATGTGAGTGTCCTGGAAATGTTCCTGGAAAATCTGATAGATTCCGTCCAGGGCTCCACAATCTTCAAAGTCACCGAGAATCAAACCGGCAATCCCTTCAAAACAACCGGCCAGCTTCATTTGGGACAGCATCCGGTCAATGCGGTAAGGGGCTTCGCCGCAATCCTCCAGCAGCACAATGTGATTCTTAAATTCGGCTTCAAAGGGCGTCCCCAGCAGGTGACATACAGTGGTGAGGTTGCCACCGATAACCGGGCCTTTTGCCTTGCCCGCCTGAATAACAACGCCATCGGTGGTTTTCATTTCAAGCGCGGCAGCGGATGCAATCGCGGCCGTTAAGGAGTTGCGAGTCAACTCGGGCGCCTTTGCAAGGGTGGTCACCATCGGACCATGAAATGTCACCAGCCCGTTGCGGGTGGTGATCGCTGTCAGCAGCGCTGTCACATCGCTGTAACCGACGAAAATTTTAGGATGGGTCCGGATGATATCAAAATCGACCAAAGGCAACATGCGTAAACAGCCAAATCCGCCCCGGGCACAAATGATGGCCTGTACGTCCGGGTTGTTAAAAAGCTGATTGACTAGCTGCGCACGCTGCACGTCGGAGCCGGCCAGGTAGCCGGTTTTGCCATATATTTCATCAGGAACCCGGGTATGATAACCCATTGAGTTCAGGGTGTTCAGACCCTGCATAAAAAGCTCGCGGTCAAAAGCGCCGGCCGGCGCCACAATGCCGATGGTATCACCGGGCTTTAAGCGGCGCGGCTTTGTGAGTGATTTGTTCAGAGTTTCCATAAAGACAACAGGTTCAAGGTTCTGCGTTCCGGTTTCAAGGGTTTAAGTATTAGAGGTCAGAGGTCAGAAAACAGAGAAACGCAGAATATCGAATACCTGCCCGCCATCGTCCACCTGAGGCGGGCGGGTATTCGATATTCAAAATAGGGAAAATTGATTGGTGTTCGGTTTCTCGTTTCCAGTCTCTGGCGTCTGCTTTCTGTCCTCTGTCTTCTGTCTCTTATTGACATATCCAACCATGAGTGCTAATTAAAATCGCCTGTGTCGGGGCGTAGCGCAGTCTGGTAGCGCACTTGAATGGGGTTCAAGGGGTCGGAGGTTCAAATCCTCTCGCCCCGACCAAAAATTATGTTCGACGAATGCTCCGGTCAAAACACGGGATCAATCGTCTAAAATATGATTATAACAAAAAAAGCGGTTAAGCTAAATGGCTATCCCGCTTTTTTTGTTAACCTCGATTGGGCAAAGTTTTAGACAAAAATAACATCCACTGTTTTTCTGTGTCTATGGATCACAAAGAGGTGTATTCACTGAAGAGGGGATTGCTGTATCGAGATCAGTTTATTTCCCCGGTCTTCATATAATGGGAAATTTTACCGGCCGCATAGGCCTGATTAAACGCCGCTACCACATCCGGGTCAAACTGGGAGCCGATACCTTCATTGATTATTTTGAGAATGACCTCATCTGCCATTTTTTTACGATAGGCCCGATCGGAAGCCATGGCATCATAAACATCAGCCACCGATAAAATGCGAGCCAAAAAAGGGATCTCATCCTGCTTGATACCGTCGGGATAGCCGGTACCGTCAAATCGCTCGTGATGACATCGGATTATTTTTCTTTCTCTTTCCCACAATCCCAGTTGCTCAAGAATATTGGCACCGATCGCCGGATGATCCTTAATTTTTTCAAATTCGTCGTTGGTCAATTTACCAGGTTTTAAAAGGATGTCATCGCGGATACCGATTTTACCAATATCATGCAGATGACCCGCAAAATTGAGAACGTCCAACTCTTCTTTAGAGCATCCGAGTTGTTTGCCCAAAACAATGGACAACCCGGTGACACGGCTCGAATGCTGCTGGGTGTATAGATCTCTGGCCTCCACCGCTTTTACAAAAGCGTACAGCGTGGCAAAAAGATTTTCATAGATATTTTCATATAGCGCCAGGTTTTCAATGGCCTGCGCAGCACTCTGGGCCAAAAATGAAAGATAATAAAGATCTTTTTCGCTGAATCGCTTTTGCCCCTGATTGACGACTGCCGTTAACACGCCAAAGACCTTCTCCCTGATCTTGAGCGGTACAATCATGGCGGATTTGATTTCGGCCGGCAAACCGTTGTTTGCGGTATTTTGAGAAATCAACAACGGGATCTGATCCGAGACAACTTCCATTATTAGTCCCGAGCTTAAAGACTTGAATCTGTCCGCCGGCGGCATGGGTTGCGTCTTGCAGACATTTTTTAGATCCGGCGTTGCGGCGGGACCGCAGGATACAACTGACGATGACACCTGTACCGGCTCCTGAACCGCATCATTGATCACGTAAAAACCGGTCATATCGGCATGGGAAATAGTGCAGGCGATATCAACCGCCCGTTTGAACACATCCTTGCTGGAGCCGATAGCAGTAAATTGGCTCATTATTTTGTTCAGTGTGTTCAATTCTTTGACTTTGACCATTAACTCCTGGTTTAACCTTTCCAGGCGCTGTTTGCCCTCGACTTCCTTTTTTAAAAGAACATTTTCCACAAACATTTTGCGCTGTTGCATGACGCGCTGCACACTTAATTCCATCTGTTTCAGATTGACCGGCTTGATCAAAAAATCAACGACCCCGTTTTTGATGGTCTGGATAGTATTTTCCAGGGAGGGATAACCGGTCATAACAATTACCGGCATGGTATTATCGTGGTTTCTGATTCTTTCGGCAAGCTCAAGCCCATTCATTTGGGGCATGTTAATATCGGTAAAACAGCAGTCGATTGTCTCACTATCGAGAATCTTAAGCGCTTCAACACCCGTGCTGGCGGTGCGGGTCTCATAGCCTTTGCGTTGAAAGTATTCACTGGACACGCTTAAAATACTTTCCTCGTCATCGACAAACAGAATGGTTTCTTTTTTTAAACTGTCCATTGGCTTGAATCTGTGGTAAACGAATCCAACTCATCTATTTATTTATCATGATTCTATTATGTTATGGCCATTATAGACCGCACGAACCACTGGATGTGATATCGACACTTTGGGCAAAAACTTTAGCTGCCGGCACCAAGGGCTTCGCCGATAGGTATTGCCATATGGGCTAATTCATGCCAGAAGACGGCGGGAGAATTGAATATTCAATCAAAATTATTCAATCTTTAATCACTGGGCTCCTTGCAAAGTACTATTACCGAAAAATGCGCTGACAATTATATTTCTATTGTGAATACGGTTAAAGATACATCCAAACCCCTCAAAATTTGCCTCTTAAGCTACAGGTGCAATCCGCATTGCGGTGGCCAGGGCGTTTATTTAAAAAACCTCAGTCGCGCCCTGAAAGACCTGGGGCATCGGGTTGATGTCGTTGTCGGTCCGCCAAAACCGCAGTTAGATGCAGATATCCCGTTCTACCAGATTCAGTCGCTGGACCTGTATAACCCGGAAAACCTATTCAGAACGCCGTCGCTAAAAGAGCTTTGTCAACCCATCAATTTCATTGAGTGGATCGGGGTGTCGACCATGGGATTCCCTGAGCCTTTTACATTTGGGTTGCGTGCCCGTCGATTCTTACGCCGTAAGCGCCATCAATATGATATCGTTCACGACAACCAGGGCTTGTCCTATAGCCTGCTGAACATAAAAGACTGGCTGCCCACCGTAGCCACCATTCACCATCCGATCACCATCGATCGCAAAATAGCGATCCGCTCGGCGGCGAACATTTGGAGAAAGATGCAACAATGGCGCTGGTATTCGTTTTGCGGCATGCAAAAACGCGTTTCAAGAATGCTTTCCCATATCATCACCGTATCCAAAACTGCCCGCAAGGATATCGCACGCGATTTTAAAATATCAACCAACCGATTTAGAATCATACCCAACGGTATCCGCACCGATCTTTTTTACCCGATCCCCGATATCGCCCGGGAGAAAAACCGGCTGATTGTAACCAACAGCGCCGATATGCCTTTAAAAGGACTTTTTTACCTGCTGCGGGCTGTTTCAAAGGTTGCACAAACACAGCCTGTCAAACTCACGATCGTCGGGTCACCCTGCAAAAACGGATATAGTCAGAAATTAATTCAAAAGCTGGGTATCGGAAATCTGATCACATTTACCGGTCGCATCACCAACGACCGCTTCGTGCGATTATATGCAAAGGCAACGGCTGCGGTTATCCCGTCGGTTTATGAAGGTTTTGGATTACCCGTCGGTGAAGCCATGGCCTGTGCGGTACCGGTCATCAGCACCACCGGCGGGGCGTTGCCCGAGGTCGTCGGGGATGCCGGGATTCTGGTTCCGCCGGCTGACCATCATGCTCTGGCCAATGCAATTTTGACGGTCCTGCAACAACCGCAACTGGCTCAAAAACTGAGCCTTGCGGGTTATCAAAGGGTTCAGCAACATTTTACCTGGATCAAGGCCGCCCAGAGGACCGTGAGCGTATATCGGGAGGCAATTCGTGATCACCGTTGATTTTAAAAAGCTGAATATCAAGCCGGGTTACCGTATTCTGGACATTGGCTGCGGATCGGGCCGGCACACCTGTGCCGCCTATCGATTCAAAAACGTGTTTGCCATTGGTGCCGACCTAAACCCGGCAGAGCTCGGCGCAGCAAGAAAACGATTACAATTGCATGAAAAATTGGGCGAAAACGACGGCGGTCTGTGGGGTCTGACGATGGCAAATGTCAGCGCCATGCCGTTTAAAGATAATTTTTTTGACCTGGTTATCTGCGCAGAAGTCCTGGAGCACATTGCGGACGATCGCAGCGCTGCCAGCGAGATCATCCGTGTGTTAAAACCGGGGCACAATCTGGCAGTAAGCGTCCCGCGTTTCTGGCCGGAGCGCATCTGCTGGGCCCTTTCAACAGCGTACACGAATTCAGACAACGGTCATCGCCGGATATACCGAAAAAAAAAGCTTGTTGCTTTGCTCGAAAATTTTGGCGTGAAACGCTGGGCCATCCATTATGCCCACAGCCTGCACACCCCCTATTGGTGGCTGAAATGCCTCCTGGGGCCAAATCGCACAGACGTGCCCGCAGTGAACCTTTACCATCGCTTCCTAACCTGGGATATCATGAAACAACAGTATCTGGTGGCCTGGATGGATAAATTACTGAATCCCATTCTGGGAAAAAGTTTAGTGATTTATCTGAAAAAAAATAGGGGTTATTAGGACCATTTATCGGTGATGTCCGAAGGCTGAAAAAAGACCGCTTACTGTGCTTTTTTTTTGCGTTGCAGCACGCCCAGGGTCCTGATCATGGATAGGCGCTCAAATTGACCGCTTGATAGCGCCAGGTCAAAAATACGACGTGGCGCCTGTCCACCCTCAGATGAGTTCGAGAAGATATCATGGATCAGCAGATATCCCCCCGGAATGATGTGGGGAGACCAGCAGGTATAATCGCTGAGGGCCGCTTCCATGGTGTGCCCCCCATCGATAAAAACCATACCCAGCGGCGTGGCCCAGCGACGAGCAGCCACATCGGAGCGACTGACCATGGCCACAACCGTATCTTCAATCCCGGCTTTTTCAATGGTTTTGCGAAATTCGCAAAAAGTGTCCATGCGGCCCGCTTGGGGATCAAAAAGGTCGGGATCAAAATAAGCCTGACCGGGCTGTTGTTCTTCTGAGCCGCGATGATGATCAATGGAAAAAAGGATGCCTTTGTTCATTTTGCAGGCCGTGCCGATGTAAATCGCTGATTTGCCGCAATAGCTGCCGATCTCCAGACAGGGCCCCAATTGACTGGCTTTGAGGGCAATATCGTACAGACAGCGTCCCTCATATTCGTCGAGAAAACCTTTGGTCGCAGATATTTGTTCCGGGTCGATTCCGATTGTCATCTTCCGGTCTCCAGCTACTACCTGAATCTTGCATGAAAATTAATGCGAAGCTGAGATTACATTTAAAGCCAGCAACCAGTGGCTAACCCTTACGATCATAGCTGGTGACAAGCACCTCTCTGGGCTTGGCGCCGTCTGAGGGGCCGACGATGCCCTCTTTTTCCATCTTTTCGATGATGCGTGCAGCGCGATTGTAGCCGATTCGCAAATGGCGCTGAATCATGGAGATAGAGGCTTGCCCGTTCTTTGTGATGAGGGCCACGGCATCATCATAGCGCTCATCATACTCATCATCGTCGGCCTCGGCGGGTTGGATGGCGGCTACTTCGGTTACTTTTTCATCGTACTCCGGTTTTTCCTGACTTCTTAAAAACCCGGTGATTTGACTCAACTCGTTTTCAGAAATATAGGCACCGTGAATACGCTGCAATTTTGCGGTACCGGGCGGCAAAAACAACATATCCCCGCTGCCGAGCAGATTTTCCGCACCAACGGTATCGATTATGGTTCGGGAATCGGTTCGAGACGAAACCTGAAATGTCAGGCGTGTCGGGAAATTGGCTTTGATAATGCCGGTTAAAACATCGACTGAGGGCCGCTGGGTGGCTAAAATCAGATGGATGCCGGCGGCCCTGGCCATCTGAGCCAGCCGCGTCAGGGCCACTTCAACATCCCGGGATGCAAGCATCATCAGGTCGGCAAGCTCATCGATGATAATGACGATATAAGGCAGCTTTTCAGGCGTTTCCTGGTCGACCGTTTTTTCGGCTTTAGCCACCTTATTGTTGTACTGTTTAATATTGCGGGCCGTCATTTCCGAAAGCAGCTCATATCGGCGTTCCATTTCACGCACCGCCCAAAAAAGCGCATTGGTTGCTTTCTTTGGATTGGTGACCACCGGTGTGATCAAATGGGGAATCCCATCGTAGCTGGACAGCTCGATGCGTTTGGGGTCGACCATAATAATTTTGACTTCACTTGGTTTGGACTTGTAAAGCAGGCTGCAGATCATGGCATTTAAGGCCACGCTTTTACCGGTGCCGGTGGCGCCGGCAATCAAGAGATGGGGCATTTTTTCCAGTTCGGCAACCACCGGGTTGCCGACAATATCTTTCCCCAGACAAAGGGTCAGCTTTGATTTACACTTTTCAAATACGCTGGATGCAATAATTTCTTTGAATTTGACCATCTGGCGATCGGTATTCGGAACCTCGATACCAATGACGGCCTTGCCCGGAATCGGCGCCACGATCCGAATGCTGGTTGCCCGCATGGCCAGTGCCAGATCATCTGTCAGGTTGACAATTTTGTTGATCTTCACACCGGGGGCCGGTTCATATTCAAAGGTGGTAACAACCGGGCCGGGGGCGACTTCAACCACTCTTCCCTGAACAGCGAAATCCTCCAGTTTTTTCTCAAGCAGCTGGGACTGCATTCGTAAATTTTCATTATCTGCTGAACCGATTTGAAATTCCGGCTCTTCCAAAAAATTTATCGACGGCAGTTGGAAGCCCTTGCCGGTTCGCATGAACTTAAATTCTTCCTGCTTGGGCGATGGAACGGGCTTGATCGGTTTAGCGCTGGCGGCTTTGATTTTTATTTTCTTGGCTTTGGCACGCGTGGTATTGCGATCAACTTGAGCAAATTTCTTTGACCGCTCGCGACGCTCCTTCCATTTAAGATAAACGGTCATTATGCGGTCTAAGATTGCAGAAATCCAAGCCCAGCATCGCAGGCCAAAAGTGATAAGGGAAAAACCGGTAGCCAGAATGAAGCCGACGATCCACAGCAGGATTAAAATAATTAAGGCCCCGGTAAAGTTGGTGTATTGGGTCAGGAAGGACTTTAATGGAATGCCAACCAGACCGCCGGCCGAAAACTGGCTGCCAAACAGAAGGTAGGCATCTTGACGCATGGCCAGCAGGCTGCCGGTGGTGGCCACCAGCAGAACACCGCCGATGAGTGTCGCAATTTTTGCCTTCATCGGATGATCGCCAAAAAAATGAATACTGGTCAATAACAGCAAAAGCGGGATCCAAAATGCGCCGAGCCCGAAGAGGCCGATCAAAATACCGGCCAGATGCGCACCGAGAAAGCCAAACAGGTTGTGAAACTCACCCCCGGCTTTAGCGTTGTGAATCGACGGATCATCCGGACTGAATGACAACAGACTGATCAGCGTATAGATAACCAGAAAAAAACAAAAGATGCCGATAATTTCTTTGCGCATAGGCTTGTATCGGGTTGTGGGTTACGTTTTGCGTGTCGTTTTTTAAGTTTCAGGAGTCAGTCACCTGGTTCAGAGGTTCAACGTTCAAAGGTTCAGAGGTTAGGCAACATCAGAAATAGATCATTAGATAATTGGCGACATAGGACAACAGCCAGAAACAGGTCAGTTCAATTCTGAAACTCATCAACCCGGAACCCTGAACTTTTGAACCCTGAACCCGAAAGCTAAACTTCCATAATAAACGGAAGTATAACTGGCCGGCGACCGATGGTAAAGAAAAAATATTGCCGCAATGCGGTTTTAATCTTTGAGCGGATGATATCGACCCGGTTGTTAATCTCCGGTGTCACCTCTTCGACAATCTCCAAAACCACACACTGGGCATCTTCCAACAGGTGACCACTTTCAGTTTCAAAAACAAAACCCCTTGAAATAATCTCAGGACCGTAAACCACAACACCGGTTTCTTCATCAAACGCCATGGTCACAGCGACCATGCCATCTTCAGACAACACCCGACGTTCCTTTAAAACGCTGCGCCCGACATCCCCAACGCCTTTGCCATCGATGAGCACCCGGCCGGTGGGAACCCGCCCGTTCATCCGGCCACCGCTTTTATCAAATTCGACAATTTGACCATTTTCGGTTAGTAAGATATTCTCTTTTGGAATGCCCACTTCTGCGGCCAGACGCGAATGCAAAATCAGATGCCGGTATTCTCCATGAACCGGGATAAAATACCGGGGTTGGGTCAATTTGATCATCAGTTTGAGTTCTTCCCGAAATGCATGCCCGGAAACATGAATATCAGATATTTTTTCGTAGATAACATCAGCGCCTTTGCGATAGAGATTGTTGATAATTTTGGTTATCGCCTTTTCATTGCCGGGAATGAATTTAGAGGATAGAACCACCGTATCCCCCGATTTTATTTTTAAGTGCTTATGGGTCCCGGCGGACATTCGGGCCAGAGCGGACATCGGTTCGCCCTGGGTTCCGGTGGTAATGATGATAATCTCTTCATCATCGTAATCCGCGAGCTCATCGATTGAGATGACCGCGTTTGTGGAGGTGTCCAGATACCCCAGCTTGCTGGCAATATGTACACTGGCTTCAATACTTTTTCCATCAAATATGATCTTTTTCCCGTTCGCCTTGGCAATATCCATAATGACCTGAATACGGGCGATATTGGAAGCAAATAAAGCCACAATCACACGGCCGCTGCTTCCGGCAATAATCCGCAGCAGGGCCTCACAAATTTCTTTATCCGTAATGGGATATCCTTCCCTTTCCACATTGGTGGAATCCGACAGCAGGGCCAATACCCCCTTTTCTCCAAATTTGGCGAATTTGTTTACGTCCGTGGCCATCCCATCAGCGGAACCATAGCCAATTTTAAAATCACCGGTATGGATTATTCTGCCCAATGGCGTCTGGATGGAAATCCCCACGCCGTCCAACACGCTGTGGCCAACACGAATAAATTCCAAGGTAAACGGGCCCAATTTCAATGTTTCATCCGGTAATATGGAATGCAAATCCGCGGGACCGCCGAGCTCGTATTCTTCCATTTTTTTTCGAACCAGCCCCAGGGTAAACGGCGTTGCGAATACCGGGGCCCTGACCTCTTTTAATAAATACGGTAAAGCGCCGATATGATCTTCGTGAGCATGGGTTAGAACAATACCCGCCACACGGGATTCATTCTGCCGCAAATAGCCCATGTCCGGAATGACAAAATCCACCCCCAGCATGTAATCTTCTGGAAACATCAATCCGGCATCGACCACAAAGAGGGTGCCCCCGTATTCGAATACCAGCATATTCAGGCCAATCTCACCAAGGCCGCCGAGCGGGATAATTTTTAACATACCCTTTCCTCCATCCCACGGGGTTCAAAATTGTCACACATGACGCGGCGAACGTGTTCCATCAGCGCTTCTTTCGTCTCGCGGGTATAGGTCGAAGTGTCGATTGGTTCGTGGATCAGCATACGGATCTGGCCCGGATTAACACGAAACTTACCTTTGGCCATAATCGCATGTGCGCCGCTAATGACAACCGGGACGATCGGGACTCCGGAATCAATGGCCATCACAAATCCGCCTTTCTTAAAGCGTCGGATTTTTCCGTCCTGGGTGCGCGTGCCTTCCGGAAAAATGAGTACCGAGACGCCGTTTTTTATCTTTTCGGCTGCCACCTCAAGACTTTTAATGGCCGACTTGCGATTATTGCGGTCAATATTGATATAACCGGCCTTGCGCATGGCGTGACCAAAAATCGGAATTTTAAAAAGTTCCACCTTGGCCAGCCAACGAAACTGAACCGCAAGATGCCCCAGCAAAACCGGTATGTCAAAATTACTCTGGTGATTGGACATGAAAATATATGGGCGTTGCGGATCAATGCCGGAAAGCCCTTCGACGGTAACCTTGATGCGGCTGACCACCAGAATGGATCGACCCCAAAAACGGGCAATTTTGTGCAGGGGATTGCCAGATTTGACAAAAATTGAAAGCACCATAACCACTATGCCCAGCACCAGCGTAGCAAAAATAACCCAGATCGTGACATATAAGGTCCGAATCATTTCAACATTTCCTGCACGTCATTGAATTTTGCCGATTGCAATTGAAGATTGGGGTAAGCTGCTTTGCGCGAATATTATAATACAGGATAATGTAAAATTTGGGGAAATTTTTTCAATATACAATCGTCAATCGAAAATTTACAATTGTATCTCAGGTAACAATATCCAATAGTTTGAATATGGCATCAACAATGTCCATAATCCAGATCCGCTGTTCTTCAGCGGCATCGCCGATACAAGCACACCGAACCCGGCTTTTGGTGCGGACCAGCAGTTCAAGGGCCAACTGATCTTCTTGCAAATCTATAGCAAAAAAGAAGGGTTGGCAATCGGAATGCTGGTGCTGGATTTCCGTCAGCACCTCCACGGCCAGCGGCACCCAGTAGATACTCTCCATTTCCGCAGGACCATAAGTTTTGTCCAGATATTCCTTTATCTTATGATGGTCCTTGGGTCTGAGTTCATCGATTACATATTGTTTCATAAAAGGCTGAGTCAACAACCAGCCGCTAAACGGTTGGTTCGAATTCAATGGATTACAAAAAAGAGACAGATGGGCGGGGTTCTCGATGTAAAATCGTTCCGGCAGGCGATTCCGCGCGCCTGTAAAAAAGACCCCCCTGACTGCGCTTTTGATAAGGTCATGCTGGTCAGGGGGTCAAATCGGATTAAGTTTCTTCTACGACAATAGCGCCTTCTTCACAGACCTCGACACAACTTTCGCAGCCCAAACATTCTTCAGCATTAACGGGCACGGATTTCCCGTCCTGCATTTCAAATACTTCAACCGGGCAGACATCTACGCATTCTTCGCAACCTACGCATTTTTCTTCGTCGACGATAGGATTAAAAGCCATTATATACATCTCCTTTCAAATTAGGATTTGATAAAGGTGCTGGAAGGCCCCCTTGGATTCCATTAAAAAAAAAGTCATTATACCAATTGGAAAACTGAGTCAAGTCTTGATAATAATTTTTACCTAAATTGAGCGTTTCAGATTTTAACAAAATTTAAGTGCCGCCGGTTCGCTGACTGATAAGTCCGAGCAGGGTATTCTTAATTTCAGGCATCTGACTGGATGTATTTTGGGCGCTGGTTGACGACAGTAAGATCCGGCCAAGTAAATCTGCCGGACTGCGGCCGGGCAACCGATAGAGTGTGAGTGTTCGATTTGCCGAATAATTTTCACCCGCCGGCCATTGAATGGAATCATCGCCGGCTGCCAACCCCTCGGATTCAACAAGGTGTTTTATCTGATTTAAAAATGCATCCCGCCAATCGTCGTTTGCCGTCTTCGCCGGCAGTGTTTTGGATTCAAGGATCTTTTCAGCAGTCGGCTGGTTCTCAACCAGATAGTTAAAAACTGATGGACTGCTGGTCACCAGAAGCCCCGAATCGATGGGTTCTTCCATAAACAGTCGAATCCACGCCTGTAGCCGGTCCTGCGCCATGTATTCACCCGGATCATCGACTCTGATTTCAGCCGTAAGACGGGTGACCGGTGGGGTGTTATCTTTTGGGCCGCTCAGATTCGCTAGCAGATCTTCGGAACGTCGATCATTAACGTCCAATTCCTGCTGGAGTTCCGCATTGTGCCGGTCGAATTCCTGGGCAAATTCGAGAAAAACCCGCGCACGCAGCAAGGTGTCCGGATGCGCCGGCCCGGCATCCGAAGCTTTGTCTTTTTTCAGATCTGCAGCAATTTGTGAGGCTGAAGTTTCATTGAAAAATGGAACGGCACCTTGCCGATTCCAAAATGCCGCCGTCCTGAGATTTTTGCCATCAGCGTGCAGATGCGCAAACCGTTGAAACTCCCTGACCACCTCAGCGAGGTTTTCATCTTCAGTCGGCACCGGCACACAGATGTTCATCGCATTTTTTGCGACCCAGGCCTGCATTTCAGCTGGCACATCTTTACCCGAGGGCTGATAGACGCAGAAATGCTTGAAGCCGGCAGCGAAAGTCTCCGCTACCCACTGCGGGACGTAGGTAAAGGGGAAATAAATCGGTTGTATCATTCGAATTTAAAACTCCTGTGTATGATGGTGCTTACCCCCACCTGCTGGGATTTTCAAATTAAAGGTTCAAAGGTTCAGCGTTTAGAGTTGGGAGGTTAAATAATTGAAAGAGATTAAAACTGAAAACAGAATGGGTGAAACATCTTCCAGTTTTTCCATCTGTTTTTTAGCCTCTGAACCCTTGAACCCTATCTCTGATCCTGAACCGGTATTCCGCGTGACCTGAGTTCTTCTCTGATTTTATCTGCCAGATCCCAATTTGCCGCCGAGCGGGCACGCTTTCTTTTTTCGAGCAGGCGCTGTATTTCAGGGTCAGCATAAGCATCAAGGAAATTAAATACCTTCAAAACCGCGTCGATGCTGCGGAAGCCATCAACAATCTTTGAAGCGTCCGCTGAATTCAGTTGCTTCTTGCGGATGAGCGTGTTGATCTTTTTGACAATTGTAAAAATCGTCGCCAGGGCCGCTGAAATATTTAGATCATCATCCATAGCGCTCATAAACCCGTTTTTAAGGTCGTAAAGCAACTGTTCGAGCTCGGCATAAGCATCACCCTGTTTGACACAGCGCAGATTGGAAACACATCGATCGAGACGCTCGAGCGCACGCCTGGCATCAACCAGGCGCTCTTTTGAAAAGGGTATCGGTTTGCGATAGTGGCTGGAAAGCAGCCAAAAACGAATGATCCGGCCAGAATATCCCATATTGACTAAATCTGCGACGGTTAACCCGGCCGCCTGTTCATCTAATTTTTTACCATCCAAAAGCACCCGATCACAGTGTACAAAGCATCTGGCAAGTGGCTTTCCGGTTAAAGCGACTGCTATGGCGTTCTCATTTTCGTGGTGGGGAAAGACCAGCTCCCGGCTGCTGGTGTGGATGTCGAAACATTCCCCCAAGTATTTCATCGAAATGGCCGCCGATTTAATATGCCAGGAGGGCCGGGCGTTACCCCATTGGGTTTTGACAAAGATGCCCCGCTTTAATTCTGAAAGTTTGGAGCGTTTAAAAAGCGTAAAATCCCGCGGATTTAGTTTTTCATAGTTCTCCAGATCAACCGTAACCCCTACTTTAATTTTATTGATATCAATTCCGGAAAGTCGACCGTAGACATCCAGTCGCGAGATGTCAAAATATAACGAGCGCAATTTTTCATAGGCAATGCCCTTTTGCACCAGTTGCTCGCCAAGGGCCACCATGTCATCAACATGCTGGCTTGCCCGGGCATAAACATTGGCAGGGGTAATGCCTAAAACGGCCAGATCCGCCTTAAATTTGACAATATTGGCTTCAGTAAATTCGTCCAGACCGACACCCCGTTTTTCGGATCCACTGATGGCTTTATCATCGAGATCATTGATATCGGTTAAATGATGGACCGCATACCCGCGGTACTCCAGGTAGCGACACATCAGATCGGCAAACACAATGCGCCGCATTTCTCCCAGATGAGCGCGGGCATGGGCGGTCGGCCCGCAAGAATAAACCGAGACCTTTCCCGGTACCTGAGGTTCAAAAACTTCTTTTTTGCGGCTTAAGGGATTAAATAATTTCAGGGATATCTCATCGCGCACGGCAAAAAGGGATGTGCTTAAATAGCGTTCGCCGCCATCGGGAAATATCACGACAATAGTGCCTTTTGTCATTGCCTCGGCGACCTTACAGGCGCCGGCCATGGCCGCGCCGCTGCTCATCCCGACAAATATGCCTTCTTCCCTGGCCAGCCGCCGGGCCATTTCATAAGCTGCTTCATCTTCGATATTGAGCTTTTGATCCAGGCGCTCCTTTTCAAAAATTTCAGGGCGATAGGCCTCTTTCATGTTCTTTAATCCCTGAATTTTGTGGCCCAGATACGGTTCGATACCGACGATCTGAATGGTCGGATCATAGGTCTTTAATTTCTTGGAAACGCCCATTAATGTGCCGGTTGTTCCCAGAGTGGCCACCAAGGTGGTAATTCGGCCATTGGTCTGTTGCCAGATCTCCTCCGCCGTCCCGTGGTAGTGCGCCAGCCAGTTGGCTTCATTATTAAATTGATCGGGCAGAAAATAGGTGTCCGAATTTTCACGGGCCAGGCGATAGGCTTCTTCAATGGCCCCATCGGTGCCCAAATGGCCGGGGGTTAAAAGAATGTCCGCTCCCCGGGCCTTTAGGATCTTCTGGCGTTCGATGCTGACTGCATCTGACATGACCAGCAGCAGCCGGTACCCCTTGACGGTACAAACCAGGGCCAGGCCAATGCCGGTATTGCCGCTGGTGGGCTCGATTACGATTTTTTGGTGTGTCAGCGCACCTGATTTTTCGGCGGTCTCGATCATCCAAACGGCGGCGCGATCCTTAATCGAACCACCGGGATTAAAATACTCAAGCTTGGCCAGCAGATTTACGCCGGGGTTCGGATTTAACTTTTGGATTTCAACCAGGGGCGTATTGCCGATGGCATCCAGAATAGAGTTGCCCATATCGTAGGCCTATCTTATCCTAAATGAGCGCTTCAAATCTCGACCATCGCTCAATTTAGGATCGGGTTAACGGCGCGAAATTTAAATTTATTGCAACAATATAATCCAGCGGCCATGCCACACTTTATTTGAGAAAGGATGATAGTGTTTTGCTGATCTCGGCGAAGACCTGATCCGGACTCTGGGCGGCATCGATAATGCGAAACCGCTGCGGTTCGAGACGTGCCAGCTCAAGGTAGCCGGTCCTGACTTTCTTATGAAAGGCCACGGCCTCGTTTTCAAAGCGGCTTTCATGGCCCACCCGCTGGCCGCTATTTAATTGCTGCCAGGCCCTTTCCAACCCCTGGCGCGGTGAGAGATCCAGCAGCAGCGTGACATCCGGTTTTAAATTATCAAATAAAATCTGGTGCAATTCTAAAAGCAACTGGACACTCAGCCCTCGGGCATAACCCTGATACACCAGTGTCGCATCAAAATAACGATCGCATATGACCGTTTTGCCTGCCGCCAAAGCGGGGCTGATAATCTCATCGATGTGCTGCGCGCGATCCGCCAGATAGAGCAGCAATTCTGTCATCGGTTGCAGGGTATGATTTGCCGGGTTCAGTAGAATCGATCGTATGTTTTCACCGATGACGGTTCCGCCCGGCTGCCGGGTCGTCACGCATTTCATTCCGTTGGCCTCAAGAAATTCCGCCAGCCGATCTATCTGGGTCGTTTTACCCGAGCCTTCGATACCTTCCAATGTGATGAACATGGGGCTAACCGATTTTCATTTACCTGTTAAGCGTTAATTTTCATGCTGCTTAGTACCAAAATTTTGCACGAGTCGGAGGCTTTCATCCGCAAGGCACTTAAGGGCGAAGCTATAGTGAACTATGCTTTGGCCTTAATAACGCAGCAGATGGAAGCCTCCGGCTCGCCAGAAGGGTGAAAATCAATGAGATAAAATGATTTTCATCCATTATACCTGTATACCTGATCGGTATTTTGTTTTGCGTCGGTCGTAGCTTAACTTGAAGCCATTAAATATAATTTAAACTTCTCATTAATTTTCATGCAAAATTTTGGTAATAATTTTCCAGTCCTTCATGTTTGCGAGCACGTCGTAATCGGTCTGATCGCATTTAATCGGTGTGATCGAAATAAAATCCTCACATAAGGCCGAGCCGTCAATATCGATGGACTTGCCCTGAGGCAGACTGTCACATCCCTGCCAATAATAGGTGCGCTGGCGCGGATCGATCCGTTTATCGATGTATTCAGGGAAAAAATCCATATCGAGCCGGCTAAACTGCACGCCGGCAATCTCCGCTAAAGGCCGGTTCGGAATATTGACATTTAAAAATGTGCCGAAAGGCAGGCCGCGGGCATATACGTCTTGGGCCAGTTGTGCTACGAAGCCGGCAGCCTCGTCATAGGATTCAACCTGACGGCTGTGAATGGACACCGCAATAGCCAGAATACCGTATAGCGTCGCTTCTTTGGCGGCGGCAACCGTTCCGGAATAATTAATATTGACACCGACATTGGCACCCGGATTAATGCCGGATATCACCAAATCGGGTTTGGTTTTCAGAATTTCCAGCACGCCGATCTTGATGCAATCGGCCGGCGTCCCTGAAACGGCATAGCCCTCAAATGCATTCGGGATCGAAACCTTGCGCGTACGCAGCGGCTCGTTTAAGGTAATGCCATGGCCGACGGCACTTTGTTCACGGTCCGGCGCAATGACCATAACATTATTTTTGGCCGCCAGGTGCGTGCAAAGGGACGCTAACCCCGGGGCATAAATTCCATCGTCATTGGTTAACAGAATATTCATCATTTTTCACACAAATTGGCTTTTGAGGTGTTCGGCCAATAAGAATTCGTGCAAGGAAGCATCGGCGGGGTTGACAGAGCGGCCTTTCAACCCGCACTTGCGGATACAAAGGCGGGAAAAGGTTCAGCGAAACACACAGCACCGAAGGGTCCTGAAAACGAATTGAATGGGCAATTTAAATGGGTCTCACTTATGATTTTTAGGCAAAGACTGCAGCGATTTGCACCCAATTGACTTTCCAGCGATATCTTGACATATTTAACCATTCTGGATGTATATCTCAAATTCCAATTATATTCAAGGTATATAGACGAATCCGGGGCTTAACGGCTGTGCCGAATAGCCCCACGCAAAGATCAGAGCTGAATGGTTTATCTCAAGTCGCTGGAAAAATGCGGGGGACCTGTTTTTCAGCTGAAACGGTTGAAACGCTTGTATCCGATTATTTTTTCAAAAAGGAGCTGCCTGACGGCCTTTATCGGCTGTATTATTTTGGCCTGTATCGCAGCGCCGCACCCGGTGCCAGCTCAGATTTTGAAATTGGAACCCGATCAGGTTTTAAAAGATGACAACCGGTTGCCGTGGGAGCTGCAGGCCGATGAGGTGGCCTACGACCAACTGCTGGACCAATATGTTGCCCGCGGCAATGTCCAGATATCCAAGGCTGATATGCGCCTGACGGCCGATTTTATCCAGTATGATCACAAGGCCCAAAGCGCATTTGCCCGGGGCAATGTGGTTCTGACTGTCGGTCAGGATATCCTTTCCGGCAGTTACATGGAGATCGATCTCGAAAACCAGATGGGCCATATTGAAAATGCCTCTTTATTTTTAAAGGAAAATAATTTTCACATCACAGCCGATAAAATCCAAAAAACCGGTAAAAATACGTATCAGATAGATGAAGCCACACTGACCACTTGCGATGGGCCAAAACCGAGCTGGAAAATCAGCGCGCGAGACGTTAAGGTTAAAGCGGATGGTGCCGGCACCGCCAGACATGCCACCCTGCGGGCACGCAATGTACCGGTGCTGTATACACCTTTCTTTTACTACCCGGCAAGAAAAGACCGCCAGAGCGGCTTTCTGACGCCCGAGTTCGGAGAGTCCGAGCGCAAAGGCTATCAATATAATCAACCCTTTTTCTGGGCCATATCAGAAAGTGCAGATGCGACATTTTACGGCTATTACATGTCAAATCGCGGCATAAGGCCCGGTGCCGAATTTCGCTATCTCTTAAACGAGCGTTCCAAGGGAAGCTTCATGCTGGATGGACTCCACGATGATAAAACCGATGACGGCGGCCAATCCAGCTATGATTACGGGTATCGGGATGACGGCGAACAGGTCTTGCGCACCAGTCAAAATCGCTATTGGTTCCGCATGAGCCATCATCAACCCGTTCCCCTGGGTATTTTTGCCAAATTGGATTTGGACGTTGTCAGAGATCAGGACTATCTGCGGGAATTTCAGGAAGGTTACATGGGCTACGAGGATACCAATGACTATTTCCGCAGAGCGTTCCAACGGCAGCTTGATGACTATAACGATCCAGTTAGAACCAACCGTTTGAATTTAAATCGACTCTGGCCGAAATTCAGCCTCAACTTTGAACCGCGCTGGAATGATGATACGCGACGGGATATTAATACCAGTGGAACCCTGCAACAATTACCGTTTATCAGCTTTGATGGTGCCAAGCAAAAGATTATGACTTCTCCCTTTTATTATGATCTGGCCTCGCAATATACCTATTTTTGGCGCGACAGCGGCACCCGGGGCCAACGGATGGATCTGCAGCCCAGACTCTATTTTCCCTTTCGTGTTCAAAATTACATGACAATTGAACCTTCGGCCGGTTACCGACAGACGCTCTACCGCCTGGATGAGAATAATTCCGACGACCAAACCAATACCGATCGATGGTCCCATCGCGAACTTTTTGACACCCGACTGGAGCTTTTTACTGAAATCGAAAAAGTTTTCAATTGGGAAGGCCAGCTATTTGAAAAAATCAAACATCGCATCCGACCCCAGATTACGCATGATTTTATATCAAATTCCAGCCAAGGAGACCTGCCCCGATTTGATACAATCGACCGCATCGATGAAACCAACAAAATTACGTACGCATTGACCAATACATTGACTTCCAAATCAAAAACGATGGATGCAAAGAAATCCAAACCAACGTTGGCAATTAACCGCGGCGCTCGGCGCCAATCCACCGCCGACTTTATGTACAACGATCTTTTTCGCCTCAAAGTAGAGCATAGTTATGACTTTAAAAGATCAGAACGGCCGTTTTCACCGATTTTTGCCAAACTCGAACTCTTTCCGGGAAAATACGTCTGGATCGATGCTGATGCACAATACTCGGTCTACGACAACGAATTCCTGGGGCACAACGTTCAGGGATCCCTATGGGACAATCGGGGTGACGAACTGTATGTGGACTATCGGTATGAAAAGAAATCCAAGGAAACGAACGTCGATGAAGACATCCAGTCCATAACCGGCAAATTAAAGGTGCAATTGACCGATAACTTTTCAGTTAACGGTGGAAATGAATATAACTTTGAAACCAATCAGAGAATTAAGACAATGGCCGGATTCATTTATAACTCCCAGTGTTGGGCTCTCGATTTTAACTACACAAATGAACCCAATGATTGGAAAGTTGGTTTTAAAATAGAATTGATCGGACTGGGCGGATTCCGATATTAAAATACACGTTTTTATCGTCCCGCAAGATTAATCACCGACATTCCAATATCAACAGCGAAAACACAAAGGAAGCAAGATAGGAAATCATTTTTTTTCTGCTTATCGTTTCTTGTGCTTGCCGTTGGAATAAGGTAATAAAAAAAGTGGATCGGAATAAATGGAAGACAAACGATTAGCACACCTCTGGTATGTGTTGCATACCAAAAGCCGTTTTGAAAACGTTGTGAATGACGGCCTGGGAAAAAAATCCATCGAGGTTTTTCTGCCGAAGGTAACGGTCCGGAGCAAACGACGTGATCGCAAAGTCATGATTCGTGTGCCTCTGTTTCCCGGGTACCTGTTTGTCAAAACAGATTTAGCCCCCCAGTCCCATCTGGAAATTGTTAAAACCGCTGGAGCGGTGCGATTGATCGGCAGCAAACAGGGTCCGGTACCGGTGCCGGAAGAAACCATCGAATCCTTAAAAATCATGGTCAGTGCGGAACACACGATCACAACCGGCACCCATTTAAGAAAAGGGGATAAGGTCATTGTGGTTCACGGTCCGTTTGCCGGTGTCACCGGAACCTTTATCCGCTATGGTGGCCGGGGACGCGTGATTGTCAATATTGAAGCCCTCGGACAATACGCCGGGGTAGAAGTAAGTGAGGATGACATTGAGATGGTGCCGAAAATATTAACATAACCGCTTGACATCTAATCGAGTTTTAGCATATACATTTCAAAATGTTATTGCCGATCCGTATTATGAAAAAGGAGGTTCTATGAATAAGTTGGAGCTCATCTCCGCCTTGAAAACAGAGGCCAATATATCGAAAGCGGAAGCTGCGAAGGTCGTACAGATTTTTTTCGATAACATGGCGGACGCCATGGCAAGAGGAAAACGGGTTGAAATTCGAGGTCTGTGCAGCTTTTTTGTTAAGGATTACAAAAGCTATACCGGCCGAAACCCTAAAACCGGCGAGCAAGTTACGATTAGGCCAAAAAAACTTCCTTTTTTCAAATCGGGAAAAGAGCTGAAGGAACGGGTAGACTACTGAAGTTGTGCCTGGGTTTGAGTTGCTAATAAATCAAGAACGGCCCATAAGAATATTAACCACCCTCCTTAAAAACAGGACTCTTCCACACGCGCTTCTTTTTACAGGAACAGCAGGAGTGGGCAAACAGGCAGCTGCCGTTGCCCTGACAATGGCCTGCAACTGTCAGGGCGAGACTTCCGGTTTCAACGCTGATGATGCATCCGAGCAGGGCCCTGTCAATCCACCGATCGAATCATGCGGTGTCTGCAAGTCCTGTAAAAAAATTTTAGCCGGCAATCACCCGGATGTCATCCAGATCCAACCACGCGGACCCTTTATCAAAATCGAGCAGATCAGGGCATTGTTGCACACCCTCTCCATGAAGCCGTACGAAGCCAAAACCCGGGTGGTGATTGTTTCAAAGGCACAATGCATGAATGCAGCCGCCAGCAACGCGCTGCTTAAAATACTGGAAGAGCCGCCCAACCGCTCGATGCTGGTGCTGATCGCGACCTGTGGATCTGACCTTCTACCGACAATTGCATCCCGTTGCCAGCAGGTGAAGTTTAATCGGATCTCCCGAGAATATATCACTTCCCGGATCATAAAAGAACATGGCCTCAAACCGCAAGCTGCTGAAATTATTTCGGCAATGGCCAATGGAAGCCTTGGCAAAGCTCAGATGATGATTGCCGAAAACTGGTTGTCGCGCAGAAAATGGTTGCTCGCTGAAATTCGGACCCTGTCTTTACAGCCGATAGCGCGACTATTTGCGCTGGCCGAAAAATTATCCCATGAAAAAGAAGCGCTGGCTGAACGTTTAGAGATCACAAAAACCTGGTTTAGAGATTTGATCATCGACCGTTATGACACCGAAAAAATCATCAACCAGGATGTCGCCGATCAGGTCAGGATCGCATCCCGCCAAACGGATTTGGCGACGCTCCTGTCTAAGGTGGATGCGGTTCAAAAAGCCCAAAACCGTATAACAGCAAACACCAATTTAAGACTCAGCATGGAACGGTTGCTCATACAGCTGGCACAACCTTAAACCTAAAATGAGCGTTTCAAATTAAAAATAGGGGAAACACTTTGGGATTTTATGGAATTCTATCGTTTTTTATATTTTTAATTTGAAACCCTGCGGGATTGCCGATCTTACCGCATCTACGGTGTCAGATGCCGTCCCGCATAGGCAACTATAGCGGAACGGCTTCTTCCGTGTAGCTGCGGCAACCTCGACAATCGCTCTATTCAGGTAAAACCTAAAATGAGCGTTTCAAATTAAAAATAGGGGAAACACTTTGGGATTTTATGGAATTCTATCGTTTTTTATATTCTCTGTGCGCGCCGTGGTAAAATTTAAAGTTAAAGATACAAAATGAAAAAAATAGTCGGAATACGATTCAAAACGGCAGGCAAAGTATATGATTTTGACTGCGGTGCATTTGTCCTGAAACAGGGCGATCACATCATCGTTGAAACTGAACAGGGGCTGGGTTTCGGAACAGTGGTGGTGCCGCCAAGAGCCTATGAAAAATCGCCCGGCGATAAGCCGCTCAAGAAGGTTTTCCGGCTGGCGACTGAAAAAGATTTCAAGCAGCGACAGCAAAACCTGACGGACGAGAATTCAGCCCATGCCTACTGCCTGGAGTGCATCCGCAAACTGGGCTTGAAAATGAACCTTTTCTCGGTGGAGAAATTATTCGATGGAAACAAATATATCTTTTTTTTTACAGCCGAAGGCCGGGTTGATTTTCGCCAGCTGGTCAAAATGCTGGTCAAAGAACTGGGTGTCAGAATTGAAATGCGGCAGGTAGGTATCCGCAACCAGGCTAAAATGTGCGGTGGAATCGGCCGTTGCGGCCGCGAACTGTGCTGTTCGACATTTCTGGACAAATTCGATCCGGTTTCAATCCGAATGGCTAAGGAACAGTGCCTTTCGCTGAATCCGACCAAAATTTCAGGACAATGCGGACGCTTGATGTGTTGTTTAAACTACGAGTTTGAAACCTACAAACATTTGAAGAAAGATTTGCCACGCCTGGGTAAAACCGTCAAGACGCCCGGTGGCAAAGGCAAGGTCATCCGTCATAATGCGATTTGTAATCGGGTTGCCGTTCGTCTGGAGGACAATGCGGAAGTCGAATACAAGGCTGACCAAATAACCCTGCAAAAGGAATAAAAATGCCCGAGCCGTTTTACATCACGACCCCTATCTATTACGTTAACGCTCGCCCGCATCTGGGGCATGCCTACACCACCATCGTGGCTGATGTCATAACCCGTTTTTACCAAATGCAAGCGACAGATGTTTTCTTCCTGACCGGAACTGACGAACATGGCGACAAAGTGGTGCGTTCCGCTCAAAAGGAAAACCTGAGCCCCAGGGAATACGTCAATAAAATTAGCCGGCTTTTCAAAGAGCTCTGGCCGGAACTCAACGTCAACAACAATTATTTTATTCGTACAACTGATGATAACCATATGGAGGTCGTCAGCCAAATTTTACAAAAAATCTATGATACGGGCGATATTTATTTCAGTGAATATGAGGGACAATACTGCTTCGGATGTGAGCGATTTTATACCGATCGGGAATTGGTCGATGGTAAATGTCCGGACCATGAAACCGCCCCTGAAATCATCAAAGAATCCAATTATTTTTTTAAAATGAGCCGCTACCAGAATTGGCTCATCGATCACATCAAGCAACATGCAGGGTTTATCCGTCCTGAACGCTACCGTAATGAAGTCCTGGCTTTTCTAAAAGAACCGCTTGAAGATCTGTGTATATCCCGGCCGAAGAGTCGATTAAAATGGGGCATCACCCTTCCCTTTGATGAAAATTATGTCACCTATGTCTGGTTTGATGCCCTGTTAAATTATGTTTCAGCGCTCGGATACCCGGATGGCGACTTGTTCAGCAAATTCTGGCCTGTAGCACAACACATTGTCGCCAAAGATATACTTAAACCCCACGGAATTTATTGGCCCATTATGCTCAAGGCCGCCGGAATTCCTATTTACCAGCACTTGAATGTGCACGGATACTGGAATATCGATCAGAGCAAAATGTCCAAAAGCCTAGAGAATGTCGTCGATCCGCTCCAGCTGAGAAATGTCTACGGCCTGGATGCCTTTCGGTTTTTTCTGATTCGAGAAATGAATTTTGGACTGGATTCAAGCTTCAGCGAGGTGGCATTGGTTCAACGGATCAACTCGGATCTGGCCAATGACCTCGGCAACCTTTTTTCCAGAATTATTTCCATGGCCCATAAATACTTTGACGGGCATGTTCCGCAAGTCGATCCGCAGGTGGAACAGGAATTAAGCCTTGATTTGCAATCCAATGCCATGGAAACGATTGATCATTTTGAAACCTTTATGCAATCTTTTGAATTTCATAAAGCCTTGATGGCTGTATGGGAATTTATCGGGCAGATGAACAAAATGATCGATATATCCGCCCCCTGGGTTATGGCCAAAAAAAAATCAAACCAGAAACAATTGGCGGCCGTTATCTATCATTTGTTAGAAGGGCTTCGTGTCATCTCAGGTTTAATTTACCCCGTGATGCCCGGCACCTCCCAAAAAATGCAAAAATATCTCGGACTGGATCCGGCCAGCTGTTTTTACCATCTCGATCAACTCAGAACCTGGGGATCGATACCGTCGGGAACCCAGCTTTTAAAATCCATCGTTCTTTTTCCCAGAATTGAAGTCAGCGAAAAGGCACCGGGCGCAGCCGCCCAGAAACAGGAGGGCCCCCCATCATTGAAAATCAAGCCTGAAATAGCTCTGGATGAGTTCAGTCGCATCGACCTGAGAGTAGCCACTATTGTGCAGGCTGAACCGATCCCCAAAGCGCAGAAACTGCTTAAACTGGAAGTCGATATGGGACAAAAAAGAACCCTGGTTGCCGGGATTGCCGAAAATTACTCGGCTCAAGAGTTGATCGGTAAACAGGTGATCATCGTTGCCAATCTAAAACCCGCCAAACTTATGGGCGTGCTGTCCAACGGGATGGTGATAGCCGCAGTGGACGACTCCGGCCCTACCCTGGCGACTCTGGAAAAAAAAGTGGCACCGGGAACTCCGCTCAAGTAGGGTTCAAAGGTTCAGCGTTCAGAGGTTCAAAAGTTGTGGCCTCTGGTTGTCGGCTGTTTGCTCTTGGCCACTGGCCACTGGCCGCTGGCTGCCGGTCATTGGTTATAGGTTCTTAACCAGTAGCCAGCAGCGAGTAGCCAGAGGCCGACCAATTGAAATCCTGAACCCCGGAACCCCCAGCCTCTGGACCCCGGAACCTGAACAGAACCCTTGACCCTCTGCGGGCCATGGGCGATAATATTATGTTATGGCGAGTTTGCATTGTTAATCAATTTTTATACCGTTTTCCATAATAATGTTTCGGAATACGGAAGTGCGGCATAAGGGGTTTTAGAAAAAACGTTTGAATACCGCAACGTTTTTTTGACAATCCCTATATGCCTTTCCAGAAAAGAAGAAAAATGAAAACACCCTTTTTCACCCATCATCGGCAGCTTTTAAGATCCATCTATAATTTTTTTCAACTGCAGGTCGCTTGGGTCCGCGCACTTCTTGCGGCTAATGTTTATTTCGGAAAATATATCGACCGCGTACCCGATGGGTCCATCGTGTTTTGCCCTTGTCGGCAAACCATGCTCTGCTGCGGCATTGCCGGAATTGTGGCGATTAAAAACAAAAAGTCCGCCCCCACTAAAATCGACCTCGGCTCGCTCGAAGATCTGGTCCGCCAGATCGAGACCAGCGATTATCGTTCTTGCGCACAGGCTGATCGTTGGAAGGGTTGTTATCTGAGCGGCCGCGAAAAATTGGCGGCGTTGTGGAGCGCCGTGCAGGCATTAAAAACCGACGCTCAATTTTTTGAGGTTTATTCAGACGAAAAGACCCAGAGCCGACTTCAGCAGCTGGCAGAGCGTCTGGCTGCCATAACGGCCGTTGAAAGCGACCTGCTGGCCGAACAAATGGGCCATCTTTCCGCCGAGCGTGTCAATCTGATGGCCCGGGCGATTGAAAAACTGAAGGATATCAACTGGCGTCTTGAAAATGATATACTTGCCAATACAAAAAAAATTCGAGATCTTTTGGCCCGCAGTCCTGAAACGCCTTCACCGTCAAGCGTTTGCCTGTTTAAAAAGCTCAATGTAGTGCTGAACAGCATTGACCGACTTGAGGTCAGGGGCAGAGATTCGGCGGGCATTTCCATCATGTTTATTTTTGAAAGGCCTGAATTTCAAAAAGGTCAAACGGCTCTCGAGCAGGCCGGTCAGCTCGATGAATTTAAGAAACGGTGCGATCCGGACCCGCTGATTAACGGTGGAATCAACTGCCAGCCCACCACCCGAGCGGACGGAAAGAAGCGGGTGGCCGTTGCAGTTACTTATAAAATCGCACTTGAAATCGGGAGCCTTGGCGACAACGTGCGGTATTTGCGCCGGCAAATTGCAAATGACCCCGTTTTTCAGGTTCTGGCGACGATTCCCGCCGCATTTGACACGGTTTCAGCGCACACCCGTTGGGCATCGGTGGGCGCCATCACGGAGGCAAACTGTCACCCTGTCGATAACCACAGCACCGGCAATGCCACCGCAAAATGCGGCATTATTCACACCTGCCTGAATGGCGATATCGATAATTTTCAGCAACTAAAGACTGAATTAGAAAGCACCACCGCGCAAATTCACAGCGACATCACCACCGACACGAAGATTATTCCGCTTAGAATCCAGCAGTATTTCCAGCAGGGCCAGACGATCGATGAGGCTTTTCGATTGGCCGTCAACGATTTTGAGGGCTCCCATGCCATCTCCATGCACACGGATCTGGCGCCCGGAAAACTGTTTCTGGCGCAAAGGGGTAGCGGACAGGCGATCTTTGTCGGTATCGCAGATGAGCATTATATGGCCAGCTCTGAGGTTTACGGCTTCGTGGAAGAAACGCCCTATTACCTCAAACTGGACGGCGAGAAAACAATAGCCGGCCAGCAGGGGCGCACCCAGGGGCAAATTTTTATTTTGGACCAGACAAGCAGCGGGGGACTGGATGGCATCGACGCCCGGTTTTATGATGGCACCCCATTCATGCTCAAGGAAAGCGACATAAAGTATACCGAAATAACCACCCGGGATATCGATCGCCAAAATTTTCCACACTATTTTTTAAAAGAAATTTCAGAATCGCCAGCATCGGTTGAAAAAACGCTGCAGAACCGCTGGAAATTCAAAGAAGACCACCCTTCGCAATACACGATTGCATTGGATGAAACCATCATCCCCCAATCCCTGCAAAAAGCGCTGGCAACCAATCAGATAAAGCGTATCTTTTTTATCGGTCAGGGCACCGCCGGTGTCGCCGCATTGGCCTGTGCCAATATCCTGAATTATTATCTGGATAACCCGGCTATTCAGATCAGTGCTCTCAAAGCTTCGGAATTCAGCGGTTTTCAATTAAATGAAAATGACAGCACCCATGCTATGACCGACACGCTGGTGGTGGCCATCAGTCAGTCCGGCACTACCACCGACACCAACCGCACCGTTGATATGGTCAAAGAACGCGGAGCATACACCCTGGCGATTGTCAATCGTCGGGATTCGGATATCACGTTTAAGGTCAACGGGGTGATGTATACCAGCAGCGGTCGGGATATTGAAATGTCGGTGGCTTCCACCAAAGCCTTTTATTCCCAAATCGTCGCCGGTGCCGTTTTGGGCTTGTATATCGCCCGCTTAAAAAATTGCCGTGATGATGCATTTGTAAACGAGGAGACCCGGCGACTACTGGCACTACCGTCGCACATGCGCAAGGTGCTTGCAATGCGAGAGGCCATCAAACGCTCCGCCCGGAAGCTGGCCGTTACCAAAACTTACTGGGCGGCTGTTGGCAGCGGACCGAACAAAGCTGCCGCCGATGAAATTCGTATCAAACTCAGTGAACTTTGTTATAAAACGATTTCCTCGGATTACGTTGAGGACAAAAAACACATTGATCTGTCTTCAGAACCGCTGATCATCGTGTGCGCCGCCGGTTCAAGAAGCACGGTAATTGGCGACATTATCAAAGACACAGCCATATTCAAAGCGCACAAAGCAACCCCTGTTGTCATTGCCGATGAAGGCGAAGATCGTTTTAATCCGTATGCCGCCGATGTTTTTCGAGTCCCGCCCGTTGCAGAGCATCTGGCTCCCATTTTAAATACGCTAGTGGGCCACATCTGGGGCTATTATGCCGCGCTATCCATCAATGACGGCTCACGGTTTTTGTATCGATTCCAGGAGGACCTGCAAAAAAGTATCCAGACACATGCCGCTGAGGGCTTGACGGTATATGAAATTATTCTCGAGAAAACATTTCAGGAAAAAGTAGCCCATTTTGATAAAGCGTTTAGAGTCCAAAAAGCAAAAAAACAGTTCCCGGCGGCTATCGGGTCGGACGTCACTTCGGATTTAACTTTACTGCTCAAATATCTATCCGGTCGATTGCCGGTTTCCGACTTTGAACTTGATTTCAGCCAGAAGGGCACCGCCGCCAATATGCTCAATGCGATGTTCAACTACCTGGGGCAGGCGATCAATTATATGGCACGCCCGGTGGATGCCATCAAACACCAGGCCAAAACCGTCACCGTTGGAACCAGTCGGATCAGTGAGCGCCTGGAAGGAATCTTATTTGAGGCTCTGGCGGCGGAAACTTTCAGCGTTTCTCAACTGACGGCCAGCAATATTATCGTGTTGAAAAATTTACAGGAAATAATAAGCGATATCACCGGATCCATTCTCTATCGCATTGAAGGTTTAAATCTATTGGGCGAACCGGTAAAAGAGACGACCATTAACGTTGTCGCCAAGAGAGGTGCTGCCAGTAATGTCCCTTCACGGGTTGAAGTCGATGCCCAGTTGAAAGGAACCAAACGCATCATTGTCAGACAGGGTAACGTTTACATCGGTAAGGGCCGCAAAGATGAACGCAGCATCGTTGTTATACCGGTCCTTTCCCATTCACCCTCATCACCGAGCATCATTGAAAATCTGCTTTTGCTGCATATTATGTTTAGAGAAAACATTCCGCTGAGCGCTAAAATCAAAGCCCTGGGCGGTAAATACGAACACATTCAAAATATCGTACAGGAAAACACTATTGTCTGGGATGATCAATTGCTTGAGAGCATGGCCATTGAGGAATTATTTGGACGGTCCGCAGAAAAGGTGAGTGAATTCATCGTATCTCAGGTCGGCACATAGTGGCATGATTTTATGCTTGAAATTTTGGATTAAAAAAACAACTGTAACAGACTGCAAGACACATCCACCATTAAACCAATCTGAGCCAATCAATGCGACTCCGGCTGCTAAAGTGGGTTCTTTTGGCCCAATGCTTTGTTGTATTGCCCCTTTCGACGCTGGAATTGCCGGCCAAGGAACCGGACAAAGCGGCGCTAGTTGAAGGCAAAGCGTTCATTCGCAAGCTCCAATCGCAACATAAAGACGGCAATGGAAGTGGATATGAGCTCGTGTATGTGGTTGAGGCACCGCTCAATGCTTTCTGGAAGTTTAAGACAGATTTTGATAACGATTTGTTGAAAACCAACAAATTTATTAAGGCCCACCGATTGATCAGCCACCACACAAATGTTGTCGTGACCGAGGATATTTTCAGTGAATATCTGTATACCCACAGGCCCAAAGCCAAATTTCGCTGGCAAACAACGCTCTTCCCTGCCGAGTATCGGCTTGATTTTGTGCTTTTAAATCCAGCAGAATGCGGCCAAAAATTTCATCATGGATCTATTCAACTCGAAGCGGCTGGCCCTTCAGGCCAGAAAACAAAAGTTACCCAGACGGCCTATTTCGATTTTTTCGGAGTATCTTTTTGGGTAAATTACCCCTGGTACGGCGGTATGAAAGATTTTTTGACATACTCGGTCCACTGGGAACAGACCACTTTTTTGCGGCAAAAATCAAGATATATTCAAAAAAGTGCACAATAATCTATATAAAAATTGACATGAAACCGAACTATGCTATAATTCGTATACAAAAGTGAAAATATGCTGGCCGAGAAGTTTCTCAGAGCGAACTGCCTGGACGCCTATTCAAGGTATAAGCATTTGGTATATATATAAAATTTAAATATTAGTCGGTCGAGTTGGTTTCGACAAATGTGCTAAACGCATTTATGCATAAATAGGCAAATTAATTCTGCGGTTGCTTTAAGGTGTATGAAAATGGATAAAAAAGCAAAGGATGCGGGTATTTCCATTGATCGTTTGAAAGAAATCTCCACCTGGGTGTCATCGGTTCAGGATCTGGATCAGCTACTGGAGCTGATCATTGAAACCGCCACGCGCATGATGGACGCCAAAGCCAGTTCCTTGTTATTGTTGGATCCAAAAACGCAGCGATTGTACTTCAAGGTCGCCACCGGAGAAAAAAAAGATGATGTCAAACAGTTTGAAATTGAAATGGGACAGGGCATCGCGGGATATGTGGCCCAGACGGGCGAACCGCTGCTGATCCCCAATGTATCCGAGGATCCGCGCTGGTATAAAGAAATCAGCGAGAGCATTGGATTTGAAACGCGCTCTATTGCCTGCGTTCCGATGAAACTTCGGGGTGAAATCATCGGCGTTGTTGAAATTATCGACAAGGCCGACGGCAGTGCAATCACAGGTGAAGATTTAAAGAGATTATCGGTTTTTGCCGAACTCGCTGCGGTGGGGATCGGCAACGCGCGAAAAATCGAACACGACAAGAAAGAAATCAGAGATCTCAAAGAAGAGCTGGATCTTAAATACGAACTTATTGGAGAAAGTCCGGCCCTTAGAAAAGTTATCTCCGATGCCGTCAAAGTCGCAAATTCCAAGGCCAGTACCTTAATCCTGGGGGAAAGCGGTACCGGCAAAGAATTGCTCGCCCGGCTGATTCACCGCGCGGGGGCCCGCAAAGATGAATCCATGATCGTGCTCAATTGTGCGGCCCTGCCGGAGACTTTGCTTGAAGACGAGCTATTCGGCCATGAAAAAGGCGCCTATACCGGAGCCACCGGTCGCAAAATCGGAAAATTCGAGCTCGCTGACAAAGGGACCATTTTTCTAGATGAAATCGGCGAAATGAGCCCCGGCATGCAATCCAAACTGCTTCGCATCTTGCAGGAAGGCGTATTTTATCGGGTCGGCGGGAATAAATCAATCCCGGTCGATGTTCGGGTCATTGCAGCGACGAATCGCAATATTGCCGAAGAAGTTGCAGAGGGCCGGTTCCGCGAAGACCTTTACTACCGGCTCAATGTTGTCCAGATCCATATGCCACCCATAAGGGAGCGCAAGGGAGACATCCCCTTATTGGCCGATTATTTTTTAGACATTTTCAAGCGCGACCGCGGTGTGTCGAATATGACCATCTCCAAAAAGGCAATGAATGCCATGATTCAATATGACTGGCCCGGAAATGTACGGGAGATGAAAAACGCCATTGAAAGGGCGGTTGTCATGGGAAACGGTGGGGCTGTGATGCCTGAAGATCTTCCCCAATTTGCCGCCAAACCCAGCTACCCGGGCATGAAAGTCGGATTGACGTTAAAAGAAGCCACCGACATGTTCAAAAAAGAATTCATCGCGCTGAATCTACGGCACACCGGCGGAAATAGAAGCGTAGCGGCCAAAACCATGGATATCCAAAGAACTTACCTGTCTCGCCTCATCAGCCGTTATGACCTGCTGGAAAAATGAAAATGTTTTGGAATCACGAAAATCGTGTTATGCTATGGAATATCTGATTTTGAAATCGCTGAGACTTAATCCTACCCTGCATCAAACAACGCCCCCGCCGCCGACTAAAGGCAGGACCAAATGAAAGAATACAGTATTTTATTGGTAGATGATGACCCGTTTATTCTGGAGGGCATCGGAGCAGACCTTGAAAGCCAGGGCTTTGGTTTAACTGAAGCCAACAGCGGTGACCGCGCGCTGGAATTGCTGGCCGAAAAGAATTTTGATCTGGTTATTACGGATTTGGTCATGGAAAATGTGGACGGAATCCAGGTCTTAAAAAAAGCCAAAGCGCTCAACCCGGACACGATGGTCATCATCCTGACCGGCTACGGCAATATGAAATCCGCTATCGACGCCCTGCGACACGAAGCCGATGATTATTTGCTGAAACCCTGTGAATCGGCAGAGATGCTTCACCGCATCAATCAATGTCAGGAAAAAGCAGCGCTTCGACAAAAATTGCAGCTTTATCAAAAACTGTTGCCGATGTGCTGCGTGTGTAAAAAAATCAGAGACGACCGCCAGACTGAGCCCGGCAAGGGGCAATGGGTTGCGGTTGAACAATTTATCCATGATAAGGCCAACCTTGATATCACTTCCAGCTATTGCCCGGACTGCGCCCAGCAGACCATGGAGGCCTTTACCCATCGCAAGGTTACCCAAATTAAAAAATAGATATCAGATTTGATTATGAATAGATGTGAAATCCCGCTTTGCGGGATCCGCAAATGACATGTCCGGCTAGTACTTATAGGGGTTGTCAAAAAACGTTGCGGTATTCAAACGTTTTTTGACAACCCCTTATGCCGCACTTCCGTATTCCGGAACATTATTATGGAAAACAGTATAAGTGCAGAAGCGTCGACCATAAGGTCCTACGGCTGGTTGCGGCTTTCTGAATTCCTTAAGGATGCTTTAATAAAACCTCGAAATAATGGATGGGGTGTCATGGGGCGCGATTTGAATTCCGGATGAAATTGACATCCGAGAAACCAGGGATGATCGTTGATTTCGATGATCTCGACCAGCTCACCATTCGGTGAGGTGCCGCTGATGACCATTCCCTTTTCTGTGAGCGGATCTTTAAATTCATTGTTAAATTCATAGCGATGACGATGCCGTTCGGAAATTTCCACTTTTTGATAAGCCTCAAAAGCCAATGTATTTTTTTTAATTCGGCAACTGTATGCACCCAGCCGCATGGTGGCACCTTTATCGGATAAATCATCCCGCCGCTGGACGGTCTGGCGCCTTTCATCGAACCATTCGCGCATCAGATAAATGACTGGGTACGGTGTATCGAGGTCAAACTCTGAACTGTTGGCCGCCTGCAATGCGGCGACATGGCGCGCAAATTCAATGACGGCAGTCTGCATGCCCAAACAAATGCCAAAATAGGGCACTTTGTTTACCCGTGCAAAATGGGCGGAGCATATCTTTCCTTCAATGCCGCGTTCCCCGAATCCGCCGGGTACCAGAATACCGTCCGCATCGGCCAGCATCTGGTCGCAGGTTCCGCTGTCCAGTTTCTCGGAATCAACGAAATTCAGGTTCACCTTACAATCGTTGGCGATCCCGCCGTGATATAGCGCTTCGTTAAGACTTTTATAAGATTCAGTGAGATCAACGTATTTGCCCACGACAGCGATGGTCACCGTATGGCTGGGGGCCTTGATTTTCTTGACCAGGTTTTCCCAGTCGTCCAATTGCGGGTTGCGCGTCCAGATATTGAGCAACTCAATAATTTTTTCGTCCAAACCCTCTTGATGAAAGATAAGGGGAACTTCATAAATGTGATCGACATCTTTGGCTGTGATGACTTCTTCAACGCTGACATTGCAAAAGAGGGCAATTTTGGCCTTAATATCTTTGGAAAGGAATCGATCGGTGCGGCACAGAAGGATATCGGGCTGGATACCGATACTTCTTAGCTCTTTGACACTGTGCTGGGTCGGCTTGGTTTTGACCTCACCTGCAGTCCCGATATAAGGCACCAGCGTCAGATGAATATACAGCGAATTTTCTTTGCCCACATCCGCTCTGAATTGCCGGATAGCCTCCAGAAATGGCAGACTTTCAATGTCGCCGATGGTTCCGCCGATTTCGACAATGACCACGTCAACATCTTTGGCGGCCAGTTTGACACTATTCTTGATTTCATCAGTGATATGGGGAATAACCTGCACGGTTCCGCCCAGATAATCGCCCCTGCGCTCTTTGAGAATGACGGTGTGATAAATTTTTCCGGTGGTAAAGTTGTTGTCTTTGCCCATCCTGGCATGGGTAAAACGCTCATAGTGCCCCAGATCAAGATCGGTTTCGGTGCCGTCATCGGTTACAAACACCTCGCCATGCTGAAACGGGTTCATGGTCCCCGGATCCACATTGATATAGGGATCCAACTTTTGAATGGTCACGGTCAGTCCCCGGCTTTCCAGCAACGCCCCGATTGCGGCCGATGCAAGCCCTTTGCCAAGAGATGAAAGCACACCGCCGGTTACAAATATATATTTTGTGTCCTTTGCCATCTTCTCCCCTCATTCGGTTTCATGGGTCAAAACAGATACAATCCCCGCCACATTCAAGGAATACAGCCCCCGGCAAAAAAAGAGAAAAAGCCCTTTGTGCGACGCCCAAAGGGCCTATTTGCTGCCTGCAACTGTCAATTTTGAGATTGTGCAGATTTTTAAGATGTTCACTGCCTTTCTATTACGGGGCAATTAAAAAAGTGATCTGTTTTTAACTGTGTAGTGTCTCAAATAAGAGGCCAAATTGCAATATTAAAATTACCCTGATGGTGCACACATGATGGGCTGTTTGCCAGAAAAAGTTTGCCTTTGAAAATACCAGGGGCAACCCCGGTCCGGCTACGGCTTTTATTCAAATATTTTTTTGAATCCCTCGATGGTTTTTTGAACTTCGCTTAAGCCTTCGTTATTTCCAGTGCTTTTCGGTGTTTGATCGGTTTGGCGATATTCAGACATCAAGCGCGCAATATCAAATTCGTCTTCTGAAAAATCGGGATTGATCTGAAAATTACTGACTTCAACCGCACGCACAAGCGTACCATCTTGAATAAATTCAATTTGCATGGGATACCATGTATTTCCAATTTGTAGCCAATCTGCGTATCGAATTTCCAGAATGCCGGTGCGGTTATCGTGGGCAGCGGGGATAATCATGCGCAGGGGTTGAAAGGTATCCTTATCGACCCAAACCTGCGGGACTGTTTCGTCTGGAAATTCAGCTCCGACCACAAGCGCAAGCCGATCGTCAAATTTTCCCAGACTGGAGACGGTAACATCAACCCCCAGATTCACCAATCGCTCGGAAAGCGTTTCGCGGGAGCGATACAACAACAGATCCTTGTAGAGGTCAAAGCGGGACTCGGTAAGATTGGCAATAATTCCGTCAATCACCGTAAGGCTTTGCCCTCCATTATATACATATGTCCGCCGGTTTGTATCCGAGATAATATCGGAGCGAAACGCCTGTGAAAATACATATCTGATAGACTCTTCTAATTGAATGGCTTTGGGCTCAATAGGCGCCCAGACAGTTTCATCCGGCTCCGCCGGTTGACCGTTGTTCAGGTGCTCGGCGGTATCTTTAGCCATGTCGCCGCTGTTTTCTGCATCTAAAATTTCAGGCTGAGGTTCGACATTGTAAAAGATTACCCGTTGGGAAACAAACAGGCTATCGGCCTGCCCCAGTTTTTCGGCCATGAGCTGGATGATATGCAGACCTTGAAGCACGTAAGGTTTCGCAATGGCAGGGAAAAACGCCGTGAGGGTCAGACTCATGACGGTTGCGACAAATATTTTCGAATAGGCCATAATCATTATTAAAATAATTCGTTGGAGAAAAACGCAGCGGCTCCGAGCTCCTCTTCAATGCGAATCAGCTGGTTGTATTTGGCCACCCGGTCGCTGCGGGACATGGATCCCGTTTTTATCTGGCCGCCGTTAACGCCAACCACCAGATCGGCAATAAAGGTATCTTCTGTTTCTCCGGATCGATGCGAGATGACGGTTGTATATCCCACCTGTTTGGCCAATTCAATGGCGTCCAGGGTTTCAGTAACGGTTCCGATCTGATTCAATTTTATTAAAATTGAGTTGGCAATGCCCTGCTCGATGCCTTTATTGAAAATTTTAGGGTTTGTCACGAAAATATCATCACCGACGATTTGAATGCTGCTTTCGAGCCGATCGGTCATAATCTTCCAGCCATCCCAATCCCCTTCAGCGAGGCCGTCTTCAATCGACACGATCGGATATTTATCGATAAGTTTTTCAAAGTAGTCGATCATCTGTTGGGCATTCAATTTCTTATTTTCGGAATTTAAGATGTATTTGCCGCCCTTAAATATTTCGCTCGCGGCCACATCCAGCGCAAGGCCAATATCTTTACCGGGTTTATAGCCCGCAGCTTCGACGGCCTGCAAAATTTTCTGAATAGCAGCCTCGTTGGATTCCAGATCGGGCGCAAAACCGCCTTCGTCTCCGACCGCTGTGCTCAGCCCCTGGTCTTTAAGGAGCATTTTTAATTGCTGAAACGTTTCGGCACCCATCTGAACTGCCTGAGCGATCGATTTCGCGCCGAAGGGTACGATCATAAATTCCTGAACGTCCAGATTGTTGGCCGCATGCGCTCCGCCATTGATGATATTCATCATCGGAACCGGCAGGTAGCGTGCATTGATACCGCCAAGATAGCGGTAAAGCGGCAGCCCATATGCTGCCGCGGCAGCCCGTGCAGCAGCCATAGATACACCCAGCATGGCGTTGGCGCCCAGCTTTGACTTATTGGATGTACCGTCAAGCTCAATCATAAATTTGTCTAAAGCGGCCTGATCGCCGGCATCTATTCCGGCTATGGCCGGCGCTATTTTGGTGAGTACATTTTTTACGGCCCCCGTTACGCCTTTGCCCCCATATCGTTTGGATCTTTTGTCCCGCAGTTCCAGCGCCTCCCGTTTTCCGGTGGAAGCACCGGAAGGCACAGCAGCTCTACCAACGGCACCACAGGCGACCATAACATCCACTTCAACAGTTGGATTTCCTCTTGAATCCAGGATTTGTCTTGCTTTTACTTCAACGATCTCAGTCATATCAGTCTCCCCCCTTTTGCGGTCCGAAACAGCCTTAAAGCAGTCCGGCCATCCGGCAATAACAGCAAAAAACCGCTTGATGCTTTTTGGCGTTGTCACCCAACCCGTCACGAGCATCTTCTGCCAGGTTTACCCTGTTGATTGCATGCTCGGTTTAATTTCGCTTCTGGCGAACCGGCCGAATGGTGGAATTCAAAAGGAATTTGCCATGTTGCTTGACAAATACAATTGAAATGTTACTCTGCTACAGCGTTGATGTCAAGTAAGGCTGGTTTGGATTAAGCACTCTTTTTGAAGCATAAAAAAGATCAGCGGCATATGGAAAAAAAAAGCCAAGATTTATACGCAGCAGCCCACCTTTTCGTATCGGCCATCCGGGTGTATGAGCATCAAATGAACACCCCGCCGACGATTGATGATATATCTCAAATTTTGGTGATGTCCATTGAACGCAGCAGTTATATCTGCAGAAAACTGAAGGAATTGGGAGTTGTCGACAGTGTCGAGGGCTCATATGATAACCGGCTGTTCGTGCGAGACCATTTGAAAATTGAAGAAATCCCGCGCGAGGCAGATGGTACAGAATTGGAAGCGGAGCTACAAAAATTTAAAGAATCCCAGAAAGCGCTAACAGAAAAGATTGAAACCATTCAAGCCAAACAGGCCCAAAAGAAAAAAGACCTTTTTGCCGAGATGGAGAAAAAACTCAAGCAGGAACTGGATAAAAAATCATAAACTTAATTCTTGGATGCTGCACGCGTCGGAGGCTTTCAGATGTCCCATTCCACGAGGCATCTACGGGCTTAGCCATCCGTCGGAGGCGGATGGCTAAACCCGTAGTGACAAAGCAGATGAAAACCTCCGGCTCACCCTGTTATAGTGGTTGTCAAAAAAACGTTCCGATATTTATAGGGGTTGTCAAAAAACGTTGCGGTATTCAAACGTTTTTTTCTACAACCACTTATGCCGCACTTCTGTATTTCGGAACATAAATATGGAAAACGGTACAAACGTTTTTTTCTACAACCACTTATGCCCTAATTCCATATATCGGAACACTATTATGGAAGGCGGTATAAATGCCGCTTTGCAGCCCCCGCAAACGTATTAAATAGCACCCCGCGCCATCATCAGCAGCCACCTGTCCGGCCGGCCGGTAATTTATCATAAGGATGTATACCGGGTTTCCGGTCAGCCTAATTGTTTCTTCTGCCCGGCGTTGAAAGCCAAGCCAACTATCAAATATCATGATGAATTTTTTGCTTGACATAAAATTAGCTTTATCATTAAGCTTAATACTGTAGCCATCCAATTTGTATTGTTTTCAAATACATAAAATAATTGGTAGCTGCGAATAGACATAACGGGCAAGCGTTGACGGTGTGCGGCTCCGAAAAGTGCAATTAGACGATTTGACATCATTTTTAGCAATGGATGGAATTCTAAATGGATATTGGTAGACCCGATCAGCCAGAAATTTTTTATCGCAAAATACTTCGCAAGGATCATGACCAAATCGCCCTGGATGCGGATATGATACGCCTGCTGATTGCCATCGATAAAAAAAAGAGTCTGTCTCAAATTGCTGCTGAAGTGCAAATGGAAACCGAGACGCTGAAGAAGAATTTGGCAAAATTGATTCGCCTGGGGCTGGTTGAACCTGTAAAAAAAGACCTGCCCGTTTTGGACAAGATCTTCCTGCAAGCATTGAATATAAATTTGTCCAAAGCGATTGGACCGATAGCCGAATTCTTAATCGAAGAAGTCGCGTCGGAAATGGCAATCACCGACTCAGGAATTCCGGTACATCAGGCAGCGGAAATGATTGCCACCCTTTCGCATGAAATACCGGATGCGGAGAAGCGGATTGAATTTAAAAAATCCATGATGGATATCTTAAATAAAAAGCGAATCTATACGGAGGTGCCTAAACCATGATGGACATTATTTGTGATGCATGCGGGAAAAAATATCGCGTTGACGAAACGAAGATGAAAGGCCAAAAAGCCAAGGTTAAATGCAAAGCCTGTGATAACATCATGGTTGTAACCAAGCCCACCCCCGAAGCCCCTGATGAACCTTCTTTGGCTCCTGAAATACCCGAGGAGCAACCCTCCCCGGTATCGCAGATGCCCGCGCAGGTCACTGATCACGCGGCATCACTGGGCACGGAAACTGAAGATTTACGCCAAGAAACACCGCCCTTTTACGGCGGCCAGAAAGTGCGTATCGGTCTATTTGGCAAGATTATCACCGTTATGCTCATCGTCAGTTTGTTGCCGTTTGCCATTTATTGGGGAATCACGCTACAGGAAACCAATGAACGGATTCGCACCGATACCGAAACACTGATGGCACAAACGGCTTCGGGCTTGGAAAATCAGATTAACGGCTGGATTAATAACAATGTGGCCATTTTGCGCACTGCAGCGAAGCTTCCCGAAATCAAATCCATGGATGGCATATTGCAGAAGCCAATTTTGGAAACCATTCAAAAGCAATACCCGTGGATGTATCTGGTATTCACCGTTGGAACCAACGGGATCAACGTTGCCCGCAATGATGATGTGCCCCTGAAAGATTATTCTGACCGACAATATTACAAGGATATAATGCGGGGTAAAGGCCTCAGCTGGCAGACCCTGATCGGCAAAACCTCCAAAAAACCGGCTCTTGTTCTGGCGGTACCGATCAAATCAGCAGACCAAACCGTTGGCGTGATGGCAGCGGCAATGAACATCGACGACATATCCAAAAGCATTGCCACATGGAAGAAGGGCAAGACCGGTTATGCTTTTTTGGTGGATGAAAAAGGCTATGTCGTCGCACACCCGAACAGACAATACGTGGCCAAACGCAAAAACCTCAACAGCCATCCATTGATTGCCAATTACCGAAAAAAAGGCTGGACCACCATCACCACCCGATTTAACACTGCAAACGAAATGCCGGCTCTGGGTCATGTCCGCAGCAACAATTACGGTTGGGCCCTGGCCATGCAACAGGAAGACAGTGAGGTTTTTACTGCTTTAAACCGCATGCAAAAGTTTGCGCTGACCCTTCTGGGGTGCACTATTTTGCTGGTATCGGTTATCGCATGGTTTTCAGCCCGGGCGATTGTGACACCGGTAATGAAGCTAACCGACGCAGCGGAGCGTATGAGCCTCGGAGAATTGAATGTAAAAATCGATATTAAATCCAGAGATGAGATCGGTTTGCTGGCCCAGGCGATTGGCCGCATGCAGACCAGTTTGAGGCTGGCTATGAACAGGCTCCGCCGCAAACGCTAAAACCGGACTTAGAGCATTCATCTATAGCCCAGTGACTGCGTTAGGCTCCGCTTCAAAATGCTCGCGTACTATCCTGTACGCTCCACTTTTGAAGCGAAACAAGCCTTGTCACTGAACAAGATCAAAACGCTCCAAGTCCGGTTTACTTTTTTTATGACGCCTTTTTACAGTCCACCGACGGAGATTCTCTCTGTGCGTAAAGGCCCGCAGAGCCGCTCTTTTAGGCCTGAAAGGCCGATCCTTAAACGGTTGTGCCGATGATGCTGACTTCGATGGTGCGCTGACGGCGGCGGTTATCATGGTTGATGGCCACAACCTGTTGCCAGGTCCCCATTTTCAGACGCCCCTTTCGAATCGGCAGGACGATCGAGGGGCCCATCAAGGCGGCCTGCACATGGCTGTGCCCGTTGCCGTCATGCCAGGCTAATTCATGGGCATATTCCAGATCCGGCGGCGCCATACGATTTACTGCTGCAATGAGATCGCTGACCACACCGGATTCATATTCAATCGTCGTCAACGAACCCGTAGAACCCACCATCGTGGCGTTTAGACTACCATTTTCAACCTGCGAATCATAAATCAGTTGCTCTAACGCCGGCGTGATGTCACGAATATCAGTTCCTGTTTTAAGGCTGATTTCAACAGATTTACAAAAAAGAGATAAGGACGACATATTTTTTCCCTCCATCAACGAGAAAAGTCAAACTTTAGTATAGTTTTATCTTTTTCTATACACGCATTGCATGTACGCGCATGACAAAAAGTTTAATATTATCAATAAATTAAAGGCCATGGTCGCATGGGTGTGCATAAAAATGCACATAATTCTTCAAAATAAATTTTTTTAATATCAGAAAATGAATGTATTTTCATTTTTTTATAACAACATAACCATTTAAAATTTATATAATAATTTCTTTTCAGCCATCATTGGCTCCCCCCGCATAAGAACTTTGGCAGGAAAATTGCTGCTTAAGATATTTTGTGCATTCCCAATCTGAATCTGTTCATTTCCAATCCAAAGAGGTAAGGAAGATGGAGCGCCGAAACCACCAACGCTATGGGGTTCAACTTGGTACTTTTGCCGTTCTGAGGTCCACGTCCATTGAATTGAGCAAAATAAAGGATATGAGCATGGGTGAGATTGCCTTCGCGGTGATCAAATCCAAGCCCATTAAAATGGGTCAAATCATCAATATCTCAACCGATGGACTGGCTTTTCATTACATCGACCGTCAGGATGGATCGAACAGCCTTTTTAAGATGGATATCTTATTTGCCAAAGACGCCTTTTATCTGGATCGGCTACTCTTTAAGCCGATTTTCGATTTTGAAATTAAGACGGATATCCCGCTAAACTCTTTTGCGATCCGCAAATGCGGGGTGAAATTTGGTGAATTGAATCAGCGGCAACGCGCTCAATTAGAGTATTTCATCTGCAATCATACAATGGATTCGCCAGAATTCCAACCTGCGCTTCAACCCTGGAATGACGAAAGATTGATGCTATGTAAAGCAAATGAAATCATCGAATCCTTAGCCTAACTGCTTTAAAGCTAACTCCCTCGTAAAACAAATGATAAATAATCGCTTCTAATATCTCTGAACCCTGTTCCACCGCACGTTACCGCCATTTGTGTTATAAACAGCCCCGTGCACCGCTCCCAGCTTATGCAACGTTCTGACAGATTTATAGGGATTGTGAAATAAACTACACAACTGATATCACCTTTTTTACAGAGATCTCCATCTGCCGGCAATTTGCGCGGCTGGATAAGTATTTGTAATTTCTCACAATACCTTAAAAATTAATATACGCATTGCATTTGCATGCTTTTTGCAATGGCGAGTAGCGAGCAACATGCTTTCCACAGCTCAGCAGCTTTAGCTTACGAATTAGACCGATATTTTTTGGCTACACTTTCACCCGCAGAAATATTAACGCTAAAATCGGAACAGCCATTCAAAGAAAAGGACAGAAAAGCATGCGCACTAAATTTGATTGCCTGAACCAGAAAGGTTTTACTTTAATTGAAATTATTTCTGTGATGATCATCATGGGCGTCGTCGCATCTGTATCGGTTCAGAAATTTGATATAGTATCCGACAGCGCAAATACAAGAGCCTTGATTTCAGGGATCAAAGAACTCAATGTCAGAGAAACACTCGTCTGGTCAAACCTTAAGATATCTGGTAGTGGATATTCGACAGATGAGAATCTATGGAGTTTAATCGATACGAATCTGGGCAGCATGTATACGTGGACTGCTCCGCCAGATAGATTGACGGGCGGCACACTGACCTTTAAAACAGCCTCAGTGTCGCTTAACCGGCAAGAATCAACTGTAACATCCTCAGCTAGATGGGATTAATAATCCCTTATTACTGCAGGTACCCGAAATAAAAAAGCAGGGTATAAGTTGCCCTGCTTTTTTTATGTCTGTATTCCGGAACATTATTATGGAAAACGGTATAAAATTTTACGACTCGCTCATTTTTACAGAACCAGCGACTCAATAAATGCCAGCAGCTGATTCAAGTTCTGGCAGGGGCGCACCTCATCACAATATTCCATGTAAGTTCGCATTTCGCTATCGCCCGTATACCAGAAATACGGCGTCTCGGGATTGAGCCAGATGACCCGACGGCTTCTGCCGTGCATATCATCTAAGATTCTTTCTTCCGGATTACCGTAATTTGTCCGGCCATCACCGATAATAATCAGTGTTGTTTTTTTATTGAGCATATCCATGTGACTGTTCTTAAACTGGCGAAATGTCAACCCGTAGTCAGTCGCAGCATTATATTCAATGTCAGCTTCCTTTAAAATCTTTTCAATGGCCTGATTGATTTCAAAATCTTCAAATACACGCGTGACTTCATCCAAACCGGCCACAAATACAAAACTGCGTACCTGGGTAAAGCATTCCTGCAGCGAATAGAGCATATTTAACATGAACCGTGCCGCCGACCATACGGATCCCGAAACATCGCACAGGGCGACAATTTTGGTTTTTCGCAACGGACGCTTGCGGTAAAACAATTCCAAAGGAATCCCTTGATAACCTGCGGCCCGGCGCAATGTCTTTTTAATATCCAGCACCCCTCGATTTTGCCGCGCGTAGCGCCGGCTGATGGTGTCTTTGAGCTTGCGCACCAGCTGCTCGATCACCTCCCGCATGGTCTCCACTTCTCTCCGGGTCAGAGACGCAAAATGGATTTCCCCCAGATGATCCAGCCGCTGTCGATAAGAAAGGTGTTTATCAGCGCTGTCCGCATATATCTGGCGCTCATGGGTTAACAACCGGCGCGCACTTTCCAGGCGGTTTTTAAAATGCGCGCTTAAATCACGACGCATTTCCCAGTCCATCTGGTCACGATGATCGGCTAAAAACTGCTCCAGCGCCGCTTCAACCGCATTGAGCCCCAGCATGATTTCAAGACGCTGCGTCAGCGCGCCAAGATTAGCGCCCGGACCGCGGTTTTGTTCATCAGCACCGGATCCTATCTGCTGGAGCTGCTCAAAATACGGAATGGGATCGCCGTCTAAAAAATCAAGCACGGCCTGAAAACACGTATTCTCTTCTCCTGCGAGCGCCAGCGCTTGCAGAACATCGTGGATCTGTTCCGACAGGGGTTCGGAGTTGGCGATCGAAGCATCCTGGCGCAGCTCGTGGAAAAACATCTGATAAAGCCGTTCGAAACGGCCCTGTTCCCGACGACTTTTGGCAAAATTGGCACGCAAAACCGCCGCAAACTGTGGCTCTTCGGTGATATCGACCAGCTGCAGCTGATTCAGGCAATCCAGGACCTCGGAGGTCGATACGCGCAAACCAGCCGAACGGGCGATACCGACGAATTTTAAAACCAGATTGAGCATCGGAAAAAAGTGTCTGGAGTTGATTAGAGGAATCAGAACTTTCTTTATTAATTGCTCACGCAAAGCCGCCAAGCCCGCAAAGTTTTTTATTTGGGTTCTTGTTTCTTTCGCGTCTTTGCGTCTTTGCGGGAGACCAAAAACATTAGATTATTTTAGGCATTTTAGATCAATTATCAATTGATTATCTTTTCCAGCTTATCCCTCACCTGATCCACATCGGCCTGATACTTGAGAATCACATTCAAGGTATCCCTGACCACTTCCGGAGACAGGTCTTCGATTTGAAGAGCAATCAATGATTGCGCCCAGTCCAGGGTTTCTGAAACACAGGGTTTCTTTTTGAGGTCCAGATCCCGAATTTTGTGGATCGCATCAATCAGCTGGCCGGCCAGCTTTACTTTAATTCCGGGAATTTTTAGCCGGACGATTTTCATCTCCAGGTCGCGATTCGGATAATCGATATACAAATGAATGCAGCGCCGCTTCAGGGCATCGCTCATATCCCGCGAATCATTGGAGGTTAAAAATACAAAGGGAATGTTACGCGCCGTGCGGGTGCCCAGTTCCGGAATGGATACCTGAAAATCACTCAATACCTCTAAAAGAAAAGCCTCGAATTCAGGGTCGGATTTATCGACTTCATCCACCAGCAAAACAACCGGCTGCGCAGATGAAATGGCCTGCAGCAGCGGTCGCGGTTGAATAAACCGTTCGGAGAAAAACGCATCCTCCTGGTCTGCGATGCGATCCACCGCTTCGGTCAGACTGTGGGCGCCGGAAACCACATCATCAATTTTTTCTTTGACCATCTGGGTATACAGCAGTTGCTTGGCGTACTCCCACTCATAGAGTGCTTTGGTTTCATCCAGCCCTTCGTAACATTGCAGGCGAATTAACTCACGCCTCAGGCTGCGCGCAACGGCTTTAGACAGTTCGGTTTTTCCCACCCCGGCAGGGCCTTCCACCAGCACCGGTTTCAGCGTTGCCTGGGCCAAAAAAACAACCGTGGCGATAGTTTTCGAACAGATATAGTCGGCTGACTCCAGCGCGGTGGCCACATGATCAACATCTTTGAATTTTTTCAATTTTTTACCCATTAAGCTTTACCGTGTTCTATCCAGCGATTGCTCACCGCATTTTTAAAGCACAATAGCACACCGCAGGTTCGGATTAAAGCGAATACCTGAATTTTGCACGAGTCCTCCAGAGGCGGACAAGTCGGAGGCTTTCGTATGCAAGGCAACGCAAAGAATTTAATCGATGATGGGCAGTTTTATCGTCTGATTTGATTTCTACTTGATATTGTAGTAGTTCCAAATTATTTTAAGCGTTCGCCCTAATTAGTTTTAGTTGGATTTTAATAGATTTTTTTATATTTTCATTCAGATCGGAGGAGAAAATGGACAAACCGATTGAAAACTTTTGGCAGATACGGCTGGCAGAGGTAAAAGCGGCACTGGAAGCCAATAACTTTGAAGTATTTTTAGCAGAAAAAAAAGAGGATGCTTATAAAATCGTCCTGGAAGATCTTATTCCCCGATTGGCCCCCAAAACGGTTTCCTGGGGCGGCTCTATGACCTTCATCGGCGCCGGAATTTACAAATCGTTGAAAGAAAGAGCGGATGTCGAAATCTGGGATACGTTCGACAAAAAGGTTTCCGATGATGAAAAAAAACAACGGCGCCGGCAGGCCCTGCATGCCGACCTGTTTATCACCGGAACCAATGCCGTCACCGAAGCCGGACAGCTGGTGAATCTGGATATGATCGGCAACCGGATCGCAGCGCTGACCTTCGGCCCTCACTGGGTCATCATTGTGGTCGGGCGCAATAAAATCGTACCTGATCTGGAGGAAGCCATGTTTCGGGTGAAAAATTATGTCGCCCCGGCCAACTCCATGCGCCTGGATAAAAAGACGCCCTGTGTGAAGACCTCTTATTGCGAAGAATGCAAAAGTCCGGACCGAATCTGCAACACCTGGACTATCACCGAAAAATCCTTTCCCAAAGGCAGGGTCAAAATCGTGCTAATTAATGAAGACATAGGACTATAGGAGGTAAAAAACATGAAAATATTGGTGGGTTTCGACGGATCCAAAGTGTCCGAAGCGGCATTAGAGCTGGCTGCCGTGCATGCACAGGCATTTGGTGCACAAATTTTTATAGTACAATCAATGGTGGGCGGTCCGGAAGTGCCGAAAAGGGATTTTATAAACAACGAGCGTGAGCTGGAATATCATAAAAATCAATTCCAACAGAAAGACATTGCCTGCGAATATCTGCTGTCGGTCAGGGGCCTGGAGCCCGGCGAAGATCTGACCCGATTGGCCAAAGAACAACAGGTGGACGAAATCATCATGGGGGTTAAACGCCGGTCGAAAGTCGGCAAACTCGTATTCGGCTCAACCGCCCAGTACGTGATTTTGAATGCACCATGCCCTGTAGTGACGGTCAAGTAGGTGCTACGTAAAACGGCAGCGGAATGATTAATAGGGTCGCACACTGCACACTTCGTTTCAAAATAGATTGATCAATTGTCAAATTCAATACCGTCGGCTGGTTGAACCGAAAAGAATTCTTGATGGAGTCCCGATCAAAGGGGTAAGAAATGAAACATCTAAACGACAAAGCTGCTCATAATCTAACGGCCGTCAGGGGGAAAAAACCATTAATTCATAACATCACTAATTTTGTCGTTATGAATTATACCGCCAATGCCCTGCTGGCAATGGGGGCTTCACCGGTAATGGCCCACGCCCAGAATGAAGTCGAGGATATGGTTTCCTTCGCCGGTGCACTCGTGCTGAATATCGGCACGCTGACCGATGACTGGGTTGCTTCAATGATAAAGGCAGGCAAGAGGGCCGCCGAACAGCAAATTCCGATTATTCTCGATCCGGTCGGATCCGGCGCCACGCCCCTGCGTACAAATTCTGCCAAAAATATTATCGATGCCGCGCGGATAACTGTTATCCGCGGCAATGCTTCGGAAATACTTTCGCTGCGACATGACAAATCAAAAACAAAAGGGGTGGATTCCATTCACTCGGTCGAAGAAGCCGCCCAAACCGCCACGGTTTTGGCTGAGGAACTCAACACCACCCTGGCCATTACCGGACCGGTGGATCTGGTCACCGAAGGCAGCCGTGTGCTGCGGGTTGCAAATGGACACCCCCTGATGGGCTATGTCACCGGCACCGGCTGCACGGCTACCGTCGTCATTGGGGCATTTTTAGCGGTCGATGACGATCCGGTCAGCGCGACGGCAACGGCCCTGGCCTATTTTGGTCTGGCCGGCGAGGTTGCCGGCCAAAATGCCTCTGCGCCCGGAAGCTTTATGATCCAGATGATCGATGCGCTGTATACGATTACGCCGCAGGACTTAAAAAAAGGCTGTAAAATAGAGACGGCTAATTAATGCCACTGGCCGCCGGTATCAAGCAGCCAGCAACCAAAGACCGGAGGCCAGCATAATGAAATTGCGAAACATTGACTATTCCTTATATCTTGTAACCGACCGGGGCCTGGCGCGCGGTCGCTCAACCCTTGATATTGTCACAGCGGCGACCCAGGGCGGCGCCACCATCGTTCAGTTAAGGGAAAAGGATTTTTCGACCCGCGATTTCATAGCGCAGGCTTTCAGCATTCAGGAATTTCTAAAAACCCGGGGAATCCCGCTGATCATCAACGATCGGGTCGATGTCGCTCAGGCAGTTGCCGCCGATGGCGTGCATCTCGGACAAACGGATATGCCGCTAGAAATGGCAAAAGGCATTTTGGGCGATAAGATGATCATCGGCATATCGGCCGAATCCCTTGCAGACGCCATCGCGGCTGAAAAAGGCGGGGCCGACTACCTGGGCGTCAGTCCCATTTATGCCACCCCCACCAAAACCGATACGGCACCTGCCCTGGGGCTGGAAGGGCTGCGGCAAATTCGCAAGGCGGTGCGGCTGCCGCTGGTGGGTATTGGTGGTTTAAACCGCGACAACGCGGCCGACGTCATCCGCAACGGTGCCGACGGGGTGGCTGTGGTTTCTGCGATTGTGGCCGCCGATGATCCCGAAGCTGCGGCCCGACAATTAACAAGAGTGATCAAAGAGGCCCAAAAGACATGAGCCTTAAGCAAATCGGCGAATTTGGCTTCATCAAAAAGATCAGCCGCGGCTGCTTGATTCGGCCGGATAATATTGTAAAAGCCATCGGCGATGATGCCGCCGCTTTTCAAACTGATCCCGAACAGCTGACGCTGATGACAACGGATCTGCTGGTAGAGCGCATTCATTTCCTGTGCGGTACCATATCCGGATTTGATCTGGGCCATAAGGCGCTGGCCGTCAACCTGAGCGACATCGCCGCCATGGGCGGCACCGCCCGCGAGGCATTCGTCAGTATTGCCATTCCCGACAATTGTCAACTGGATTACCTCGATGGTATCTACGATGGGATCAAGAATCTGGCCGCTGAATTTGACGTCAACGTCCTGGGGGGCGACACCACCCGCTCGAAAATAGACCTTATCATCAATATTGTCGTGCAGGGCATCGTCGCAGAGGCAGAACTTCTGTGCCGGGATGCCGCCCGGCCGGCAGATGTCATATTCTCCACCGGGTTTCTGGGAGACAGCAAGGCCGGACTTCATCTGATATTAAATCAAATCCCCGCCGACACAGAAGGGCTGAAATCATTGCTCACCGCCCACCGCGTGCCGCAACCCCATCTGCGGGAAGGAAGATTTCTCGCACGGCAAACGGGCGTTCACGCCGCCATCGATACCAGCGACGGTTTAAGCTCTGATTTGGGCCATATCGCTGAAGAAAGCCGGGTTGGGGCTCGCCTGTATGCCGACGAAATTCCGATTTCACAAAACCTGAAAGATTTTTGCGCACGCTTTAATTTTGACCCGGTCGATTACGCCCTTTCCGGCGGTGAGGATTATACCCTGCTGTGCACGGTATCACCAGACCGCGCCGCTGAAATCGCCAACGCTTTTGAACAAAAATTTAGGCGCCCGCTGTTTGCCGTCGGCGAAATCACCGAGGGCAAAAAGATAACGCTCGTCTATCCGGACGGCAGAACCAAACCCATAACCCCGACAGGCTGGGATCATTTTAAGGTCGAAAAAAATGAGTGAAGCTGCCCAAAATCAGAAAACCCCCAGGCAGTATTGTATCGTTTTGACCATCGCCGGTTCCGATAGCGGCGGCGGCGCCGGCATTCAGGCCGATCTGAAAACCTTTTCAGCCATCGGCTGTTATGGCATGTCGGTCATTACGGCCCTGACCGCCCAGAATACCCGGGGTGTGAACAGCATCCACGCCGTCCCCCCGGCGTTTGCCGTGGAACAAATTGATGCCGTTTTAAGCGATATCGGTGCCGATGCCATTAAAATCGGAATGCTCTACTCGGCCGAGCTGATTGAAGCGGTCGCTGAAGCGCTCAAAAAACATGGCGCCCGCAAAATCGTGCTCGACCCTGTCATGGTGGCCCAGAGCGGCGATAATCTCCTGCAGGATGACGCGGTTGAGGCCATCAAAACCCAATTGATGCCGCTGGCCGATGTGGTGACACCCAATATACCGGAGGCAGTCGTTCTCACCGGACAGGCGATCCAGAGCCGGAAAAATCTTGAAAGCGCCGCCAAAACTCTGGCTGCACACGGCAGTCGCAGCATTTTGATTAAAGGCGGACATGGGGATGACGACAAAAGCACTGATCTGCTCTATCTGACGCGCGAGAGCCGCTTTGTGCGCCTAGCGACGGAACGCATTCAAACCAAAAACAACCATGGAACCGGCTGCACGCTGTCATCGGCGATTGCCAGTTATCTGGCCCGCGGTCATGATATCGAGACGGCGGTTCAAAAAGCCAAAGCCTTTATGAACCATGCCATTGCGGCCGGAGCGGCTTATAAAATCGGCCACGGGCACGGACCGGTGCATCATTTCTTCCGGTGGTGGGAGTAGCTCTCAGGCAACTGCATACCTGATTGAGAAATTTTTTTTATTTATTTGGCTACTAGAAGTTTAAGTTAAACTGAAAACTGACGATATCTACGCTGGCATCATAATCACCCCGGAGGGCCCCGCGTGGAATATCCTCAGTTTCAAGGCCGTTTTTACGGATCTTGGGATCATCGACAAACAAATGGGCGTATGCCAAATCAAAACTTATCATATCCGAAAACCGGTAACCCAGACCTAGGGTCGTCCAAATCCTGTCTGCACCGGGTACTCTGGGAGTCCTTTTCTTTGCATTTGGTATGGGTGTCTCATCATATGCAATACCACCCCGAAATGTCCAATTTTCGTTAAAGTAATAGTTGGCGCCAAAGGCATAGCGGAAGGTATCCTCCCAGTCTAATGTTGTCACAACGTCTGTTCCCGTGTCCAGTTTAATGGGCAGATCGTCCAATTTGCTCCAATTGGTCCAGAAAATGTCTGCCATAATGGCAAATTTTGGGTGCAGTCTCCAGTAAGCGCTCAGAGAAGCGTGCCCGGGTAATGTAATATCGGCTTTAGCATCCGTGTTGACGAGTCCGGCACCGGTCGCTATGGGACCGGCCCCCGTAGGTATATTAAAGTTCGCATCACCCTCTAGCGTATAATCGATATTGGAGCGATAAGATAGCCCAAACCGCAGGTTTTCGGTCGGTTCAATCAGCGTGCCGAGGTTCCAACGCCATCCCCAGTCATCCGCTTCGAGTTTGACAAACCCATCGAGAGTTTGCGGCAATGTTCCTGCGCCGCCGATGAAGCCAATCGTTCCGAAGTCGACAGCATTGGTGAGTTCGGCATCAATGTACTGGGCGCTTATACCGCCCCCCAGCGAAAACCATTTATTTATTCTGTAAGCAACTGTGGGATTGATATCAATGGTTAATACATTTGATTTGACGGCATGATAGCGCCCAACCCAGTTCTTATTGTATTTCGTTTCCAAACCAAATGGAACACTGATACCGATTCCGGCATGAAATTTATCCGTAATTTTCTGGGCAAAATAGAAATTGGGAACGATTGCTGCAACGCCGGCATCACCACCGTCGCCACCATTTAGCGGAGCTCCGCCAACTACCGGTAAAGCCGGTGAAACCGTTGATCCTTTGTTATCAAATTCAGCTTGAGGAATGATAAAATGGGCACCAGCCACAGTCTGGGAGCCGGACAGCCGGGTTATCCCCGCTGGATTGTAAAAAATAGTAGATGCATCCTCGGCGATAGCGGATCCTCCGGCAAAAGAATTGCCGAGCCCCTTTACGCCTTGTTCAAAAAGTAGAAAACCACCTGCCATTAAATTTGCTGAAAAAAAAGATAAAAGGCCTAAAATTACGAAAGCCATTACAAAAATGGGTCTAGCGGATTTCATAACACAACCTCCTTTCAGCCTAAGCGGTTTACTTGCATGCCGTTATGCCGGCTGTAACCCACACCCTCGGTGCAGGAGAATACTGCCGATTTCAACCCTCGCCATATGTTTGAACTATGGGGATCGCCCCAGTTTAATTTAAAATAATATTAAGAGTCTTACTATGAATGGATTAAAGAAAGGTGCTATCAATAGCAGGCCCGGGCTCGATTCAACAGATGAACTTGAAGCTCAAATCATTTGGACCTGGTGTTCAGGGTAGAATGATAGATTTTATACCATTAAATGGCAACAGGTCAAGCAATAAGCGTTATGGCTTTGATAAATGCAGACCTGCTGCTCCCAAAGCTTGCGATGTCAATGGCATGGTGCCACATGCCGTATTTTCAGACGCAATCGTTTGGCGATTTCAGGCGGAAGCGCGAATATATATCCCCGCCAGAATTGCCCATCCCAGGATAATAATTGTCAAAATCGCGCAAACGCCCGCCAGCAGTTTGTGGAAGATCTTTTCCTGCTTGCGCTCCTTGTACCCCAGCAGGAACCCCAGGCCGATTCCGGCCGCTATCCCCCCGCCGTGCCCCCAGTTGTTGATCACCGGAACCAGGAGGCCAAAAATAAAAAGGATAATCACCCAGATGCCGATTTGCTTGTAAATGGTACGACCGTAGACGCCTCCCCGGCTTTTGCCGTAATACAGCAAGGCGCCGGCCAGGCTGCAGACCGACGCGGAGGCGCCGATAGTCCAGGGAACCGAAGCCAGATAAGATACCCAAAAGCCAATGACCCCGCCCAGAGCGTAAATGATAAACATCCGATACACCCCGTATTCCCGGGCAACCAGAAACCCCAGCTGCCGGAAGGCCACCATATTAAAAAAAATGTGCAAAATACTGCCGTGCAGATAATTGGCGGAAACAAGGGTCCAGTATCGCTGGTCGGTATCGATCGGAACGGTTCCGGTTGCGCCCAGCAGCTCGAGGATCGGCCCTGAAGGCGATAAAAAGGTCAACGGATTCAACGCCAGACCGAATCCCCTATAATTCAGCAACAGAGAGATCACGTAAATGCCAATGTTAACACCAATAATCGATTTGACCAGCACGTAGGGATCATTAAATCCGCGGATCCAGATATTGTTTTTCCACCAGGCGGCCGGGTGAGTTGTGCCGCAATACGGGCAGCGCTTCTCAGAGGTACTGATGAGTTTTTTGCAGTTGGGGCACAGCAGGGATTGTCTTTTCTGTGCAGGCATAAATTGAAAAGGATAACGATGATATGGAATTATTTAATGTGGGTTTCCATTCAGAAATGAGAGATTTTTCCCAAGGTCAAGGAAGAGGCAGATTTTATACCGGAGGCATACTTGAAGTATGTAGAGGATTAAAATCTGAATCTGACGCAGAGATTGGGGAAAATAGCCATTTCTGGATGAAACCCTACTTGGATACCCAGGCTAAACTATCCGGGATCACCGGCCCGCCGACACCTTCGGACAGATTTTTCAGGGACTGCTGTAATTCTGCCATTTTGGCATCAAGGTTTTGCCGGTTGGGGGACCAATCGGCCGGGCAGGCGGTCCGCAGCTGCTCGACTTCGGCATCGATTTGATCCACGATCAAATGCAGCCCCCGGATCGATGCAAAAACGGTTTCTTTTTCTTTTTCCGGCAGGCGGTCGACAATCCGGATGGCATCATAAAGTTTGGCTTTCCATCCTGTCAGATGCTCTTCCAGGGTATCACAATAAGCAGTGGCATCCATTGCAACCTCCTAAATGAAAAGATATCAAAGAGACTGGCAGTTGTTTGCCAGGCTATTGAAACATCCTTTATTCCAATAAAATCTAATCTGCATTACAATAAGACGTCAACCTGTAAGGTCAAGTTCAGTCGCTGTCGACAAGCGCCACGCAGACACAACTAATTTAAAATCTAGCGCCTGTTTGTCATTTTGTTTGCGATCAATCAGGGTATCACGGTGTGACATCTCTTTCCAATTGACACACAGCGCGCTTTTTTTTATGATGAACCCGATCCAGAAAATTGTCTGTGAAGTCCCATCCCAATTTCTGCAACTACCATAGGGAACAGATACACTTCTCAGCCATCGGTTATTTCTTGACCATCTCAGCAAGCGAACATGTTTATGCAGTGTGGTGATTTGAGGATTGTGTGAATCAGGAAATTAAAACCAAAGCGGCTCAAAAACAAACCCTTCTGAGCCTGATCATACTGGGCGTCCTTGCGGTGATCGCCGGCGGCGTTTTCACGGCTCAATTCAGCTATTATCCGGCGGTACTAGAGTTGGCTTCCGGTTTACCGGTCGGTGCTAAACGCGAGTCGGTCCCTGCGGTTGCCCCTGAGCCATCATTGATCTCCCCGCCAGCCGGTCAGTCGCAACTGACGCCGGTTGAAATTTTTGACGCCGCCACCCTATCAGATAAAATCAACGGTAAGGCCGAGCTGTATCTGTCGGCCGGCTTCAGGCGTCTCCACAGCCAGCGCCTGAAAACTGAAACTGCCGGAGATGTATGGATGGAGGCTTTCGTTTACGACATGCAGACAGCGCAAAATGCATTTTCGGTTTTCAGTGCGCAGCGCAGAGCGGATGCCCAAAAACTGGACGTGGGACAATATGGCTATCAAACTCCGAACGCCATTTTTTTTGTGCATGGACCCTTTTACGTGGAAATTGTCGCATCCGATACGTCCGAAGCCATCATGCAGCCGATGCGCACCTTAGCTCAAGCGTTCATCGCAACCCATCCGGTCGAAACGCAGACCATCGAGGAAAAGGCGCTTTTTCCCGAGGCGGGCCTGATTGAAGACAGCATCGCATTGGTGTCTGCCGATGCTTTCGGATATGACCGCTTCGACCAGATATTTACGGCGGCCTATCAGACGGGGGACACCCAGTTGATGGCGTATTTTTCGCGCCGCAGCACAGCCCGGGAAGCGCAGGAACTGGCTGCCGGTTACACGGATTTTTTAATGGCATTTGGTGGTACAACGGCGGAATCGGACCAGCCAATCCCAGCGTCCAAAATGATTCATATTCTGGATACCTATGAGGTCGTATTTTCACATGGCCCCTACCTGGTCGGCGTGCGCGAAGCTGCTGATAAGCAATCGGCTCAGGAATTGGCCGTGCAAATGTTTAATCGTATCAAGGAGGCCCACCGTGAATAACAATGCGGATCATAGCATTAACCGGCGCCAATTTATGGCCCGCTCTGCCAAAGCCGGCGCATCCATTCTGGCAGCCTGCTCCATCAGTTACTGGTTTTATGACAGCGTCGGGCCCGGCCGCCGGTCAGAAGATGCGGTGGTGCTTCAGATACCGGATTTTTCGATGCCGCAACTCGGCGGACGGATGAGTATCGTTCGCGGCAACAGTCGATCTGAAACCCTGGAACTGGCATTGAAAGCCATCGGCGGTTTGGAGGCGTTTATCCAAAAGGGAGACCGCATCCTGCTGAAGGTAAATGCCGCCTTCGCATCAGCGCCCATGCTTTCCGCAACCACTCATCCGGATATGGTTACGGCGATAACCCGTTTGTGCTTAAAGGCCGGTGCCGCATCGGTCGCGGTAACCGACAACCCGATCAATGATCCGGCCAGCTGCTTTCGATTAACGGGCATCGAGCAGGCCGCCCGCTCGGCCGGGGCAACTGTTCTGTTCCCGCAAAAAGAATTGTTTAAACCCTTTACACTCCCTGAAGCGCAGCTCATTCGCAACTGGCCGGTTTTATACGAGCCGCTAAACCGGGTTGACAAAATCATCGGAACCGCCCCGGTCAAAGACCATCATCGCAGCGGGGCATCCATGATTATGAAAAATTGGTACGGGTTGCTGGGCGGGCGCCGCAATATTTTTCACCAGGACATTCATACGATTATCAAAGAATTGGCCATGATGATCAAGCCGACCCTGGTGGTTTTGGACGGCACCACCACCATGATGCACAACGGCCCGACGGGCGGCTCGCTTTCAGACTTAAAAAAAACCAATACCATGATCGTCAGCACCGATCAGGTGGCCGCCGATGCCTTCGGCGCCACCCTGCTCGATAAAACCGTCGAGGATCTTGCTTTCATAAAAAAAGCAGCCGCAATGGGACTGGGAACCGCCGATTTCAGGTCACTTAACCCGGTGATGGAGTCGACGTCATGATGCAAAGCGCATGGGGCATAGCGCATGGGGTAAGAAAAGCTGATCGACCTGCGCAATCGCATTTGTCTGAAGTCATGCACCGTGCTCCATGTTGGAAGGTCTAAAACTCAATCGTTAAGATACAGGCAGGCATCTTTTGTTAATTGGGTTCTATACAGAGTTTCAGGTGTCAGGAAGATACAGATGACAGAGCACAGAAAACAGATGACAGACGGCAAATAGCAGACTGTTTTCTGTCGTCTGACCTCTGTCTTCTGAACACTGACACCTGACACCTGAACACGACTGCTGTTTTAATTGGATCCTGAACCCCTGAAAAGGCCAAGGCGTCATTAAGCGGTAATAATGAAAATTGTAACCACCCGAAGAATCTGCCAGATATTTTTCTTCATCCTGTTTCTCTGGTTTTGCCTGGCAACCACATTGGGCGAGCGCTGGTTCCAGCTGCGTGGATGGCCGGTCAACTGGATCATCCAATTAGACCCGCTGGTGGGCCTGGGCACCCTGCTAACCACCCGCACGCTTTATGCCGGTCTTCTGTGGGGTCTGGCCACAGTGGTTTTGACGATACTATTGGGCCGATTTTTCTGCGGCTGGCTGTGTCCGTTTGGAACCATTCATCAATTTGTCGGTTATCTGGCCAGGCGCAAACGCACAATCAAGGCCAAAGTGGCGCTCAATCGCTACCATTCGGCGCAGTCACTCAAATACTGGATCCTGGTGTTTTTACTCACCATGGCGGTCGCCGAGCTGGTAATTGGAGCGATGCGTTTGCCGCGTGCAACGCCGGTGGGGTTTGCGGTATTACTGGCTTCGGGCCTGGCAGGTGCCATCGTTTTGACCATGCGGCAGGCAAGATTGAATGCCAAAAAAACCATCGGCGCTGCTTTCATCGTTGGCGGCGGCTGGGTTTTGATCAGCTTTTTATTCTATGCCGACTGGCGTCCGGTGGCTTCGCTTCAAATCGGGTTACTGGACCCCATCCCGCTCGTCTACCGCTCGATTAATTTAACACTCCTGCCGCTTATCGACCGCACAACCCTGGCGGCTTCAAGCAGTCCGCGGCTTTATGCGGGTATCTGGTTGATCGCGTCCATATTTGTGGTAGCGGTGCTGCTGAATTTAATCCGTCCGCGCTTTTACTGCCGCTTTGTGTGTCCCCTGGGAGCTCTGTTCGGCGTGCTGGGCCGCTTTGCCATCTGGCGCATCGGCAAATCCAGAGAAGAATGCACCAACTGTCATCTGTGTGAGAAAAACTGCGAAGGCGCCTGCCAGCCCACCAGCCAAATTCGGATGGCGGAATGCGTGCTTTGCCTAAATTGTATCGAAGACTGCCATCATGGCTTGACGGGCTATCATGTCGCACCGTCTGCCAGCGGCGAAATCCTTTCCCCGGATCTGTCCCGCCGGGAATTGCTGACCGCCGCCGTCTCGGGTGCCTTTGCCATACCACTGTTGCGAATCGGCGGCAACCCGGGGCTCAACTGGAATGCCCGTCTGGTGCGTCCACCGGGCAGTCTGCCGGAAGACCGTTTTCTGTCCCGCTGTATAAAATGCGGGCAATGCATGCGCATTTGCCCGACCAATGTGATCCATCCGGCCGGTCTGACGGCCGGCCTGGAAGGCCTGTGGACGCCGGTGCTCAATTTCAGAATCGGCACCAGCGGATGTCAGCACAATTGTATTGCCTGCGGCAATCTTTGTCCAACAGCTGCAATCCGACCCATCAGCCTCGCGGAACGTCAGGGGCTCGGCCCGTATGCCGAACAGGGCCCCATAAAAATCGGCACCGCCTTTATCGATCGCGGCCGCTGCCTGCCCTGGGCCATGGACCGGCCCTGTATCGTCTGTCAGGAAAATTGCCCGGTCAGTCCCAAGGCCATCTTTACCCGCGAGCTGTTCAATATCGTCCACCTCCAGCATCCGCTGGTCGTCAAATCTGCCGACACCACCCGAATTGAATTTCAAACGGATGCACTGGTTGCCAATCAGTTTGCCACTGGTGATTATTTTTGTGTTGTTCCGGGGAGCCCGGACCGGCGAAGACGGCAAATCATCGCCAATACATCCGGCAGCTTGACGGTTGACGGTAAAAACCCATTTGAACAGCCGCCGCAAACCCAAAATTCGGTATCAATTCAAATACGGCTCCAGCAGCCCTACGTCGATCCCCGGCTGTGCATTGGCTGTGGTGTTTGCGAGCATGAATGCCCGGTGCGCGGCAAACGCGCCATCCGCGTTACCGCTGAAAACGAATCACGGGCCCGCGAGCATGCTTTGCTGATAGAAGGCTAATAAAGTTAAGACAGATGATTCATCTTGATTATGCTCGAGCGGAACAAAAGTGCCCCCGCAAAATGGCGATCGGCAAACTCATGCGAGATGCCGTGGATGAATTGTCATAAAAGCATGTACGGATGGAAATTAGAAATGCGAAAAATCGGCCCTCAATATTGTCCGCCAATGGGTGAAAATACACTTCAAAGTGGAGGAATTTCCCATGATTCAAAAAGATCATAAGTGGTCTCGCCGAAAATTTTTAAAGACTGCCGGCATCGCCGGTGTGGGCTCGCTTCTGGCTCCGGTCAAACAGCTGTGTGCCGCATCTGATGAACCCGAAACCATACCGACCCGCCCTTTCGGAAAAACCGGCGAGCAGGTCTCCATTCTATCCCTGGGGGGTATGTTTGAAACCGGATCGAATCAGCTGATGCTCAGACAGGCCATCAACCGGGGGGTTACATACTGGGATACTGCCAACAGCTATGGCCGCGGCCGAAGTGAAAAAGGCATCGGTAAGTATTTTGCCAAATACCCCCAGGATCGTAAGAAAATATTTCTGGTTACCAAATCCGGTGCCTGGAGCATAAAGGGTATGAAACGGGAATTGAATGAATCCCTTGAACGCATGCAAACCGATTATATTGATCTTTTCTTTGTCCACGGCATCAGCAGCATCAGCGAAATGGATGAGGATACTAAAGCCTGGGCTGAGGAAGCCAAAGCAGCCGGCAAGATCCGGTTCTTTGGTTTCAGCACCCATAGCAACATGGAAGGCTGCCTGCTGGAAGGCGCAAAACTGGGTTGGATTGACGGCATTATGATGACTTACAATTATCGGCTGATGCATTCAGCGGACATGCGCCGCGCTGTTGATGCCTGTGTCAAGGCTGGCATCGGCCTTACGGCCATGAAAACCCAGGGGGGTGGACAGGTCAGAACCGATTCGGAAACCGAACTCAAGCTGGCCGGCCGCTTTCTGGAAAAAGGCTTCACCGATGCCCAGGCCAAACTGAAGGCCGTGTGGCAAAATCCGCAAATATCCAGTATTTGCTCGCAAATGCCAAACATGACCCTCCTGATGTCCAATGTGGCGGCCGCCCTGGAAAAAACCCAACTGTCCGCCCGAGACAGTGAATTGATGCAGCTTTATGCAAAAGAAACGCGCGCGGCATATTGTACCGGATGCACTGCTATTTGCGAGTCGTGCGTGAGTGGAGAAGCCCCCATCGGTGATGTGATGCGCTATCTGATGTATTGCAACAGCTACGATGATTATGCGCTGGCCGCGGACGGATTTAAAACAATTTCGCCAAAAGTTCGAAAGCGCCTGACCCGCCTGGATTATTCAAAGGCAGAACGCAACTGCCCCCAGGGGCTGCCCATTGCAAAGCTGATTCAGGAAGCGACAAGGAAATTTAGAATTTGAAACCGGAACGTTTTTTTGACAACCCCTATAAGTGAAAGATGCGCGCGCCTGTATTCAGGCAGAACTCAGGTGATAATTTTGAAGCATAGCTTCCGCTTCGGATAGCATTTCATCCCGCAAATTGGCCGGTGACAGGACCTCAGCCTTGGACCCCCAGCTCATCAGCCAGAATTTAATTTCGTCGGTTCCAGCCACCCGGGCTTCAAAAATAATGGACCCGTCATTTTGGAGTTTAATTTTCTGGGTTTTGTGCCAGGTTTTTTCGCGGATATATCCGGCAACTTCAGCCGCAAACCGGATTCTCACCTTCTGGGGCTTGCCATGAAACACCCCGAAGCTGGTCTGCATAAAATCTTCGACCTTAAAATCTTCGGGTATTTCAAATGTTTCCTCTGTCAACTTTAACGATTTGATTCGGTCCAGGGCAAAAATCCGGATATCTTTCCGCAACCCGCAGTTTCCGACCAGGTAAAACGCACCGTCGAAAAACCAGATTTTGTATGGGGCGACCTTGCGTCGCGTCTTTTTTTTGCGGCTCATGGTGTAATAGTCAATTTTGATGATCTGACGATCGACAGTCGCCTGACTGATCCGGTCGACCACATCACGCAATTGGTCATACCGTTTATAGGGCTTTGAACCGATCTCAAAACTTTGCTCGATTTTTTCCAGGTATTTGATGGTTTCATCCGGCAGAGTGGCTTTGATCTTTTGAAAAAACGACTCCAGGGATTCATAAAAAACCGTGTCTTTTAAAACCCGCATCAACCCCCGGCTGAAATAAAGCGCCATGACCTCCGTCAGGTCCAGGGGGATCGGGATATGCTGCCGGGCGCTGTCCAGAATCGACCAGTTGTTTTTGCCATCCACCCGGTCGGTAAAGATCGGAAAGCCGGCCAGCTGCAGAGCTTCGAGATCCCGATATACCGTCCGCCAGTGGTATTCAAACTCCCGGGCCAGATCGGCGGCTGACTTGCCTCTGCGTGAGGCAACTAAGCTCTGCAAGATCCGCCACTGCCTGGCCAGTTGATCTCCCCGTGCCATTTATTTCCTCCTTAAAATTTCCGATCAGAACGCTTAATTAACAACCACTATAAACCTGCTTTCAGGCAAATGGTCAAGCGCCTAAAAAAATATTTTATTTTCCCGGCAGTTTGTCCGGATCTGACAAACCCCCATGCTAATGTTGGAATCAAAATGAAAACTTTTTTACCTTTTTACATTAAAAAAGCAGGTAAACGAAAAAAGGGGGATCAAAAAATGACAAGGCACAATTTTAATCCGGAGTATTATGATTGTTACGAATACCATGGCAATACGACGATCGAGCTTACCCGCAGACAGGGTGAAATTACCGTATGGCGAGATTGGATCACTTTCGATACGGTCCAGGAAGCGGCCGACTACTTCAATGAGCACTGCAGTGCCTATGAATATGTTGGGCCCTGATATTCAGCATTAGCCACGGGTAGAAGGGAGGATATGATGAAGAATGGGGCAAATGTAAGCGGGGTTGGTTGTTTTGCCAAAGGCAATACCCTGCAGCACATGTTTAGAAAAGTACTCGAAAATTTTATCCTGCTCAAATATGAAGATATCTGCCCTCCGGCAGAGCGGTTGTTAAACAATAATAATGTGAAGCGGTTTTTCAGATCTGTGATTCGGCTTGGAACGGAAAGGCCCGATCAAATGGACCGGGCTTCAGAATTGGTTTTTACCGCAACTAAAATCAATGGTTTTTATCTTGGCTTAAACAAACAATCTTTGCATTTGATTGTGTTTTTGCAAAATGCGGGTCGTCGACGAACAAAATTTATCATCCGGCTGGATAAATTCACCCGGCTGAGGGGAAACCGCCTGCACTGAAGTTCGCCCGGCTGATGCTGCTTGCCATCATTGTGTTATGCGCCCGTTATTCTTCTTTTGGGTGGCACTGGATACAGCTGGTTGGCCCGGGAGAAGGTAACGGACCGTCAAGTTTTTTCCCGGACATTTCGATTTTTCTGTTTTTAAGCTTCATGACCTTGTGGCATCCGATGCAAGATTCATGATAGGCCTTCTTAAAATACCGGATTTCCTCGGCTCTCAGGGGCGTTCCCTGCTTGGATTTTGTAGCCGCCTCCTGCACATCATGGCAACCGGACGTCATACACCCCTTTATTTGAGTGGTGCCTTCCCATTTATGATGGCAGGTCTGGCATTCAAACCCAAAATGCCGGGAATGCGGAAATTCCACCGACGCTCTTTTCTGCTCCACGCCATCGGGAGCACCGAGCTCGATGGTTCCCATCGGAACACACATATCTTCAGCATCTTCCTCGCCGGAAACAGCCAGCACCGATCCAAATATTATCGCCATCACGAAACACAATAGTAGCATACACACCTTCTGCATTTTGGACTCCCCTTTTAGATTAAAAAACAGGCTTTGATTCAGACGGTATCAAAGGCAAAACCAAATAATCGTATGATCATATCAACGCCGTAGAATTAAGGTGAAATTAATGCGCTATAAATTAAAAAATTTCAACCCTTAATTTCAATTTTTAGCGATACTGGATAAGTAGAAGCAATTTTGAGTCGCAAACTGTTATTTCTGTTTGATTCATCCGATTGCCTGTTCTATAAGATATCTTTCATTTCCATGTCCCAAAATCTTACCCACAGGCGCAAAGAAGGAGGTCTGCTCATGCAAATTTTGGTTCTGTATTTTTCAAAAGGCGGCAATACCCGCAAGCTGGCCCAGGCCATCCAGGAGGGTGTCGACACCGTGGAGGGTGTAAATGCGGTATCAAAAACTACCGCCGAGGTGACCAAGGCGGACTTTTTAGCCGCTGAGGGTGTCATAGCCGGATCACCGACATATTTCGGCCTGATGGCCGCCCCGCTAAAAAAAATCTTCGACGAATTCGTATCGGTCCGCCGAAAAATGGAAGGCAAAGTGGGGGCTGCCTTTGCGACATCCGGAGACCCTTCCGGCGGCAAGGAAACCACCATGCTGTCCATCATCCAGGCGTTGTTGATCTATGGCATGGTGATTGTGGGCGACCCGATGGACGCCACCGGGCACTACGGCACGGCCTGTGCGGGCAAACCCGATCAACGCAGTCTGGAAAATGCGCGCAAGCTGGGTCGCCGCGTCGCCACGGTTGCCCAAAAACTGCACGCTTAACCGTTTGCAAAACCCCCGTTCGGACACCGCGCGGTCTGCGGTTGATTTATTTCGCTAAAATCAATTTCTTTGTCCGGCACGGCTCCGCCTAAAAAGCAGGAAAAATTTGACAACTGATCATCATATGCGTTATAAAGTAATTAGAATCATTACAAATTTTTGTTGAAACCAGATTAGGAGCATTGGGGTGAAACCGAAAAAGGCGCATACAAGAACACGATTCGTGTGTATGCGCCTTTTTGGTATGCATCGATCGAGGTGTATTCGGTAATTTTATCTGAGAGGTGAAAGCCGGAGATTTAATGGCAAAGCCCAACCGCGATGAGTTGATCCAACGGATCCGGGTACTGGAAAAGCAGCTTGCATCCAGGAACACCGATGCTCCTGCCCCCAAAATGGGGCCGGCTTTTCGAATCATTACCGAGCAATCCCCCAACATGATTTTCATCAACAAAGGGGGGCGCCTCGTATATGTGAATCGCAGGTGCACTCATGTGATGGGCTATAGCAGCGAGGAATTCTGCGCCCCGGATTTTGATTTCATGACCCTGATTGCTCCGGAATCCGTCGATCTGGTCCGGTCTAATTTTGCAAAACACATGCAGGGTCGGAAGGTCAGGCCCTACGAATATTGCCTGATCACCAAACAGGGCGAAAAAATTGCGGCCATCATTACGACCAAATTGATCCGCTATCAGGGCGAAGTGGCGATACTGGGCATTATCACCGACATCACCGAGCGCAAGCGCGCCGAAGAAGAACTGCATTATCGATTGAAATTCCAGAATCTGATCACCCAAGTTTCCAGCCAGTTTATCAATCTGCACCCAGCTCAAATTGATGATGAAATTGATCACACCCTGCAGCAGATAGGTCAATTTGCCGATGCCGATCGCAGCTATGTATTTCAGTTCTCAGATGGCCAAAAATTCGTATCCTGCACCCATGAATGGTGCGCCGATAATATTGAGCCGACAATTGAGCGTATTCAGAACGCTTCGGTGGACAGTTTCGCATGGGCGATGACACAATTTTTAAGCGGAGATATGGTTTTAATCCCCCGTGTCTCGGAATTGCCCCCCGAGGCCGCCACAGTAAAAGGGGAACTTGAGCAACAGGATATTCAATCGCTATTGGCCGTGCCGATGATTATCGGCGGCACGGTGATCGGATTTATCGGACTGGACTCGGTCAGAGAAGAAAAGATGTGGGTCGATGACACCAGTTCCCTGCTCAAAGTCGTGGTGCAGGTATTTGCCAACGCATTGGAAAATAAAAGGACCCGCCTGGCCCTGCAGGAAAGCGAGGAACGCCTGAGGACTGTTTATGAAACATTTCCGGATCCCGTCACCATAATTCAGGCCGAAGATGGGCGCTGCATCGACCTCAACAGTGCTTTTTCGCGGGTAACGGGCTGGTCGACCACAGAAGTCATCGGAAAAACGGCAGCCGAACTTGAGCTCTGGGAAAACCCCGCAGAGCGCCAAAAACTGATAGACGGTATTGCTGAAAACGGTAAGATCGAAAACTTAGAGGCCCAATTCCGTTTGAAAGACGGCCGAACGATAACCGCTTTAATGTCGGCGGTTTTGATACGGCTAAAAGACCGGCCGCACATCCTGACCATTACCCGGGATATCAGCGAGCTAAAATCTGCCCAGAAAGAGCGCGAACAGCTCAAAACCCAGCTGATACAGGCCCAAAAAATGGAGGCCATTGGTACTCTGGCCGGCGGCATTGCACACGATTTTAACAACATCCTGGGTGCCATCATCGGCTATGCGGAAATGGCCCTTTACGATACGCGGCAAGATTCAATGGAGCATTACAACATCGATCAGGTGCTCAAAGCGGGTCATCGGGCCAAAGATCTGGTCAAGCAGATCCTGGCCTTTAGCCGCAAAAGCGAACAGGCTAAACAAATTATTTCATTAACGCCCGTCATCAAAGAAGCTTTGAAATTGTTGCGGGCTTCGTTGCCGACCAGCATCGAGATCAAACAAAATATCGAATCCAATCTGGACGCAATTTTTGCGGACCCGACCCAGATCCATCAGGTCATGATGAACCTGTGTACCAATGCCGGTCATTCAATGACCGATACAGCCGGTATATTGAGTGTCAGTCTGCAGAATATCGATTTGAATGCCAAAGCGGCCGCTTCGTATCCGGATCTCAATGCCGGACCTTATGTAAAGCTCAGCATCAGTGACACCGGCGATGGGATGGACGCCGCCACCATGGACCGCATATTTGATCCCTATTTTACCACCAAAGCCCAGGATAAGGGGACGGGTATGGGATTGGCCGTTGTTCACGGCATCATCAAGGGCCACGGCGGCAGTATTCAGGTCGACAGTACGCCCGGGCAGGGCAGTCGTTTTGATATCCTTTTTCCGATTATGGAAAGACAGATGGTTTCGGAAACCGAAGAATTAAAAGCGCTTCCGACTGGCAGCGAATGCATTCTGTTGGTCGATGATGAGGATACCCTCATCGATTTGGGTAAAAACATGCTCAAAAAGCTAGGCTATCGCGTGGAGGCGTGGACCCGGCCGGTTGAAGCCCTTGAATCCTTTCGGGCGGATCCGCATAAATTTGATCTGGTCATTTCAGACATGACAATGCCCAGCATGACCGGCGACATCCTGACAACGCAATTACGGCAAATCCGCGCCGATATTCCCATCATTATCTGTACCGGCTACAGCGAAAGAATAAATGATCGACGAGCCGAAGAGTTGGGTATCCAGGACCTGATCATGAAGCCTTTTACCATCCGCAGACTGGCCAAAACGGTCCGTGAGGTCCTGGATGAAAAAGGTTGAACCTTTTTGTTATTCGTTAAGCCGCAACATTCGAAATACCCATCCCGTAAATTATTCGGCCACTGGTAAGGAAATTGTTATGGTGCAGCCCGCCCCAGTGTTGTTCTCGGCGGTGACACGCCCCCCCATTAGATGGATAAATTTTTTCACCAGCGCCAGACCGATCCCGGTGCCGCGCGTTGTCTGCGTCAATGCGTTGTCCACCCGGTAAAAATCATCAAAAATCTTATTAAGCGCCTGTCGCGGAATCCCGGGCCCGAAATCGGAAACTGCAATTTTCACCCATCGGCCGTCCGGATAGGTTCGAATCGTGATTTCTTTGCGCACCGCCGCCCGGCCGAATTTAATGCTGTTTTCAATCAGATTGATCAATACCTGGATCATAGCTTCCCGATCATAGTTAAACGGGCGGATATCTTCCTGTAAGGATTTCAGGGTGTAGCCTTCCTGTTTGAGTTTGGCCTGCATCACCGTTTGAACTTCGGCGACGACGTCCTCAAATGTCCCCGGCTGCAGGTCAAGGGTCCGCTGCTTTTTCTCCAGCTTGGCCAAATCCAGCACATTGTTAATCAGGCGGGTCAAACGTGAACCCTCCGAGTCGATGATTTGAAAATATTCCTGCTCCCGCTCGGTATCCTTGGCAATGCCCTGAGCCAGCATCTCAATGTACATGCGGATATTGGTCAACGGCGTCTTTAATTCGTGGGTGACCGATGACACGAATTGGGAGCGGCGTTCGGAAAGATCCACAAGGGTTTGGGCGCTTTTATAAATCGCAAACAATCCGATTAAAAATATAGCCGCCAGCACACCCATCATGATCATCAGCGTTTGGCGACCGGCAGAGCGCGGGATCTCATCGCAGCTCAACGTGGCGTTTAGAAAGGCGAATGGCGGCGGAAATGCGCGTTGCAGGACCAGTTTAGGGTCTTGCGCTGATACGCCGGCTTCCGCCAGTTCAATTTCCCGACCTTGATCCATGACCCGCAGGCGCAGATTGGAAAAGCCTGCCATGGGCTGATTGCTAAAGTAATTTTGCGCGAGGTGATTTAAAAACGCAGGGACCTTGAGGATGAAGCCCTGTCGGTAAATTTTCTGGTTGATCATGATGCGGCGAAAAATAAAAATTTGACCGCCACCGATAAAGACTGATTGCAGCGGAGCCACCTCGACCTGAAAACTTTCCGCTTCCCGCGTTGCGGCGGCCGCCTGGTCGGCTGCATTGGCCTCGCCGGCGGCCAGCTCCGACTGCAGCTCGCCAGCGGGGCTGCCGGCAAAGTCGCGGTCGGCCATGGGCGCTCGAGCCGCCGGACGGCGGCTGGGACGCTTTTTTGACATGGATACGGCCGGGGGTTCGGGGCTTTGGGCTCTTTCACCGGCTTCCTGCCGGGCCACATTTTTTGCCTGGGCCACCGTGATTTCTTCAAATCGCTTTTCTTTTTGACCCAGAGCGGCTTTGGGTTCTTTTGAACGGGTTAAATCCAGATATTTTCCGGCAAAGACATCGCCCTTCTTTTGCTCGGCCGGGACAATCGCTTTATCCGGTGCAGGGATAATTTTATCGGTGACTGTTGTTCGGATGCGGTTAAATTTGCGGTTGGCTTGCTCCAACTGGGTGACGGCATCTTTATTATCGGCGGCAACGGTCCGGTCGGCCTGGGCCAGAGGTGTTTGAAACGAGCCGTCCGGATTGTTCTGGAAATATCCGAGAATATAATATTCCGCCGGCAGGCGTGAGAGCGGTGAGCGGTTTACATCGGTCCCCTCTCGATAGCGGCCGGAAGAACTCGTAAAGAAATTGTATTCGTCAATAACACGCGCCTCCTCCCGCTGAACAAGGGTTGCCAGGGCCTGTTCGATCTCGTCAAACAGCGTGTTGGCAAAAAAACGGAGGGTGGCGGCTTCCTCCTGCGCCAGGCCACGATAAGTCTGCCAGACAAAATATCCGAGCGGAACTGACAGGGTTATGCAAAATATGAGGATGAGTATTTTTAAGCGCCTCATTTTTCAGGCTCCAGGCGGTATCCCTCACCCCGGATGGTGGTGATAAGAGGTGTATCTCCGATCAACTGCGTAATTTTTTTGCGCAGCTTCAACATGTGAATATCAACTGTGCGGGTTTCAATATCGGCATCGGCATAGTGCCACACCTCGGTTAGCAATTCTTTTTTGGAGACGATTCGATCCCGGTGGTGATGCAAATAGGCGATGATATCCATTTCTTTGCGGGTCAGCTCTGTGGTTTCAGTTTGATATTCAGCAACCAGATTTTTCCCGTCAAAAAAGATATCATGAAATTGGAATTCGACATCACCCGGATTTTTCCCGCTGCGCCGCAGAACGGCTTCTATGCGTACCATCACTTCCCTGAGCGAAAACGGTTTGCTGATATAATCATCGGCGCCGGCATTGAAACCGGTGACGATATCATCTTCAGCGCCTTTGGCGGTAAGCATGATGATACCCTGGCCGGGCTTTTTTTTACGAATCTCTTTGCAGATTGAAAATCCATCGAGGGTTGGCAACATGACATCCAGCAGGAGCAAATCGTAGACTTCTTGCAAACCGGCATCAAGACCCTGGCCGCCGTCTTCCACGCCTTTGACTTCATAGCCATTGTAGACCAGTACATCCACAAGCCCGCGCAACAGCGCCGGGTCATCCTCAACCACAAGAATGCGTGCTTTTGGTCTTTTCATTTAATTTTTATCCATAGTCTTAGCTGAAAGAAATATTAGCCCGTAAAAATCTCATTGTCCTTCAATGACAGTATATCAGATCCTGCCGATTTCAAAGTAAAAGTTATGTAAAAAAATTCTGCTTTTTTTTACATTTCTTTGAATTGTGTTTCAGCCGCATTGGATTAGAATTGAATACATGAGGCAACCCAACTTCATAATGAAGACCCTAAAACTGAAAGGAGTATTCCATGAATCCAACGCGACTGAAGTCTTTTATTTTTATTATCGTTTTAATCGCTGCGACGGGGGTAGCCATGACTTATTCAGCCGGAGCGGGAAAAACATGGCTTTCAAGCCTGTTCATGCCTGCAGCTCACACATCCCGGATGGAAACTGCACCGGTGAGCCTTAGCGGCCATCTGGTCCAAAACAAGGTTCTGCAAGGTTCTTCCGGCAACGTTAATCTGGCCTTAACGCTGACCGCAACTGAAGGACTCGGTTCGAATGCAACCGTGGAGCGCAATGTCGATATGGTCATCGTCCTGGACCGCAGCGGCTCGATGAACGGACGTAAAATCAGCGACGCCCGGCAGGCGGTGTCAAAGCTCATATCCCGTCTGACCGCCAAAGACCGCTTTGCCCTGATAACATACTCAGACAGCGTTCAGCTTGTTTCGAATTTGAGGCCGGTCAATTCGGATCATCGGCAACAGCTGGCGACACTTATCGCCGGTGTTACTGCCAACGGTGGTACCAATCTGGGAGCAGGACTTCAGGCCGGGATCGATGTTTTGCTGTCCGGCGCCGAAATTGGAAATGCCCGAAAGTTGGTTTTGATCTCCGACGGGCTGGCCAATAAAGGGATAACCGATTCCACTCGCCTGGGCGCAATAGCCGGCCTTGCCGTAGAAAAAGAGTTTGCCGTCAGCACGGTGGGGGTGGGCAATGATTTCAACGAGCAGCTAATGACCACCATCGCGGACCGCGGCGCCGGAAATTATTATTATCTGGAAAATCCGATGGCATTTTCAGAAGTATTTCAAAAAGAATTTTTCTACACGCAAGCGACGATCGCATCCAATGTGTCTATTTGGTTCCCCCGGGCCAGGGGCCTGTCGCTGACAGATGCGGCCGGCTATCCGATTACCCGGCAAAAAGACCATGCTGTGATTTATCCGGGAGATTTGCGTTCCGGGCAAACCCGCAAATTATTTTTAACCTTAAAGGTGCCCACCGACTCAACTGCAAACTTTGAGATTGGCAACATCAAGGTTCGCTATCGCTTCGACGACCAGTCATTGGAAACCGTGCTCGCCGAGCCATTCAAGATTGCCTGTGTCGAAAATAAAAAAGAGGTGCAGGCTTCAATCGACAAGACATCCTGGGCTGAAAAGGTTATTCAGGAAGATTATAACCGCCTTAAACAGGAAGTTGCCGCGGATATTAAGGCCGGCAAAAAGCAAACAGCCCTGAAAAGAATTCAACGCTATTACCACGAACAGGAATCGATCAATGCAAGTGTGGGTTCAGCCGAAGTCAGTCAAAACCTGGATCGGGATCTCAAAGATCTGCGGGAACGGGTGGAAGACACCTTTAAAGGCGCGCCGTCTGCAGTTTCCCGGAAGCAAAAATCCAGTTCAAAGGCCCTGCAGTACGAAGGGTATAAAGGGAGGCGTTGACGTGACCGGTGCTTTATAGGGGTTGTGAAAAAACGTTGCGGTGTTCAAACGTTTTTTTCTACAACCCCTTATGCCGCACTTCCGTATTCCGCAACATTATTATGGAAAACAGTATAGCCCACTGAGTACGTTTGATGAATACAATTAAAAATCAAATGAAAAAAAATGATGGTTAGCTAAAATCTGGAGGGAATAATTATGGCGCTTTTCACACGGATTGTCAGGTTATTTAAAGCAGATCTCCATGGAATCATGGATCAGATTGAAAACCAGGAATTGCTGCTCAAGCAACACCTCAGAGATATGCAAGCATCCCTGATGCAAAAAGAGACCAACCTCAAACAAATATGCCGGGTGCGGGATCAGGTCCGGCAGGATTATGAAAAGGGAGAAAAAGAGCGCGACCGCCTGGAGGTGGATCTGGAGATCGCCCTTAAAAATGACAAAGACGATATTGGCCGCATGCTGATTAAAAAAATCAAACCCTTAGCCGGCATTCAAGCGGATCGCCGCCGGCACATCGATCAGCTCACTTGTGAAATCAAACAGTTCCGAGAAAATATTGAACAGCAACGATTGCAATATGAGCAGCTGCATCAAAAGGCCACTGAATATTTTCACCGCTCCGAGCAACAGCGCTGGGAAGATATGGGGCCGGTGGCGCAACCCGGCTTTGGGCTTCATGATCTGAGCGAAGAAGAGATTGAACTGGAGCTTCTGCAAAGAAAAGAGGCCATCAAAGGAGGTGCGACATCATGAAAGGCATTGCAAAACCCATACGCTCCACAATTGTCTGGGGTCTGCTCAGCGGGCTTATTTATCTTCCGCTGAGTCTGATCTTAAATTCGATGGTGCCCTGGCCGCTGAGTTTTCAGCTGTTGCTTTGGGCATTTCTGGCCGGATACGGTGTCTTGCTGTCTGGCTGGGCATCCAAACCCCTGGCAGCGGTTGCCTTGCCGTTGCTACTCCTGCTCTTTGCCGCGTTTTTAATCCAATCCACCACGGCATTTTTATTTGCTGCCCTTGGCATGTTAAGCTGGATGCGCAGCGGCATCTGCTTCAACCAGACGTCAGTCATAAAACGATTCATTGCGGAAACAGGGTTGGGGCTGGGCTCTGGCCTGCCGGTGGCCGCTGCAGTACCTGCTGCGACCCTGACGGGGGCACTGGGGGTGTGGCTGTTTTTTCTTATTCAGGCGCTTTATTTTGTTGTGTTTGAATACCGAAATGACCCGGCAACCAGAGTGGAGTTGGATCCCTTTGAACGTGCCAAAATGGCCGCCGAGCAAATACTTTCCAATTAATTTTTAGGGATTATGCGTAATTACAGTTTTTTAATAACTGAATTTTGCACGAGTCGGAGGCTTTCATATGCAAGGCCTTTAAGGGCGAGGCTATAGTCTACTATGCCTCGCCCTTAATAATCCGCCTGAGGCGGACCGATGGAAGCCTCCGGCTTGCCCGTAGGGTGAAAATTAATGAGATAAAATGATTTGTATCCTTTATTTTCGGAGGCTGATTTAACTTGGAATGCCAAAATCGCTATACTCGCTGCTAATAAAATCTCTCATTAATTTTCATGCAAAACAGGATTTAATTGTCTTCTACCCTGGACTCTGCTAAAAAAGAAATTATACTTTAAGTGCCGAACAGTAAAAGATTACTGTTTTTACCTGAAACAGGTTAACCCCGAAACTCTTTGCAGTTGAAAAATACAAAGAAATGGCCCCCAAAAAAAGCAAGCATAAATTGTCTTCTCAGTCCGAGGTCGATCAGAAATTGGAAATTGTACTGAAATGCGATGTAGCGGGCACGGCCGAAGCGGTTACGGCCAGTTTGGCTGAAATTGAAGTGCCCGGCGTTCAGATCAACCTTATCCAAAGTGGTGTCGGGAATATATCGAAGTCGGATATGTTGATGGCAAGGACCGGTAGCAAGCTGGTGGTTGGGTTCAGCGTGGATACAATGCCGAAACTGGAGCAGGAGATCAAAGAATTCGGCGTTGAGGTGCGCCTGTATGACACCATCTATAAATTGACAGAAGACATCCGAAAAATCGCCCTGAGCTTTAAAAGTCGGGAAGCGGAAGATAAAATTACCGGCAAAGCCAAGGTCATTGCCACTTTTAATATCAGCCGAAAAGGAATGGTTATCGGATGTGAGGTGCTCGAGGGAGCCATTGAGGTTGGCAAAAATTTTCGGGTCATCACAGCGATGGGACCGGCCTATTTTGGAAAAATCACGTCGCTGCAAATCGAAAGGCAAAATGTTAAGTCTGCCAAGCCCGGCAACCAGATCGGAATCAAGCTGGAGGGATGGAACAAGGCCAAAGTCGATGATCTGGTGGAATGTTTTGAAAGCATACAGCCCAAGGGCGGAGGCCGCTGGCAGGCCAAAAGTGGCATTGTCCGATCCATCTCTACCTAGTTTCCGTCTCAGAAATAATTTATTAAAACTGGGCGGTCATGTCATTTTCTTCCAGGCGCTATGATTTTCAAGTTGCCTGTGGCCCGATATTTGGGATTTGAGCTACGCAGTTTCTAAACCCAAAGGCTTGTATGCCAATCACCCCAAATATCGCGCCACTTCCTGTTATAGGGACAATTTATCTGCATAGCGCCATTCAGAAAAAAAGCATGACCTTTTCAGAGATTGTGCTTAGCTACGTTTCTGAGAATTAGCACTTGTTCTTCAACAAAAGAGGTTGCCCAATGGCAATTAACTTCATTTATATGACCGCTGGCAGCAAAGCCGAAGCCCAAAAAATCGGCAAAGCCCTGGTGGAATCCCGATTGGCTGCATGCGTGAACATTTTAGATAACATGCAGTCCATTTATCGTTGGGAGGAAAAAATCCAGGAAGATTCAGAGGTGGTTTTAATTGCCAAAACCACTGAACCGCTGGTTTCACTGTTGATCGACAAAGTCAAGTCTCTTCACAGTTACGACTGCCCCTGCATCGTCAGCCTGCCGGTTTTAGACGGCTACCCGCCCTTTTTGGACTGGATCCATAGCGAAGTCAAAAGATAGCTCATCAACTTTATGAAGGGTACTATTTTGTAAACGTCACCTTTAGGAACCGGGGCCGATATAGCCGGGCATCATTGGCGACTCGATCAAAATCTATCGAATTGGCGATGTAGGTGATGATCAGCCGGTCAGGATCCCTGGAAAGCGCGCCGTGGGCTTTAGCAGCGTAGCAAAAAATCGAATCATCCCAACCGGCTTCCGGACACTGAAATATCTGTATCGGTTCACTCCAGGGTCCCTGGGGTTTGGGGGACAAACGCAGCAAAATATTTTTCGATAATCCATCCTCAGAATAGACGGCTGCGTACTGCATCAATGCGGGAAGATATGTGACGGAATATTCATGGGGCATATTCGGGCTCAGTCGACTGGCGCGCCTGAAATCCGTTACCCAGTTGCCATCGGCAAAAAAGCGCCACTGCGAATAATCCGACAGCAGAGATGCCGGAACCCGGGCTAAAATCATGTGTTTGCCTAATACACCACCGGCACGCTCTTCCACCGTTCCGTAAATATATAAGATTTTATTGATCTGTAATATCGCCGACCCCCACAGAATACCGCCGGAGGCCGAAAATGTCGACCAGGGGACTTTTGATTGCGTTATGCGCCAGAGCGCCGGCAATTCCTCGGGGTTGGCAACGTGTCCCAGCCAGGTTCCCAGGACCTTAAAATCAAAAACCGCATCGCCTGCGGTCCGATCGATTTGAATCAGGAAAACGTACAGACCCGCAGGTGTCATCGCGCCGTCAAAAATCCAGAACCACCCCCGCCCATCATCCGGTCGGATCAAGGCCAGGGGTTGGCCGGCGGCGGCACGGCCGAAGGTGAAGTCCATTTTTGCTGCGGCCGCATCTTTTCCCAGCTGAATGGCCACAGTATTATTGACAAGCGTGGCGTTTACATGCCGGCCGTTTTCTATCTGGCCGATCCAGGTGTCGCCGAAAAACCAGGCGATAATGTTATGGCTTAAAGCAACGGAGTAGGCACCGTCGCCACCGGTCCAGCCTTCCTGGTTTGAGAAGAGGGCGTCATATTGCGGCAGCACTTCAACCGCAATATTCGGCGCCGTGCTGCAGGCAATAATCTGCAGTAACAAAAATAGAAAAAACAGTGATGAGAAGAATTTTTTTAAAACCGCCATGCTTCGCCTAATGATAAATAAAACAACGAACGCCCTGCAAACGGAAAAAAACGCATTTCCATTTTGAATTTTTCTAAATCCCTGATTAAAATGCTATCCGGTTTTATTCCGCGATTTTAATTCGGCCGTCATACAGAGTGACGCCCTTGGGGGTTTTATCCAGGGAAAAGCCACTGGGTTTGGTGAAAAGTTGATCTTCATTAACATAGCGCATTAAATCATCGCTGAAGCGCGGATGGGCAATGCGGGCAATTGCCATGGCTTTTTCGCCGGTAGTCAATCCGCGCAGATCGGCAATACCGTATTCGGTCACGATCACAACACCGTCAAAGGCGCTGGCGGTTAAACTGATTCCGGGCGGATGCATTTTGGTAATTTTTGATTCTCCCCGGTGAGTTATGCTTTTTATTGCGATAATTGGTGCCCCGTAAGCATGATCATTTAAGGCCCGAATAAAATCAGGCTGTCCGCCCACCCCGCTGTAATAACGTCGGGGATCAATAAAATCAGCCCAGACATTTCCCAGCAAATCAACCCCGATGGCGGTGTTGACCGATATGAAGGGGCTGTTTTTATGAATGGTTTCCGCTGAGTTGGTGTAGGTGCAGGGGCGCATCTGAACACCGGCACGCATGTGCACAAAATCATAGAGCGCACTTGAGCCCATGATCAGGCTGGTGGTACTGTAGCCCAGATTGGCTCTTTTTTTGCGATTGGTGACGATGCCTTTTTCTTCCAAAAGCATAAGTCCGTCACCGTATAGCTCGGTCTGCACACCGAGATCTTTATATTGCGCATCCCGGATAGTGCCGATAACCGCATCCGGGATTTTGCCGATACCCACCTGCAGGGTAATACCGTCCTGGATGAAATTGTCGGTGATCAGTTCACCGATCCGTTTTTCTTCCGGGATTAAATTTTCAAAGTCCGGGGCAGCAAAATCATAAACCGGTTTGACACCCCCATCAATAATGTAGTCAACCGACTGGGCATCGACCACGCTCTGGCCCTGGGTAAAAGGCATAGACGGGTCCAATTCGGCGATCACGATTTTCGCATGGTCAATGGCAGTGTGAAGGGCTTCCACCGATAACCCCAGACTGAATTCACCGGTAAACTGATTTTGACAAACCTTTAATATAACCACATCGGGTTCATACCGGCGCCCTTTTCCAATTAAGCTGTCCAGGTTGGCCAGCGTGCAGGGAAGGTAAAATGCGCGCCCCTCATTGGCCGCCTGTCGAACCTCACCGCCTGAAAAAATGGAATAGGCCATCACGCGATCCTGCAGGCCCGCCGCGACGTACGGAACCGGGCCCTGCAAAAGTAGATGAACCATATTGATAAACGGCAACCGGGGTTTTTGAGACATTATGGACCGGGTCAGGGCTTCAATCGAAGCCGTGGGCGTAGCCGCATTCGAGCCCAGGTAGCATACAATTTCTTTTTTCCCGTTAAAGGACTCGGCGATGATGGCGCCAATTTGATTCAGTTTGATTTTGGTGGGCTGCATTTTGATTCCTTTTAAAAATTATTCCCTGGGTTAGAAGTATTGCAGAAAGTATAGGGCGAATAAGTTCTCTTTTCAAGCAATATGACCTTCGAGCCGATTCCCTTGTTTGTGGCTGTTTTTTCGGTTCACCCGACAAATTTATGGGCGCCTTTGCGTCCCCTGCCCGCCATCGCGAGCCGCTCAGGCGAGGTCCCGCATATGCGGGACTTCACATCCTTTTCTAAACCTGATCGTGTTCAGCGACGCGGGTTTGCGAGAGGCCAAATATTTTAGCCACTTGCATTTAGACATCTAATTTTTTAGAATACTCTATATGTAGCACGCTTGTAGTGAAAATATACTAACAACTTGTCTATAAATCTATAAATATAGTGCCGCGCAACTGCCTAAAACAACGGCTTTTTCTTGACGGGTCACCCAAAAAATAATACCATAAAAATGGGTTGCCCGGTACAGCCGACGGCCGGCTCAACCAAACGCGCTTAACTCTAAAATCGCCAAAAAATCAAGATGCTTACAAAGGCCCACGCAATGCATCACAGTCAACATGGCTTTACTCTGGTTGAAATCACCGTCGTTCTGGTGCTGATGGCGATCATCACCGCCTATGTCATCGGTCGCTCGGTCAGCACCGTACAGGTCGACCTGGTCGGTCAGACCGACAGAATCCGCAACCAGATACGCTATGCCCAGGCCACGGCGATGAAGCGCGGCGATGCCAATGAGATTTGGGGAATTAAGTTCGATCCCGGCACGGATCAATATTGGTTATTTTTTGCATCGATTCCGGTTGACGCCGGCGAGCCGGATTTAGCCGCACAACAGGTCATTTTTCCCGGAGAACAAAACAAAAAAGCCTCTGCGGCTGATTTTGGAGTCGACATTCAGCCCCTTGCTTCCAATCTTCTCTTTTTCGACCGATTCGGAAAGCCATATACGCAATATACCGATGCAACAACCAATGATGACTTGGACAATCCATTAATCATAACTCTTTCAGCCAGTGGCCAGAACCGAACCATCACAATGACTCCAGAAACGGGTTTGGTGCAATGACGGATTTAAAATCCATGAAAATTGGCTCAGAAGGCTTTACCCTGGTGGAAATTATCGTCACCATCGTGGCAGCCGGCATTTTAGGGGTTATCTTTGTTCAATTCATGGGAACGGCCCTGGAGGCCAGCTGGAATACGGTAGAAATTGTTCGCGATGAGTCCACCGGTGAAAGTGTGATGGAACAGATCATTGCAGCTTATGTGGCGGATATAAACAGTGATCCGGGCAATGCCCTGAACAATGTTGTCACCAATTACAATGGCCAGACCATTAACGGCATTAACATCACCACCCAGTATATTGTATTTGATGCCGGCGGGAATGAAGGCGCCGGGGGGAGTGACAACTTAAAAATCGTGCTTCAAGCTTCAGGCCTGGTGTCACCGGCAATCACCGGGCGATATTCAATGACGGCTATTTTAACTAACAGCAGAACAACCAATGATCCCATTGTACTTTATTAATACACGAGATTGGATCATACAGCAAAAAGGGTTCACCCTGGTGGAGCTGATTGTCACCCTTGTTCTGGTGGGAATCATTGGGACCTTCACCACCCTTTTTATGTACACCGGTCTTAACGGTTACCTGCGCGCCAAAGATACGTCTGAAGGTGCCTTAAAGGCCCAATTCGCCCTGGACCGCATTAGTATGGAATTACGGGATATTAACAAAATAGACGCTTTTACGGCCAACAACACGATAGACTATGCCAGTGTGACATTGCCCGGTGACCGCCAAATCACCTACAATGCTGGGGCCGATACGATTTCCATGGATGTCGATGGTAGTGTGAATTTATTGCTGGATGACGTTCAAAGTTTCACCATGACGGCCGCCTATGCGGATCTGAACAATTCCGGTGGTGGAAATAATGAAGTCGCAGCCATTGATGTCAGCTTTACCGTCGGTGAAATCGGCCGCCAGTTTAGCACCCGTATATTTCCGAGAAATATGGTGCCCGAGCCACCGTAAGCTTTTAAATTTTTATTGGGCTTCATTGTTTTCGTTTTATGCGCTGCACCATTTTTAGCATTTAAAAATTTATGAGCAATTTTTTAAAAAAGTTATTCTATCCATCAGTTTTGCATCTGCAAAACAGAAGGCATTTTAGCGCGGCGGGTAATGTGCTGATTTATGTGGTCGTATTGATGCTTATTTTCGGCGCTCTTGGCGTTGCCATGGTCTCGATGTTCTCCTCATCCACAGCCAGCACGGTTACCCGAAATGACACCCGCAGAGCCATCTACATGGCTGAGTCCGGCATGCGTTATGCCTTCAGTGAGCTCCGCAAAGCCGATTTTGATATCGATTTTATAAAAGATACGCTCAATACCACCACCTACACCGTAACCGATGCCGGCAGCTTCACCATTAATGTCTTCAGCCCGTGGTTTAATTCACCTTCAAACCAGGCTATAGGACCCGGAGGTGGGGCTCTGACACTTGGGGTTCCTATTGGAACCGTTCCGATTGCTTACACAATTCCGCTCCCGCCGGACAGCATTTATGCCGTTAATTTCGAGTTTGTGGGACTTAATCCCCCTGAAGGCGGTCGGGCCGTTATTTCAGGGTACACCATTCCCGCTCGCCCACCGCCACCCGATACGTTAACCCTCAATCTGAGCGACGATTTTTATGCAAATGCCGATGAAAGAATTGCTTTTGCAGTCCAGCCAGCAGCAGGTCAGGACATCGACTCGGATGGTGTCGACCTGGATTTGCCGCTTGAGGCCCAATATTACCTTCCGAAGTATGGAGGGGCAATTACTCTCCGGCGCAATGATTATTTTTACGAAGAGCGAAAGGAGGAACCGGCAGGCGCACCGACCAAGGTCGTGCTAACAAATTTATCCAAAGCGTCGCAATCCGAATGGCTCACAACCCAGACAGATGCAAATGATTGGGTCATCGTGTCGCCGCGAAACCATATGGTGGTGCCCACCGGTGAATCCGATGGTGTTGAATATGGCGGCGATTACCTTTTTGGCAAAATTATTTACGACGCCTCTATTATCCCCCAACCGGCTCCGCCAGATATCACAGCTGAGGATTTCATCTCCAACTTGAGCGAGCAGGAAACGGATAGCCGTTTTTTCGAAACGAATCTGACCGATTACGAGCTTGATATCGGCGGCGGGCAGACCGACGAGTTTGGATCGGCGTTCTTCGATGCCGACCTGTCCATCGGCGGCGATCAGGACTATTGCCAGCAGGGCGCGTGTCTGTTTACGCTGGGTGTAAGAGCATTTTTTCTGGTGAATTTTACCGGCCAGGGCGACGGCATTACTTTCACATTGACAAGTTTTGGCCCCCCCTTAACTCCCCATAACAGTGCGACATCCGTGGGTGGAGACATCCAGCTCAGTGAACTGATGGGCTATGCCGGCGACAGCCGTATCGTTCCGAATCCAGATCCACTGAATGATGCGGATTTTGTTGCCACTAACCCCAACGATAGGGGTCTGGACCCACCTAAAATTGCGGTGGAATTTGACACCCGGACAAACAATCGCGTCGATGACCCCCCTCCGGATTATTGTGTCGGACCGAATGTCGAAACCAATCTTCGCAATGATCCGTTGGCAGCAAATAAGGACGCTGTGCAGTACGTATTCTGGGGGCGAACCAGCTTTTTGAATATTCCATGTCGAGGCAACAACCCGTTATATGACGACAACCGTCACGACGCCGATGGTGAAGAGCCGACGGAAGAATGGCGCTTCAATACTGGTGGCACCGTTTCATTCTGGCGTGCTGCCATTGGATCCGACGGCACGATTTACATGTCGGCTCTGGATGCCACCTTATACGCGCTTAACCCGGATGGAACCACAAAATGGAGCTTTAACCTCACAGATAACAACGATTACATGCCCGGTATTGATACCAAAGGTACCCCCGATCCCAGTGATGATGTTATCTATTCAGACATTAGCGGCAATACTATTATCGCCATAGATTCGGATGGCAACGAACTCTGGCGCTTTGGGGTCGGCACAGACATAGACTCAACACCGACTGTCGGACCGGATGGCAGGGTCTATTTTGGAACAGATAGCGGGTCTTTATATGCAATCGATCCGGACGCTCGTAAACCCCCCGCACAACCTTTTCCGCAACCCGGCGAATGGGAATTTCCCACCGGAGGTGAAGTGGATAACGTCGCGGCATTAAATTCTGCTGCCTCGGTGGTTTATTTTGTTTCCAATGACAACAACCTTTATGCCGTTAACACCGCTGACGGAACCGAGCGGTGGCGTTTCCCGATTCTAACAGAGCCCAATGAGATCCAATCATCGCCAACAGTGAATCAAAGCGATGGCACAATCTATGTGGGCGCCGATGATGACTATCTCTATGCTCTCAAGGATGTCGCCCGCCTGGCTGATCCCACGGGAGTGGGGGGGATAAATGGTGTCCAGGGCGAATGGCGATTTCAGACCAACGGTGAAATTGAATCCTCGCCTGCCTTGGATCCAATCGATGGAACCATTTACATCGGATCAGACGACAGTAACGTTTGGGCGGTCAACCCGGATGGTACGGAAAAATGGCGCTTTCCTACTGGCGGCAATGTGGAATCTTCAGCGATCGTCGATCTCGACCGTACCATTTATATTGGATCCTCGGATGGCAACGTTTACGCACTCAATCCGGATGGAACGCAAAAATGGTTTTTTCCAACGGGCGCTGCGGTGCCCTCTTCCCCGGCGATCGGAGATGACGGTTTTATCCACATCGGCTCCAATGATACGAACTTTTATACCATCAGCCAGTTTGCAGATCCCAGGAACTTTAAAGATGAAGATAAAAGTGCCGGTAAGCTGCTGACGGTTGAAGATCTGGATTCAACTGTTTTAGTGGACAACAACACTGATTGGCTAAACGGTGCCGGTTCCAGAGGACCCTTTGCGGTTCGCCTGGAAGTGGATCGCGCCCTTCTGCCAAATGTTGACGGAGAATTTGACTACGAGCTGCGCCTGTGGATCCGGCAGTGCAACAATGATCTCACCTGCGACAATATCCTGGGCACTTTTTTTCAGGATACGCGCATTGAATATGATTATACTGCTATTAGTGAACTGCCCATGATCCAGCGATTCAGCCTCAAAGGTGCCGAACAGGACGATTTTGAGCGCTTCTTTTTCGGCTTTACCGGCGCAGCCGGTGCGGAGGCCTTAGATGTCACCGTCAGTCAGTTCCAATTGAGCTTTATCCGACCCGGTGATCCGGTGGTCGATTGCGACAGAAACGCCTGGCCCCTGGAAGATTCACCTCCGTTGCCGGATTGTGTGCCGGAGCTTTAATTTTTTGCGAAATAGCCTCCTGACCGAAAAAATAATAAAGCCCGCTGGATTGCCAGCGGGCTTTTTGATTCTTTGATCTATAGGGGGTTGTAAAAAACGTTCCGGTATTCAAACGTTTTTTTCTACAACCCCTTATGCCATATTTCCTTATTCCGGAACATTATTATGGAAAACGGTATAACGGCCAACAAAGCCCCGATTTTTCTACTCATCATTTTCAGGTTTGCCGGACAGAAGCATGTAGATAAAAAATGCCAAGCCGAATCCGATCAAACCAAAACCGATAAAAACCATATTATCCAAAACATGACCTCCAAATTGATCTCAGACGGGTGCGCTTACAGGCACCACAGGCCATCCACCACAGACCACCGGATCCAGCAGGTGTCCACCATCTCCGGGCGGTATCTCAAAATTTCTCCCGACCAATCGACGGACAGCGCCTAATGCGCCACGGATTCATTTGATAGGCCCAGAGAATCCTGGGATCGGTATTTGTTCAGTAAATCCTGAATCGCTTCTTCAAGAATATCATTCTGGCGCTTATCCAGTCTGGCGGCAAGCACCTTGATTTCCCTGATGAGCTTGGTATCCAGGGTGGTATTATACATTTTTCTTGTGCCCATAACATTTATCCTCTTATAGAAGTATCGGTAACTATAATCTGAACTTTAATAAAAAATGGGCAACGCCATAAATGCATTGCCCATTCGCATTAATTTTTATCAAATACGATTATGCAGAAAGCCCAAGCTAGTCTCTTTAAACCACGAAGGGCACGAAGGACCCGAAGAGGGGGTGTCATTTTATTCATCCTACATTTGCGATCTTCGTGATCTTCGTGGTGAGATCATTACCGGACATAAACTACTGGAACTTTCCAGATAGCCACCTTATGCCATATTTAGGATTCAGCGGTAATCAGATCAATGCGTCTGACCGTATTCGGACCGCCAGCCGGGGTTTGCCGACGAAGGCGGGGTCGTTTTGGCAAACTGCGTTTTGAAATATTTTTTAAATGCCATGATCGCATACTGGGGTGCCCGGATGCCGATGTATTTTTGATGGGCCACCAGCACCGAAAGAATGATCTTGGCGTCACCGTCTCTGTCGCGTGCATATCCAACAAACCATTCATATTTAACGTCGTTGGTTTTATTGTTGATCGTGCCGGTTTTGCCGCCGATCTCCAGCCTGGATATGATTTTATCCCTGCGATATTTGCGAAACGTACCGCGCACGGTGCCCGATTTAATGGTGGTTTTCATCAGCTCGCGCAAATCATCCGAGGTATCTGGCGCAAAGGCCTGGGCAACAACAGCGGGCTGGCTCTGATACAGATCAATGCCGTTTTCATCGCTGATGCGTTCAACAATGGTGGGCTCAATTAATTTTCCCCGGTTGAAAATCGTGGCCGATATCAAAGCACCGTGAACCGGAGACATCTTCGTCTGGCGGTTGAACCCACAGGCAATCTCAGCCCATTGGTAAGGCTCATCCGTAATCATGGTCTGGCTGGGCGCCAGAAAAACTTCAAAATTAATCTCACGGTTGAATCCAAAGGCCTTAGCATAGGATTCCAGTTGCGTTTTTCCCAGGTACAACGCCCCCAGTTTGCCAAAAACCGGATTTACCGATTTGGCGAAGGCCTCTTTCAACGTAATGGTGTTGGTATATTTGTTTCTTTTTTCTTTGAGTTGCGATTTATAGAGCGTGTATTTGCGGCCGTTATACTGGAGACTGGAATCCAGCCGCAGGTTACCTTTTTCGAGCGCCGCCGCCGCGGTAACGATTTTAAAAATGCTGGCCGCCGGAAAAGAGCTGTCCAGGCAGGGGTTGTTTGCTGGATCGGCTTTGTCATAGCCCACCAGCGATAGAATGCGACCATCATCCGGGTCCATGGCGACGATTCCGATGTGGCTTGAATTTTTGCGATCTAATTTTTGGGTCAGATAGTTTTGAAGCGATGGGTCAATGCTGGTTTGCACTCTCAGGCGCCGGCCGTTATTTTGGATTTCAAAAGAACTGTCACGCAGATCTGAAAAATGGCGGCTGTCAATAAAATGCTGAACCTCGTCTTTGTGATAGGACACTGCCTCTGTCGTTTTTTGAGATTCGTTTGGATCTTCAACGCGCACAAGGGCCTGCGCCTTTTTGGTGTCGTCGAACAGAGACCCGAAAGGCCCGGAAATAAAGCCATATATGGCCAGACAACCGACGATAAAAGCTAAAACATATTTAACATTTCGGCGGAGAAATCTTTTCCGGTCGTCGTTTTTTTGCGCCCGCTGGAGCCTGGTCTGATAGTCTCGCCAACTCGAATTTTTCAGTTTAGGGACGTCCATGAAATTATAACTTTCTAGCTTTTCATCAGTTTCAGGTTATTTTCAGAAGCGATCGCCTCGCCTCGCTTTGCCGATTTGCTCACTGACGATTGACTACACCCAAGCTTTTGAGCAATATCCGTGCCATTCATCCCCAGTTCGCGCACTGCCCAATAACAGAGCACACTGCGGGCTTTAACGGTGGGGGGATGTTTACCGGCGGCCAGTACCTGCTCCACTTCAATGCCAAAGACTGCCGCAACGCGCTGAACGACCTTCTCAAAATCAACCCCCCTGGCAGCGAGCCGATATTTGTGCTCCAGCTGTTCCTGAGCGGCTTCCAGAACGGCATTTACAAAATTATTGTCACCCAGAATACGTTCATCGCCCTTCAGGCGCGCATTCGTCCGCCGCAGGCCCTTAACGGCCGCCCAACCACCGGCACTGCGGATCAGTCCACCACCAATCAGCTCCGGTCGGTGCCCGCGGTCGATACCTCTTTGCACATAAGCGCTGTACTTTTTACGTGCTGCCGCAAGATTTCTATCAAACAAGCCCAGGATAGTGTCGACATCCTGAAACGGGTGCCGGTAGCGTCCCAAAATGGCAGCGTCCCCGCTGTATGCAAATTTGCCCAGCTCATCTAAATTGGATACGACCCCGGCCCGGAGCGGATTGAGGTGAATATAGCGCACCAGCTCAAGTAAATATGGATCTTGCTGGCACAGGATGGACTTGTAGCGATTTTGAAATAACTGCCCGTGGCGGCGATGCCGTCGATTAAACGATACCGCATACCCGGTGAGCAATCGACGCATGACCGTTGAAATGGGTACATTGCCGCTGCGCAACAGCAAATGGAAATGATTGGGAATTAAAGCCCAGGCGTAGCATCGCGCGGTGCTTTCAGGCAGGACCACACTTAGTCGAGCGACAAAATTATCACGATCTTTATCATCAAAAAAAATGCTTTTGCGCTCGATGCCTCTGACGATGATGTGTTGCAGCGCTCCCGGTGCATCTATGCGCGCTTGGCGTGGCATATATAAATATTAGCACGATAATCTATGAAAGGAAAGTTATAATTTCATGGACGTCCCTTTTTTTACATCGGCAAAACCGTGTCTTAAGGAAAGTTTGGTGAACATTTGGGCCAACCCGACCCCCAGTGTGAAAACCGTGTCCGCGTCGAGGTTCTGATCCGCAGTTTCGTCAAAAAATACATTCAGACTGGATTCAAGCCCATCTTCCGGCTGCCAGTAACAAATCATCATGGGTACTCTGGGCAGCGGGTGTAAAACCACCGAAATGTCTGATTCAAATTGTTTTTCCACCTGCCTTGCACTAAAAATGTGGACCAGATCGTCAAAAAGATCGGTGTAGGTGTCGGCCACCTGCTTCATGGCTTCCTCGCAGCGTTTTCGAAAAAGTGGATAGCGCTCTTTGGCGTCTTTCAGCTCCCGAAACGAAACCCAGTTGCCCGAAACCGGCAGTCCCTTGCCGTATAAAATGTAGGTGAGAAACGGGACCGCCACCCACGGGTTGATATGGATGTCGGCAGACAGATTTCCTTCTGTATCCACGCTGTAATCCTTGCCCAGTATTTTGAGTGTCAGCCTGTCGCCCGAAAAATCGGCGCCCACTCTTTGGGCGGCTGCGGCAAGATCGGCTGCGGTGATCTTGTTTTTGAGCTCATCCAAAAAGTCAGCCCCCTCTACAAAGACATTATTCGGATCTTCTTGCGCCCCGGAAAACCGTTTAATGGTTTCACGGTCCAGCTTCGGGCATTCCGCGATCTTGCGCTTGCCCTGGAAAACGGCTCCGGCAAATGCCAGGCATGTTTTTTCACCGCACTCCCGGCAGTTGGACTTGTCGAGCAGCTGAAAAATCTCCATGGCGTGTTTCGGATGCGGCATGCAGGTCATCTCCTTTTTATTAACCATAAATTACAATCAACATTGGTTACTCAGACTTTCATTCATACCCAATTTAAGCATAAGCCCAAATTGAAGATTCGCTTGTCCGTCTCGGGCAGGCTATTTCAAATGGTAATAATATTATTTTCATATGTCAAACCAGGCACAGTGCAGCTCAGTCGTCAGTTGGACAGGCATTTTATTTTTAGAGCGGCTCGGCAGGTCAGACCGAATATGGCACAGAGTGAATATGATGAAAGGTTTTGGGGAGGCTTCCCACCTCAGGGGTCACCCCCGGACACATACCATGTGCTTTTGGGCTGGTGATCACGGCAGGATCATTATCGATATCGACTGGAAGGCAATCGGCTTTACAAACATTTTCGGGGTGGTTCAAAGAACCACCCCGATTGTGTGAGTACGTCGCACCATCGTGAAACAATACTCAATCAAGGTTATCGGTATGTCAGACCTTAACTTGAGATTTATATGAAATTTGTGGGTCTGACGAATTGTGGCATAAATTACCGAATTTGAGGAAAGCGCTTACCGCCTCGTGTTATCGCTCGACACGGATATTGGCATAAACAATTGATTTTATATTATTATTTTTGATTGAATTTGAATCAACTACTTTAGCATGATATTTGCAGGATCTTACGCCGGGGGGTTATACGGGTATAATTATCTTTTATACCGCTTTCCATAATGATGTTCCGTAATACGGATGTACGGATGTGCGGCATAAGGGCACAACTTCTCCCCTGAGGAATTACATCACCATAACGCATCGTTTCTGTAAACAATCCCGCCAATTGTTTCGCAGTAATCAACCTGATTGGATATTTTATACCGTTTCACGTGTATGCACCTCGGTCGCAAATTTCACGGCTGGTCTGGTGCAGGTCAGATAGAGATCAGGTCGGAGGAAAATGGGGATGGTCAAAAACATTGGTTTTGTTTCAACGCGGTTTGCGGGATTAGACGGTGTTTCTCTGGAAGCCAGCAAGTGGGGAGATGTACTGGAATCCGGGGGTTACAACTGTTTTTGGTTTGCCGGCGAGCTGGATAAAGATCCGGACAAAAGCTTACTGGTATATGAAGCCCATTTTAAGCATCCGCACAATTTGTGGATACACCGCCAGGTTTTCGGAAAAACAGGCAGAACAACTTCTGTCACCGACGCCATTGAAACTCTGAAAAACATTTTAAAGGTCCGGCTGCAGGATTTCATCGATCTGTTTCAGATTGACCTGCTAATAGTTGAAAATGCGCTGGCCATTCCCTTAAACATTTCGCTCGGTCTGGCCTTATCGGAACTGATTTCAGAAACTCAGATTCCCACCATTGCCCATCATCATGATTTTTACTGGGAACGAAACCGTTTGCGGACAAATGCAGTCAGAGAATATCTACACAAATTCTTTCCGCCAAAATTATCCCACATCCACCATGTCGTCATTAATTCAATGGCACGGGATGCGTTGGTCCGCCGGCGGCGTATTGCGGCAACAATCATCCCGAATGTGCTCGATTTCGATAACCCGCAAACAATACACCATAGCGGCTACAATAATTTTCTGGCATCCTTCAGACTAAAGCCGAGCCATAAAACAATCCTGCAGCCCACCCGCATTGTTGAGCGCAAAGGTATTGAGCATGCCATTGATCTGGTCAAAAATTTAGAGAATTCGCCTTATAAATTGCTCATATCCCACCAGGCGGGGGATGAGGGTTGGGAATATGCGGAGTGGATCAAAAATTATGCCCTTGAACGTGACGTCGATCTTCGCCTCCCTAAAAAGCCCATCTCAAGTCCGTGGCATCATTCTAAACAGCATGTGAATGGACATTCCCTCTGGAATGTTTACGCCCATGCTGATTTTGTGACCTTTCCCAGCCTTTACGAAGGCTTCGGCAATGCCTTTTTAGAGGCCATTTACTTTAAAAAACCCCTGCTGGTTAACCGCTACGCCACCTTCGTGAGCGATATCGAACCCAAAGGATTCGATTTGGTGACCATGGATGCAATCTTGACCGCAAAAACCGTTCAGGCGGTCAGGGATATTTTAGAATCGCCCGAGAGAACAACAGAAATGGTGAATCACAATTATGAAATCGCAAAACAGCATTTTTCCTATGGCGTTCTCAGAAACCAATTGGATGCGATTATGGAGCGTACAGTGGGGAGGATGGATGCGGCACAAAAAGCGGCAGCTTATGGGAGATCCCAGGAAACAGACGATTTAAAAATAAGGCCGCAGGCGCATCAATTTGCCTATTTGAAAAATTAGGACCGGAAATTTTTGATGCATAAACAGCGTAAGACCCATACCGCTCGGAGGTTGATATGGTTATAAAACTCTACAGATTCATGGTATTCATTGCCTGGTTTACCGTTTTAACCTGGGTGGCACTTGAACTGGACAAGATGCAGTTTTTTAAATTTTAGCATCGATCAGCGCTTTGTGTTTTTCCTGGCTATTTTTTAGTTTATTTGACAACCTCCAGGGTGACCAGAATGTCGACCTTGTTTCCGATAGTGCCCATCTCAAAGAATTTTCCCGGCCCTACCTGGTAATCCAAACGATTGATGGACAAGCGGGCTTCAAAGCCGGCCACCCGTTGCCCCTTTTTCAGGGGGTTTTCCCGCGAGCCGAAATAGGTGAACGGCACAGAAATCTTTTGGGTCTGGCCTTTAATAGTCAAATTTCCCTCTACGGTGTATTGGTTGCCTTCCTTCGGTTTTACGCCGGTGGATTGAAATGTCATCTTCGGATATTTTTTGACGGCAAAAAATTCCTCTGCGCGCAGATGATTATCCCGGTTGGGGATGCCCGTGTTGACGCTTTTGGTGTTGACCTCAAGCGTAACACTGCCCAGTGTCATACGGTTCGCGTCAAATCGTAATGAGCCGGAATAATCATCGAATTGCCCTCTCACAGTGGCATAAGTGTGTCTCACATCAAAATAGATGTTTGAATGGGCTTTGTCGATTTCCCATTTCTCTGCTGCAGCATGTGCAAATCCACCAATCGCAAGCATATAAAAGACCATAACAAATTTGTGGGAGATCTTTTGCATGATTTTTCTCCTGTTTCTGTGTCAGCGCATCAATCTTGAGCAATGTTTCCGATCATAATAAATCACTATAATTACGCCCGATCAGGTGTCAATGATCCGGGGCGTTATAGACTGAAGCGTTCCATGAAAATCATTTGCCGTTGAAACCCCAGGGAAACCAGGCGGCTGTAAACGTCTTGCATCATTTGAGCGGGGCCGCAGACAAAGACGGCAGATGAACGGCTGCAATTGGAAAGAAGTCTTTTCAGCTTTGGTCGATCCAGGTGCCCCTGTTCACCACTGCATTCGGGAGCTCGGGTCAGCACATGCACGATGCGAAGTCCTTTTAATAGCCCTGCTAAATTTTTAAACTCGTGAGGCAAAATGATATTGTTGGGGGTTTGATTGCTCCAGATCAGCGTGATTTTGCGTTGATCATTATGGTCCGCCATATAGCGCAGCATGCTCAGCATCGGGGTGACCCCGATGCCGCCGGCGATCATGATGATCTCCTTTTGTTCGGAGAGCAGCAGATGGCTGAACAGCCCGAAAGGACCATCGATGAAAACCCTGTCCTGCGGCTGAAGATTTTTTAATTGACCGGTCCAGTCGCCGGTGGTGCGCACAACAAATTCAAGGCCAGCAGACCCTGTGGGGCTGGAGGCGATGGTAAAAGGGTGCTCCTCGCTCGAAACACGGGTTGAAGTAAGGGTGATGAAACTAAACTGTCCCGGCAGATAAGCCGGCATATGATGGACATCTGAAACAATTTTCAGGCAAAGCGCATCCGCTCCGGCCGGTTCAACGGCTGCAACCCGAAATGATTTTCGTTTATTTCGCAAGCGACGCGTTCTGATCCACAAAAATATGAGCCCGCACAGGACCAGAGCACCAATAGCCAGGATCCGTGGCAGCTTTTGCTCAAAAGTATCATTGACAGACAGCACATGGAACCCAAAAGCAAAAACCGCCAAAATAGCAGCTGCCCGGTGAATCGGCCACCAGCGGTGAAAGGCAAGCCGCAGCCCGATCCGCCAATGGCTGGTAATCACCATGAGGCCAATCAACACCATCAAAAAGAGGCCGACAAATTCAGGCCAGTAGCGCCATTGAAGCGGAATAAAGATCCTGTCATCGGAAATAAATATCGCAATGGGGTGTATGATCACCAGACCGGCAATAATAAATCCGTTGAAACGATGATATTTGAACAGCCGGTTCAGGCCAAAGACCCGGTCAAGGCATTTCAGACGTGCGCCCAGGGTGATTTGCAACAGCAGCAGGCAACCCGCAACCAACCCCATCACCTGGCCGGCAAGCAGAAGCTGCCGGTCAAGTCCGAATTTGTAGAGAATCGAGGAAGATTCAAAATTAAAAGGAATGGATATCGCTCCAGCTATCACGATAAGCGGGAGTAGAACTATCAGGGAGCCAAAAAGCAGGCGAAGCCTGGGTGATAAAATTTTAGGGACATGTTCGGGGCTTATCGGCTGCATATTTTAATACCCGTATTTTGCACGAGGCTATCCACACCGCCTGGGAATATTCAGTCCTGTTTAGGGTTGATTGGCGGCCTGATAAAATTATATAAAATTATGACCTGCTGCAATGGTTATTTACCGGGCGTTTTTTATTTTACCTATTCAGGGTTTTATCGTGGTTGTCAAAAAAACGTTGCGTTATTCCGACGTTTTTTTCTAGAACCGTTTATACCCCAATTCCATAATTCGGAGGAACCTTATGTCTTATCGATTTCAGCATGTTCATATCGTCTGCAAAGATCTTGAAGAAATGATTCGCTTTTTTACGGAGGTTTTAGAGGCAAAGTTGATCGATCGGAGAAAATTTGGCACGGCCGACGGGGCTTCGCTTGATCTTGACGGCGCCACCGTTAATCTGAGGGTTGCCCGAGAAGATGAAAAAATGGTTGGAGATGCCTCTCAATCAACATTCGGCTACGATCATATCGGCCTGGAGGTTGAAGATGTCGAAGGTGCGTACAAAGACCTGACGGCACGGGGTTACTCATTTTTCATGCCGCCTACAGAAATACCCAATATGAAAATAGCCTTCTTCAAGGGACCTGAAGATATTACGATTGAGCTGTGCCAGCCGCTATAGAGATGAACGGAAATACTTTCGGGCGATAATAACCGGGGGCTTCTGATTATGCATCTGACACTATAAAACCGATCGATGTGGCCTTCCGTAAAAGGGCGGGAGTTTGTGAAAAAAATCGCCGCGGGGTACCGAGCATCGAACATTTTCGGCAACGCCGGCGGCGATTTGCGATATTCGGTTTGTTCTCTGAAATTTGAGTCTATTCTTTTTTTAATTCCTGAAACTTATCGTGCCAGGAACATTTTTCGCAAAAGACTTCAGTGTCGCTCTTGACTTCCGCACTGTCGGATTCTGCGGTTTCAGAATCAAAGACGACCGCTTCGCCTTTTAACTCGAATTCATGGGTTTCGTATTCATCATCCGGGTCTTTGACGAAAAAATTCAGGCTGCCGCAAACAGGGCATTTCATTTTTAATAATCCAGCTGGTGTTTAGTTTTTAGTGTTTGGTGTTTAGTATTCGAGCATGAGAACTCAAATGACCAGGTCACTAACAATACACGAAATACGATACACTAAACACTTGAAGAATTTTTTAAAATTCTTCAATCTTAATCGACTTTAAAAAAGGCTTTCTTTTTTGCCTTGCAGACCGGGCATTCATCCGGAGCTTCGTCTTCACAGGTGTATCCGCAGACTTCACAAACCCAGTAATCGGCGGCTGCCATACCGTCCATATTGGCGAGCGCTTTTTCATACAGGTCGGCATGAACCTGCTCGACGGCATTGGCATACTCAAAGCTTCGCAGGGCGCCCTTGTTGTCTTCGGCTTTGGCGTCCGCGATCATCTCCGGGTACATGTTTTTGAATTCATGGGTTTCACCGGCAATCGCCTCTTTGAGGTTGTCGGCAGTGCTGTTGATCCCTTTCAGGGTCCGCAAATGGGCATGCGCATGCACGGTTTCGGCAGCCGCTGCCGCGCGGAAAAGCTTGGCCACCTGGCCGTAGCCTTCCTGATCCGCCTTTTTGGCAAAGGCAAGATATTTACGGTTGGCCTGAGATTCACCGGCAAATGCGTCTTGTAAATGTTGTTCGCTTTTACTCATACAATTCCTCCTTTAAATGGTTGTTGATTAGATATTGCGATAATGTTTCGTCTTCCTTTAGAGGTTGAATGTTAAAACAAATTTTATGCCAAAAAAGTTAAAGCACAAAATTGAGCTGAAATAATTATAATATTAGCATGTTATCCGATAATCGATCTGTTGCGTATAAGATCGATTACTGCCTAAAATGAGACAGTCTGTCTCACAGTCCTTGGTTAGCATCTGCCAAAATTAGCAATCCGTTGCCTTATAGTGGTTGTCAAAAAAACGTTCCGATATAAAAACGTTTTTTTTCTACAATCACTTATGCCGCAATTCCGCCAGTCGGAACATTAATATGAAAAGCGGTATAAAACAGGTGCACAAGGCACTCGACCTGCGTTGATGTTCCAGGCGGTTATGTGATCCAAAAGTGTCTCATGAAACAGCTCGAATCAGGCGGCTTTTTGGGCCTGCTTGGCAGCCTGTTTCTCGCGCAGGGCCGCATGGGCCGCTGCCAGCCGGGCAATGGGCACCCGAAACGGCGAGCACGATACATAGGTCAGACCCAGCTCATGGCACAGCTGGATGGAGGTCGGGTCCCCGCCATGCTCACCGCAAATGCCACATTCCAGGCCGGGATTTTGAGCCCGCCCCTTGGTCACGGCGATGCGCATCAATTCCCCCACACCGTCGCGATCGATGATGGCAAAGGGGTTGTCCGGCAGGACACCGGCGGAAATGTATTCCATCAAGAATCCGGCTTCAGCGTCGTCACGGGATATGCCGTATGTGGTCTGAGTCAGGTCGTTGGTGCCGAAAGAAATAAATTCAGCATAGTCGGCGATTTCATCCATGGTCAGCGCCGCGCGCGGAATCTCGATCATCGTGCCGAATTTGTAATCAATTTTAAGGCCCTGCTCATCCATGACCTTTTTGGCCTCGCTTTCCAGGGCCAGTCGCTGAATCTTGAGTTCGTTGACATGGCTGGTCAAAGGAATCATGATTTCCGGACGGACAACCACCTCTTCTTTAGAGACCGTGCAGGCGGCCTCAAAAATCGCGCGCACCTGCATGGTGGTGAGTTCCGGAATTTGGATTCCCAGGCGCACTCCCCGCAGACCGAGCATCGGATTTGCCTCATGCAGGCTTTCAACCCGCTTGAGGATGGTCTCATTCATGCGGATCTGTTCCAGCAAATCGTCCACCTGGGCCAGGTTGGCGGCCTGCTGCAGCCGAATTTTCAGGTCGGAAAGTTCGTGCATGAGGTCAAATCGATTCGGCAAAAATTCGTGCAGGGGCGGGTCAATCAGACGGATAATCACCGGCAGCCCGTCCATCACGCGAAACAGCCCGATAAAATCCTCGCGCTGGAAAGGCAGAATCGCATCCAAAGCCTCCTGGCGTTCACGGGGCAGATCGGTCATGATCATTTTCTGGACGTGCGGCAGGCGCTCGGACTCAAAAAACATGTGCTCGGTGCGGCACAACCCGATGCCCTGGGCGCCGTATTCACGGGCCCTTTCGGCGTCCTTGGGATAATCCGCATTGGCCCAGACCCCCAGGCGGCGGAATTCATCGGCCCAGGACAACAGCTTCAGCAGCCAGGAATCCTTGATGTCCGGCACCATGGTCGCCAGTTTGCCCGAATAGACCTCGCCGGCGGTTCCATCGATGGAGATCCAATCGCCTTCTTTTATTTCCGCGGTCCCCACACTCATCTTGCGATTGGCCAGATCGATTTCAAGAGAGGCCACCCCCACAACGGCAGGCTTGCCGAACTGTCGGGCCACCAGGGCCGCGTGGCTGGTGCGCCCGCCGCGGCTGGTCAGAATACCTTCGGCGGCCAGCATGCCGTGGACATCGTCGGGTTTGGTCTCGGGTCGCACCATGATCACATCTTTGCCCCGCTCTTTGGCCCATTGTTCGGCGCGATTGGCATCAAAGGCCACAATACCGACCGCCGCTCCCGGCGACACGTTGAGCCCTTTGGCTAAATAGGCCCCCGAACTACGGGCTTTTTGCTTGGCCCGGACATCAAACTGGGGGTGCAAAAAGAAATCGATTTGATCCGGGGAAACGCGCATCACCGCTTCTTCTTTGGTGATCAGCCCTTCTTCGACCATATCCACGGCAATTCGCACGGCGGCCTGGGCGGTGCGCTTGCCATCGCGGGTCTGCAGCATCCACAGCTTGCCGTTTTCGACGGTAAACTCAACGTCCTGCATGTCGCGGTAATGATTTTCCAGTTTCTTACAGATCTGCTCAAATTCCTGGTAGGCCGACGGCATTTCATCTTTTAACTTTTGAATATCGTCGGTAATGCGAATCCCGGCGACCACATCTTCCCCCTGGGCGTTGGTCAGATAATCGCCTTCGATCTGCTGCTCGCCGGTGGAGGCATTGCGGGTCATGGCAACGCCGGTGGCGCTGGTGTCGCCCATATTGCCGAAGACCATAGTGACAATGTTCACCGCGGTTCCCAGGTTGTGGTCAATGCCGGCGGCATTGCGGTAATCAATCGCGCGCTTGCCGTTCCAACTCTTAAAAACCGCTTCGGTGGCCTTGCGCAACTGAACCAGCGGATCGGTCGGAAAATCGCGATGGGTATGATGTTTGTATATCCTTTTAAACTCTGCCGTAACCGCCTGCCAGTCATCGGCTGTCAATTCAGCATCGCTTTCTACACCCGCTTTGCGGCGCGCATGAGCAATGACATCTTCAAAGGGTTCATCGGGAATTCCCATAACGACACTGCCGAACATCTGAACCAATCGTCGATAGGCATCGTAGACAAAGCGTTCGTCTCCGGTTAACTTGATCATCCCCTTAAGGGTATCGTCGTTGAGCCCGATATTCAGAACCGTATCCATCATGCCGGGCATGGAAAACTTGCCCCCCGAGCGACAGGAGACCAGCAGCGGGTTTTTAGCATCGCCGAATTTCTTGCCGGTTGCCGATTCGATTTTTTGCATGGCATCCAGCACCTGCTCCCACATGTCTGCGGGAAAACTTTCGCCGGCTGCCAGATACGCATTGCAGGCTTCGGTGGTTACCGTAAACCCGGGCGGCACCGGAATGCCAATCCGCACCATTTCAGCCAGGTTGGCGCCTTTTCCACCCAGGAGCCCGCGTACCGGATCCCAATCACCGCCGACATAGTTTTCAGCCTGATCGACCTCATCAAAATGATAAACCCATTTACTTGTGCTGCTCATTGTTTACACCCCCTGGTAAAGAAGCCTGATCGTATATATCGGTTAATTTGACACTTAAATTGTGGCTATACACAGCGTCATAATAAATTGCGTATTCGCCCTTTGAATCGTTGATTTTAAAACCACCGTCTAGGGTCAAACATGCTAAACGCTGTGTATGTTTGCGCAATGGTTTATGTCGTTCTGTATAATAAGTGCCAGGCAAAGCGCTTGCCCTGATAAAAGCCATTAACCCCGAGTGAAGTCAAGTATTTTCTTGACCCCTGCTTGCCCTGTCGACTTGTCTCGGCGAAGCGCATTAAAGCGAAGACGGAAGTTTCACAGGCCAAGGAGGGAAGCCCGCGCAAAATGGTACAAATGTTAACCGCCCTTGATCCCGCACGATTCGGTATTATGATAGAATAATTGAATTAATGACCTTGATGGATTACCATATAATTTGGTTTCATGGTCGCCAGGAAACTTTTTTATTTTTTTTCTGAATACCTTTTTTTGAAACATGAAAGAGGGACACTGCACCCCATGCCGAAACAGCGGAAAAAATCCATTTGATTTGGAGTAAAATCATGGAGAATTGGGAAAAAAGGCTTTCATGCGCAGAAGAATGCAGCCGGTGCGACAGGCCCCTGAAAAACAAGGAGCGCAGGATCCTATCCGTTGTCGATCATCAGCCCATCTGCCTCGATTGTAAAAAGGAAGAAGAAAAAAATACGGACTACGAAGATGCCTCCAGACAGATGATGGCGGAATGTGTGGCGCAAACCGGCAAGCCCTACGGTGATACCGCAAGCTATTGCTTTCATCACTTTTGCCCGTTTAAGTGCACCTGAACCTTGCATGAAAATTAATAAGAAATTTAAACTCATCTTAATGACAGCTATCAGCAGCTATTAACCTGAGCCAGAGCCAGCCGAAACAAATCCCATGACCGCAGACAATAACCATAAAGCCCTCCTGGAAAAAATTAAAGCGCTGGAAAAAGAGGCCGCTGCCCGTAAAAAAGCAGAGGCACAGCTGACACAACAATCTGAATTCTTGAATTCGGTTCTGGAGTCCCTGTCCCATCCGTTTTATGTGGTGGATGCAAATGATTACAGCATTAAGCTGGCCAATTCAGCAGCCTTAAAAAGCGGTGCGTCCGGAAAATCCACCTGCCATGCGCTCACCCATAAACGCGATACCCCCTGTAATTCCACCGAGCACCCCTGCCCGCTCGAAATTCTAAAAAGAACCAAACAGCCGGTTCAGGTCGAGCACATACACTATGATAGTCAAGGAAACCCCAGAAATGTTGAAGTGCATGCCCATCCGATTCTGGATGAAAACGGCAATGTCGCCCAAATGATTGAATATAGCTTTGATGTTACCGAGCGCAAGCAAATCGAAACGACCATCAAAGAATCGGAAACCAAGTTTCGACGTGTGGCCGAATCCGCCAAAGATGCCATCATCACCGCCGACCGGGTCGGAAAAATTGCCTTTTGCAATAGCGCGGCTGCTAACATGTTCGGCTACCCTGCAGACAAACTCATCGGACAGCCCATCAGTATTTTGATGCCGCAACGATTCCGGGCGGCACATGAGCGCGGTATGGCCAAAGTGGTTGCGAGCGGCAAATCCCGCCTGATCAACGAAACCGTTGAGCTGTCTGGCATCACAAAGGGCGGCCGCGAATTTCCAGTCGAGCTTTCGCTGTCGAACTGGCAATCGGGGGACGAGACGTTTTACACCGGCATGATCCGGGACATTTCCGAACGCAAACAACATGAGAAAGAGCTTAACCGGCTGGTCGCCAGTCTTAAAAAATCACTGGCCAAAGTCAGACAATTAAGCGGCCTGCTGCCCATCTGCGCAGCATGCAAGAAAATTCGGGACGACAAGGGCTACTGGAATCAAATCGAAGCATATATTCGCGATCATTCCGAAGCTGAATTCAGCCATGGGATCTGCCCGGAATGCTCCCAAAAACTCTATCCCCAATATCACCGGCCAAAACAATTGAACGAAAACAAATAATCCCACTTGCCTAAAATCAACTTCCCTCCGCGGCACCGCATCTTATAACGCTTTCCATAATAGTTTTCCGATTCACGGAATTGCGGCATAAGTGGTTGACAAAGGTTGAACATTTCTCTTACAAAACCATTCACGATTGATGACAACCGACCGCAACCACCCAAACGCAAAAACCGTATTTGAGAGGTTAATGCATGGCTCAGCTTCTTTCCGACCGCAGAGATATTGACTTTGTACTCTACGAGCAATTAAAGATCGAAGACATTGTAAAATCAGAAAAATACAATGAATTGAACCGTAAAATGTTTGACATGGTCATCTCCGAGGCCCGCAATTTAGGCATCAAGGAAATTCTGCCCACCTACACGGAAGGCGACCGCGAGGGTGTTCAATTTGAAAACGGCACGGTGACTGTACCTCAGTGTTTTCATCGCCCCTATAGGCTGTTTGTGGAGGGCGAATGGATTGCCATGGCCGAAGACCCTGACGTCGGCGGCCAGGGATTTCCTTGGATCATCCGGCAGGCGGCTTTCGAGTATATCATTGGGGCAAATTTTGCCATTGCCGGCTTCGGCAACCTCGGGCACGGCACCGCAAAAATGATCGAGCTTTTCGGCACTCCCAAACAAAAAGCGCTGTTTTTACAAAAGGTCTATTCCGGCCAGTGGGGCGGCACCATGCTGCTCACTGAGCCCGGCGCCGGTTCGGATGTGGGTGCCTTGACCGCAACGGCGGTAAAGAATCCGGACGGGACCTATTCTATTTCGGGCAACAAGATCTTTATCACCTGCGGCGAGCACGATCTAACCGAAAATATCATCCACCCGGTTTTAGCCCGCATCGAAGGCGCCCCTCCGGGAACCAGAGGCATTTCATTGTTTGTCGTACCCAAGATCTGGGTCAACGATGACGGCAGCCTGGGTGAGCCCAATGACATCGTCTGCAGCGGTGTGGAAGAAAAAATGGGCATCCACGGCAGCCCGACCTGCAGTATGGTGCTGGGCGGCAAGGGAAAATGCCGCGGCCTTTTGCTCGGGGAAGAAAACAAGGGTTTGATGGTCATGTTCCACATGATGAATGAGGCCCGCCTGGATGTCGGCACCCAGGGTTTTTTGCACGCCTCGGCCGCTTATTTATATGCAGTCAATTATGCTCGTGATCGCTTGCAGGGCAAAGATATTGCAGGCGGCAAAGACCCGGAAGCACCCCAGGTGCCCATCATCCGCCACCCGGATGTCAGGCGCATGCTGTTGCAGATGAAGGCGTATGTGGACGGCATGCGCAGCTTTGTATATTACGCCGCTTATTGTTTTGACAAAAAAAGAACCGCCACAACCCGGGATGAAAAAGAACACTACCATGATTTTATTGAATTATTGACACCGGTTATCAAGGCCTACTGCAGTGAACGCGGGCAGTTTGTCTGCGAACAGGCCATTCAGGTGTATGGCGGCTACGGCTATACCAAAGAATATCCGGTCGAACAGCTTTACCGTGATTGTAAGATCACCAGTATCTACGAGGGGACCAATGGCATTCAGGCTATGGATTTGCTGGGGCGCAAGCTGGGAATGAAAAATGGAACCGTTTTTATCGATTTTTTAAATGAAATCAAAACCACAATTGATCAAGCTGGAGAAATACCACGCCTGGTGGATCTTGCCAGCCGGGTTGAAAAAGGGTTAAATCGCCTCAGTGAAATCGCACTGCATCTCAGCAAAACGGCTTCTTCAAAAGACATGAAGCTGGCGTTCGCCTACGCCCACCCGTTTATGGAAGTTGTTGGAGATGTGGCTATGGCCTGGATGCTGCTCTGGCGCGCAACCGTGGCCGTACCGAAGCTGGAGAAACTAACCGGCAGCGCAGATGTGGCGGCGATTCAATCTAAAGTCGCCAAAAATAAAGAAGCGGCCTTCTACGACGGCCAGCTGAAAGCCGCCGAATTTTTCATTCACTCTATATTGCCAGCCACTATTGGTAAGATGAACGCCATTGCCATTGCCAACCCGGCAGCAATCGTTATTCATGAACGTTCTTTCGGGGGGTAACGGGTATCGGGTTGCGGGTTGCGGCTTAAAAAATGAGGAGATAAAATGAAAAGCTATAAAGATCTGGAAATAAGTTCGCTGTAACCAAAAGTCAAATTTCCGATACACGATACACATAACGCGTAACTCGCAACGCAAAAAGGAGATGACCATGAAAGATGTTGTCATTGCTTCTGCCTGTCGCACCGCCATCGGCGCTTTTGGCGCAGCCTTAAAGGACAGCCACGCTGCCACCATCGCCAGTGTAACGATGAAGGCGGCTGTGGACAGAGCCGGCATCGATGCGGCCCTGATCGATGATGTGCGTTTTGGCTGTTGTATGGAGCCGGTGGACACCTTAAACGTATCGCGTATCGCTGCGCTTTTAGCCGGCATACCGGATACCGTGCCGGCGGTGACGATCAACCGGGTCTGCATTTCCGGCATGGAAGCGGTTCTTTCGGGAATGGCGATGATCCAGGCCGGCATGGCGGACATCGTTCTGGCCGGTGGCGTCGAACATATGTCCGGCGCGCCGTATTCGCTACCGGGTGCCAGATGGGGATACCGCCTGCAGGACCAGCCGTGTATCGACAATTTGATCCGCGGTTTGCACTGCGGATCCCACATCATACCCCATCCGGAAGAAGGCCCGGTGGATGCAGGAAAGCCGCCGCTCTCCTTTTTTAAAGGCAAACCGTATATTATGGGACATACGGCAGAATTTGTGGCCCAGCATCTCAACATCAGCAGAGCAGAAATGGACGAAGTTGCGCTGCGCAGCCACAACAATGTTGAGCGCGCTACCGAAGACGGTTCATTCAAAGATGAAATCATCCCGCTGGAAATCCCGCAAAGAAAAACAGCGCCCGTCATTTTCGACAAAGACGAGCATTTCAGGCCGGGCCTGACTCTGGCGGATCTTCAAAAGCTGCCACCGGCATTTGTGCCCAACATCGGCAAGGTGACGGTTGGAAACTCCAGCGGCATCAACGATGGATCTGCGGCTATGGTCATCATGTCCGCAAAAAAAGCCAAAGACCTTGGCGCTCAGCCGCTGGCCAAAATAAGGGCCATCGGCAAGGGTGGCTGCCATCCGTCGATTATGGGGCTCTCACCGGTACCCGCGGTGGCCGATCTCTTAAAGCGCAGCGGTATTAAAGTGTCGGATTACGAGCTGATAGAGATCAATGAAGCCTTTGCCGCCCAATACCTGGGTTGCGAAAAAGAGCTGGGCTTGAATCGGGAAATCACCAACATCAACGGTTCGGGGATCGGCCTGGGGCACCCGGTGGGGGCCACCGGCGCCCGGATTATGGTCACTCTGATATATGCCCTCAAACAAAAAAAGAAAAACCTGGGACTGGCCACCCTTTGCGGGGGTGGGGGCGTGTCGATGGCCTGTGCAATCGAGATAGTATAAACGTTTTTCGAATTTCAATATTAGAGGAGGTAGTGGAATGAGACAAACTATAATAGCAGCAACCATAAGCGCGCTATTTTTGGTCTTTCCATTTGGAGGGTTGGCAGTGGACTATCTGGCGGAAGCCGACAAAATTTATGACCAGGGGGGGCTTGATAATTACAAAAAGTCCATTGACCTTTACGTGAAGGCGGTTGAACAACAACCCGATGATTATGAGGCCGCCTGGAAATGCGCACGTGCACACCGCGAGTACGCCGATAAAGCCAAGAAGAAAGGTACGGAGGGCTGGAAGGCTATTTGCGCGCAGTACGGCAAGGCCGGCATGCAGTATGCCCAGCAGGCCATTGAACTAAATCCGGAGCGCCCTGACGGGCACTATTATTACGGCCTGAATGTCGGCATTTATTCCGACGGGGTCAGCATATTCACCGCTCTGAAAGAAGGATTGAAAGATAAAACCCAGAAAAGCTTCGAAAAAACATACGCGATCAACAAAATGTACAAAGAGGGCGGACCGATGCTGTCTTTGGGCCGCTTCTGGGCGGTTTTGCCCTGGCCTTTGCGCGACCGTAAAAAATCTTCGACCTATTACCGCGAATATCAGGAAACCCCATATTTTATCACCAACACCGAAGCCCAGCTTTTTCTGGCCGAGCTCTTAATTCAGATGGGCGGAGATAAAAATAAGGCCGAAGCCAAAAACTACTTGGAAACGGCGCTCAAATCCGAAGATCCGTATTTCAAGGAATGGGCGAAACAATTGCAGGGCAAACTTAAATAAGACAAGAAGCCATTTCAAAACCCCGTTTCAGCCGATTTGCGGCTTTTGTAAAGCGCTAAGCTTGTTGCACTAAATCTTGAAAACTCGGTCTAAGGCCCTCAAACAGTTCAAGATTTTACGTTCCACTGCGCTAAGCGCTTTTTAACAAAAGCCCGCAAAATTAGCTCCAAAGAGGTTTTGAAATGGCTTCAAGTCATAAAAAGAATGCCAAGTTTAAAACGTTTAATCAAAAATAAACGCAATTATAGACGGCGCGCGTTCAATCATGACAATCATATGTAACAAGGCGTTCAATCCTGCGGCCGTCTTTGGTCGTTTGATAGGAAATACTGCAGACCGAATCCTTGCCTCTTTCCTTGACACTGAACATGGCCTGATCAGCCAGCGCCAGGAGCTCGGAGAGCGTGTCCGCATCATGCGGGAAGGTGGAGACGCCCAGACTGGAATGAATACGGACTTTTAAACCCGCTTTTTGAAGATAGATGGTTTCTTTGATTCGCTGCCGGATCGTTTCCGCCATATGCAAGGCCTGTTGCTTGCCAAATCCGGGCAAGACCAGCACAAACTCATCTCCGCCATAGGCCACCCCGTAAGCCGGTGCCGGCAGGGCTGCCATCAGGGTTGCGGCTATTTCCTGAAGCGCCTTGCTGGCGTAGAGGTGCCCGTGGGTATCAACCACCTGTTTAAAATCATCAATATCCATGAATACCAGTGAAAACACCCCGCCACTGGCAGCACTTTTCTTGATCAACGCTGGAAGGGCCGTATACAGGTAGCGGGTGTTGAAGAGGCCGGTCAGATTATCGTGAATCGCCTGTTCTTTGAACTTTTGTTCACTTTTTCTTAATGCTGATTGAACCCGTTTAAGATGTTCCTCGGCTTCCATTTCTTTGGTGACGATCGTTAAATTACCCAGCGAAATATAAATTTTGTCCGATTTAAAGGATTCCAATTTTGCCTGATCCTTCAGCCAATAGGTTCTGCCGTCAGCAGCTGTGATTTTATAAACCGCATCCAAAACCCCGCTATTTTTGACCGCTTTTCTGAGCTCGGATTTGCGCTCGATAAGCTCATTGTTTTTCAAGATCACTTCCTGAGGTTTCTCGGGTGTGTCCATTTTCGAATAGATATGGCGCTCAACAATACTGTTTCTGAAAAATTCAGACGCATCAGAATAATCACAGCCCAGAAGCTGTATCAGTTGTCTTCCGACAAACTCATACCAGATCACATGCTGTCTTTCATGCCATGCGGCGATGTAGGGTATTGCCGAAGTTTCCAGTCGATCAAATCCCTGAAAATGCTGGATGCAGCGTGTGATGTGACGCTTGAGCGGCCGACTATAGTTACCATCTAAAATGCGACCATAGTAACCGTCGGGTATATTTTGATGTGACATGCAGGCATTCCAATTCTTTTGAATTTATCGTAAGAATACCGCAGTGCTGGCTTTCTCCTTGGAGGCAAATCTCGGAGGGCGAACTGGGTTATTCGCCTGGAATAAACGGATAATGCAAGATATAGTTGTTAACTTATGTGGTTGTCAAAAAAACGTTCCGATTGCGGGACGTTTTTTTGCTACAACACTTATGCCGCCATCCTTTTTTCGGAACATTATTATGACAAGCGGTATAAAATCCGCATGCACCGGGTCTCACCGTTAAATACGTTCGAATCGATCGATTCGCGCGCTGATCGGTTCAAGAAGCGAGCAATGAGCATGCTAACACTATATATGGTGCTTAAACTCAAATATTGACTGCATATTGTATTATATGGTATAAGTAATATGCGCTTGAAAATTGTCAATCTAACTTAAATCACCGAATGTTGTCAGCTTAATGGTGATAGACCCTTTTTGAGGAATTAACATGCCATCCGAAAACGTGGTTTACCTGCAGGAAAGAGGGGTAAAAAGTTTCATCAATTTAAGAAAATTTCCAAGAAAAGCGTTTCGCCGGGCCACCATTTTTGCCTGCCAAAAGCGGTATTATGCCGGATTAACCCAAAACATTAGCAAGGGTGGTGCTTTTATCGAGACGCAGAATCGAGTTGCAGAAGGACAAATTATTACGCTGGTCATTTCCCGCACAAAAATTGAAAAAGGCGTTATGCTCAAAGGCCAGGTTGTCCATCTGAACCGCCGGGGATTCGGCTTGAAATTTATGAGCCTGCTAAAGGACGGCAAAGAATATCAGCTAAAATGAGCGCTCAATTTAGGTTTCACTCTCCTTGTCCGCAGCGATAAACTTATCCACTAAACGAATAATCTCTTCAATCTGCCCCGGCGCTTTCCAAATGATTTCAGGATCAGCTTTGAACCAGGTCAGCTGACGCTTGGCATAGCGCCGATGATCGCGCTTGAGGGTGCGTGTGCATTCCGCCAGGGTTAAGCGACCTCGGATGGTGCCCACCAGATGACGATAACCGATAGATTGCATGGCCTTGAGGTCTGCTGTATACCCCTTTGCCAGCAACGTTTTAACCTCGCCGAGAAATCCGGCCGCGAGCATGGCCTCAACCCTTTGGTTGATCCGCTCATACAAAAGCTCACGCTCCATATCCAGACCAATTTTTAAAGACTCAAATGGCTGTTCTGCAAAGGCATGCTCCCGGTGGTGGAGCGCTATGGCTTTGCCGGACGCTTCCACGACCTCAAGGGCGCGCAGGATACGATATGTATCATTGGGATGCAGACGCTTTGCCGTTTCGGGATCCAGGCGGCGGAGGCGCTGGTGTAAAAAATCGATGCCGTGGGTATCCGCTTCTGCTTCCAGTTTTGTGCGTATTTGCGGATCAGAAACATCATCATTGAACAGGCCGTACAGCAGCGCTTTGATATACAGGCCCGTTCCCCCGACCACAAAGGGCATGATACGGTGTTGACAGAGCTCAACAATAACGCGCCGGGCACGTTTGGCATATCGGGCCGCATCAAAGGGTTCATCCGGTGCGACGATGTCGACCATATGGTGAACCACACGCGCCTGTTCCTCGGCTGTGGGCTTGGCGGTGCCGATATCCATGTATTTGTAAATCTGCATGGAATCCGCACCGATGATTTGACCCTTGAAGTGCCGCGCGAGCACAATGGCGACTGCCGTTTTGCCGATCCCGGTGGGACCGCAGATGATGACTATTTTAGGCTTTGGGGCCGCAGGATTCATAGGTCGACAGGTGCTTAATTTTTATTTTTTGACAGGATCCGATTTTATAGCCGATCCAAAAAACGATTGCAACCTAGGCCATTGAATTGAAATTATTTTAAATTACGAAGGTATAATTCGCACCCACACACGTCCTGCTGTTGCGGTCGACCGGCGCCCCGGCGAAGCCTGACAGGCGGCAAACTGAAGCCCATTTATTTATTGACTAAGATTATGATATTTAAAGCAATTCTATTGAAAGCACCCTGCCATTTTTAAGCCTGAAGCCTGTCAAAATTCGTTGACAAAACCATGTTAAATTTATATTCTGCCTTTTTTTGCCAAAATCAGAAAACGTCTCAGCACTTGCTAAAAAACAGTAACATTAAAAAATAATTTTACGAAATTCTTAGGAGAAAGAGTCAATGCCAAAAGAAGTTATCGGGTCAGCAATGGTCGTCGGAGGCGGTATTTCCGGAATGCAAGCGGCGCTGGACCTGGCGGATTCAGGCTACTATGTTTATCTGGTCGAGAAAGGCTCATCCATCGGTGGCGTGATGTCGCAGTTAGACAAAACCTTTCCCACCAATGACTGTGCGATGTGAATTATTTCACCGAAACTGGTCGAGGTCGGCCGGCATCTAAATATTGAGATCAAAACCCTCAGTGAAATTAAAAACATTAAAGGCAGAGCAGGCAACTTTCAAGTCGAACTGATTCGACAACCGCGTTATATCGATGAATCCCTGTGTATTGCCTGTGGCGCCTGCGCTGAAAAATGCCCTAAAAAGGTTGTGGATCCCTACAACGCAGGGATCGTCAAACGTAAATCCGCCTATGTTGAATACCCCCAGGCGGTTCCCTTGAAATATTGCATTGACGGGGACAGCTGCATTTTCATCCAAAAAGGCAAATGCGGGGCCTGCAAAAAGCTGTGTCCCACCGGTGCGGTAGATTTTGACCAGGAAGCCCAGACCGAAATTTTACAGGTCGGCTCATTGGTGCTGGCACCGGGTTTTACCCCGTTTGATCCTTCAAAATTTGATAATTACCAGTATTCCAAACTGCCGAATGTGGTGACCTCGCTGGAATTCGAGCGTATTCTGTCTGCATCCGGTCCGACCATGGGGCATGTTACGCGCCAGTCCAAAGACAAAAATGAGCCCAAAAAAATTGCCTGGTTCCAGTGCGTGGGCTCCCGGGACATGAACAAATGCGACCATTCATACTGTTCCTCGGTATGCTGCATGTATGCCATCAAAGAGGCCGTCATCGCCAAAGAGCATGTCGGCGATGACTTGGACTGCGCGGTTTTTTTTATGGACATCCGCACCCCGGGAAAAGATTTTGAACGCTTTTACGACAATGCCCGGGAAAAACACGGCATCCGCTTCATCCGCAGCCGGGTGCATAGTGTCGATCCGGTGCTGGGAACCGATGATCTTGAGATCCGTTACGTGACGGAAAGCGGTGAGATGATCACCGAGACCTTTGACATGATCGTGCTGTCCATCGGGATGGAGACCTCACCGGAACTCATCAAGCTTGCCAAAAAGCTCAGGATCGACCTGACGGAGGGTAATTTCTGCCAAACCTCCAGCTTTGAACCGGTGGCGACATCCAGAAAGGGTATTTATGTCTGCGGCGCCTTTCAGGGGCCTAAAGACATTCCCCAATCCGTGGTGGATTCCAGTGCGGCCGCAAGTGCCGCCGGTGAAATATTAAGCACGGCCCGCAACACGCTGATTCAAAAGAAGGAAGTGGTGCCCGAGGTCAATGTGGTCAATGAGCGGCCCCGCATCGGCGTATTTGTCTGCCATTGCGGCATCAACATTGCCGGGGTGGTGGATGTACCCGCCGTGGCCGAATATGCCGGCACCCTGCCCTACGTGGAATTTGCGACCGACAACCTGTATTCGTGCTCCCAGGACACCCAGGACAGCATGGCCAAAATTATCGCGGAGAAAGGCCTAAACCGCGTGGTAGTGGCGGCATGTACGCCCAAAACCCATGAGCCGCTGTTTCAGGAAACGCTGATCAACGCCGGATTAAATAAATATCTGTTTGAGATGGCCAACATTCGCAACCAGGACTCATGGGTGCATAAGAACAACCCGGAGCTGGCCACCAAAAAAGCCAAAGATCTTATCCGCATGGCGGTTCACAAAGTGGCTCTGATGGCCCCGCTCAAAGAAGCGGAACTCGAGATCGATCAAACCGCCATGATCGTCGGCGGCGGCATTTCCGGCATGGCCGCGGCCAGAAACCTGGCGCGTCAGGGATATGAAACCCACATCATTGAAAAAGACACCCGGCTGGGAGGCCAGGCTCGCAAGATTTACCGCACGGCATCCGGTGACAGTGTGCCGGAAAAACTGGCCGGGCTGATCAATGACATCCAGAAAAGTAAAAAAATTCACGTTCATCTTGAAACCGAAATCAAACAGGTGGACGGGTTTGTCGGTAATTTCGAGACCACCCTGGCCGTCAACGGAAATGAAGTGATCCTTGATCATGGAGTGGCCGTAATGGCCACCGGAGCATCCGCCTATCAACCCGAAGAATACAATTACGGCAAAGACCCGCGCATTCTGACCAGCCTGGAGCTGGATCGAAAATTCATCGAAAATGACGCTGCCCTGAAAGATTTAAGCACGGCCGTGTTTATCCAGTGCGTCGGCTCCCGGGAACGGCAACGGCCTTACTGCTCGCGCGTGTGTTGTACCCATTCGGTCGACAATGCCCTGGAGCTCAAACAGCTTAACCCTGAAATGAATGTATTTGTTCTGTACCGCGACCTGCGAACTTACGGTGAACGCGAAGTGCTGTATAAAAAAGCGCGCGAAGCCGGCGTGATTTTTATTCGCTTCAGCCTGGAAAACAAACCAGAAGTGGTCTGCGAGGGTGGCAAACTGGCTGTCAGAGTCATCGACCACGTCATCGGCCGGCCGGTGGAGATTGAGACCGATCTGATCAGCCTGGCGACCGCCATTCTGCCCAACAATGTAGGAAAATTAGCCAATTTTTTCAAAGTTCCGCTAAACGAAGACGGTTTCTTTGTGGAACGCCATGCCAAACTGGGGCCGGTTGAATTTGCCACCGACGGCGTATTTTTGTGCGGCATGGCACATTATCCCAAACCCATCGACGAGTCCATCGCCCAGGGCCAGGCGGCGGCATCTCGTGCCGTTGCACTGCTGGCGCGCGAGACCATTTTTACCAGCGGTACCATCGCGGAAACCGATCCGATACTGTGCAGTGAGTGCGGGGTGTGTATTTCAGTCTGCCCGTATTCAGCGCCCTCCTTTACCGAAGAAGGGCCCTTTGCCGGCCGAGCCCGGATTAATCCGGTGTTGTGCAAGGGGTGCGGGCTGTGTGTGGCTTCGTGCCGATCCGGCGCGATCCACCTGAAAGGCTTTGATAACGACCAAATTTTTGCCCAAATTTTTGCATTAAGCAAAGCCGTGTGATATTAGATAAGGTCTGCGGAATTGCGCACTGGGTGCTGAGCACCTGATAATTGCTGCGCTGTCATCCAGCAGCCAGTAGCCAGCAGCCAAATATAGAGGAGATTAAAACAAATGTCCGATTGGGAACCCAAAATCGTTGCCTTTTTGTGCAACTGGTGCAGCTACGGTGCTGCCGACCTGGCAGGGGTTGGGCGGATGGAATATCCATCCAACATCCGGGTGGTTCGAATCCCCTGTACCGGCAGAATGGATCCTAAATTTTTCATGGCCGCCTTGCGCGAGGGCGCAGACGGCGTCTGGGTATCCGGATGACATCCCGGCGAATGCCATTACCTGGAAGGTAATTATTACGCCCGACGCAAATTTGCCCTGTTTCAAAATCTGATGGAACATATGGGAATCGAACCTGACCGCCTGCAGTTTTCCTGGGTCTCCTCGGCGGAATCCACCAAGTTTGTCAAGGTGGTTACCGAAGTTACCCAGGCCATCAAAGAACTGGGACCGAATCAAAATTTAGTCAAAACAATGCCAGAGGTCGCTTAAGATGTTGAGCTACATTGATAAAATCAAAGAAATTTCCAAACGGCTTTTAAAAGAGGGCCAGGTGGACATGGTCATCGGGTTCCGCAAGGGAACCCTCCCGATGATGAACGAACCCCATTTTGCCAGATCCCCCGAGGCGGTTGAACACTTCGTCTGGGACAGCAATTGCGGCATTAACCTGTGCAATTATCTAACGAGCCGCACCGAGAAAATCGGCATTCTGGCCAAAGGATGTGATTCCCGCAATATTGTTACCCATATAATTGAAAACAAAATCAAGCGGGATCAAATCGTCATCATCGGCGTCCCCTGCAAGGGGATGATTGATCGGCGCAAAATTTCCGCCATGTTCGCGGGAGAGATCGGTGAAGTCATCGAAGATGACAACACCATTACCGTCAAAGGCAAGGGTTTTGAAAAAACCATAGATAAAAAAGATGTGCTCCAGCAAAACTGCGCCCTGTGTATTCACCGCAACCCGGTCATTCACGATGAAATGGTGGCCGATGCGATCGAAGAGCAGACCGATGTGGATCGTTACACGGATGTGCGTGAAATTGAAGCCCTTTCGCCGCAGGAGAAAGCAACCTACTTTGAAAAACTTCTTGAACCCTGTATTCGATGTTACGCCTGTCGCAATGCCTGTCCGCTTTGTTATTGCCCAACCTGTTTTACCGACGAATCCCGACCGCAATGGGTTGGAAAAGGTCAGGACCTCACGGATGTGAGCACGTTTCACTTTCTAAGGGCTTATCATTGTGCCGGCCGCTGTACGGATTGCGGCGCCTGCGAGCGTTCCTGTCCGGTCGGCATCAACATGCGCGTTTTTACCAAAAAACTGGAAAAGGATTGTCTGGAGCTGTTTGGCTGGGAAGCCGGCCTGGATCCGGATGTGCGCCCTCCCCTGGACACATACAAGCCCGGCGATCCGGATGATTTTATAAAGTAATTGGTGTTTAGTGTTTGGTGTTTAGTGTTTAGTGGATACCTCAAAGACAATACGAACAAAACACCAAATACGAAACACCAAACACTAATAATCAAAGGCAATTGAAATGAAGATCGTTCAAATAGACAAAGAAGATTGGGAAAACGGCATCAAAAAATTATTCGAAGTTTATCGCCTGTTCGCTCCAGTCAAGGAAGCCGATTTCCATAATTTTAAGCAAATCGAAGCCGGGCAGTTACCCGACCTAAGTTGTTTAAACACCCGCCTGTCACCCAAATCGATCATTTACCCCCAATCGGAAGTGATGTTCAAATATTCTCTGGATGAAAATGAGGAAGACCATCACATCCTCAAAGAAGTCGATAAAGACTATTCCCCGCAGGCGGTTATCGGCATCCGGCCCTGCGATGCCAAAGCCTTTGAACTGGTCAGGCTTAATTTTGACAGCCCCGACTATAAGGACCCGTATTGGCTCAACGCCTATGAGGCCACCACCCTGGTGGGGTTGGCCTGTGAATCGCCGTGCAGTTCCTGTTTTTGTACTACCGCCGGCTGCGGGCCCTATCATGCAGAAGCGCTGGATCTGCTGCTGATCGACAATGGCGATCAATACTGGGCTAAAGTCATCAGCGCTAAAGGTGAAGCGTTTCTGGCAGCAGCCGGATGGACCGTTGCGGTAGAAGAACAAACAGCCTTAAAAGAAATCGAGGTCAAAAAGAGGGCCGCTGAAGATAAAATATCTGCATTTGTTAAAACCGACAAACTTCGTGAAATTGAGACCAACGATTTGTACACTGCAGCCTTTTGGGAAGAGGTTTCCTTTTCCTGTATTAACTGCGGCACCTGCACCTATGTGTGCCCGACCTGCTGGTGTTTTGATATTCAGGATGAAAACCGCGGCAATCGCGGCTGTCGCATGCGCAATTGGGACAGCTGCATGTACCCGCTGTTTACACTGCATGGTTCCGGTCACAACCCCCGAGGCACCCAGTTGCACCGGGTTCGCCAGCGATTTATGCATAAGCTAAAATACTTTGTCGATAAATATGATGCGGGCATACAATGCGTGGGCTGCGGCCGCTGCATTCGCCTCTGCCCGGTCAATATTGACATTCGTCGGGTTTGTGGATACATGAACAGCCACGTGGCTTCAGCGGATACATGTGAAGTTTAATGGATTGAATATTTTATATTGAATATTGAATATTTGTGGTCCGCCTCCGGCGTTTCCAAAATAAAATATTTATCATAAATATGGCAGACTGACGCGTTTATAAAATTCTTCAATTTTCAATATTCAATTTTCAATCTCTATGGGAGATTACCGTGTTAAATCCATATCTGCCTTATCCGGTTCGCATCGATAACATCACCGTTGAAACCGAAGATAAGAATTTGAAAACATTTAGATTTGTCTTTATTAACCCGCAAGATGAAGAAAAATTCAGCTATCGCGCCGGTCAGTTTGCCGAGCTCTCTGTGACCGGAAAAGGCGAAATACCGATTGGAATCGCCTCATCGCCGACGGAGAAGGGATTCGTTATGTTCACCGTCAACAAGGTGGGATTGGTGTCATCCTATCTGCATGCCATGAAAGAGGGCGATATCATGGGCGTGCGCGGTCCTTTGGGCAACTGCTATCCGTGGGATCAGATGGAGGGTAAGAACATTATCATCATCGGCGGCGGATTTGCCTTCACCACCTTGCGCTCGTCCATTATCTATATGCTGGACCCGGCCAACCGATCTAAATTTAAAGATATTCATGTCATCTACGGCGCCCGCACACCGGGTATGCTGCTGTACTGGGACGAGCTGATAGAATGGGAAAAAAGAGATGACATTAACATGCATATCACCGTCGACGGCACCGATGACCCCAACTGGAAATACAATATCGGATTTGTGCCGACCATCACCGAACAAAAAGCCCCGCCGGGCGGCGAAGATTCGGTTGCGGTGGTGTGCGGCCCGCCCATCATGATTAAGTTTACGCAGCCGGTTTTGGACAAACTCGGCTATTCCGACGATCGCATCATCATGTCCCTTGAAAATCGTATGAAATGCGGAATTGGCATGTGCGGTCGCTGCAATATCGGCAAAGAATTTGTTTGCAAAGACGGGCCGGTTTTTACCCTTGAAGAGATAAACAAGACCCCCCGGGAGTATTAAGGATATTTTATGTTGACAATGTGATGTCAATTACGATAAAAAATGCTTTTTAAAATTGAGCTTAAAAGGCTGCGGCCGCAATAAATAACCTTTCTATATAATAATCATCAACAAGGAGGACGATTAAATGCCAAGTGTAGAATTCATGGGAAAAGAATTTACGGTCGACGAAGACGGATTCATCGATTCATATGAAAACTGGTGCGAAGAGTGGGTCCAATGGGTAAAAAAGGAAGAGGGCATCGAGGAACTCAATGAAGAGCATCAAAAAGTAATCGATGTTCTGCGCGAATATTATGAGAAAAATGGTATTGCCCCGATGGTTCGCGTGCTGTCCAAAGTCACCGGTTTTAAACTGAAACATATTTATGAATTGTTCCCATCCGGACCGGGTAAAGGCGCCTGCAAGATGGCCGGCCTTCCGAAACCCACGGGATGTGTCTAATCTTCCGAAATCCTGAACACATTTTTATTTTCATAAGGCCCTGCCAGTGGTGCAGGGCCTTTTTGTTTGGGAGGGTCTCATGATTTTGAGCGTTAGAACTTCAGCCCGCACAGAGCTGATCGATATCACGCCCCAAATCGCTGAACAGGTCAAAAAATCCGGCGTTAGCGATGGCCTGTGTATGCTGTATGTGCCCCATACCACCGGCGCCGTCACCATTAATGAGAGCGCCGATCCGAGTGTGCGGCGCGACATCCTGATGGTCTTAAACCAGATCGTTCCCTGGGAGGCAAATTACAAACACCTGGAGGGCAACTCAGCGGCGCATGTAAAAGCAACGCTGGTCGGGGCCTCGGAACTGCTGGCGATTGAAAATGGCGCCCTGGTATTAGGCACCTGGCAGGGAATTTTTTTCTGCGAATTTGACGGTCCGCGCACGCGCAAGATCCATGTCCGCATTCTGGATGTAAATTCAGGATTTAAGCCATGAATCCCGCTGAAGTAGCAATCGATGATGTCGACCGGGCGATTTTAAACCAGATTCAGTCCGATTTCCCCCTGACCCCCCGGCCCTACCTCACCATCGGCCAAAAGCTAAAATTATCGGAAGACAGGGTCCTAAAACGCGTCCGCCGGTTGAAAGAAGCCGGGATTATTCGACGCATTGGCGGCAATTTCACGCCGCACGCGCTGGGATTTGTCAGCACACTCTGCGCCGCCAAAGTACCAACCGCTAAAATCAGCCGGTTTGCTCAAATCGTAAACCGTTATCCGGGTGTCACCCATAACTATCGTCGGGAAAATACATTTAATGTCTGGTTTACCTTTATTGCATCCAGCATGGATGAAATTGAGGCCAATCTCAAACAGATTTCAGCGGAAACCGGCGTAATTGACATTCTCAATCTGCCGGCGACGAAGGTGTTTAAAATAAAAGCGGAATTTCAAGTATAGTCTCCGGTTCAGGGTTCTGGGTCCAGAGGTTCAAAGGTTCTGGCTGCTGGCATCTGGCAGCCATAGAGGGCTGCCCTGATTTCCAGCCTGCATCTGTCATCTGTCTTCTGACCTCTGTCCTCTGAGACCCAGACACCTGAACACTGAAACCTGAAACCAAAATCTACTATATGGACTTTACGATATGGTATTTGAAAACTTGCCGTTTATAATCCAGCACGATAAAATCCAACCATGAAGAACAACATCCGCATCGCTGCCGTTATTTTGAACTGTCCGGTTGGCCGGATTGCCGAAAATCTGGAGCACATGGCCAGGTGGGTTGAGGCCGCAAAAAAACAGAGTGCGGACCTGGTCTGCTTTCCGGAAATGAATGTTACCGGCTATAGTACCCGGGCCAAAATCAAAAATGTGGCGGAACCCGTGCCGGGAACGATCAGTCAATCAGTTTTAGCGATGGCACAGAAATATAAGATCATTATCCTGGCCGGATTGGCCGAAGCGGACCTCGCGGGCCGTGTGTTTGCCAGTCATCTAGTTGCAACCGCTCAAGGTATGACCGGTATTTATCGCAAAGTCCATATTGCCCCGCCCGAAAGTCAGATATTTACTGCGGGGGATACCATACCGCTGTTTGAAATCAAGAGGTTCAAACTGGGTATCCAGCTCTGTTATGATGTGCACTTTCCCGAGCTTTCCACCCGCATGGCAACCGAAGGTGCGGATGCGATCTTTATGCCGCATGCCTCTCCGCGGGGCACACCCACTGAAAAATTTGATTCCTGGATGCGCCATCTGTCCGCGCGCGCTTTTGACAACGGTCTGTACGTGATTGCCTGCAACCAGGCTGGAAACAATCAATACGATCTCAATTTCCCGGGCCTGGCGGTTGTACTGGATCCTGCCGGTCGCATTATCAAAAAAGATATTGGCGGCACAGAAAACATGGTCGTGGCAGATCTTAAAGCCGGAGAATTGGAAAAGGTCAGAGGGCACCGCATGCGCTATTTTTTGCCCAATCGTCGGCCCGATCTCTATTAACGGATGGCCGCAATGCGCAAAAACGATGCATAAATCCAAAAGGACAGCAGCGAGGAAGGCAATGACCCCATTGTCGCCGGCGCCCATTTTATCACCTGCATCTAATTCATTGTTGCCCGCAATATCAAACCCACCGAAGCTGCGGTTATCCGCTTTTTAGCTTAGCGCAACCGATTGCAAATATTGATTTTTCATTGACACCGATTCGCTATAAATGATAGCCAGATAGTATCTGCTTTCCTATTTGTCACCTCCGGGGAGCCCGCAGCACACTTGCGGAGGGAGGTGATAAACAACTTTCCAATACGCACCACATAACAAAAGGAGGACTCTTATGACAGGAAAACTGTGTAAGTTACTCGTTTGTGTCTGTATTTCAATGGCTTTTGTTACGGCGGCAGCTTCACCGGCCGTTGCCGGCAAAAAGGACGATACGCTTTATTTTTCTTGGAAAAAGGAATTGGAAAGCCTGGATCGGTATTTTAATACCGCCCGGGAGGGAATGATTGTCAGCCGACAGATTTGTGACGATCTGTTGTATCGCGACCCGGACACCCTGCAATACAAACCCCTGCTGGCCAAATCATACAAATGGATCGACACCACCACCATGGAATTTGAGCTGCGCCAGGGCATCACGTTCCATAACGGTGAAAAATTCGATGCCGATGATGTGGTGTATACCATCAATTTTGTGAGCAATCCGGACAACAAGGTATTGGTACAGCGAAACGTGAACTGGATCGCGCGGGCCGAAAAATTAGGGCCGTATAAAGTAAAACTCTATTTGAAAGAACCGTTTCCTTCCGCCCTCGAATATCTGGCCGGAAATATTCCGATCTATCCCAATGAATACTATGCCAAGGTGGGACCGCAGGGTTTCGGGATCAAGCCCATCGGCACCGGACCTTACAAGGTTGTGGAGCATGAGGTTGGCAAAAAAATTGTGTTTGAAAAAAACAAAAACTACTTCAAGGACAGCCCTAAAGGACAGCCCTCGATCGGACGTCTGGTCCAACGGACCATTCCGGAAGAAACCACCATGGCCGCCGAATTGATGACCGGCGGACTCGATTGGATCTATCAGGTACCCAAAGATCAGGCGGATAACCTCGCCAAGGTCCCCAACGTCCAGGTGCTGAAAGCAGAAACCATGCGCGTGGGCTGGCTGGTAATGGATGCCGCCGGCAGGACCGGTGACAATCCATTTCAAAAACTGGCAGTCAGGAAAGCGATCAGCCATGCCATCGACCGCGAGGGCATCTCCCGGAATCTGGTGGGCGGGCAATCCAGGGTCATTCATGCGCACTGTTTCCCAACCCAATTCGGCTGTAGCGACGATGTCGTGAAATATGATTACAATCCCGCAAAAGCCAAAAAGCTCCTGGCCGAGGCCGGCTATCCCCAGGGTTTCGAGATTGACCTGCATGGGTACCGCAACCGCCCGTATGCCGAGGCCATGATCGGCAACCTGCAAGCCGTGGGCATCAAGGCCAACCTGAAGTTTCTCAAATACTCCGCCCTGCGGGAAAAAGTGTATGGCAGCAAGGTCACCTTTAACTTTACGACCTGGGGTTCCTATGGCGTGAATGATATCTCCAACATTACCGGCCGCTTTTATAATTTTACCGAAGTGGACTATGCCAGGGATGAGCAGGTGCGCGATTGGCTGAAAGAAGGCGATTCAATCATTGACCGGGACAAGCGTAAAGCCATTTACAAAAAGGCGTTGAACCGAATCTCGGAACAGGCTTACGTGCTGCCGCTGTTTACCTGGGTGGCCAATTATGCTTTTTCCAAGGAATTGGATTTTAAGCCGTACCCGGATGCTGTGCCCCGGTTCTTTTTGTCAAAGTGGAAATAAATCCCTGGCCCGTTTGGTCTGGAGCGCAGAAAAATGCTCGTTTACACGGGAAAACGAATTCTGCTGGCTTTGCTGGTTGCCGTGACGGTCTCTTTTATCAGTTTTATGATTCTCAATCTCTCGGGAGACCCCGCCATTGCTCTGGCCGGTGCCGACGCAACTCCGGAAGAAATTAAATTCGTTCGGGAACAATATGGTCTCGACCGTCCTCTTCTGATCCAGTACATCGAATGGGCCGGTCGAGCCATACAGGGAAATTTCGGCGACTCGCCCTATTTCAACCAGCCCGTCAAGGATATCATCGGCGACCGGATCGGTGTCACTCTGATACTGGGCTCCTGCGCATTCTTGTTTGCCGTTTGCCTGGCCATCCCCTTAGGTGTCATCGCCGCCATCCGGCCCAATACATGGATAGACCGTACGGCCTTGACCATCTCGGTCTTCGGCCAGGCCATGCCCAATTTCTTTTTCGGCTTGATCCTGATCATTGTCTTCGGAGTGATGTTGCGCTGGCTGCCCATATCGGGTAGTGGATCCTGGCGGCATTTCATCATGCCGGGGCCATCGCTTTGGGGTACTATGGCTCTCCCGCCCTGATGCGGCTGACCCGCACCGGGATGATGGAGGTTTTGGCATCGGATTACATTCGAACCGCTCGCTCAAAGGGACTGCGGCCTGGCCCCGTCTTATTCAAACACGCCCTGCGCAATGCCATTATTCCCGTGGTTTCATTGGCCTTTGTGCTGTTCGGATACATGCTGGGCGGGGCATTTGTGATTGAATATGTCTTTGCCGTGAACGGCGTGGGATTTCTTGCAGTGCGCTCCATCGAGCGAGCGGACCTTCCCGTTGTTCAGGCGATCATATTGTTGTTATCCGTCATTTATGTGACGATGACCCTATTGTCCGACATCCTGAATGCCTATCTGGACCCGCGTATACGGGTCAAGTGAATTTCATGATGAATACTGAAATCAGCGTCCCCTTCAGGGAGATCAGTTTCCCGACACCGCGGCAGATGACCTTCCGACAGGCACGGCGGCACAAAGGTTTTCTTTTGGGCGGCGGCGTTCTGCTGCTGATCATCATCATGGCGTTGCTGGCCCCGCTACTGGCGCCTCACGATCCTTACCATCAGGACCTTTCCAATCGTCTCACCCCTCCCATATGGCACGAGAAGGGCACCTGGGACCATCCTCTGGGTACCGACAACCTCGGCCGGGACTATTTAAGCCGCCTAATGTACGGCGCCCGCATATCACTGATTATCGGTGTGGCGGCGATGCTGATTTCGGGTGTAATCGGGACCACCATGGGGGTTCTGGCCGGCTTTTTTGGCGGCCGCGTGGACTTGATCGTCAATGCCTTGATCACCACTCGCCTGGCCTTGCCGATTATGCTGGTGGCGCTGGCCGTTGTGGCCTTGGTGGGCGGTTCATTGCAGATCGTGGTGCTGGTCCTGGGCCTGATGATATGGAACCGATTTGCCCTGGTGATGCGCGCATCAACCCAGCAACTGCGCTCGATGGATTATGTCAGTGCCGCCAAGGCCGCCGGTTGCTCCACGCCCAGAATCATCCTGGCTGAAGTCATGCCCAATATCATGAATAACCTGATCGTAGTGGCGACCCTGGAGATCACCCGGGCCATATTGATCGAAGCCTCGCTGTCGTTTTTAGGCATGGGGGTTCAACCACCGCTGCCCTCGTGGGGCCTGATGGTGGCTGAGGCTAAGGGGTTCATGCTTTTTAGCCCATGGATGATTGCCATACCCGGAGCGGCCATATTTATCCTGGTGCTTTCCATTAACCTGCTCGGCGACGGTATTCGAGACATTACGGCTCCGGAGGGGCGATCGTGAACGCACTGCTTGAAGTCAAGGATTTGTATGTGGATATCCCTCTGGCCGCCGGTGTCTTGCATGCGGTCCGGGGGGTTGATTTTTCCGTCGATCGCGGTCAGACGCTCTCACTGGTGGGTGAATCTGGTTGTGGAAAATCCTTAAGCGTCCTGGCCGTCATGAATCTTTTACCGAAAAAAGCAAAATGGTATGCAGACACCATTACCTTTGATGGTCAAGAGATGGATAAGGTGCGCGAACGCCAGATGGCCAATATTCGCGGCAGCAAGATGGCCATGATCTTTCAGGAACCCATGACCGCTCTGAATCCCTGTTATACCATCGGCAACCAGCTGGAAGAAGCCCTGCTAAGACACAAGCCGGTCTCCAGGAATGAAGCCAGAGACCGCGCGGTTTTTCTATTGGAAAAAGTAGGCATTACAGCGGCCGGCAGCCGCTTAAAACAATACCCGCACCAACTCTCGGGCGGTTTGCGCCAACGGGTGATGATCGCCATGGGGTTGATGTGCGACCCGCCCTTAATTATCGCCGATGAACCCACGACAGCTCTGGATGTTACCATTCAGGCCCAGATTCTGGCCCTGCTTGCGTCTTTACAAAAGGAATTTGACATGGGCATGATACTCATCACCCACGATCTGGGGGTCGTCGCCCGCATGGCCGACTATGTCGCCGTTATGTATTGCGGACAGGTTGTGGAAACCGGCCGGGCAACCGAATTATTTGAAAATCCGCTTCATCCCTATACACAGGGACTCTTGAGGTGCATCCCCGTGCCGGGGAAAACCAAACCCGGCGAACACCTGGGGTCAATTCCCGGCATTGTACCGACACCCATCGGTAAACAGAAGGGGTGCGTTTTTCAAAATCGGTGTACCTATGTCTTTAATGATTGCACTTCAGCAAAAGTGGGTTTAACTCGCATATCGGCCGGCAGAGAATATCGCTGTCTGCTGAGCCCGGAAGTGTGTCGGCAGAATATGAACGAAAGCCAATCAACATGACAACCGCCCTATTGCAAACAGAAGATATTACCAAAGTCTATCAGGTCAGCGCCGGTGTTTTCAAAGGCAAGCGGTCGCTGGCCGCGGTAAACGGTGTCAGCATTGATATCAACCGGGGGGAAGTTGTCGGACTGGTGGGGGAATCCGGATGTGGCAAAAGCACCATCGCCAAAATCATTCTGAGTCTTGAAGAGGCAACATCCGGCCAGGTCTATTTTGATGGAGAGCCGATGGCAACTATAGATCGCAAAGAAAGGGCGCGCCGGATTCAGCCCATATTTCAAGATCCTTATTCTTCTTTGAATCCGCGAAAATCGATTGGATCGATCATTTCGCTACCCTATCGGGTCCATCAAATCGGCAATAAAGCCGAAATGGAGGCACGCGTAACGGAGATTATGGATACGGTCGGCCTGCCACCCCGCTTTAGGTCCAGTTATCCCAACCAGCTCTCAGGGGGACAGCGGCAACGCGTGGCCATAGCCCGGGCGCTCATGATGAAGCCCGAGCTGGTCATTTGTGATGAACCCACTTCCGCGCTGGATGTATCGGTCCAATCTCAAATCCTGAACCTGCTGCTGGACCTGCGTGAAAACCGGGGGTTGACATACCTGATCATTACACATGATCTATCGGTGGTGGAACACATCGCCTCGCGGGTGGCGGTCATGTACCTGGGCCGTATTGTGGAAGAAGCCGCTACGGATAAGCTTTTTCAAAATCCCCGCCATCCTTACACCCAGGCGCTGCTCACATCTGTCCTGACACCCGAGCCCCGGTTGGGATTGCCGGAAACACACCTGGGCATCGCTTACCCCAACCCGATTGATCCCCCGCCGGGTTGCACCTTTCACCCCCGCTGTCCCAAAGCAACCGATCGATGCCAAAAAGATTCACCTCAACCCGTCTCTGAAAAAGATCACATGGTTGCGTGTTATTTTGCGGAACCGCCCCAATAATTTAAGTACGATAAACTTTAGATGATCATTTTAAACTTTGACGGCAGAGCCTTCGCTTTAGCAGGCAATATGGCTCTGTTTGACTTAGGTCAATGAAAGCAGTGGTGTATCTGGTATTTTTAGACCAACTGAAAAAATGAAACCGGCTCAGCCTTCAACAGCGCTATAACACCGGAGAAAATAAAAGATGGATGAATATTTAAATAAAGGCATCAAAGAAATTATCGCGGAGTTTCCCGAAATTGAGGAGGTATTAAACGATTATGACATTGGTTGCGGGCCATGCGAAGTTGGCATATGTCAGCTGAAAGATATTGTGGCGATTCATCGGCTGTCCGAAGATCAAGAGCAGCAGCTCATGGCCAGAATCGCCAAGGCTATCTATCCTGACCAGGATATCCAGGTCCCTCAGGTAGAGAAGAAAGCGGAGGCCGAGGTCAAAAGGTTTGCATATTCTTCGCCAATGAAAAAATTAGTCGATGAACATGTCCTGATCAAAAGATGGATTGCCTTGATTCCCAAGGTTGTTGAAAACCTCGATGTTGAATCCGAAAAGGGGCGCCGGCTCATTCTCGACGGCATCGATATGATTCGTTCCTACGCTGATAAATACCATCACGCCAAGGAAGAAGAGATTCTTTTTAAATATTTTGATGAAAACACCGACATCCTCCAAGTCATGCACGCGGACCATACGCGTGGCCGGTCGCTGGTAAAAGAAATGCTCGTTGCGCTTGACCAGAAAGATCCGAAAACGATCGCCGAAAACTTAATGGCCTATCGGGACCTGCTGACCGAACACATCCGCAAGGAAGATGAAATATTGTTCCCTTGGATGGACAACCAGCTTTCCAACCACCAGGTAGGTGAACTTTTTTCCAAATTTGACGCGGTTGACCGGCAAATCGATCTATCACCCGATAAGTATGCAGACTTTATCGACCGTTTAGAAAAAGAATTTGAAAAACAGGAAGGCTGAAAAAGGACTTTGTCAACGCTCAGCATTTAAAGTGGCTCAATAAAGACCCGCAGTCTACCCCCGCAGACATCTCCGCCTTTGGTGCCCAAATCATCGGTGAGGTCGATTTCAATGATCTCGGGTTTATGGGTAACAAGGGTACTGCGCAGCGCTGCGCTGCGAACCTGATTTTCGCCGCATCCACCCCCTACCGACCCATAAGTGGTGCCGTCCACGCAGATGATCATTTTGGCGCCGGCCGCTCTGGGTGTGGAGCCAGTTGTCTCGATGATCGTGGCCAGGCAAACCGATATGTCCTGTTGCTTAAGCTCGGATAATTTTTTAAAGATTTCCAGATCCGTCATCATTCAATTCCTACCGCCTTTCTTAAGGCACGCGCCTGGGCCGGACCTTTTCTGCGAACACAAATCAGTTCGGACACAATCGACAGTGCGATCTCTTCCGGGGACTCCGCTCCGATGGGCAGCCCGATGGGGGTGAAAACGTCCTTTAGCCGAGATTGAGAAAGTCCTTTTTCCACCAGCATGTCGAGTACGATACGAACCCGCCTGCGGCTGCCGATAAGACCCACATACACCGTTTTCCTTTTTAGGATTTCAATTAAACAGTCCACATCGTGTTCGTGGCCTCGGGTGATCACCACGACATAGGTGGCCGGACTGAATGGGTATTTCCGCAATGCGACCGCAAAATCTTCGGCAATAATCTCACAATCTGGAAAACGAGAAGGGTTGGCGAAATCAGAACGGTCGTCGATAACCGTCACCTGAAAACCCAGTTGCTGAGAAAATTGGGATAGAGGGATGGCGATATGCCCGGCTCCGCAAATAATCAACTGTGCATCAGCGGAAAGGACGTTTAGAAAGACGCTTAGGCCGGAATCCATTTCAACGACCGTGCTTTTATTTTCCTTGAGGGCTTTTTGGCCCAGGCGCCCCAGGCTCGCATCCAGCTGAGAAGATCCAAGTGAGCCCTCTATGGATCCATTATGGTGTACAATGGCTTTCTGACCGGGACGGATATCAGGCCTGTTTGAACCCAGGATAGTTGCCAGACAGAAGCTTTCTTCCTTTTCTAAAAGCTCAACAATACGCGCATGCATGCCCATAAGTCCACCGAAGAATATCTTTTCTTTCATACCGGATGCAAATGATTACCTGTTATTTCGATAATAACGCACGGAGTCCGCCGAGTAAATAGCAAGGGCCGTCCAGATTAAGATAAACGTTACCACCTGGGCGCTTGCGAAAGGCTCGCGGAATAAAAACACGGCCAGAATAAACATACAGCTGGGGGCAATGTACTGTAACAATCCCATAGTTGACAGGTACAACCGCCGGGCACCCAGCGTAAAAAACAGCAATGGAAAAGCGGTAACCACGGCACAGCCCATGAGCATCAGATCCAGTTTTAGACTGACCCGAAAAATTGAGCTCTGCCCCAGACGATCGAGATAAAAAAGGTAAGCCAGAGCCGGAATCGAAAGCAGCAAGGTTTCCACGGTCAATCCTACCAAAGATCCCACCGGGGCGACTTTACGAATCAGGCCGTAAAGCCCAAAAGATAAGGCCAGCGCTAAGGCGATCCAGGGAAATTCACCGTAGTAAAAGGTAAGGTATAAAACGCCGGCCGTGGCCAGAACCACTGCCAGAATCTGCGGCGTTCGCAATCTTTCTTTAAGAAACACCATGCCCAGCACCACATTGACCAGGGGATTGATGTAATACCCCAGGCTGGCCTGCAACAGGTGATCATTGTTGACCGCCCAGATATACAGCAGCCAGTTTCCGCCCACAATCAGAGCGGTAAATAAAAGGATGAGCACTGTGCGGAGATTTTTCAGGACAGCAATAAATTCCTGCCAGCGCCGCAGCAAAATAATCAGCGGCACCAGCAAAAAAAACGACCAGACGATGCGGTGCAGAATAATCTCCAGGGCCGGAATTGACCGCAGTGCCTTCCAATAAATCGGGCTGATCCCCCAGATTAAAAATGCCGAGACCGCATAGATAGCGCCCCATAGAGTATCCGGATCGATTGTTGATTTTGTTGTTCGAGATTTATTTGATTTCAATTAATTTAATTCGCCTGTCGCAAGCTATTGAAATATAGATTCAATTTTTGTCGAGTCAGTTGTGCAGGCACCATACTCTAGCGCCATACCGGCGTCAATCAGCTTTTCAATGGATAAAAAGTGATTTGACTTTAAAATTTGAATCCCCTATTTTTCGTACCAGGCGCAGTTTTCCAAAAAAGAAAGTTTTTAGAGAACCTTCGTGAACTTTGTGCCCTTCGTGGTAAAAAAATTGCCTTAAATTGCGCATTTTTATGTATGGAAATCTTATAAAATTTAAGGAGGCCCAGATGATTGGAACAAAAATTACGCGAATGCTGGGAATCGAGTATCCTATTATCGGCGGTACCATGATGTGGATCAGCAATGCGGATTTTGTGGCCGCCATCTCCAACGCCGGAGGGCTGGGGATTCTCGCCTCGGCTATGTACGATTCCCGTGAGGCTTTTGCAGATGCCATTGACCGCATCAGAGAGATGACCGACAAACCCTTTGCCGTTAACATCAATCTGTTTCCCGCCATGCGCCAGATGGACAATGATATTTACATGCAAGTGCTGGAAGAAAAGAAAGTCAAAATCGTCGAGACATCCGGTCATTCGGCACCGGAGGAGTTGTGCCGACGCTTCAAACAGGCCGGTATGACCTGGATCCACAAGTGCGTCGGGGTGCGCTATGCCCAGAAAGTCCAGGATATGGGGGCGGATATCGTTACCGTGGTGGGCTATGAAAACGGAGGGGCCACCGGCAAGCTGGATATCGGCACGCTGGTCCTGGTGCCGGCGGTGGTGGATGCCGTTCGGATTCCGATCATCGGCGGCGGGGGCGTCTCAGACGGGCGCAGCTTAATGGCGGTGCTGTCGCTGGGGGCTGAAGCCGTAATCATGGGCACGCGTCTGCTGGTCACCCGGGAATGCCCGATTCACGACAACCTGAAAAATGCTCTGATCGGTGCCAGCGAACTGGACACCACCCTGATCATGCGATCGCTGAATGCCACCCACCGGGTCTGGCGCAATCCCGCTGCGGATAACTGCGCGGATCTGGAGGCTTGTGGTGCGGATTTTCCCGAAATTTTGGGGGTGGTTTCCGGCCAGCGAGCCAAAAAAATGTATGACGAGGGCGATCTGTCTGAAGGTATATTAGCGTGTGGACAGGGCATTTGCTTTGCCAGAGAAATTGTGCCGGTCAAGACGCTTTTTGACCGCATCATGTCACAGGCGGATGAAATCAGAAATAAACTGCACGCCGCCTGACGTTAAACGCACAACCGAAATAGTCTCACGCAAAGCAGCTATGCAGTAATGAATGATAATTTAAATACTAAAAAGAACCCTTGGCGCCTTTGCGTCTTTGCGCAAGGAAATATAAAGTCTATAATTAATTTTATTGAGCAATTGTCGAGATGTCCGTAGCTACAAGGCAAATGTCGTTCCGCTAGTCGCCTATGCGGGACGACATTTAACACTATAGATGCGGCAAGATCGTCAATCCCCCCGTGGGGTTTTAAATTTTAAAAATAAAAATGGTAGAATTCCTTATAAATACAAAAATTTTCTTTTTAAAATTTTAAATGCTCAAGGGAAAGGATTTTTTATGACTGCGATATCTAATTTTAAGATTGAAACAGAAGGCCATATCACCTGGTTGACCTTAAACCGCCCCGAAAGACGCAATACCATGGGGCTGACCTTCTTTGAAGAACTTGAAGATTTGTTCGATGGCTTTGACCGCGACCCGAACGTCCGGGCGGTGATTATTAAAGCCGCAGGCAAAAGCTTTTCGGCGGGTACCGACCTTGAAGAAGCCGTCGTATTGCTCGGCCAAAGATCGGCGGGTGGCCGTGAGCGCATGCGCCAAAGTATTACGGCCCTGCAACGCGCTTTTACCAGAATCGAGCGCTGCCGCAAACCGGTCATTGCCGCCATCCACAGTCATTGCATCGGTGGCGGCGTTGATATGATCTGTGCCTGCGATATGCGCATCGCATCAACGGACGCGATTTTCAGTATCCGCGAAACGCGTATGGGCATCATTGCAGACGTGGGAGCTCTTCAGCGCCTTCCGTATATCATCGGTCACGGCTGGTTCCGGGAACTGGCTTTGACCGGACGGGATTTCACAGCTCAGGAAGCGCTGCAGATGGGGCTGGTGACACACATCCGCAATGACCGTCCGGCGCTGTACGAAGAGGCTCAAAATCTGGCCGCCCAAATTGTCGCCTGCCCGCCGCTAACCGTTCAGGGAACCAAGGAGGTCATCAATTTCAGCCGCGACAACGGCATTGACGCCGGTTTGCAATATGTTGCCCAAAAAAATGCAGCCGGGCTGCCATCCGAAGATCTTATGGAAGCCATAGCCGCTTTTATGGAGAAAAGAGAACCGGTGTTCAAAGGCAAATAAATTCTGCGCAAAGCGCGCAGAATTTATTCAAAGTTAACAGTTATTGGTTATTAGGTAAAAGAAAACAATATGCCTTGAGCCAAGGTCGATACTATTTGTATTTCCCGAAAAACAAATAACGATTAACAAATAACTTAAAAACATAAAGAGAAATATCTCATGCCAAAACCAAAGTTTGGTGCTTTAAATGGAATTACTGTGATTGATCTTTCACGGCTTTTGCCGGGACCCTACTGCTCTATGATGCTGGCGGATCATGGTGCCCGGGTGATCGCTATTGAAAGCCGCAAGTTCATAGCCGACGGCCTCTTTTTTAATACGGTCAATCGCAACAAAGAGCACATGACGCTCAATCTCAAAACCAACGAAGGCAAGCAAATCTTTTTCCAGTTGATTGAAAAAGCCGACGTGATGCTGGAAGGTTTCAGACCGGGCGTGGTTGAGCGCCTGGGAGTTGACTATGAACGCGTTTGCAAAACGAATCCAAAAATTATTTACTGCTCCATTAGCGGCTACGGACAAACCGGCGCTTTTGTTGATCGGGTCGGCCATGACGTCAATTATCTGAGCACCTCCGGGGTCCTGAACCTTATTGGCGAACCGGATCGTCCGCCTTCGATTCCGGGCATTCAAATCGCCGACATCGCCGGCGGGGCCATGAATGCGGCCATTGGAATTCTTTTGGCCCTTTTCAACAGACAGAACACCGGCAAAGGCCAGTATATTGATATCTCCATGACCGACGGCATGGTGGGTTTTTTGCCGGCGGCCCTGTATTTTCAGCAACAGACCGGGCAAGATCCTCTGCGGGCCGACGCGCTGCTGTCCCACCGCTATGCGTGTTACAACACCTATGAAACCGCCGACGGGCGCTTCTTAGCCATTGGCGCCGTGGAGAATCGTTTCTGGCAAAAGTTGTGCAATCATCTGGGCGTTCCCGAGTATGCGGCGCTTCAATATGATGACAGCCGCCGTGGAGAAATTCTGGGTTATATGCGCGCCGCATTTAAGAAGAAAACCCTTAAAGAGTGGGATAAGGAGCTGGCGGATATGGAAATATGCTGGAGCCGGATTCAAACCTTTTCCGAGGTGCTCGTCGATCCACTTTTCCGGGAACGCGAAATGATTTTAGAATTGGCGGGAAAAGCCGGCCAGAAGCAGACGGCAATCGGGGTACCCGTTAAATTAAGCGATACACCGGGGTCCGTACGCAGTGCCGCCGTGGATTTTGGTGAAAGTACATCCGCAATACTCAAAGAACTGGGTTATTCTGAAAAAGAAATAAAGGATTTCGCTGAAACGGAAGTAATTTAATGACACGCCTTATAAGACGAAAATCAAAAAGCTGAGGATTTTGCTTGCTGCCTACATTTTTCTCAATAGACATTTAATAACAAATAACCAGTAACTCCAGCCTTTAGATCATAGATTTTAAAGTGGCTAATTCCAGCTGGTCGCCGGCATCTTCCGCCCGGTCGGACACTTCCACAATCGAATCCAGACAGAGTTTTAAATGAAGCTGGCGTGCAAAGTCCAGCTCGCACGTGAACATTTCTTTGGTCAAATCCCATTCAAGTTTATCCACCCGTGATTCCTGGAGGCCGATTTCCATGGTGTGGTCGCGCACCGTTTCGATCTTGCAGTCGCCTTTAAAATAGCACAAAACAGCCAATTTGAGGGAAACGATAATCCCTAAAGACTCCCGGGTGACCGCAAGAAAATTGGATGTCATTTCCGGAGGGATTGCAGGACGTTGGTTCAGGAAAAAATCACAGCAGGCCTCAGCCGCATTACCCACCTTGTCTATGCTTTCAACCAGTTTATAGATATCTTCTCGCAACAGAGGTAAATAGGCCCCGGAATAGAGTTTGTCCCGAATGTCATGACGGACTAAGTCGGCTTCTGACTCAAAACTTCGAGAATTACGAGCGTGGGCCTTTGCCTGGCCTATGTCACCCTGTATATAAAATTCACCCGCTTTGAGACTGGCCTGCACGCATTCTTCAACCATATCAAGATGCTTTAAAATAAGCGCAATAACAGCTTTTTCCTTCTTAAAAAGTGCCATAATCACTCCTTGGATTTGTAAGTGATAGGAAAGGCGCAAGGACCCAACCCAATTTATGCGAAAAAGGCTTTTATTAATTTATACAACAAAAAAGAAGACGCCGCTGCGAAAGCGGGTGTCAACAGCCATCCCAGAAGAATCGTTGCTATGGTCTTTTTGCTGATGGCGTTCATACCTTTCACGAGTCCGACCCCGACTACAGCACCGACAATGGCCGATGAAGTCGATACTGGAATTCCGAGCAAGGAAAAGAAATGCATACCAAAAGCAGACGATATTTGGGCAACAAATGCACCCGGTATATCCAGAGGCGTTATGCCCTTGCCGACCGTATCAGCGACTTTTCTTCCATAGGTCACCGCGCCAAGAGCGATGCTTACCCCCCCCATGAGAAGTAAAAGTTTGGGAGGAAGAATCCCAAGATTGGCGATCGGGCCAACCGCATTGCCCGCATTGTTGGCGCCCATCGAAAAAGCAACGTAACATGCCGAGCCGATCGCCAACCAGCCCAGAGCGTTTTGAAAGAGAAACGAAATAACTTCAAATCTACGGAAAATCAATCTTAACAGATGCATTAAGCCAAACGACAGGGCCATAACCATAAGCGGGCAAATCACCCAGCTTTCGGCAATAACGATAAATTTTGAAAAATCAACTTCCGCATTAACCGCAAGACCGATACCGACAACACCTCCTACAATCGCCTGGGATGTGGATGTCGGAATTTTAAAAAAGGTTGCCAGGGTAACAAAAAAACCGGAACACACCAGTGCGATAATAACCGCCAGATAGCTCAGATCGGTTTTTACGATCCCCCGGCCGATGGTTTTCATCACATATTGACCCTGCAGGAAAGCGCCCAAAATAGAAAAGATACCCACCAGAATTACGGCATTTCTATAGGAAATGAGTCCGCAACCCACAGAAGTGCCCACACAATTGGCCGTATCGTTTGCACCGATATTCCAGCCAACATATGCGCTGGCACCGAGTATAAGTAGTAATATGGGCTCTATAATATGAAGACCTCCACCAGGCTGCCCCGCCAGAGCCACCGTCGGAAAAAAGAACGTCAAGATTAGTAACTTCTTTGATTTTATATAAATTTAATAATAAATCAAAGTATTAAATCAAGAAATGAGGATAATAAATACAAGGCCTGCGTCGCGGATCCGGTAGGGTTAATTAAGATTTTTTTTATTTTAATATAGCTTCTAATACACCTTGCGGCGGGAAAAACCCCTTCCGATCACGTTGAATGTGTTATCCGTAATGAAAAAAGCATCTAAATCGATACTGAAGACAGCTTCTTCAACGCGCTTGAGCTGGAAATTATTGACGACGGTCAGATGAACCTTTTTGGGTCTGCCCGTATAACCGCCACGTCCATATAAAAGGGTAACGCGTCGCTGGATTTTATCCATGATTCCCCTGGCGATCGTATCGGACTTCTCTGAAATAATAAATAGCGGTATGTTCAACACAAAATACCAGATTCCCGGTGAAAGGCCCCCGAAGATATAATAGATGAGCAGGCTGAGCTCAGAAAATCCGCCCGATATAAAGCCATGCGGAAGGGAAAAATGCAAAACAACCGCGAAGAGGATAAACCACCAGATAAAGATAATTTTATGAGGGCTTTTTTTGCCAGGGTGTTTCAGAATGCATGTAAAAAGGCAGCGACGAGAACCAGTGACAGGGCTGTGCCGGTCATTCCTTTAGCTGCTCCTGCTGGAGGGTTGGGGACAGATTTTGTGATAGTTCGAAATTTCGCTGGAGATATCCATTGATGAGAGGTGATGGTCAAGTTCATCGGGTGAGAAAAACAGATATTTGAAAATCTGTTTCTCCAGAGCTGTGGTTTTCTTCCACAGCAATCGAATTCGGTGTTTGAGCTCCGGCTCAGTGCCGTACCTTTCCTGGATATAGCGCATGCGCTCATCCAGTGAAACGATGCGGTCATGAAGTACCCGTTTGTCAGCATAATTGATAATCACGGCTTCTGAGAGATTTGTCGGATCGGCATAATCATCTAGCCGCACATGCTGTCGCACGAGATGACCAATCTCCGGATAGCCCAGATCAGTCAATTCCTGCCCGCCGGTAAACGCGTGGTTTTCCGCGGTTTCAAAACTGCGGGTCTTGGTGATATCATGCAGCAAACCGGCAGCCTGCACCAGCTGCCCATCCAGTTGAATCCCTTTAGATTCGAGATGGTCTACCAGACACATAGCAACCCGGCATACCTGAATGGAGTGGGCCACGATGTGTTCGGGCATGTGCATGTCGCACATCAACTGAAAACAATCATTTTGGGAAGGAATATTCATTTCGCCAGGATTGAATCCACCATTTCGGCAAACCCGTGACCGCCTTCCTGCCGGGTCACATAAGTCGGCTTATGTTTAATTTTTTCTTTGAATTGTAAAATATTGGCCACACCCACCGAGTGCGGAAAGAATCGGAACATGGGCACGTCATTGGGAGAATCCCCGATAAAGATAACGTTTGTTTTTACGGCTTCCAGCTCGTCTTTAAACACTTCTGCAAAGAGCATCCGGGTCATGGTGAGTTTGTCATATTCACCAAACCAGCCGTTGACATGAATCGAGCTGATTTTGGCCCGGGCGCCTGCGGCTTCGAAGAGGGTAACAATTCGATCAACGTCTTCTGTGGACAACGCGGCCACGTCTTCACAATAATCAATGGCCAGATCGGCTTCCCGATAGGCCTGATCCGCAGATACCCGGCAGCCGGGGATTATTTTTAAGATCTCCAGTTTGAGGATCCCCAGTTTTTCGCGATCGGTGCTGCGTTGCCCTTCTGACCTAAAATAACGCCGCCGCATTTTGCGCTGTCTGTTATCGTAATAGAAATAAAAAGCGCCGTTTTCCCCGACGATACCGTCCACCGGCCACATGCGGGCGATGTGGTCACACCAGCCCGCCGGCCGACCCGTAATGGGAATCATGCATATACCGGCTTTTTGGATACGCTCCATCGCGCCAAACACAACGGCCGGCAGCCGGCCTTTTAGCGTCAGGGTGTCATCGATATCCGCCAGAACATATCGAATCTTTTTTTTGATGGTTTTGGGCATTTTAGCGATTGGCTTCATCATTCCACCCCTGGGGTATTTTTAAAATAAATACTGCAGGTGATGCTTACAGATGTCGCCTCAAACTTGTCAACAGGAAATAATTAAACCGCAATGAAAGTAATTTATGCAATATAATGGTCAAAAAAATCTGGATCTTTTTGTTTCTAATCCAAAGAAAGTGTAATAAAGTATAATTTAATTAACCACACTACCCTGCTTGATCATCGATCTAGTGAGAGAGGACATGCAAATTGAGGGAAGAACTGCTCACTGCCATGGAAAAGGCGGTCCAGGAAGTCAGGCAGTGGCCGCAAAAGGAAGTCCAGATTTTTCACCATAATGATTCCGATGGTCTCACCTCGGGCGCCATCCTCACAAAAGCTTTCACAAGAGCCGGTTTTAAGGTTCAACGCTCCTGTCTCGAAAAACCGTATCCGAAGTTGCTGAATAAAATCTACGACCAAACGGGCGGATTAATCATATTTGCGGATTTTGCCGGCCGGATTGCCCCTCTGCTGTCAGAATTAAACCAGGGCCGGAACCTCACCTTGATTTTGGACCACCACGTGGCCGAAGCTGCCACCGACCCCATGGTGCACAACCTGGATCCCGATCTTTTTGGTCTCAAGGGTGATCGCGATATTTCCGGATCCACCACCTGTTATCTGTTTGCAAAGACGCTGGATGCATCCAATGTCGACCTTGCCCCGATCGCTGCCATCGGTGCGGTGGGCGATGAGTTTTTTGTGGATGGCTGTCTGGCCGGCGAAAATCGGGATGCTGCCGCTGAAGCGGTTAAACAGGGGCAACTGGAAATTCACAAACACGAAGACGGTGAGCGTTACTATATAATTACGCCCGGCGGGCCCGTTGCCTGTGATGAACTTGGCGCCTATCTGGACACCCTGGGTGCTGCCGGTTATTATCAAAATGGACCGGACATGGGAATCAAGGTCTGTCTGGAGGGCACTTCGGCTGAATCCGACCGGATGCTGAAACAGCTGCAGGCCATCCAGAATAAAGCCTTTGAGAGGGAAATTTCAAAAATTCAATCTGCCGGATTGAAAAAAACGGCCACCATCCAGTGGTTTCATGTCAAGAACCGCTTTGCGCCCATGGGCGTTAAAATGATTGGCGTGTTCTGCGATGCCATCAAAAATTCCGCAGATGTCGATCCGCATCGCTACCTGGCCGGTTTTCAGCTCATCCCCAACAAAATTCCGGGTTTCGGCCCCATCGAATTCAACGAAGTTAAAATTTCCATGCGGGTTTCAAGTCAGATAGAAGTAGAAATCCGGGCCAACAAAAAAATGGGGCTAGACGTCTTATTGCCTGAAGCAACCAACAAACTCGGCGGTTTCTCCGATGCCTGTCACACGCTGACAGCTGCCACCACGGTGGCCATCGGCAAAGAGGAAGCGCTAATTCAGGAAATGGAGCAAATTCTAGAAGCGGCTCCATAACCCCATATTATGCCCGATAGCTGCGTTGCCCCGCCAATATTGGCGGGATTTCACATCTAATTTAAATGTAAATTAGAGGAATTCAACAAGCCGATTTAAATTTAGCCAATGGCTCTTACACCTTGCTGAGCAATTATAATTAAAAAGATCAGATGCGAAGTCCCGCTAGTTAGCGGGGCTCTCGAACATAATCTACGGTTCTGTAACCGCTTCTAATTAAATTAATCAAAAAAGAAGGAGTTGACCATGGGTAAAGGATCAGCGTTTGGCAAGACCATACTTATTGGAGATGCATTTGTGCTGCGGGAAGTTCCGGCCATTGTCTCTTCTATTCCCTTTGAAACCGAGTGTGTGATTGAACGGTTGAATGACGGACAGGGTTGGACAATGGTAGACAACCGCACAGAAGTCCCGGGATACAAGGACAAGAAAAAAGACCAGCAAGTCGACTCCATCAACCGAATTCTGGAAGTGATGAACGTTGATGTTCAAAAAAATCCCATTAAAATCACCTATGGCGGATCGCTGCTGGCCGGCAGCGGCGTGGGTGCCAGTGCCGCCAGCTGCGTTTCCCTGGCCCGGGCGCTGAACAATGAATTCAATCTGAATCTTCCAATTGAGGAAATCAATCAAATCGGCTGGGAAGGCGAATTTGCCTATCACGGCATCCCCAGCGGCGTTGACAATACAGCTTCAACTTTCGGCGGGTTGATCCTTTATCATATCAAAAACGGAGAAAAGACCTGGGAGCGTATCAATTTAAAGGCACCGGTTGAAGTGGTTTTGGGCAATAGCGGGGTGACAGCCGATACCTCGAAATTGGACGCGCATGTAGAGGCCCAGCAGGAAAAAGAGCCTGATGTGTTCAAAAAGCGGCTGCAAACTGTCAGAAACCAGGCATTTGAAATGCAAAAGGCATTGGAGGATTACGACCTGGACAAAGTGGGTCGAATCATGACCGCCAATCACAAGATTTTAATCGACATGGATCTTTCCCATGCAACGCTGATTTATCTGTGTAATATGGCGATTGAACTCGGTGCTCTGGGCGCCAAAGTGACCGGTGGAGGCCGGGGTGGTTACATGAACGCTCTGACACCGGGCAAGGAACTTCAAGATAAAGTGGCTTCTGCCATGGAAAATGAAGGCTACAAGGTAATACGGGCAACCATTGGAGGAAGTTGATAGTATTAACTAACACCGAAGATGAGCGTTTCAAATTGAAAAAACGGAGGATCTTCGGGGAGTGCTGGCAAGCCGCAGCAATATGCGCTACCTGGCACACTCTGCGGAACCGCGTTCGCCTTCGGAAGCAGCCCCTCCGGGCAGGAAGTTGGGCCTGGATTCTTTACTCTTTCTTTTCTTTTGTGATGCTGGAAATTTCTTTTAAAACCTTCTCCAGGTTTTCCAGTTCTCTGCCGTATTCAGCCCAATTTCCCTGGCGCAAGTAATCCTTGGCTTTATTATAGTGTTCCAGAGCCAATACGCCGAGATTAGAAATATCTTGAGTTTGAGCTGTGGATGGGGAAATCAATTGTTGGGGGAACATCTGCCCGCCCAATAACCGGCCCAAGGCCTTATCAAGATTTTCCTCCATAATTAGGCGATCGCCGAAAACGACAATCACCCTTTTTAATTCCGGTAGGGCCGCAGCCCTTGATGTGTCCTTTTGTGCAGAAACCAGCCGACCGCCTCTCTGGGATGCTCCGGCTGGGGAGGATTCGCTTTCTTCCTGTTTTGCTTCCAGATAAACCGGCTCGACATAGATAAATGAATCACTGAGGGGAATAGCCAAAAGATTGCCTCTGATGACTCTG
>CAMYLV010000002.1:85921-335362 GCA_947259495.1 uncultured Desulfobacterales bacterium | reverse complement strand
AGTTATTTCATTTGCTAATCTGCAATTTATAAAAATTGAATCTTACATCAGCACATCTAACAAATTTTAGGACCTTCCAAATTTTCGATTTAGGCACGATGATCTTGCCCAAAAAAGTGGACACCGAGTTAAGCCGCAAGAGAGAATGTTTCATACTCCTGCGGAGTTACGTAATCAATCGACGAATGACGTCTTTTGCGGTTATAAAAGATTTCAATGTAATAAAATATGCTTTGAGTCGCTTCTGATCTACTAAGGTACCGGTAGTGATTAACCCACTCGCTTTTCAGGCGTCCAAAAAAGCTTTCAGCAACGGCGTTATCGTAGCAGTTGCCCTTGCGGCTCATACTGCAGATAACGTCATGCTCTTTGAGAATTTTCTGATAATCGTTTGAAGCGTATTGGCTACCCTGATCTGAATGGTGCATCAGGTTCTTTCCAGGGTTCCGACGTCCGAAAGCCATCTGTAGCGCATCGATGGCCAACTGGCGTGTCAATCGGGAGGAAGTAGACCAACCTATCACCTCTCGGTTGAACAGATCCAGCAGCACAGCCAAGTACAGCCAGCCTTCGTTGGTATGGACATACGTAATATCACCAACCCAAGTATGGTCCGGGGCTGTTGACTTAAATTTTCGATTCAAAAGGTTGGGTGCAACCGGAAAATTGTGCTTGGAATTCGTCGTCGCTTTGAATTTCTTTTTGGTTCGAGACCGGATGCCGGCTTTACGCATTATTCGAGCAACACGGTTTTTGCTGCACCTGATGTCGTCATCGCTAAGATCCTGATGAATCCTTGGGGCGCCATATATGCCGTGGCTTGCAGCATGTAAAACCCGGATCTTCGCCTCCAAGGCACGATTCTCGCGTTTTCGACGGCTCTCTGGACGTTTGAACCAAGCATGGTATCCCGATCGGGAGACGTTGAGTAGCTTGCACATTCGGCCCACTTTAAATGTCTCCCGATGATCAGAGATGAATCGAAATTTCATTTCTGATCCTCCGCAAAGTAGGCCAGCGCTTTTTTTAAGATGTCGCGCTCCTCTTTTACGCGTTCAAGCTCGCGCTTGATTCGGCGGAACTCTTCATCTGGAGCTTTTAGCTTTCCTTTGCCGGGGAATGCGTTTTGCGGATCATCTGCAAGTTGGATTTTCCAACGACGCAGGACGCTGTATTCGATGCCGAGATTCCGGGAGGCCTCGGCAATGCTGTATCCCTTTTTGGTGATCAGCCCAACGGCCTCCAACTTGAACTCTCGGCTGTAACTTGCTCTTTTTCTCTTTGACATTGGAACACCTCCTTTTACCCATATACATTGGGCTTTTCGAGGTGTCCACTAAATTAGGGTAAATTCAGACATTGCTAACATTCCTCAGTCCATATTGGTATTATACAACAGAACACTTCTTGCCATAGTCTGGTCAGTGAGCAACTGCATATTGCATACGCAAGTCTACAATAAATTACAAGCACCCAAATTGGAGATTTCGTGCCTGAACCTGGAATTTGGCAGAGCTGAAAATTTGTTGAATGTGCTTAAGAAATATGAAATTTGGGGATTTTGTGGATTGGGTTTATAGGGGTTGTCAGAAAACCGTTCTGGTATGCGAACGATTTTTTCTACCTGAATCTTGCATTAAAGTTAATGCGAATTGGAAGAAATTTCTAAAGAAACTTTGGGTCTAAAGATCGCTTCGACGACATTACGCACATAGCGTTCGTCGGATATGCCGTCGGTGGCTTCTTGCGGAAAGGTGACAAGGGTTTGAAAATAGGCGCTGAGATCGCGGAAAAGCGCAATCCGCGCCTCGGGGTCCAGTGTGTCCCGCCGCATAATTGACTGAACGGCAATCTGGGCTTCTAAAGGGGTGACATGTTGCCTGAGGCGCGCTTCCAAATGGGGATAGTCATGGAAAGAATTGTATTTGCCTTCTAAAAGCTGGTTCAAATCCGGTTCGGAGACCCGCGGATTCCAGGTGACAATGGTATTGGCCGCAAAATCACCCAAGCGCTGAGCGCGCTGGTTCAACAGGCAAACCAGACCGCCAACCAAATACAACGCCGGTAAGCTATCAATAAATCTGAGCAAATTCCGGATCACCACCTGACTGAATTGCAACCGCAGCCCCTGAGAATCCATCACTCGGAGGCGCAAGAGCTTTTTACCCAAAGTTTGACCTTGCCAGTACCACTCCGTTAAAATTCCGTACCCGATGGAAACGACAAAAAAGCCGATAATATTGGCTGCTGCGGCAAGATCGCGACTGAGAATACCCAGGATCGCAAAAAATACATTTATTATCGAAATGATGGCAATGATGGTCGCCAGATCAATCGCCCAGGCCAGAAAGCGCGTTATCGGGCCCGCAAGGCGCAGCGAAAATTCAACGCCTTCGGGCGTTTTGATTAGCAGCGTATTGATTCTGTTAGACAACATAATTCACAAACATGTTCAGTTACCCGAGTTTTTAGATTGCCTTAAGTGAACTAAAGTTCGAATTGTCTAAAGTTCAGATGCCGTTTGATAAAATATTTTATATAAAACAAAAAAAATTCAATAATTTAAATAACTTTAGGTCATTTATAACTTTATGTTTTTATATGCGCTCTTCCGGCCGGCTCTGCCTAAAAACAACGCCAGTATCAGCAGCTCAAAGCATCCAAAAGCGATTTTGATGTGATACGGCATGATCGGCTCATGATACTGTGAAAAAAATGCTTCAACTACCCCCGCCCAAATCAACATCAAGGCCACACCGCTGATGAGCGTGACCAGGTCATTCGATGTTTTTCGCAGCCGCATGCGCAAAGATATGGGTTTGCCCCACCCGATGAGCGCGCTGGCCAGCACGATGCCGGCCTGCCCGGCAAGCAAAATGGCCGGGATTTCAATTGCCCCGTGCGGCAGCAACCAGCCGAGCAGAAAAGCTGACTCACCTGCCAACACATAATCGACCGCCACCGCCCCTAAAATAACACCATTATAAAACAACATGATCAAGGTGCCGATCCCCCAGGTCATTCCCAGGGCAAGCGTAAAAATGGCCACTTTGGTGTTGTGGGTCATTAAAAAGGAGGAAAAAGAACTCTTGGCACCTTTGAGTCGATCGGTATCGGTGCTTTCTTCCATTTTGACGCGGTCAGACGGGTCTCCCTGCAGATGAGAGAATGGGAGCAGGATTTGCTTGGTGCTCGAATCCACGATCATGATAAATCCGCCAAAGGCTGCACCGACCAGAATAGCAATTAAACTGATCCAGAATGCGCGCAGATGTTTGCGAAATGTTTGCGGAAAGGTATTGAAGAACCAGTGTAAAGGTCTTAGCCGATGGGGTTTATCCCGTGTTTCATGGATCTCGCCAAATGCCCGGCCAACCAACGATTCAAGATATTGGCGGGTGTTTGGCTCAGCGGAAAAAGTTGAGATTTTAGCCAGATCTGCTGATGCACGCTGATACAGATAATGAAAGCGCTCAAGAGCCCCAAGCGCTAATTTTTCATCCGGCTTTCTTTCCAGCCGATCCAGCATTGCTTCCAGCTCCGACCAATAGAGCCGTTCCTCGGTTATAAATTTTTGAAGATCGATAATCACAGAACTTGCCTTCTCTTTAATGTCAAATACTGCGCGACCAGGTCCGTGCAAAGGTTTTCATTTTCCAGCATGGCAAATCCTACGCCGCGTTTTTTTAGAACGTTTTGGGTTTCCCGTAACCGCCGCCAGAGCATGTGTCCGCCCAGATCGTTGTAAATATCATTGACCGATGAAACGGATTCGGAAGTAAAAAGCGGCCTGGCGGTCAATGGTTTGATCATATTGACCAATACCACGTGGTGTCGGGCGATGAGATCAATGTGGCGCGTAAAACTGTCCGCCAGAACCGGATCATCTAAATGGGTTAGAAAAACCATCAAGGCTCGCCGACGAATTTTGGTGCCAATGAAGGTAAACAACTCAGCAAAATCGGGAGAAACATTTTGGGGCTGCAACATATAGAGCGCATCCCGACAGATATTGAAATGTGCTTTGCCCATCTTGGCTTTCAAAAAAGAACGGACTTTGTCGTCAAACGTCAAAAGACCAAACAAATCCCCCTGCCGTTCGGCAGCCAGCGCCATTATCAAGGCCGCCGTGACAAAGCGCTGCAATATCGGGGCTCTGTCGTCGGCCGGATGGCGGTCACCCCCGATGCCCGCTGGCATGTTCGCCGCCGCGGATCGGGCACTGAGTCGCGATGCATCAATGATCACATATATTTGCTGGGTCCGCTCGATCTGATAGACTTTTGTAATCGGTATTCCGCGCTTGGCGGTCGTCTTCCAGTGAACGTCTTCAAAGCTGTCACCGGGCAAGTATTCTCTGAGTTGTTCAAAATCCCGTCCTTTTCCGACTTGCCGCTGGGCATGGATACCCAGGCCCCTGTTTAAGAACAGGCCGCTTAAATTTTTATGTTCATCGAACAGGTTTGGATACACCCGAATTTCCATCCGAACAACAACCGCGGATCGTAAAGCCCACATCCCCCATGGTGAGGCCGCTTCCAGATAGCACCGATCAATCAGATAGCGGCCCTGCTTTAGCCCCATCAACGACCAGGCGACCATCGAGCGTTGCTTATCCGGTGGCAATTCGACGGTCAGTTCGACTGCCGCTGTGTCGATTTCTTCCGGAAATGCTAAACCCAGCCGCATGCGTCGGACCTGCAGATTCGTATTGTCGATTTGTAAATTAAAACTTCCCTGTCTGCCTCTTGAAACCCGGACAACCTCCGGTAACACGACGTGGATCCCCAGCAAGCGCCTCTGCGAACGATAGGCGTCCACAATGGCCCCAGCGGTAAGGCAAGCCGCCAACAGGATGGTCGGTACGATCATCGACGCCACTGCTGCTATCAGCAGTGTGCAGGGCAGCAAAATAAGCCCTACCAAAATCAGAAGCCGGTATGTGGGGACAATCTTCATTAATTCGGCTTTACAATTAAATTCTCTTCTTATCAGTAAACAACGAAGTTAGTCCTTTTTCTTCGTCCGGGTTTCAGGTTTCAGTTAATAACCTGTAATGGGCTCTCTCGAGTCGATGCCAGAGGCCAGAAGCCAGTCGCAAGCAGCCCGCAACGCGCAACGCGACCACCTACCGGGGTACTGCAATTTCTTTTAAAATATTCTCAATGACCTCTCTGACCGTTAGCCCTTCTATTTCATATTCGGGTCGCAAAATCAGGCGATGTTCCAGGACCGGATAGGCCATCAGTTTGATATCATCGGGCGTGACAAAATCCCGGCCGCTAATGGCCGCAAACGCACGACTGGAGAGCAAAAGCGCCTGGGTGGCCCGCGGCCCGGCGCCGACCAGAACACTTTGATGCGAGCGGGATTTGCGAACGATGTCGACGACATAGGCGACCAGGTCTTCCTTTACCAGGATTCCAGCCAAAGCTGCTCGCAGTTTGGTAATGACTTCCTCGGTTATGATCTGCTGCACCACTCCACTGGCCAAGGTGTTCTCGGGTGAATCTTTTCCCAGCATCCGCTGGGCCAGGATGAGTTCTTCCGCTTTGCCCGGTGGGTCCATGTTGATTTTAAGCATAAACCGATCTTTCTGTGCTTCGGGCAACGGATAAGTGCCCTCATATTCGATCGGGTTCTGGGTGGCAAATACCGTGAAATTCGGGGATAACTGGTGCGTTTCGCGGTCGATGGTTACGGTGCGCTCTTGCATAGCCTGGAGCAAGGCGGATTGTGTTTTGGCCGGTGCCCGGTTGATTTCATCGGCCAGCAGAAAGGTGCAAAAGACCGGGCCTTTTACCAGTGAAAATTCATTGGTCTGCAGATTAAATACGTGCGTTCCGGTGATATCGGTCGGCATCAGGTCCGGTGTGAATTGAATACGCGCAAAATCGCAGCGCATCACGTGAGCAAGGGTTCTGACCAGCAGGGTTTTCGCAATGCCGGGCACGCCTTCAATCAGCGCATGGGTGCCGGTAAAAATGGCAATCAATGCCAGATCGACCACATGGTCATAACCGATGATTACCTTAGCCACTTCCTGTTTAGTTCGCAACAGAGCTTTTTTCAAAATTTCGGTATTCTCATTCATCGTGTCTTCCTCTTGAAATTATTTTGCTGATCCGCCGATAACCGGCAATCGGATCATTGGATGGTCCAGAGCAGGCTTTTATCATCGCAAGCACTGATTGGGTCGGGTCGCTTTTGCCACTTGCAAACCGCTGATTGCGCTGAAAGGTACGCCGCCATTCGCGGGTACAAATATGCAATAGCTGCCGTGTTGGAATATTGCGACGCAGCAGGCTGATTAATCCCTGGGTCGAATCCCGATTGGAGTAAACATCTTGGCCCGACCGGTAACGGCTGTTTTTGAGAGGCGGCACAAAATAAACTGAATTTTTCCAGACGAACAAAATCGCCAAAACAGCAACTGCAGAAATAAACCAGTGGAAACGATATTTTTTAATCAGGCTCAACACCCCGGGTTTTATGCGAATACCTAAATGGGTTTCATCGAAGACAATGTTGGCGCTTTGCCCAACCGTCCAGGCCAATAGTTCAGGGTACCGTTCGGATCGCAGTGCTTCGTTACTCATGAAAAAGGAATCTGCCGTAAGCACCAGGCTGCCCTTGCCATAAGGTCTTTCAATGATGACCGGCCGGCCCTCTGCGGTATAAATGACGCGCCAGTTGTCATCCAATTCATCAAAATAAATGGCCGTGTGCCAGGAAATGGTCCGCGGCAGCCTTTTAAGATCGGCCGGAGATGGGTCATGGTTTATCTTAAGGGCTTTAGCCGCCGGCGTTTCGGCAAAGGCAAACGTAAGTCCCCATTGTTCTTTCAACGCAACGCACTGGCTGTTATTTCCCGAAATGGAGGGCCGGGAAGCACTCTCGGATGGCTTGCTGTTGGAGGTATCTTCAGAGTCGTTTGACCCATCCCGGGGCCGGGTATTTTTATCATCTGATTCATCTGCAGGAGTTGCCGCACATGTTGACATGCGCCAGTTTGCCGGCTTTTTTTCAACCGGCAAAAAAGATAAAACCAGCCGTCCGCCACTTGCGGTTAAGCGCTCAAAAGTTTCGATCCACTCGACCGGTACGGATTCAGGATCAAAGACAGGTGTCCCGATATTAAAAAAGGTGCTGGATTCCTCAAACACCAGGTTCGGCAGGTGTTGGTAATTGCGCTGAACCGAAGTATTCCGCAGATTTTCCAGACCCCGAAAGAACGCCCGACTTCCCACCGGATCACTGCGCAACGTTGAATAAGCCGGATATACATCTCCGGCTTCGAAACGCAGCAGAAACAACTGAATAACCCCGAGCATAAAACCCGACACAATGATCATCAAAATAATGACGCGTATGGCGTTAGCTCTGGGCAAGGGTTATCATCCTTTTTTGAAGAGCGGCAAAATTATCCAAATCGGGCTGTTTAATAGCATGCAACCCGTACCAGACACGTTCAAAAACTTGCCTGCTTCGAGTAAAATCCGTTAACAGGTTTTCTTTCTGGTGAGCCCTTCGGCGTAGCTCCATTTCGTATTCACAATTGGACTTAAACTTATCGATGGTAATCAGCCCATGCTCGGCCAAACCGGCCAGAGTTGCCAGATAGAAGGCCCGCATGGCCAGACGCAATGACCCCTTCCGGGCTAATTCACTTGCCAGACCCAGCCAGCGGTTTACCGGCAGGTCAGCGGCGGTGGTGTCTTCGTCTTCAAGATCCAGTGTGGGTCCAACTGGCGTCGCCACAATCTTGGCCTTGGCGATCTGCCGCCGGCTCCAGGAACGCCACAGAATATAAGCCAGCACTCCTAAAAGGCCGATCAGCAGGGCGACAACGGCAACCCGCACGGAAAATATCCAGTCTGTATCCGAAGACCGTCTCTGGTGTTCACCGGTTGGCAGCAGGGCAAGCAACCAATCAATCAATTGATCAATCCATTTGACGACAGCATTGAGTCCTTTCCCGAGCTGGTCGACAATCCAGGTCACCACCGAGGCAATTGGCCCTTCGGGCTCTGCTTGATCTTCAGCAAGCGTTTCTCTGGGCATCCGCCAGGAAAATTCTCGTTGTTGCATCACTTCATCTATCGAACGATCCAGTGCTTCAGGCGCGATGATATGTGTCTCTGCTGCCACAGCGCCTAAGGTACTGCCGGTCAACAATATCGCCACGGCTAAACCGATAACCACAGTTGTGCGCCCCGCCACCAGAGCCTTTAACCCCAGTTTTATATCATCACCGGAGGTTATGGCCGCCCCATAAAAACAGCGCAGGGCGTAAACCGTTTTGACCAGCGGATTCATACACAAATAGGAAATGCCTATCGTTACCACCCAGAAGGTGGTGTTGACCATGTGACTTCCGCTGAGCGTAAACAGGGATTCAATCCCAAGATATTTTTTGATCAGGTGCGGTAAAATATAAATTGCGCTGGCAACATTTAAAAAAACCACAATTCCAAAAATAAAGAATATCGACAGCAAGATGTGATTTTGCCGCGGCCACAATCTGGCTTGAGACCAGGCCTTTTTACACAACATTTTCGGGTCACACGCCTCGTTCGCCGCTTCGACGGTAACATTTTGATAAAATGCATAGCACCAGCCAAACGGCAGAGCGGCCACAGCCGCCAGCGGCAGAACAAAAAAAGCAGTCGCATGAATAAGCGTCTGAGTTGCAGTCAGTGAAAGGATTCTTTGATAGGACCATCGCGGTGTCGATTCGCCGCTCATTTTCATTTTTACCCGTGCAGCAAAGACAACATGCCAGCATTTCATCCATATATAGAGTAATGCCAGACCCAGAGAGGATACCGCATGATAGCGCTGGGCATCGGCGCTGCGGCTCATGTCAGCCCAAAAATAAAACAATGCCAGAACAAAGGGTAACGTTCCGATGGCGTAAGCGGAAAGTAAAAACAGGGGTGCCTTTCTCAATACATGCACGGCCTCTTCCAAAAGGAGAATCGCGCTTCTGCGATGTTCTCTGGCCTTGGGGTTCATGGCGCGTTCCACCACCCCTTTTCCCATAATGTGCCTTCATGAAACGCCGAAGGAAGCGAAAGTAAAAGCTGTCCCAGGTAATAAAAAAAGACCCACAGCAGCGTTGCGCCCAGCAGGAAATGGATCATGCGGGTCAGCCCGCCAAACCGGCTCAGACCGGAACCATCCGGATCGGTATCTGCACTTAAACACATGGCGCACAGCACCCTGTCTTCGTGTTCGGTCACGCATTCGCGGCAAAAATAGCGCCGGCACTGCGGACAGCGCGCAACCGCCTCCCGCAATAGATGATTGAAGCAGCGTTGATGCAGCAGATCGTCCATCAAGAAATCCTTTTGGTCGCGGTGGCAGAAACCGGCGCGGTTGACAAGCCCGAAGCTTGGCGGTTGGCTTGCTGAGAATTTCGTAACAGGCAGAGCCCCGGTATACCGATCGCGACCGCACCGCTCAGCGCTATTATGCTAATTGTCATCATAAAGGAGCTGTCCCAGGGCGTTGTGTTGGAAAAAAGCTTGATCATTTCCCACTGATTCTGGAAAATTTCCGGATGCTTGAATGCCAGTCCCACACTGATGATATAAGCGCTTATAAATGAAAAACAGATGTATCCCAGAGCCGCCCAGGTCATGGTGCGAAGGGGCTGCTTCAAATTGCTCTCATGCTGCTTCACCAATGCCACCACCACGCAGATTCCCATCATCAGCATTACGGCAGTACCCAGAAAAGTCAAACCCACATGGGTCAGCACAAAACCGGCAGCCACAATCAGGCCGTTGAAAATCAACAATGCAAATAGCATCAGATGCACCCGCCCGCTTTCATGCTTGCGGGCTTTCAAATCCCGTTGGACCCGGCGTGTTGGTGGTCTTTTTTTTTTAGGGTCGGAAGACTGAGCGTTCTGTTGCGCGAGGGCCTTTCGCTGAATGCGTCCCTGATGCCGCTCAATGATCGGTTTGAGCTGATTCATGACCGCTTGCGCTGTGTTTAAGCGATGCAACGATTGCAATTTTTCAGTCTGAACGGCAGTCAGCAGATGCGTTTCACACGTGGGGCCTTTGAAAAGATTGATCATTAAAATTAACAGCAGTATGACCGCTATGATGGTGTTAAAGGGGACCCAGCCGCTCGTTGAAGTCACCGCAAAAATACCGAAAAGGCCCGCCAGAACACCGATAACGATGTTTTGAATTCTTCCAACCCCGGTTTTGCGGGTGATGATGGCTTGAATGTCGTTGAAGTAATACCGCTTATAATCTTCAGCACCCCAGCGGGCATAAATCTGGAGCAAATGGTCTCTACCCCGCCAGAGGGTGTGGTGCCCGATGATAAACCCCCTTTTCTTGCCGGACAGTCGCCGGTATGTTGATTTTTCTGCTGTCATTATTTTAGATTTATGCGATTATCAGGCTTCCAAAAAATAGAATCCATCCAACAATTTGCAAACTGGCAATCCCGAATGCCAGGACAAAGCGAATTTTGCTCCGCGGTATGATACTGCTGGGGGCACCCCAGTAATGGATCACCATAAAAAGAACAATCGGTGCTGAAAGAATTGTCGGCCAGACAAAGAGCATGGAAATAAGCGCAATCGATAATGCGACCGTGTCATAACATACCCGACGATTCTCCAGATTTTTAATCTTGCGTTTGGCTTTGCCTTTCTCCAGGCAGGCCGGGCAAAGATGCCGATCGTTGAATTCAACATCGCACAACGCACACAGAAACCGACCACAGGCCGAGCAGGCCACTGCCGCTTTTTTTGCGGGATGATAAAAACAACTGGCTTCTTCTTCACCCTGTAACGGTACGCCGCTGCGGCCGGAAGGCAATTTGCGAAAAAGAGCCGGATAAACATCCGCGCGAATGGGTTCTTCACATGCAGGACACGGCGTTGGTGCAAAGGTATTGAGTACCTGAGCATCGAGCGGTGATTTGCACCGGGTACAGGATATCACGTATCACACCTCTTAAATTTCTCCTGACTTAATCACACGGGTGTCGCAAATGCGATCATGGAGTGCGCGTTTTTGATCATCAAACCCGGCCATGATATAGCCGATACCGAGAATCAGCCCGCTGATGTATTTTGCAAAATGCCGACCGATTGCTCTGGCAAAGCTCACCTGTCCGCCGTCGGCCATTACCACTTTTATTTTACAGGCCATTTTACCCGGTGTGGCTGCATATTTGCCCACAAACCAGCTTTCATAAGCAGCCGGTATGATAAAATTAAGAATCGTCGTGATGAGTTGAAAGGTCACGAATACAGCCGGTCGATCAAAGGAAAAAACGCCCATAAAAGTCATCGGAAGATAAATAATCGCGCTGGCAATTCCTAAAATGATATAATCAATAAACCAGGCGCCCAAACGGAGCCAAAAACCGGCATATGTCATGACACCGGAAACCGTGACACCTTCTTTAATTTTTTGAACAATAATGGGCTTGCAGCCGGCGCACACCCAGACGTCGGAAAAGCGGATCATGTCATCCTCGGCAAACGCCTGCCCGCATTCAGAGCACAGCGCTTGCCGAACCGGTGGTGCCGGTTGCACCGATTGGGCAGCGCCCTGGGTTTTGCGGCGCACAAAACGACCCAACGCCTGCCACTCCGTCATGCCGGGTTGCCAGACAAGAGTTTTGGAATCGATTTTTTTGGCTTTTATCAAGGTCTGCAGCTCGGTTTTGTCAATCGGACCCAGCTGCCGGGCGCCGTCGGCGTAATACAAATTCATGCTTAACTCCGGTCGGTTTTCAGCGGTTTAATTTAAGGCTAATCTATTGCTATATCGGCCAGATACACCTGAAACTTAAGCCATAATGTTTTGATTGAGTTTTTTCGCACAAGATATTGTTTATATTGATTATTCGTTATTTAAAATTGAAGATTAGGACAGATTATATTCTTTCTATACGATTAACTCATAACCAATGGGTCGTATTTTAGCATAAATTCGATGATTCGGCTCCATTTTTGTCGTTGATAGCAGGATCAATGCTAAAACGGATTGAATCTCTTCAAAAAATGCAAAAGGATAAACAGCGGGAAGATGTTTTATGATCTGAGTAATTCAGAGAAGGACTATTCCAGGAATCTAGCAAAATATGATGGCCGGCGGGTGAAAACTCATCCTAAAAATTGATATAATAATGGCAATGGTGCTTTCTTAACCATTATTCCATCCTTCCATTGCATGTGTTTGCATGACTCGATTCGGGTCAAGAAACCATGTTGTTTTAGTGCAGGATTTGGCTGAGAAACAGTTTGGTGCGATCGTGCTGGGGGTTATCGAAAAACTCCTCCGGCGTGTTTCCTTCGACTATTTGCCCGAAATCCATAAATAACACCCGGTGGGCCACGCTTTTGGCAAAACCCATCTCATGGGTTACCACAATCATGGTCATGCCTTCCTGGGCAAGGTCAATCATGACATCCAGAACTTCTTTGATCATCTCCGGGTCCAATGCCGAGGTGGGCTCATCAAATAACATGATTTTCGGCGACATACACAAACTGCGCGCAATGGCAACCCTTTGCTGCTGCCCCCCGGAAAGCTGTCCGGGAAATTTTTGGGCCTGCTCTGCAATTTGGACTTTTTCCAGATAATGCATGGCTATTTCTTCGGATTCTTTCCTTGGGATCTTCCTGACCCATATCGGTCCCAGGGCCAGGTTATCAAGGATGGTCAGGTGCGGAAAAAGATTGAAATGCTGGAAGACCATGCCGACTTCGGTTCTGATTTTTTCGATATTTTTGAGGTTGTTCGTCAGTTCGATACCGTCGACAATAATTTGACCGCGCTGATGTTCTTCCAGTCGATTAATGCAACGAATCAGGGTTGATTTTCCGGAACCTGAGGGCCCACAAATGACAATCCGCTCTTTTTGTTGAATGGTCAGATCGATGCCTCGCAGCACGTGGAATTCTCCAAACCACTTATGCATATCGATGATTTCGATAATGGGCTCGGCCATTGCCTGCATGTCGGTACCTTTCGCTGCTTCCTCGTTCACTTTAAACCTCGCATTATGACAAATTAATCCGGTTATACCGTTTTCCATAATAATGTTCCGGAAGACGGAAGTGCGGCATAAGGGGTTGTAGAAAAAAACGTTTGGATACCGCAACGCTTTTTTGACAACCCCTATAAACCGACAATAAATGGATTGACCACGAAAGCACAAATAACCGAAAACACGAAAAAGAAATAAAAAATTTGTGCTTTCTAAATTTCGGGTTTTCGTGGTAAAAAACCTTGGCTAGAAAACAAATCAGCATGAATTTAATGATCTTCGGTTGACAATTCCTTTTCCAGCCTGCGACTGTAATTCGCCATCGAAAAACAGCCTAAAAAATAGAGAATGGCGACAAAAATATAGGCCTCGCGGCTGAACCCCATCCATTCGGGATTTGAAAGCGTGGACTGCGTGGTTTTTAGCAGATCCCAGAGCGCAATGATCACCACCAGCGACGTATCTTTAAATGCGGAAATGAGTATACTCACCGTAGGTGGTATCACAATTTTTAAGGCCTGGGGTAAAATAATCAAGCGCATGGTCAGAAAATAGTTTAAACCAATGGCTTCGGCGGCTTCATATTGCCCCCGCGCCATCGCCTGCAAACCACCGCGCACCACTTCGGCGATGTAGGCGGCCGTAAAAAGAATTATGGCCACCTGAGCCCTTAGGATTTGATTGATGGTAATGCCTTCCGGCAGAAACAGCGGAAAGATAATCGACCCCATAAACAAGAGACTGATCAGGGGGACGCCGCGGATTAATTCAATGTAAACGACACACAACACCTTGATCGCCCGCATTCTTGACTGACGACCTAACGCCAATATCACACCAAGGGGATAGGCGGCTGTGAGTCCAAAAATCGATAGCAGCAGCGTCAACGGTAACCCGCCCCATTGGGTGGTTTCTACTCCAGGTAACCCAAAGAGCCCTCCCCTCATCAGGAATCCCATCACCACCAGACCGATGATCCAGCCATAACCAAAATACTTGTTCCAATGATTTCGGTCGCGACTGTAAAATAGCAAACCACATAAGATCAGGATGGCAATCAGCGGCCGCCATTGCTGATCATACGGATAGAAGCCGAAAAGGATAAAACGCAGGTTGGTTGTGATAATCGACCAGCAGGCCCCGTCTGCATCCCGGCAAACAGCTCCGGTTGTATTCCAGACACTGTCGATAAATGCCCATCGAACAAGGGGGGGCACAACCTCCCACAGAAAATACAGAGTTAAGAGCGTCAGCAGGGAGTTAAACCAGCCATCGAACAGGTTGGTTCGCACCCATCCGATCACACCAACATGGGTCACCGGTGGTTTTAACTTTTCTAGCGGTGTCTTTTGAACGTAAGCTTCCATGCGCTCTTTATCTTTCGACCAGTTTGACCTTTTTATTGTACCAGTTCATAAAGGCCGATGTGGACAAACTGAAAATGAGATAGACCGCCATGATCAGGGCCACGCCTTCAATGGATTGGCCGGTCTGGTTGATGGTGGTGTTGGCCACCGAAACAAAATCCGGGAACCCTATGGCCACCGCCAGCGAACTGTTTTTGGTCAGGTTGAGCATCTGGCTCGTCAGCGGGGGTAAAATCACCCGCAACGCCTGGGGTAAAATGACCAGATTTAATACCTGCGTCGGTTTCAAGGCAATGGACATAGCGGCCTCGCGCTGGCCTTTACTCACCGATTGAATCCCGGCACGCACCACTTCAGCCACGAATGCGGCCGTATACAGTACCAGGCCCAAGAGCAGGGCAATGAATTCGGGGCTAAGCGTCATTCCGCCTTTAAAGTTAAAACCCGTCAGCTCAGGCACATCCATTTTTATTGGGGCGCCAAAAACCAGCCAGGTAATCAACGGCAGGCAAATGATGGTGCCGATCGAAATGCGGAAAACCGGAAGCGCCTGTCCGGTTGCATCCTGCCGTTTTTTAGCCCAGCGCCGGAAAAAGTAAACCCCGATGCAACCGATAACTAGTGCGAGAAGTATATACTGATGCGCAGGATGGGTTTCGGGAACGGCAAAGATAACACCGCGGTTACAGAAAAAGAGCCCATGAACAGGATTGAGCGCCTGTCGCGGCGATGGCAGGGATTCGTAAAAGATCGCATACCAGAAAAACAGCTGCAGCAATATCGGGATATCCTGCATCACCTCAATGTAGATAGCGGCAATTTTTGAAACCAGCCAGTTGCTTGACAGGCGGGACACCCCGAGGATGGTCCCTAAAATCAACGTGATCACGATGCCGATAAAAGAGACTTTCAGCGTATTGAGGGCACCGACCACCAGGGCGCGCCCATAGGTGCTGGCTGCCGAATAAGGAATCACGGTCTCGCCGATCTCGAAAGATGATTCCTTGTTCAGGAAACTAAATCCGGTGGCAATCGCTTGCTTTTCAAGATTGATCAGCGTGTTAGAGATAAGATAGTAGGCCAGCAGTCCGAACATACACAGCACGCCAATCTGATAAACAATGGCACGCTTTTGGGGATCAAGCCAGAATGGAACTTTTTCAGGCAAACTGGCGTCCGCCTGGATTGCGTTTTCGTCAGTTACCATGGCTGTCTTTATATTAAGCGTAAATCGAATCGGATTTCTGCAAAATTGCTGAGATTATGCTAAATGCATTCTGATGGTAAAGGTGCCCCATTTGAAAAACGAGGCACCTTTCTGACTGATTATCTGAACGGAGCGGCATACATGATACCACCTTCGGTCCATAATGCATTCAGTCCCCGATCTAAGCCTAACTGTGTATTCGGCCCGACATTGCGTTCATAGATTTCGCCATAGTTCCCGACCATTTTGATGATATTATAGGCCCATTTATCATCCAGTCCCAGAGCTTTACCCATACCCGGAGATACCCCCAGAAAACGCTGAATTTCCGGATTTTTACTTTTGAGCATATCATCTACGTTTTTCGAGGTAATCCCCAGTTCTTCGGCGTTGATCATGGCCATGACTGTAAAGTTAACAATGTCAAACCACTGGTCATCCCCATGACGCACGACCGGAGCAAGGGGTTCTTTGGAAATAATCTCAGGCAGCAATACATATTCGGCCGGATTCGGTGAAACCGATCGCTGCGCGGCCAATTGAGACATATCCGAAGTCAGGACGTCACAGCGGCCGGCAAAAAAGGCCTTGTTCAATTCGGCTGTTTGCTCGATGACCACCGGTTTCCATTTCAGGTTGTTGGCACGGAAAAAGTCAGCCGCATTCATTTCGGTGGTTGTGCCCGGTAACACACAGACTGTCGCACCCTCCAGTTCCTTGGCACTCTTAATCCCTAATTTTTTGGATATCAGGAATCCCTGACCATCGTAATAGTTCACATGCGCGAAATTCAAACCATTGATGGTTTCGCGGGTTAATGTCTGGGTCGTATTGCGGCACAGCACATCGATTTCCTTGGCCTGAAGCGCCGGCAAACGCTGAACCGCCGTAAGCGCGCTAAATTTAACTTTGTTGGGATCACCGAATACAGCTGCGGCCATCGCCCTGGCGGTGTCGACATCCAGCCCCTTCCAGACGCCCTTGTCATCCGGCATACTGAAACCGAATACACCCCCGTTCACACCGGCTATAAGATGACCTCGGGCGCGAACTTCCTCAAGCGTCCCGGCCAGCGCAATACCTGCCGTCAGAACAACTGCTAGAAAAACAGCTACAAGTAGTTTGAAACGCTTCATTGTATTACCTCCTTTTCTTTTGATTAAAGGTTTCCCCGGCGGAATTCCCCGAATTAACCAGACCGCCGCTATCCCACCGCGTGAGAATTGCCGGGCCATCGAAAACGCCTTTCACAAACAAGGATTCTCAATCAGAAAAATAAATCCCCCTCATCAATTAAACAATTGAAATTAAATAAAATGGCTATAACAGAAAGAAGTTGGGTTTGGCAATAAAAAAGATATGGCAGTCAAAGCCGCTGCGCCAAATGGACAACCCCCCCTTCCAGCGTCTGCCATACCTTTGAAGTGCGACTATAAGTTTTGCCAATTATACGGATTTTTATATCTATTTTCATGGATTCGTCTTCAAGTTAACCGTTAACTCGACCGATATTGCATCTGACAACCGAACAAATATCTGAATATTACATAAAAAGTAATGAAATAAATTTCGGCCGAGTGTCGAATTTTTTGAGGAGTTAAGAATGAAGGCATCTTTTACGCCGTTTGGCAAATACCCGGTCATCGAGCGTTTATTTGAGTTAATCAACCATATTTCTGAAGACCAGTTAATTATAATCTTAAAAGAATTATTAAAAGACGAATTCAGCGATTATATGTTTAAACTGGTCATCGAGATGTCCGATGAGCAGCAGACCGCTTTGTTGAAAAAATTGCAAAAAAAAGTTCACCCCAATAATAGCGACGACCGACGAAGATATCTGCGCAAAGCCTGTTTAATACCCTTAACGTATGCCGTACAGGGCCGTCAGTTCGACGGATATATCCTGGATATCAGCGATCATGGGGTATTTATCGAGACCGGCAACGCCTTTTTCAGCGGCCAGGAAATCATCATGACATTTTCAGCTCCCCGCTATCAGAAGCCACTGGCGATCACCGGTGACATCGTCTGGAGCAGCCAAAATGGAATTGGCGTAAAATTCAAACAGCTGACCGCGCATCAGCATAAAGCGATCACGGCCTTTTCGGAAAACAAAGCGGAAGTATACAAAATAAGGAGTTAAGCTATTATAAATAAAGCCGCATCCATCCAGACAATAAACTTGGTTTAACCTGTCAAATTCCTTCATTCTTCTGGCGTCTGACCGCTGTCCGCTGAAACCTGAAACCTAAATTAGCTTCTGAATTTTCCATTGACAAGTTTTTAAATTTTTCCTATTAAATCAAAAATCAGAGGGCAGAGTCTTCCAAACTCTGCCCTGTTTTTTTGAAGGAGGATAAATTAATGCTGACAACCGAAAACAGCGCGCTGGTATTAGTCGATGTTCAGGGCAAACTGGCGCAGACCATGCATAATAAACAAAGCTTTTTTGATAATATTATCAAATTGGTCAAGGGCGCCCAAATACTCGAACTCCCCATCTTATGGGCCGAACAAAACCCCGCTGGACTGGGACCGACAATACCGGATATCGCCGAGCTTTTGCCGAACCAAAACCCGTTGAGCAAACTCAGTTTCAGTTGTTGCGGTACTGAGGCGTTTATCAAAGAACTCGAAACGCTAAATCGTCAAAACATGCTGGTTGCCGGTATTGAAGCCCATGTCTGCGTTTATCAGACCGCAGCCGATTTGGTTGATCTGAATTACGATGTCCAGGTTGTCGCCGATGCGGTTGCATCCCGGACTGCTGAAAATAAACAAATTGGCCTTGAAAGAAGCAAAGCAGCGGGTGCCGGCCTGACCAGTACCGAAACCGTCCTGTTTGAATTGCTTAAAATCGCCAAAGGCAATAAATTCAAAGAAATTATCAAAATTGTCAAATAGCTGGGATTTGACAATCCCCTCCCATGCCCTACCGTATGCCGGAAAGGGAGAGAATCTGCCAAGGCATACTGTTTATCAACTTAAGGCACTGCCGTACCTTGGCTTTTTTTCGCCTATGGTGGAAAAATGCAAGCCACCCGCTCTGCGGGTGATCGGTGACTCGGAACATGATGATGGAAAGCGATATAAACTGGAACAGCATTTATGAAATTTTGACCGGCCCGGCTCTGTGGTTTACCTTTATATTTTTTGTCGGCGGCCTGCTAATCCGATTGGCTTTTTTATTCCGGTTAAGCCGCAAAAAGGATCGCGTCATTTACAATCATTTCAGTTTGGCCTGGGGATTGCGATCGATTTTTCAATGGATGATTCCCTGGGCCAGTGCCTCCATGCGGCAGCAGCCGGTTTTTTCCATCGTAGCCTTTATCTTTCACCTGTCGTTACTGGCCGTACCGCTCTTTTTAAGCGCCCACATTGTTTTGTGGGAAGAAGCTTTTGGCGTCCGCCTCTGGTCTATGCCTGATGGACTTTCAGACGGGCTGACCCTGATTTTTATCGCCGCGGCCCTGTTCTTAATTGCACGCCGCCGCATCAGACCGGAGGTTCGCATTTTAACCAGCGCCTGGGATTATGCCCTGCTGGGCATCACGATGTTACCGTTTATCACCGGGTTTTTGGCCTACCATCAATGGGGGCCCTATGAAGTACTGCTGATCTTGCATATTTTATTCAGCCAGATTCTATTGATCCTGATCCCGACCACCAAACTGGGCCATATGGTTCTTTTTTTCCTCACCCGGGCGTTTATCGGCTTTGAGATGGGGGGGCGCAGGGGGGCAAGGTCTTGGTAGTTGCGAAAAGGCATTTTGAAATTTATTCACCACGAAGGGCACGAAGAATCACGAAGATAAAATAAATTTTTTAATTTCTCGCTTCGTGTCCTTCGTGAACTTCGTGGTAATACCTAAATATGTGTAACACTTATAGGTCTGCATATAGAGCCGAGGCTTTTTAATGACAAGTCCTACTAAGAAAAAATTTGAATTTGAAAATAATACGGATGCACCCGTGGATGTAGATCGGGTGCGCGCAATACTGAACGCCAACGATGGCGCCCGCATTCGAACCTGGCTGAGTATTTGCTCGCGATGCGGTTTGTGCGCTGAAAGTTGCTTTGTCTATGTCGCCAACGACCGGGATCCGCGTTTGAGTCCGGCCTATAAATTCAGCCACACGCTGGGTGAGATGTACCGCCGCAAAGGCAAAGTGGATCGCGCCTTTCTGGAAAAATGCTACCAAATCGCCTGGCTGCAATGCACCATGTGCAAGCGCTGTTCGATGTACTGCCCCTTTGGCATCGACGTCGCCACCATGATCGCCGTGGCACGCAGCGTCTGCCATTCTCAGGGTATAACACCCAAGCAGCTGGCTTTCTTTTCAGATCATTGCGACAAAACCGGCAATCACATGGGCATACCCGTAGAAGAGCTTGTCGATACCTGCGAGTGGATGGTCGAAGAAGTCGAGGACGATTACGAAGGGGTAACGATCCCGATCGACCAACCCGACGCCAAATACATGTATACCGTCAATCCGCGCGAACCGGTTTATTACCCCCAGGACATTTCTTACGCCGCCATAATTTTTGCAGCTGCTAAAGAAAGCTGGACCATGCCCACCTTTGGCTGGGATTGCACCAATTTGCCGATGTTTGCAGGCAACCGCACATTGGCCGGCAAACAGGTCAAAAATGTTTACGATAAAGCGCAGGAATTAAAGGCGCAGCATATTCTAATAACAGAGTGCGGGCACGCTTATCGTTCGATGGCCTTCGAGGGCCCCTATATGGCCGGTTACCCGGATGGCAAGCCGCCGGTTAAAATTAAGCATTATGTGCAGTTGCTGCATGAATACCTGCGGGACGGTCGCATTCAAATCGATTCCGACAAAAAAATCAAAGAACCGATCACCTATCAGGATCCCTGTAATGTATCCCGCAACGGCGGCCTGTGGGAACAGGCCCGTAAAATCATACCGTACATCGCCGAAGATTTCAGGGATATGGCACCCAACCGGGAACACAATCATTGCTGCGGCGGCGGGGGCGGAATTATGCCGATGGGCCCTGACTATAAACCCTACCGCATGGCCTCAGGAAAATTAAAGGCCGATCAAATTAAAGCGACCGGCGCAAAATTCGTCATCACCCCCTGCCACAACTGCTTTGACCAGATTAACGATTTGAGTGAAGAATACGATCTGGGGGTCAAAGCGCTATCATTCAAAGAAATCATTGTTGAAGCCATGATTGTTCCGGATCACCTGAAGCTTGAGTGCGAAAAATAAAATTGATTTGGGCCGCTGACAGATTTAATTATTTTTACTTGACTATGATACAATGTAGCTTTAATGTAGCTTTATCAGATATTTTATCAGAATGCCTTCTTTAAATTAAAAACGTAATTTCAATATCTTATGAGATCATCTATTCTTAGATAGCCCATCAAAGGCTGTATTGGAGACCAAACAAAATATTCATTTTTAGATGAAATTGCCAGCACCGAGTTGGATTTTAGACGCGGTGCTGCGGCAGCCTGCAGCGCATACCTGGCGGTGGGCTGATTTATAAAGTGTTTCTGATTGGATCAACCATCTACGCAAACGAAGAGGCATTTTATCGTGGCGAATGCAAAAAATCCAAATAAGAAAAAAATTGATGATCGAAATAAACCCACCGCTGCGACACCGAATAACAAGGTAAAGTTTGAAATATACGGCGAAGAAATGATCGAAAAGCGGGTCAAGTCCAGCGGCAACAGTGGTCGGGTTTACCTCCCGCCCAATTGGGTCGGTCATAAGGTAAAAATTATCAGAACCGATTAACCATTCCAGCGATAAGGAATTTGCCCGTGGAGAATTTTCAAATAAGACGGCTAAAAGTCGAAGATGCGGAAGTGATCACCCAAATTTACGCCGCGATTACGCGCCGGCCGGTCGAACCGGACTTTAAAAGAGTTGTTGAAGGGCACGCCCAAAACGGAAAGGAAGCCTGCTATGTGGCCGAACACCAGGGCAGAGTCGTGGGCTTTATGATCAGCTACATTCTGACCGCCGGTTTTGGCGAGACCAAAAGTGCCTGGATTGCGACCGTGGGTGTGGATCCCGATTTTATGGGCCAGGGAATCGGCGCTGATATGGCCCAAAAAATATTTGAAATTTACAAGGGCGCGGGCATTGAAAATGTCTATACCACGGTGCGCTGGGATTCAACTGATTTGCTTTCTTTTTTTAAAACCCTCGGCTTTGACCGCAGCGCGTTTATCAATCTGCGTAAAGTACTCAATTAGCTGTTGGCCGCTGGCCAAAAAAATCGGGATCAGCTGCCAGGAGCCAGTGACCGGAGGCCAGGCATTAGAAAAGATCATCCCCTGCCCCACCCGGCATCCGACCGTGCTGCTGGAGATATTTCTGCAGCAGCTCACTTTCCCGCTGTGAAAACAGCTTGTCTTCTTCGTATGCAAACAGCGTTGCGTTTGGATTGTCTTCCAGGGTCATTAAAAGTTCCTGCCGTAAATTAGCCGTGCCTTTGATGCTCAGCACATTGCGATCTGCATCCAACAGTTTAAAGACCCCTTCGGACTCAGGAATCTGGTTGACATGCTCCTCGTCAAAGGACAGCCATGGCTCCGGCGGTGCGGGGTTACAGCCCAGATGCAGCCGCAGGTCACACTGCAGGCAACGCCTGGCTTCCCGGATCGCCTGCCTATCACTGTAGCCTTTTGTGATCTCCTGAAATCCTTTGATGCGTGCGGCGGCATCCAGCTGCGGAACGTTTTCCCGGGCCCGGGCGGCAAAACCGTCATCACGTCCCAGAAAAAGATCCGGGTTGCCACGGGCAAATAAAAGGTCATCAATATCACCGGAACCGCCCAGGGCCTCATCGATCGACGACGCTGCCTGACGGCCGGCCGCAATAGCGCCGATGATTGCGCCCGGCGCTGCAGTGACATCGCCAGCGGCATAGATGCCTTTAGCGTCCGTCTCTAAAGAGTCCGGATTGACCACAATCAGGCCGCGGTCGACCTTTACCACATGGTTGTCTTTCAGAAACGAAAGATCGGTCGCCTGCCCGGCCGCTATGATGACTTGATCCACCAGAATGCATTCTTTGGTCTCACTAAATTCCGGACAAAATTGGCCTTGCTCGTCAAACACGCAGGTACATTCCACCAGATCCATGCGGGTTACTTTGCCGTCCTCACTGATCACGCGATCCAGACCCCGGGACGACATCACCTCAACGCCTTCGGCCCGGGCTTTTTCCAGTTCCCAGGAACTGGCGGGCATTTCATCCCGACATTCCAGACAAACCATTTTTACATCGCCGGCACCGCAGCGCCGTGCTGTCATGGCGGCATCTAGCGCGACATTACCACCGCCCACAACCACTACCCTGTCTTTGAGTTTGATTTCCTCGCCTTCGGCCACCCGGCGCAAAAATTCGACCCCCCACATCACATCCGGCAGATTGCATCCGACCAGCGGGATGCGCCGACTGGCCCGGGCACCGACTCCTAAAAAAACGGCGTCATAGCCGTCGTCGGTCAACTGATCGAGTGTAAAATCTTTGCCCAGCGTCCGGCCGGTTTGTAAATCAATCCCGAGGTCCAGAATTTCAGCGATTTCCCTGTCCAATATTTTTCTGGGCAAACGATATTCAGGGATCCCGTAACGCATCATGCCGCCGGCGGCCTGACCGGCGTCGAAAACCGTGACCCCATGACCTTTTTTGCGAAGATAAAAAGCGGCGGTAAGCCCGGCCGGACCCGCGCCCACGATCGCCACTTTCTTGCCGCTATCGGCCTCGATCCGGTTTTGAGTTTTCCACAGGCCCTTTTCACCGTCAGCGGCATAGCGTTTCAGCGCGCAAATGGAAATGGGTTCATTGACCTCACCGCGGCGGCAGACGTCTTCGCAGGGGTGAATGCAAACCCGTCCCAGTACGCCGGGAAACGGCACTTTTTCTCTGATGATGGCGTTGGCTGCATGCCGTTTGCCCCGGGCGCACATCCTCAGATAGCCGGGAACATCGATATGAGCCGGACAGGCGGATTTGCACGGAACCAGATCCGCCTCGCGGGTTGCCGGCTCAACGGATTTATCCACCAGGGCGCCGGTGGGACACACCTCGACGCAGGCCGTACAAAATTTACAGCCGGAATCTTCCAGTGTTTCAGCAACGCTGCCCACCTGAACCTGACCGTTTTTATCAAAGACAAAGCCGAGCGCCTCAATGCCCCGCATATCGCAGCAGGCACGCACGCAACGGGTACAGCCAATGCACAGATTATAGTCTCTTTCAAACAGTGGATGATTTTTGAATACCGCAAAATCGGTGGGCACCCATCTGGGGGTTGAATCCGGGATGCCGACAAAGTCGGCAACATTTTGCAGTTCACAATGCCCGAACAGAGCGCAGCAGCGCTCAGCCTCCGGCACATTGGCCGAACACGGGGTCCGGGGGCATCCTTCCTGCTGGGCGCAGGTCAGGCAGGCATGGCGATGCCGGGCCATGATCGGCAGCAGGTTTTCCCGGCGTTTTTCCTTTACACGATCATTGTGGGTCATCACCACCATGCCATCAGACACTTCAGTTGCACAGGAACCCACCAGGTCGCTCTGGCCTTCGACCTCAACCAAACAGATGCCGCAGCCTATTCCAGGCTGTTCTGGCCGGGCGTTTTTGATTTTGAGTTCACCGTGAAAAACGGCTTGAACCGCAGGGCGGTCTTTAGCAGGCGGCAAATCCGGATGATAGCACAAACTGGGGATATAAATGTCTGCTTTGCGGGCAGCCGCCAAGATGCTCGTCCCGGCAGCTACCTCAAGTTGCTTCCCATCAATAGTTATTCTTATGGTGCTCATTCTTTATATCCTACGACGCCAACCCTACATTCTCCTCTTTGAGAAGACCAGTGCCAGATTCCACAAAATGCAGGTGTCAGCAATACTTTGGTTTCAGTGTTCGGGTGTCAGCCAATCCTTGGGTTTCAGGGGACAGAAGACAGACGACAGAGACTAGAAACAAGACACCTGACACCTATTTAAACCAATAACTAATAACCAACACCCAATAGCCGATAACAAACAAAAAATTACTTCTTCCTGCCTTTGCCTTTTTGGCATAGCTTCAACCCGAACAGCGCGGCACCGACAGCGCCGGCAATCTGGGTATCCCATTTGGTTTGCATACGCGCGAGTCCGACCAAGGGCATCAAACGATCCATCACCCCGCGATTTTTTGCCATTCCGCCGGTAACCGCAAACTCGGCTTTGACGCCCAGGCGTTCGATTAACTCGTAAATCCGTTCGGCCATGGCCTTGCAATAGGCGGCCAGAACTTCTTCTATGCTCCAGCCTTTGCGCAACAGCCCGGTGGCCTCTGATTTGGCGTAAACCACGCAAGTGTTTGAAACCGCCGCAGGCTCTTCGCCTTCAAACTCAAAGGACCGGTCGCCGACATCACTAATTGGCACGCGCAGCAGCTCTGAAAAGACTTCCATGCCGCGCCCGGTGCCGGCGGCACATTTATCATTCATCATAAAATTGCTGACTTTGCCCTTCTCGTCGCACCGGATGGCCTTAATATCCTGTCCGCCGACATCCAGAACGGTGCGAACCCCATTGCCGTAAATAAAATTGGCGCCGCGCGCATGGCAGGCAATTTCGGTAATTGTGCGGTCCGCAAACGGAACATTGATCCGTCCATAACCGGTGCCGACACAATAATCCATGCGGTCTTCAGGCATATCGGTGGCCGCCAGCGTTAATTCAAACGCGTTGCGGGCACTGCTGGGACTGTTCGAGCCGGTGCGCATGTTGCTGTATGCCAAAATTTTGCCATCTGCCATTATTACAGCCTGAGAACTGACGGAACCTACATCAATGCCGACCGTAATATATCGGGCAACATTCCAATCAATTTCCGGATTCTTCCAGCTGGACTCGGGCCAGCGCCAGAATTCCTGTTTTTGTTCTTCTGCCATGCCGGTATTTTCCAGCGGTATCGTGGTTATGCGCTAATAAATGCAGCAAGGTTTAAAATATTTTCAATAACAAATAACGATTAACAACTGACTGTTTTTAACCTTCTGCAGCCACAACTGCGGCACCGACGGCGGCGCCAAATTGCGGCTCATCCGGGATATAGATGCTATCGACTTTCAATTCCCTTTTCATCGCCGATATAAATCCCGGGTTGGAACCTACACCGCCGACCATGACAATATCTTCATTTACGCCGATGCGGCGAATGATGGATGCGATTCGGCTGGCCAGCGCATCATGGATAGCCTTGCTGATCTCCGGCTTGTCGGTATTAGAGTGGATCAGTCCGACAACCTCTGATTCTGCAAAAATAACACACTGGGCATTCATGGGAATTTCTTTGTCCGATTGCAGACACAGGGAGCCCATTTCTTCAATGGTCACATCAAGCGCCCGGGCCATTCCTTCAATAAAAACGCCGGCGCCGGCAGCACATTTTTCATTAATCGCAAAATCAACCGGATTGCCCTTTTCATCAATTTTAGCCGCCCGGGCCTCTTCAGCACCAACATCGGCCACGGTACGGGCATTGGGAAAGAAAAAATGGGCGCCCTTAGCCATGGCCTGGATGTCATTGAGGGTATCATCGGCCATTTTTACAGTTTTGCTGCCTGAGCCCGTGGCATAAATTTTTTGGACGTCATCTTTCAAAATGCCGGCATCTTTTGCGGCCTGCTCCAGGGATTCCTCAACGGCTTTTTCCTGTTCAAGGCCAGTCAGGACCATGCCTTTGCCGATAATCTCACCATCTTGCAAGATAATGGTCTTGGTGTTTTTGGCACCGCAATCGATTCCTGCTGTTATCATTTTTTCAACCTCCCCAAATAGGGGTTTTGTAGTGATTGTCCAGAAAACGTTCCGGTAATCAAACGCATTTTTTCGACAACCCCTTATGCCGCACTTCCGTATGGAAAAACATTATTGTGCAAGGCAGTATAAATACCTTAATGGATCTAATATGCCTAAAATTTAGAAATGATGAAATAATATTATATATTTTTATGCATTTTTCAATTTATGCGTGTTTTGCGGCGCAATGCAGGTAAATGAATTTTAATTACATTTTTGCTATAATGTGACCACTTTGGCAGTCGGGTTAGGTCGATGAAAAGGGGGATTAACTGAAAAAACCACAGCTTTCGCCAGGGTGGAAACAGTGGATGCCTTTAAGCCCTCGCTGAATTGTGATATAATACCTTGTAAAGCCGGAGTTTTTGTGGTACAAAAACGCCGTTTTGGCCTCGGGAATTTAATTTAAGAAGGGAACGCGTGTTTATGTCCGAGAAGCATCCTGAATGTCCGCTTTATAATCCGCTCAACTGCAAAGAATATTATAATCCGAAACTGTGCGCTTTTGTCAGAAAAGACAAAGACTGTTTGAAGAAAAAAAAACCCAAAGCTAAAGCTAATTCCAGTCAAGCCCGCCGCTAAAAACCAAAAATCAGATTAAGCGTGACCCGCCCTGTCGGAAAGCAGCCTCGGATCGATTCCCATCTTTCTGACCGCCTCCTCCCAACGATTTTCAACCGGCATCCTAAAGATATTCTCCTCGAACACCGGATAGGTTAACCAGGCATTTTGCTTGATTTCAGCTTCGAGCTGACCCGGGCCCCAACCGGCGCATCCGAGTGTGATGATAAATGAGTCCGGCCCCTGGTCTGATGCAATCGACTCGATAATATCTTTTGTATTGCTCAGGGCAACATCGGGGGTGATCCTTAAAGAGGCCTGCCAGTCAAACGGGGGTCCATGAAGCACAAAGATTTCAGCAATGTGGACCGGCCCCCCGAGGTGGATCGGAATACGTTCCGCCCGGGGTGCATAATCCAAGTTTAGCTCCTCAAAGATATCCTTGGCCGTTAAGGCATGATGAACCCGATTGATGACCACCCCCATGGCGCCTTCGGCGTTGTGTTCACACATACAGGTGACCGTCTGGTGAAAATTGGGATCCACCAGACCGGGCATCGCCATCAGAAATTGTCCTTTTAAAAACCCCTGGTCTCCCTTATCTTCCATGGTTTTCTCCGTCACCATCTCACTTTGAAACGCGTGCGTTAGCCTGATTTGTAAATGGATCGTTGTCAGTAATCGGTGGTGGTGTCAGTTGCTAAACTACACCAGCGGTTGTTATATTTTCGCAAGCAAAAAGAAATGTGAAGCGCAAAGGATTGCTAACGGGCGGCAACAACATAGGGTTTATCCGTTTTTCCACCGAGCAACTCAAATACTTTCATGTCGCCGAGTTCCTGGGCAAGGTCAGTCGATGTCTTAATTTCTCCGACATGTGGGCGTGTTCGCGCCGCCTGCAGGGTGTTTTCACTGATTAAAATACCATTTGGAAATGATTTCGTCAGATTCTGCAACCTGAAGACCGTATTGACGGGATCGCCGATCACCGTATAATCCATTTTTTGCTCAAAGCCGATATTGCCAACCACAACCTCACCGGTATGAATACTGATCCCTATTGTGACAGTGGTGTCATATTTGCGCTCTAAATATCGATTGACCGCATCCAGGGATTTTTTCATCTCAAAACCGGCAGCGATTGCATTATCAGCGTCCTTGGTGCTGGACACCGGCGCACCAAAAAGAGCTAAAAAACCGTCTCCCAAATATTTATCTACAATGCCAGCGTGCTTGAAGACAACACCCCCCATAACCGAGAAAAAGCTATTCAGCAACGAGACCGTTTTTTGAGAGCCGATCTTGCGGGAAAGATCCGAAAAACCGCGAATATCAATGTTGAGCAGGGTCAGCGTTTTTATTTCTTCAACCACCGGCTTGTCGTTTTCGGAATCGTAAAGGATTTTATCCAGAACTTCTTTGGGAACAAACTTTTGAAACATATGCCGGATGTCGCGCTCTTGTTCGGCCATGCTAACGGTTTCTTTGTACAGACGGGCGTTTTCTAAAGCAATGCAAACTGACGTTGCGATGGATTGCAAAAGATCCTTGTCATCTGTATCAAATTCCCCGTTAATCTTGTTGAGCACCTCGATGACACCGATGACCTTTCCCTGTGAAACCATGGGCACACATAGGGCCGATTGGGTTTGAAAGCCGGTGGACTCATCCACCATTGGAAAAAAATGAGGCGATTTTTCAATATCATTGACCAGGATGGATTTGCCCCTGGCCGCCACATAACCGGCAATTCCCTGGCCGATTTTGAGTCGAAATTTTTTCATGGATTTGATCTTAATATTGAATGCGACGGCGATCTCAAGTTCATCCCCTTCCAGAAAAAGCAAAGAACCGGCTTCGACATTCATCACCTCGCGAATCATGTCCATCGTGTATTTCAGAACTTTACTAATATCAAATGTGGACGACGCCAGAGCGCTGCCGACCTGGCGGATGGTATCCAATTCTTGATTTCGTTTGACAACCGCCGCCGACAGCCGATTGCGTTCAATCGCGAGCGAAAGCCCATTGGTTATCCAGGCAATGAGTTTGTGCGCATTGTAAAACATGGCCGGCTCGCGCGCGGATAGGGCCAAAATCCCGGTTACGTTGCCGTCGCTTTTTAGAGGGGTCAGCAGACAGGCAGTGCAACCCTGGTCGGCAAAAAGCTCACGATCCAGTGCATTGGCCATCGAACAGGTATTGTCCACCAGAAGACTGCTTTCCTGTTTGAATACTTTTCCTAGAACTGAGTCCCGGATGGGATAACTGGTGCCTCTAACCAGGTTTGAGGACCCGCTGATGAGCAAATCGAATATCTTTAAATGCCCGGGCTTGGCTTCATCCTGGGTCAGCACGAATGCAAGATCAAAGGGAACCACACTTTGCAGTTCGTTGAGAACGGCATGCAGCAATTCGGTATCTCTGAAGCTGGAAATAAGTATTTTAAATATTTTTTCAATGGACTTCAAATGCAACGTGTTGCGTTCGTTTTCTTTGAGCAGGCGCAGATTTGCGTAAGTAAAGGCCGCATTACTCAAAAGAGGCGTTAGGACCTCAACATCCTCCTGGGTATAAACGCGATCCTGTCGCGAAGAAATCGTCAGGACCCCAAAAATCTCCTTGCTGGTTTTAATCGGCATGCAGACAAAGGATTTCGTTCCGTAATGCGCCAGATTGGCTCTTCCGAAGCGATTGTCTCTTTCGATATCTTCTACGACGAGGGGGGATTTGTTGATGACGGCGTACTTGGCGATGCTGGTATCAAAATCAATGCGGTCGCCGGCTTTGACAAATTTCCCAAGACCGACGGTAGCTTTGACCCGAAATGACTTGGGTTCGGCTTTGTCAAGCGTCAAAATCGAGCCTAAATCCGAATTAGACACCATCAACGCACGCTCAAGCGTTATGTGCAGAATCTCCTCCGGATCGAAAGTGACATAACATAACTCCGAAAGTTCTTTAAGAATGGATATCTCGGTAGCCTTTTTTTCAAGCGCATGAAAAGTGTTGCTAAAGCGTTGCTCAATGGCGCTAAAGGACTGAACGATGTTTTGAAGCTCATCGGTGCCCGAAGAAATCTGATCATCCGTAAAATCCCCTAAATAGTTGGATGACATTTGCTTCGATATATTGGAGATTTTATCAAAAAACTTCTTGAGTATGGTAAATCCGGCAAAAGAAAAAATCAGGATGCCCAGAAAAAATAACGGGACGTATTTGTCCGATAGCATGTCGTATTTAATGCTAAAAAAGAGAAATCCCAGGACCGGAAAGAAAAAGAAAAGGCCAAAAATTATGTTCAATTTCGTGTAGAGGTTTTGTTTCTTCAAATGACGATCTCCCGACCACCTGCCAACCGGGTTTGGCAATGCGGTTAATTGTTGGCAAAAACAAAAATCATAATTTGATATGATTTATAAGTTATTTATATTATATAATTAAATTTTCATCAAGCCAATAAGAATTCAACGGTACGCCGCCTAAATAAAAATTCGGCGGCCATCAGATGATATCGGCACCAAAGTGCGCGTATCTTGACATACCCGCTGGCCTGCCGTAAAGGGTAAACTCATTTTTATCTGTTGGTCGAACGAATAAATCGTGCGATAATACCGTAACATGGTCACGAAATAACATTTTGTAAAATTTGCATTAGGTTTTCGGATAATGACCAGCAAACCCCTTGCAAAAAGAGAAAAGATTGCGATAAATGCGCGCCGTTGTTCAAAGAGTTCGACAAAGCTCGGTCAAAGTCGATGACCAGACAGTGGGGCAAATCGGCAACGGTTTATTGGTTTTGTTGGGGGTCGCCAGAGACGACACCGCTAAAGATGCCGATTATCTGGCCAACAAAATCATCAACCTGAGAATTTTTGAAGACCCGAACGGCAAAATGAACCGCTCGTTACTCGAAACAGGTGGTGAATTACTGGCCGTTTCTCAATTTACCCTGTTGGCCGATTGCCGTAAAGGCAGACGGCCCTCCTTTATCGAAGCGGCCGAACCCGAAAAAGCCACCGAACTTTACAATACGTTTGTCAATGGGGTGCGCCACCAGGGTATCAGGGTGCAGACCGGTCGCTTTGGAGCACTGATGGCAGTGGCATTGGTTAATGACGGCCCGGTGACCGTAATCATTGAAAGTCCTTAGCCGTCACAATCGAATTGTCAATATCGCTATCCGTCAGGCTATAAACGGAGACTGCATAATTTTAGAAATCCGTTTTTGCCAACCCGGCTAAAAACACTTTAATTTGTATATGGCACTTACCGATCGCATAAATCCGACCGTCCACAATCGATCCGCATCGGTTCAATCGGGTCCTCAAAAGCTAAAAATTCTTGCCCGCTATGTGCTGCGGCTTTTAGTGGCCGGTCTCCTTTCTGTCCCGTCCGGACTGCAGGCCCAGGATTTTTCTGAACTGGATGCCTTTATCGGTAAAAAGGATTCCATTCTGATCACCGATGCCCACGAACAGATTTTATTTTCGAAAAATGCCGATCAGAAGCGGATACCGGCTTCGATTTTAAAAATATTCACCGCCCTGGTGGGCCTGCATTACCTCGGTGACCATTACCGTTTTCCGACCGAATTCTATCTGGATCCGCAATCAAATCTGAAAATCAAGGGCTATGGCGACCCGCTGCTGGTTTCCGAGGTGCTTTCTAAAATCTCACAGATTCTTGCTGTGCTCCTAAAACAGTCAAACCCCATAAATGATCTGGTTTTAGATGATTCCTATTTCAGACAGCCGTTGACCATTCCGGGCATCACATCGTCCGCCCAACCGTATGATGCCCCCAATGGCGCCCTGTGTGTCAATTTCAATACGGTCGCCTTTAAACGCACCGCACAGGGATATGTCAGCGCCGAGCCGCAGACACCGCTTCTGCCGTTTGTGGTTAAAAAAATAAAGGCCTCGAGGCTAAACGAGGGCCGCATCGTTTTTTCGCACAATAAAAATGAAATACCGATCTACGCCGGCAAGCTTTTCCAATATTTCCTGGGAAAACAGGGGGTCCGCTTCAGCGGCAAGATCAAACTGGGACGGGTCAATGCTAAAGTCGATCGATTGATATTCAGATACGAGTCCCTGTCATCACTCAATCAGAGCGTCGTAAGGCTTTTGGAGTATTCCAGCAATTTTATGACCAATCAGGTGCTGATTGCCACCGGCGCTCAAATCATCGGTTCTCCAGGCACCCTTGCCAAAGGAGTCACGATCGCAACCGATTATGCCAGGCAGGTGTTGGACATCGCGGATATGACAATTGTCGAGGGGTCTGGCATATCCCGCGACAATAAAGTGTCGGCCACGCAAATGGATCGTGTACTGCAGGAATTCTTGCCCTACCATTACTTTATGCGACGGGCAGGCAGAGAGTATTACAAGACCGGCACGCTTTCCGGTATCAGCACGCGCGCCGGCTATATTAAAAGGGCCAACGGCAAGCTCTGCCGCTATATCATCATGCTCAACACCCCGGGCAAATCCACTGAACCCCTGGCTTTAAGACTCCTGCGAATCCTGGATTAACCGCTGGTGATATGCGCATATGCGCTGTGATTGTGGATAGATTCAAAATTTTCGGCACTAACCGAAAACCAGGTAATATTATCATCTTCTTTTAGTTTCTTGGCAATATCCCGTACGATATCTTCTACAAATTTGGGATTCGCAAAGGCCGCTTCAGTTACGCTTTTCTCATCCGCACGCTTTAAAACAGAATAAACGTCCGTAGAGGCGGCCGCCTCCACCAGTTCGATCATATCTTCCATCCAGATGAATTTTTTAAAGCGAGTTGCCAGTTGCACCTCTCCGCGCTGATTGTGGGCACCTTGATCACTGATTTCCAATGAGCAGGGGCAGACGGAAGAAATCGGCACAATGACTTCTGAAACCAGATCGATTTTTCCAGTCGCATCACTGGTGCCGATAATGCAACAGGTGTAATCCATCAAACCCGGCGATGCGCTAACGGGTGCTCTTTTTTCGATAAAGTAAGGAAAGATTACTTCAATGTGCGCGGAAGCCGCATTGAGGTGCTTCTTCATGTTAGTCAATATTTCAGAAAATATTTGCAGTGAAATCTCCGGCTGCAGAAGATGAAGCATCTCGACAAACCGGCTCATGTGGGTACCTTTATACTCATGGGGCAGGTCGACGTACATGTTGATGGTGGCAACGGTATGCTGGGTGCCATCGCGGCGATCGCGCACCGTGATCGGATAGCGCAAATTTTTAATACCCACCTTATCAATGGGGATGTTGCGGTAATCGCGCTGGTTTTGGGTATCTTTCATGTTATTTCAGAAGATAGGCTGTTTTTACCCGGCTCATGGACCTGAAGATATTGCCTTTAATTTTCGGGTTGTTACGATAAAGCTGCTTTAACATCGTTTTTATTTCGCGACGCTTTGAATTACTGGCTGAAGGACACGGATTGACAAATTCGGGAAAATGCTGCTCCCGGGCAAAGGCTCTGATGATTTCCTCATCGGCGTGAGCCAGAGGCCGAATAATCGTGAATCTACCCTTGAACATGGTTTGGGAGGGCACCATTGTACCGATTTCGCCTGCGAAACAAATGTTTAAAAAAAGTGTCTCGATAACGTCATCTTTATTATGCCCCAGTGCCAGTTTATTGCACTCCAGCTCTGCGGCAACTTCAAACAGACGTTTGCGGCGCAAGCGGGCGCATAAAAAACAGGGATTTTCGCGGTTGATGGCGCTGTGACCTAAAATCCCATAATCGGTATGTTCAACCCTTAAACTGAAGCCGGCCTCCGCACTGTAGGTTTGAAGCGCCTCGCTGAAGCCCCCTGCAAAACCCGGATCAATATGCACCGGAAACAATTTAAATTTTATCGGTATCCGCTGCAATCGCTCGGCCAGCATCCACATCATCGTTAGACTATCGGCGCCACCGGATATCCCGACAACAATGCGATCACCGTCCTGCAGCATGTCATAACGGTGCACGGCTTTACCGACAGCGCGATTTAGTGCTTTATATTTAGTGCTACCACTTGACAACGGGTTTTAGGTCTTGGATTCCTCTGTTTCGTCAGTATCGACTGGTACAAGTTTTCCGGCAGCTGCTTCCCGCAATGCAACGACAATATCTTCATTTTTGGGAGAACTTACCAGGTAATCTGATCCTTCGCGAATCTGCCGGACGCGCTGAGAGACGATGTTGACCAACATAAATCGATTGCCAATTTTTCTGAGACAATCTTCTATCGTAATTCGTGCCACGAAGACAACCTCCATAGGTTTGTTGTAAAGATTTTAATTTCTAAAACGATTTGGCTTCCAATGATAATCATGCTTCAGTTAACCGGAATAATGGAATATCCGAGGCGGATAACTACAGTATTTCAATTAGCTCATAAGTACGCCTGCCGCCGGGCACCTGAAGCGAGAGTTCATCACCCGGTTTGCGACCGATGATGGCCCTCCCCAGCGGCGATGTTACCGATATGCGACCATTTCCAATATCGGACTCGTCCGGACCCACCAGTTGATAGCTGACATCTTCGCCGGTTTCGATGTTTTCAAGAACGACTTTGCAGCCGAAAACGGCCCGGTCCTTAGGAAGTTTGTCCGTTTCAATAATATCAATATTTGCCAATTTGTATTCAATGCGCCCTTCGATAAATCCCTGCCGATCTTTAGCCGCCGCATATTCTGCATTTTCACTCAAATCACCGTGCGCTCTGGCTTCCTCTATGGCGTTGAGGTTTTCCGGGCGCTCATTCTTTTTCAAATTTTCGAGTTCTTTTTTAAGCGCCTCAAACCCTTGTTTTGTAACGGGAATTTTCTCCAATTTGATACTCCAGGCCGAATTGAACGCTAAACGCTCAATTTAGGAAAGATATTCTTGGGCCAGTATTTCAGCAATTTGCACTGTGTTGGTGGCCGCACCTTTTCTGATGTTGTCTGCAACGATCCACATATTGATGCCGTTGGGAATCGATTCATCCTGACGAATCCGTCCAACTAAAGTTAAATCCTGTCCGGCCGCATCGGTTGCCAGTGGATACAGATTTTTAGCGGGGTCATCCATCACTTTGATCCCCGGCGTATTTGCCAGCAAAGTTTTGACTTCATCAGCCGATACCGGTTCTTTTGTTTCAATATTGACGGATTCGGAATGACCGAAAAAAACCGGCACACGAACAGTTGTGGCCGTGACGGCGATGGCGTCGTCCTCCATTATCTTGCGGGTCTCATTGACCATTTTCATTTCTTCTTTGGTGTACCCGTTATCCATAAATTTGTCGATATGGGGCAAACAATTAAACGCGATGCGGTGCGGATAAACCCTGTTCTCGTAATCCAGGAAGTTAAGCATCGCGCGAGTTTGGTCAAAGAGCTCATCAATTGCTTTTTTACCCGTTCCCGACACCGCCTGATAGGTGGAGACGACGATTCGTTTGATCCCAAATTTTTGATGAATCGGATGCAGGGCAACGACCATCTGAATCGTCGAGCAATTTGGATTGGCGATGATGCCCTTTTGGGTATACTGGCCAATGGCGTGAGGGTTAACCTCGGGCACTACCAGCGGAACCTGCGGATCCATTCGCCAGGCACTTGAATTATCAACAACCACACACCCATCCTTGAAAGCATAGGGAGCATACGTTTCGCTGGTGCCGCCACCGGCTGAAAAAAGCGCAATATCGATACCCTTGAAGGAATCCTTTTGCAGTTCTTTGACATCGATCAAGTCACCCTTGAATTTAAGCTGGCGGCCGACAGAACGACTGGAAGCCAAAAAGACAACGGATTTGATTGGAAAATCCATATCTTCAAGACAGCGAATCATCTGATTGCCGACGGCGCCGGTCGCGCCGGCAACTGCAATGTTTATTTTCTTTTGTGCCATACGGTCTTCCCCTATATAAAATAAAGAATTGAATTTCCTGGCGCTTGCTGCAAAAAATATTTTACCAGATCGCTAATCGCTATTTTCGATATAATCCACTACCAGATCACCGATCTCGCTGGTTGAATGTCCCATTTTGCCGGCTGCAACATCTTTTATATCTTCTCGCAGAACTTTGGCCACACCCGCTTCAACACTGGTTGCTGCTTTTTTCTCGCCAATGGTATCGAGCATCAACTGGACTGCCAAAATAGCCGCAATCGGGTTAATCTTTTGTTGGCCGGTGTACTTGGGGGCTGAGCCTCCGATGGGCTCAAACATGGATACCCCGGCCGGATTGATATTGGCGCCGGCGGCGATACCCATGCCGCCTTGAATCATTGCGCCAAGATCAGTAATAATATCGCCGAACATATTGTCGGTCACAATAACATCGAACCATTCCGGATTTTTGACCATCCACATGCAAAGCGCGTCAACATGGGCATAATTGGCTTCAATATCCGGGTATTCTTCGGCAACTTCGTAAAAGGTTCGTTCCCAGAGATCAAAAGCATAGGTCAGTACATTGGTTTTACCACAAAGGGTTATTTTCCGGGCGCTGTTGCGTGTTTGGCAATATTCAAAAGCATAGCGAATGCAACGTTCGACACCTTTACGGGTATTGATGGATTCCTGGATGGCGACCTCATCTGCTGTGCCGCGCTTCAGACATCCACCGGCACCGGCATAAAGTCCCTCGGTATTTTCACGGACCACAACAAAATCAACATGTTCGGAGAGCTTATCCTTAATCGGGGTATAGACGCCTTCGTAGAGCTTAACGGGTCGCAGGTTGATGTATTGGTCCAGCGCAAACCGTGTTTTCAGCAAAATACCTTTCTCCAGAATTCCTGGCTTTACGTCCGGATGGCCGATGGCACCCAAAAAAATGGCATCTTTTTGGGCGAGCGAATCAAGCTGTTGATCGGAAATGGTTTCGCCGGTCGTCAGGTAGTGCTCACCGCCGATATCGTAGGTGCAGATATGGCAGGCAAAATTATATTTAGCGGCCGCCGTTTCAAGCGTCTTCAGTCCCTCCGCAACAACCTCAGGTCCGGTTCCATCGCCGGGGATGACCGCTATTTCGTATGTCTTTTTCATGCCAATTTTCCGTTTTGCAGATGCTGACATGCGTTATAAAAAAACCGCCGATTCACAAAAACCTTGCTGGAATCCGGCGATAGGATAGTCTAAATCGACTGCGATGCCATAAAGACAATTAAGCTTTGCCGATAACAAATAAGATATTACCTGAATTTTGCACGAGTCCTCCGGTGGCGGACAGGTCGGAGGCTTTCATAAGCAAGATTCAGGTATTACGAAGATATCGGAAATTGCCCGATAAGCGACGTTCCCGCCTCAACTTTATCCCCGACCGTCACAGTAAGCTCAGCATCATCAGGCAAGTAGACATCGAGTCGTGAACCGAAGCAAATCATTCCGTAACGCTGTCCTTTAAACACTTCCATTCCAGGCTGTATCTGACAGATTATCCTTCTGGCAATTAATCCGGCAACCTGGACAACACATATCGGTTTGCCGTCCGGGGTTTGCAGCAAAACAGCGTTATGCTCATTTTGCGAAGAGGCCTTGTCCAAATTCGCTGCGAAAAACTTACCGGGATGATGACTAACCTTCTTGACCGCTCCGTCAAAAGGGATCCGATTTACATGCACGTTAAAAACGGACATAAAGATGCTGATCTTATTGCAGCGGCCATCGAAAAAAGGGGTACTGTCAACAGCGTCCACCACAATGACTTTTCCGTCTGCCGGCGAAACGATGCCCCCCGGTTGAATGGGGATGACCCGATCCGGATCCCTGAAGAAACTGCAAAAACAAAACGCGATCACCACTCCGAGCAGGGCCAGAAATGTCATCTCCAGCAGCGCAAAAATCAAAGTGACAAATGCCGCCGCCAGAATCAGCGGATAGCCGGCTTTTGCCACCGGAAAGGCCGTCTGACCCGGTGGATCAGACCAAGAATATTTTTCCATGCAATCGCTATCCCAAATTTAAGACACGCCTAAGACACGCCATCGATCGACTGCGTTCGTATGCGCAAATTCAAAACATATTACATACCAATATCAATATGGATTGTCAATGATGACCATTAGATGATCGGTATCAGGGCATACAGCATTGATGGTATCGCAGCGCAAATCGTCAAATTGTGTTCGCGGGATTCGGGTCAGGCTCTGGCAGCCGGTGCTTCCGCGACCGATCATTTACTTCCCTTTGGCATGGCCTGATCCGTCATTTCAGGAGTTTGCTGTCGGAGCGGCCTTGCAACGGGATTCAGCAGCGACGCTTAGCTCCGCGTCCGATTTTCGAATGTAATGCGGGATCAGGTCGGCAACACCATCCGTATCATGGACCTTAAACCGTTTCATGCTCAAAAATGCAACGCTCGATGCCCTGATGATATCCTGACCAGGGGGCCCAAAATGGGCCATGCCGCCCAGAACCTTTTTTATTTTTTGACGATAAAGCTGAGCGCCGGACCCGATAAACACGCAGGGTTCGGTGATTTCCCGAACAGCGACTTCCGGCTCTACAGCACGCGCAGGTGTTTGTTGAACCAAGTAGTCTTTATCGAAACGGTAAGTTGCGCAATAGACCTCCGCTTTACGCGCATCCAGCAATGGACAGATCAAATTGGAGCGATCAGCACATTGCCAGGCAAGGGTTTCAAGACTCGATATGCCAACAACCGGTTTGTCGACCGCAAACGCCAGTCCTTTGATGGTACTGATTCCAATTCGCAACCCGGTAAATGAACCGGGCCCGATCGTAACGGCAAACCCGTCCAGATCCCCAACACCAAAACCGGCGATCGCCAGAACCGAATCGAGCATTTCCATCAAATGCTTTGAGTGCGTTTGGTTTTTGCGCAGCGTTAATTCGGCACATAAGGAACCATCATCTGTTACGGCAACACTGCAGCTGCTGGTCGCTGTGTCGAGTGCGAGGATTTTCATGGGCACTTATTAGTATGAGATCAGATTATTTGCGTTTCGTTTTGAGCCGTCTTGATCGGGTCTTTGGTGTTGGATCAACAATGGCCCGTGTCAATACTTCCGACATATGTTTTACCGGCACAAACTCAATCTTGCGCTTCAAATGCCGCGGGATCTCGGCCAGATCCTTTTTGTTTTTTTCGGGTATGATAACGGTCCGAATCCCCGCCCGCATTGCACCCAGGGCCTTTTCTTTTAAGCCGCCAATGGGAAGTACCCGGCCCCGCAGGGTGATTTCTCCGGTCATGGCCACATCATTGCGTACCGGCCTATTGGTGAATGCCGAAACCAGCGCTGTTGCCATAGCGATCCCGGCCGAGGGGCCGTCTTTGGGAATGGCGCCGGCCGGCACATGGATATGAATATCTGAACTATCAAATTTTTTATCCGCCACCCCCCATGACGACAGATTGGCCCGTGTATAACTGACCGCCGCCCGGGCGGACTCCTGCATGATATCTCCCAGCTGTCCGGTCACAATTAAATCCCCTTTGCCACCGATCAAAGAAGCTTCGACCCACAGCAGTTCTCCGCCGGCCTGCGTCCAGGCCAGACCGGTAGAAAGGCCCACCTGGTTTTCTTCCTTGTCCATCTCCGGGCCATATTTCGGGATCCCCAGGTATTTATCCAGGTTGCTGCGGGTCACGGGAAAAGGTTCTTTTTCCCGTTCGGCGATTTTACGTGCAACCTTACGGCAAATGGCAGCTATCTCCCTTTCAAGATTTCGCAAACCCGCCTCAGAGGTATACTCGGCAATCATCTGCTGCAGGGCACCGGTTTTGATGGAAATTGAGCGGAGTTTGAGCCCATTTTCTTTGATTTGCCGCGGAATAAGATATTTTTGCGCAATGACCATTTTCTCCTCTTCGGTATAGCCCGACAACGAAATAACTTCCATCCGATCCAGCAACGCCGAAGGGATGGTATCCGTTAAATTTGCTGTCAGAATAAACATGACTTTAGAAAGATCAAACGGAATATTAAGAAAATGATCGCTGAAAGAAGCATTTTGCTCCGGATCCAGCGCCTCCAAAAGGGCTGCAGACGGATCTCCGCGAAAATCGGCGCCCAGTTTGTCAATTTCATCCATCATAAAAACCGGATTGTTGTGGCCGCATTGCTTCAAGCCTTGCAGAATACGGCCGGGCAGTGCGCCAATGTACGTTCGCCGATGGCCCCTGATTTCCGCTTCGTCGCGCATTCCACCCAAAGATATTCGGATAAATTTGCGCTTTAATGCCCGCGCAATCGATTGGCCCAGAGAGGTCTTGCCGACTCCGGGCGGTCCGACAAAACACAGAATCGGGCCCTTCATCTTTGGGTTCAGTTTGCGGACGCTCAGGTATTCAAGTATACGATCTTTTACATTTTTTAGACCATAGTGATCTTTTTCGAGAACCGACTTGGCCTTGCTGATATCAAAACTGTCACGGGACGATTTGTGCCAGGGTAACTCCACCAGCCAGTCGAGATAGGTTCGCGAAACGGTTGCCTCAGCAGAGTCGGGATGCATCTGCTCAAGACGCTTGAGTTGCTTGATGGCTTCTTTATCTGCCTCTTTGGGCATTTTGGCGCGCTTGATTTTTCTGCGGTAATCTTCAATTTCAACCGTCCTGTCATCTTGCTCGCCCAGCTCTTTGTAAATCGCCCTGACCTGTTCACGTAAAAAATAATCGCGTTGGGTTTTCGAAATTTCATCTTTGACATCGGATTCGATTTTGGCCTGAACCGTTGAAAGTTCAAGTTCTCTGGAAAGCAGATCGTTTACCTTTTTGAGTCGTTTAACCGGATCGACTAATTCCAGCAGTTCCTGGGCTACCTGAATTTTGAGCTTCAAATTGGATGCTGCCAGATCGGCCAGCTTGCCGGGGTCTTCAATGCTCTCTAAGATATTGCTGATATCACCGGACAGCTCCCCCCGCAGCGAGAGTATTTTTTCCGTATTTTCCCTAACCGTTCTCATCAGGGCCTCTATCTGCAGATTTATTTCGCCGACAGAAGGTTCTTCAACTTTTTCAATTTTGACCCGATAGAATGCGCGCTTCCTCAAGTAACGAACAATTTTAGCCTTGGCGACGCCCTGCACCAACGCCTTGACACGGCCATCCGGCAGCTTCAACATGCGCAGCACCCGGCTGACTGTGCCGACCATGTAGATGTCGTCGGCTGCCGGGTTTTCAATTGCGGGATTTTTTTGCGTGACCAGCATCAAAAATCCATCCTTGGCCACACCTTCTTCAACCGCTCGAATCGACCTTTCGCGGCCAACAAACAGCGGCAGCACCATATCGCTAAAAATAACAATGTCTCGAACCGGCAACATCGGCAGAGCGCTTGGGATTTCAGCATTGGCGCTGTCTTCTTCAATAAGACTGATGAGGTCGTCTGTATCGCTTTGTGCCATTTTAGCTCCTGAGCATTGCACTAAAATTTAAGGTCCACTCGTTTTGGGCCGAAATTAGTCTTAATTCGGCAATCCTGAGGAAAAAGCAGTGCAATCAAATAAAATAAGCCCCAATTTTTCTTTGACAATACCCGGCTTAATTTTTTATGAAACACCTTATACGCTAATAAAATAATTACATTAATCGTAGTTTAAAGGCGAACCTATCCGGTGGTTCACTCAACTATAATAATCGCGGGGCCGAAATATCTGCCGACTGCAAACAAACCCTTACACCGACAGGACCGTTAACCGATGATGGAAAATTATTTGATCGATTTTTTAGTTTTTGTTTTTGGGATCTGTATCGGCAGCTTTTTGAATGTATGTATCTACCGGCTACCAGAATCCAAATCAATTGTCCACCCGCGTTCAATGTGTCCAAGTTGCGGAACCCTTATCCGCTTTTATGACAATATACCCATTTTCAGTTACCTGGCCTTAAGGGGAAAATGCCGCCATTGTGAGGCACGCATCTCATTTCGCTACCCCGTCGTTGAATTCATCAGCGGCATATTTGCTGTGGGCGTATTCTTAAAATATGGTATGGGCCTTGAGGCGCTGATTTACTACACGTTTATCGCCACTTTGTTGGTCATAACATTTATCGATATTGATCACCAGATTATCCCGGATGTGATTACGCTGCCGGGAATACCGATTTTCTTTGCCGCCAGTTTTGCCCTGCCGAAAATTACCCTCGTCGAGTCCATTCTGGGTATTTTGATCGGTGGCGGCAGCCTGTTTTTAGTCGCCTGGTTATATCATTTGCTGACCCGCAAAGAGGGCATGGGCGGCGGCGATATCAAGCTTCTGGCTATGATGGGCGCTATTGTCGGATGGAAGGGGGTCTTATTTACGATATTTGTGGCCTCGGCTATCGGAACCCTTGCGGGCATGCTCATCATTATAAAATCCGGTAAAACCATGAAACTCGCTGTCCCATTTGGTCCTTTTCTGGCCATCGGCGGAATCGCTTACATTCTCATCGGGCCACAATTGATTGCCTGGTATTTTAATCTGCTGCGACAGTGAATAATGATATCAAACGATATAGATTCAATTGAGCGCTTGGGTCAATTGAGGAATTGCAGATGAAAATTGCCATAATTTCCGATATTCATGGCAACATGGAAGCATTTGAGCGGGTTTCAGCCGATATCGAAAGGTGCAGTGTTGACGACGTGATCAGCCTGGGTGATCATATCGGTTACGGCCCGGAGCCGGATCGTGTCATCAAACGCATCCGCCAACAAAATATCACAGCCGTGCAGGGCAACCATGAACTGGCCATAATTAAGCCAACCTATCTTGACTGGTTTAACCGCGTTGCCCGGAAATCATTGAATATGACCCTAAACCTCTTGTCTCCTCAATCAATCGATTTCATTGCTAACCTTAAAACCCACCGGACCGCTTATGGATGCCGCTTTGTCCATGGCTTTCCGCCGGACTCTTCGCTAACTTACTTGTTCCAGGTTTCCGACGAAAAAAAGATTAAAGCGTTGGAAAATTTAACCGAACAACGCTGTTTTATCGGCCATACTCACACCCTGGACATCGTCAGTTACGGCCGACAAGGTCTTGAAAGTGACCAACTGAAGGAGGGCCTCAACAAGTTGGACGCCGGACGCAAGTATATCGTCAGTGCGGGCAGCGTGGGGCAGCCCAGGGACGGAAACAATAAATCAAAATATCTGATCTGGGACTCAAGCGATGATACGGTTAACGTGAAGTATGTGGACTATGACATTGCAGCGGTTGTTGAAAAAATAAAGGCAGCCGGCCTGCCGCAGGAGCATGCAAAACGATTGTGGTAAAATCAGCATTGCATCGACGGGCCAGGTAAGGTTATTGGCCGGTATTTTAATTTTTGGCGGTTTCTCCTAATTTAATCCCCATATCCAGCGCCTTGCGATTCATATCCAGAAAGTCTGCCGGAATGCGATGCTGCAGCGCTTTCATAATGGATTCGGGATTAACCAGCCCTGTTATTGCAATAACGGTCCCGAGCATGCAAATGTTAAACACGATGGGCTTGCCGATTTTGGCGATGACGGTTTCGTACATCGCGATCTCTTTTTGCTGGGCGTCAACCTTTTTTTCAGTTTGGACATAGCGGGTATCGCTGATCAGCAAGCCTCCCGGCCGGATAATCGAGTAAAATTTATTGTAGGCTTCCTGGGTCAGGCAGACCAGCACATTGGGTTGAATCACTTTTGGATAATGGATAATCGTGTCGGAAATGATGATATCTGAACGCGTTGCCCCCCCGCGGGCCTCGGCCCCGTATGATTGGGATTGGACGGCATTTAGCCCGTCATAGAGTACTGCTGCTTCGGCCAGGATGATGGCTGCGGTAATGACCCCCTGCCCACCCGAACCTGAAAATACCATTCTGCATCTTTCCATTTTTAGCGCCCTTTCATTGCCTTTTGCACCAGCTTTTCATACTGGCTGCAATATTCCGGCTTCTCTTTTTGAACAAAAACACCGCGCTCAATCAGATCCGGGTTTTCTTTTTTGGCCGTTGAGCCAATCGGGGTCGTATTTTTCTTAAAATACGCGATCATGTCAACGGCGTCACCGGCTTTGTTTTTACGGCCGAAATAAGTCGGACACTGGGAGAAAATTTCCACCACTGAAAAACCCTCATGCAAAATGGCTTGCTGAATAATATCGGACATCTGCTGAATGTGATAGGTTGTGGTCCGCGCCACAAAGGTGGCACCGGCCGCTTTTGACAGCTCCACGACGTCAAAGCCAGGGTCGATGGTTAAATACGGCGCTGTTGTTGCGCGGACATCTTCACCCGATAACGGCGAAAATTGACCACCGGTCATGCCGTAGATACGGTTGTTCATGACAATAGCGGTAATATCGATATTGCGGCGCGCCGCATGGATAAAATGGTTCCCGCCAATTGCCAGGGCATCACCGTCACCCATGGGCACGATCAGATTCAGTTCCGGGCGGGCCATCTTAACACCGGTTGCAAAAGCCAAGGCCCGGCCATGAATTGTATGCAGGGTGTGAAAATCCACATAGCCGGTAATGCGGGACGAACAGCCGATACCCGATACCATGACAATCTCGTTTCGGCTGAGCCCCATTTTTTCAATTGCCTGCAGCAGACCGTTTAAAACCATGCCATGACCGCATCCCGGGCACCAGAGATGCGGGAAAAATCTTTCTCGTAAATATGCCTTTTTCACCATCGTTTTAAACCCCCTTACCCTGGATCAGCCGCAAGATATTCAGGATATCAGATGGCATGATGAAGTCGCCGTCAATGCGATTGGCCAGAAACACCTTGTCGGGTTGATCCACGGCAAGCTTCACAACCTGAAGAATCTGTCCCATGTTCTGCTCAACTACAATAACCGCTTGCGCCGCAGCGCATTTTTCGCGTACCATCTCATGTGGAAACGGCCAGAGCGTCTGTAGTTCCAACAGCCCTATGCGTTCGCCGCGCGATCTTCTTTTTTCCACGATATGGCGGGCTGAGCGGGCTGACGAGCCGTAAGACACCAGCAGGTGCTTGGCATCCTCGATATAATACTCCTTGTAGCGGGCGAGTTGATTCACGCGGTTCTCGATTTTATCCACCAGATGACGCAACAAACCATGCACCGCCCTGGGTTCGCTGGACGGGAACCCCCACATGTCATGAAAAAGCCCGGTAACGTTGTAGCGGTGAGGCCCACCAAAATCGGACATCGGCAATCGGCCGTCTTCGCGCGGCAGATACGGATGATAATCAACGCCTTCGTTGACAGTGGTTTTCAAGCGTTCGACCAGGGGCATTTCCCCCGGTTGCGGAATCACAAGGCGTTCACGCATATGGGCAACAACTTCATCCAGCAGAAGAATAACCGGTGTTCGGTAAATTTCGGCCAGATTGAAGGCCTCAACCGTGAGCGCAAATATATCCTGATGATTGGAAGCCGTAAGCGCTATGATGGCATGGTCGCCGTGTGTCCCCCAGCGGGCTTGATTGACATCGCCCTGGCTGCCGTGGGTGGGCAGACCGGTGGAGGGCCCACCGCGCTGTACGTTGACGATCACACACGGGATTTCAGCCATGATGGCATAACCTAAAGCTTCCTGCATCAGAGAAAAACCGGGCCCGCTGGTGGCCGTCATCACCTTACAACCGGTGAGTGAGGCGCCAATAATGGCACACAGCGACGCAATTTCATCTTCCATCTGCAGAAACTTTCCGCCAATTTGCGGCAGTCGTGAGGCTAAAAATTCGGTAATCTCCGTAGACGGCGTAATCGGATAGCCGGCATAAAAATCAAGTCCGGCATACACGGCTGCTTCTGCACAGGCCTCGTTGCCTTGGATAAATTTTATGTTTCCACTCATAGCATACGCCTATTCTTTAGTTTCGATCTCTATTGCAAGATCCGGGCAGCGAAGTTCACAAAACTTGCAACAGATACAGTCCTGCGGTCGCAACGCCGAGACCTTTTCGTGATCGTCTAATTCCAGGACCTTTTTCGGGCAAAGCTCGACACATATGCCACATCCCTTGCACCAATCCCGGTTGATATGATGTTTTTCTAATTTTGGCTTGGCCATGTAAAAGTGCTCACTGTTGTTTAAATGTGTTTTAGGAAACGTGTAAGGTGGCTCAATATTGATTTTAGAAGTAAATGTCAAGGAAAACAGAGACAAATCTGTGTTCATTGGGAGCTGAAAAGACCTTAAGAAATATTTTTCCGCAACCAGTGGACACTGTTGGATCGGCAATTGGGACAGATCCGCTCCCACATCACATCGAATAGGCCGTCCCATATGTGATCGCAACGCAGACAATGAAATTGAGCCGCACTGTTTTCGTCAGCTGGTTTGGGATTCCGGGGTCGGGGGACCCGAACCTTTGACAACTCAGTGCGGGTAAACTCAAGTTCTGCGGATGTCACAGATTGACGCTTCTTCTCAGCTTCCTGCATGATGATCTGCCAGCGGGCCCCCTCAGCAGCCGAACACCATTCCAGCATCAGGCGCTCAGGTCGGATACCCATTTTTATTAATTTATCCCACAAGCCGTCAGTACGACGCACCGTACTTCGATTGGCATCAATGTAATGGCAGTCGACATAGTGACAGCCAGAGACCAACACAACGGGGGCACCCTTTTGAAATGCATACCACACGAATTCCGGATTTACGCGCCCCGAGCACATCGTACGGATAATGATGGCATGCGGCGGGTAAGCCATACGGCTTACGCCTGCTGTGTCGGCTCCGGCATAGGAGCACCAGTTGCAGGCAAAAGTTACGATTTTTTCCTGAGAATTTTCTTCCAGAATAGCGTCAATCTGGGCATAAATCGCCTGGTCCGAAAAGTGCCGCATTGCAATGGCCCCAAATTTACACTCGGCCGCACAGGTACCACATCCGGCACATGCTGCACTGATCACCTGGGGCACCTGTTTCTTTTCCCATGTTATCGCACCAAAAGGACAGACTTTCGCGCATTGACCACACAGGGTACACGGCTCTTCATAAACAACCGCTGTGATTGCTTCAACGGCGAAATGGCTCTTTTGTAACAAGATAGATGCCCGTGAACTGGCGGCGCTGGCCTGGGTAACACTTTCACGCACATCTTTGGGGCTTTCAGCCGCGCCGGCAATGAAGACCCCCTTGGTGGACGTATCCACGGGCCGCAGCTTGCCATGGGCTTCCTTTAAAAATCCACCGGGTGATTTGGACAGGCTGACCATTTGACGAACAAACTCGGTATCGACAGCCGGCACAGCGCCAACAGCCAATACCAACATATCAAATTCTAATTTTTCAAGGCGTTTCTCCGTTGTATTTTCAACGGTCACCCACAAATTTTTGCTATGCGGGTCTTCCTGGACTTCACCGGGCAAGCCGCGTAAGTATCGGACTCCACCGCCCCGGGTGCGCATTAAAAGTTCTTCAAACCCCTTCCCATACGCGCGAATATCGGTATAAAAAACCGTAATGTCGGTGTCCGGGTAGTTATCTATCAGGTATTGCGCGCCTTTGATGCTGTTCATGCAGCAAATATTGGAACAATACGGGTTGCCGCGGGCAGGGTCTTGGGTTCGAGAGCCCACACACTGAATATAGCCAATACGCAAAGGTCGCTTCTTGTCGCTGGGGCGTCCTAAATGTCCGCCCAAAGCGCCCCCGGTTGAGATCAGCCGCTCAAATTCAAGGCTGGTTACAACATTCAGATAGCGCGTGTACCCGTATTCATCCAGCGCGGTAGGATCGTATACATCCATTCCGGTGGCGACAACTATAGCGCCGATGTCAATTTCAAAAAGCTCGTCTTCCTGGTCGAAATTAATGCAATTTTTTTCACAGGATTCAATGCACTTTCCGCATGCGATAGGGTTTCGGCCCAAACAATCTTCGGCTGAAACCACATAAGCAGAGGGGACAGCTTGCGGAAAAGGGATGTAGATCGCTCGGCGGCTGCTCAGCCCCATCTGGAATTCGTCAGGGACGACCACCGGACAGGCAGCCACACAATCACCGCAGGTCGTACATTCGCCTTCATCGACATAGCGTGGTTTTTTGCGTATCCGCACTTTAAAATTACCCACGTATCCGGCAACATCTTCTAATATGGCGTTGGTCATTAGCTCAATTCGGGGATGCCGACCGACATCCATCATCTTGGGTCCGAGGATTCAGATGCTGCACTCAATGTCCGGATAGACTTTGTCGAGCTGGGCCATAATACCGCCAATGGACGGCTTTTTTTCAACCAGATAAACCGGGTGTCCGGCATCTGCCAGATCCAGGGCTGCCTGCATGCCGGCCACCCCGCCGCCAATCACCAGTGCCGCATCCGTAACCGCAATTTGCTCTTCATCTTGGGGGTAAAGCCATTTGGCGCGGGCAACGGCGACCCGGACGATATCTAAAGCTTTTCGCGTGGCTGTTTGACGATCAGGCGTCACCCAGGAACATTGTTCGCGAATATTCGCCATTTCCAGCAGATAAGGATTCAGTCCGGCTGCATGAATGCATTGCCGAAAAATGGGTTCGTAAGAAGCCGGTGAACAGGAAGCGACCACCACGCGGTTGAGCTTTTGCTCGAATATGGTTTGTTGAATTTCTTGCTGACCCGGATCGGAACACGTGTATTTGTTCCGAACCGCCACGACCACATCCGGTAACGTCTCAGCGAACCGTTGGACTTCATCGACATCCACAACTCCGGCAATATTGGAGCCACAATCACATACAAAAACGCCTATACGCAGTTCTTCTTTGGTCAAATTTAACCTCCTTTGCGCAATCAGAACGCTTTTCGTTTTGGATTTATTTCTGGCCTGTTGTTTTTTTGGACCGCTGCGGGAAACCCGGCATCGATCCATCGCTGCCTAACAGTCGGGGCCTAACTTTTTCCGCTGCCAGGTCTCATATTGTTGCCCGCGCGCATATTCTTTATCCTTCCATAATTGCCGGTCACGAGCTGCTTGTTCAATGGCCTCTTGAAACGCTTCTTTGAACTCCTCGGAATCAAACCGGGCCTTACTGAAAAAATCAAAGGCTTGATACTGTTTGAAGGCTTTGCGCTGCGTTTCCATGGTTCCATAGCCGGTGATCATGATCACACGGGTAAATGGAAGTCGTTTGCAAATTTCCGCCAGCAGGTGAATACCGTCCTCATTGCTTTCATCAACATCAACCAATCGAATATCCAGAACGGCGAGATCCAGATCCCTGTTTTCAGTAATATAGGCAAGGGCTTCTTGTTTGGCAGCCACGGCATGAACCACATGCCCCTCTCGTTCCAACAGTCCGCTTAGCAGTCCTCGCCAATCCGTATAGTCATCCACAATTAGGACTTTTCCTCGCATTTTTATCTCCCGCAAACGTGAGACGGTTCAGAGGTCAGAAGTCAGAGGTCAGAGAACAGAGAACAGCAACTGGGAGTCGAGAATAACAAACTGCTTTCTGTTTCTTGCACTCTGATTTCTGTCATCTGTCTTCTGATTTCTGACGCCTGCCGGTAGAAGCAGGTAACCTGATAATAAACGTTGCTCCATTATCAGGCTTGCTGTGACATTCGATGGTTCCGCCTTGACGTTCGATAAAGGTCCGCATCCACCATAGCCCAAATCCAAGGCCGTCATCACTGGGTTGAAATAAATTCCATAAATGGTCTAAGTTATGCAATGACATCCCTTTGCCCGTGTCACTGATTTTAACCATGACCCAGGGCAACCCGGCAACTTGTACCGATCGGCTGCTGACTTCGAGTTTTCTCGGCTTTTGACTCTCCATGGCCTTGCAAGCATTGGTTATGAGTTCAAGGAAAATGTCCAACAGAAGCAAACTGCAATTCACCAGGGGCTGCCGTTTATCATAGTTACAAACGATCTCAATATCCTCCGGCAAGTCGGCAGATTCCATAGCTTCATTGAGTAATCGGTTTACGTCAAATCGGGTCGGTGGACCGGATTCTTTAAACGGCCTGAATAACGCTTCGCTGAGCTTAAGAATAAACTGCGCATTCCGCTGGATGCGCTCCAGATTAGACCGGGCCCACCGGCGGTCTGCATCAGATAGATCCAGCTTTGCTAATATTCGCAGCACTTCACTGGCGCTGACAGGCACTATCCCTAACAGGTTATTAATGCGATGGGCCAGGGCGGTCGCAGCTTGGCCCATCACCGCCCATTTTTCGGCAGCCAAACGTCGTTCTTGCTCCGCCTTGAGTTTTTGAAGTTGAGTGGCGTTTTGGATGGCAATCACCGCCTCCTGGGCCAATGCTTCCAGAAGTTCAACATCCTGCTGGTCAAAGGCAGCCAGACGAGAACTCTCCAAGAGTAAAACCCCGATAAGCCTACCTTTTGGGGGTTGTTCATCTGAGCTGTACAATAGGGGCACCGAAATGCTCGAACGCATATCTCCAAAAAGAACGACATTTAAAGGATCTTTACGAACGTCCGGGCTCAAATAGGGCCGCTGCTGCTCGGCCACCCAGCGGGCGATTCCCTGCCCGATGCGCGGCGTATACGCCAGCTTTTCTTTTGTCCACCCCTCTCCGTAATGAGCCTTGAGGACAAGATTGCCGGTCTCAGGTTCCAGATGCCGAAGCGAACCATGCTCGGCATTGACCAGCTCTGCGGCTTTTTCAAGTATCAGATTCAGGACATGGTCCAATTCAAGGCTCGACGTCAGCGCCACATCAATGGTATGCAAGGTGCGAAACTGGGTTGTCATGCGTGCCAGGCGTTCATTTTGCTGGGCAACCGATGCCGTCAGGTCTGCCAGAGATTGGATTAAGGCTATATCTCGGTTTCTAAAGGTTCGTCCAGGTTTGCTATCAAAAACAATCAGAAGTCCTCGTACGGCTTCCTGCCAAACCAGAGGCGCCGCCATCAAAACAGACTGATCCGGAAGCGTTTTAATGACAGCCCGACGAGATTCGACCATTTCCTTTAAAAATAACTCATCCCAAGGTTCTTTGGGCAGGTTCTGAGTGGCCAGTAAGGTTTTGTGCCCGCCTTCCGGATCGCACAGGTAAAATCCGCTGCCTTCGGCACGGCATTGGAACGTCGCCTGTCGGACAACGCTTTGGAGAAGATTCGGATCCAATATATCAGTCGATGAGATATCCCGTTGCATCATATTATGAGCACTTTCCGCTTTAGTTAAAATGAAGCTATTGGCTCGAATGACAAATCATCTTCAACGGTAGCGTTCAAAGATGATTCGCGATTAAAGTCGTCAGATCTTGAATCTTAAGATTTTGTTTATTCTCCAGTTGTGGATCCTCCTGAGCACATCGAAAATGAATCTGGCATTTAATGCAGGCCGTAATCATTTTATTGGCGCCTGTTCGTGACGCTTCCTGTAACCTCTCGATTTGAATATTTTTGCTGACCTGTCCGCAAGATGTCCACCCGGTTGTGCCGCAGCACAGACTGGCACAACGGACTCGTTCCATTTCCCTCAGATCCAATCCCAGAGCCTCCACTAATGACCGCGGTTCATCGTAAATGTTTAGATAGCGACCCAACCGACAGGGGTCCTGGTAGGTTACGCGGTTATGATTTTTCGGCCTCAGCACGAGGTTGCCATCAGCAACTGCCTGCGCCAAATATTGGGTCAGGTGAAATACCGCCATGCCATGGTCTGCGACACGTTTGGGGTATTCCAGGGTAAGCATGAGGGCACACTCCGGGCAGGTTGTGAGAATGATCTTAGCGCCGGTGGCGCTGAGGTGCTCAAGGTTGAGTTTGGCCAATGCATGAAATGTCTCCATTTCGCCTTCCCATAGCTGATCGTGACCGCAGCAGCGCTCGCCAGCCATGACCTGAGGCTCAATCCCCAGATGGTTTAAAATTTTCACCGCTGCTTTAGCAATTTCTACGCCTTCAAAATCCAGATGCTCAAATAAGGCGTCATAGTAGGGCAAACATCCGGTAAAATAAACAATCTCCGAATCATTGGATATGCGAAGATCCGGCGTTATCCAGTCCAAACGATTTTGCTTCAGCCCCGGGTCAGTCATCATTTTGCCCCAGCTTTGGATAACTGCTCCATGGGTGCATTCACCCGCTAGTCCGCACCCCGCAGCCAGTGTTCTCGCCTTCTGTATGAAATCAGAAAAATAGACATCCGATGGGCACAGCAAACTGCAACGCTTGCATGTCAGACAGGACCAAAATAAAGGATCTTGCATGATCTCCTCGGGCCGACTATCGATGGCCTTCTCCACCAGCAGCCGTGGACTGCTATAGGACCGGGTTTCCCAACGCGTAATGGGGCAAACGGCACTGCATTTGCCACATTCCTGACAATACCACGCTCGACATTGTTGGATAATGTCTTTCATGCTATCCATAAGGCTCCCTGCCCCCATTTAGACCATCCACAAAGGTTTTTAATTTTGTTGCCCAGGTTTTTTCATCGCCGGCCGCGACCCGATCCAGTACCAGGCATTTATCCGAATGCCCCAACAGTTGCATTAACCTGCTGGTTAAATCAAATGTTTCTTTGGCGCGCTGACTGCCAAATTCATAATGACATTCATCCGGCGGGCAACCCAGCAGCAAGACGCCGTCGGCACCGAGATTAAAAGCTTTAAGGATGATTCCCGGACTCAATCGACCCAGGCACATGACTTTCATGGGATAAACCCATGAAGCGTATGACGCATGGTGGCGACCCGCTGCTTCCAGCCCCCGGTAGGCACCCCAATTACATGTAAAAACCACCGCTTTCTGCTTGACATTCATATCGTCTGCTTTCAAAAAAGCCGTGAGCATGGCTACCAGTTGTTCATCAGTCGCATAGCCCGCGGTTATAGCTCCGGAAGGGCATTGCGCTGCACAACTGGCGCAACCCGTACAGATTATCGGATCGATCCAGCAGTGACGCTGCGATTCTTTACCGACCAGTTGCGGCGCGCCTAAATCACAAATTTCGATACAGGTTTTACACGCCCGGCAGCGGTGGGGATCGACCGACGCAGTGATGGGATTGGGCCGTTCGCTCAGCTGATCCAACCAACCGGCCACTTTGACGGCAGCGGCTGCACCGGTCGATATGCCATCTAGCGGGTCACAGAAAAAGACACCCGGCAGCAGCGTTGCAACATCCGGTGGCATGGTCTTCAGGCGCTTGAGTTGACCTGCTGATGCAAACGCATTGCACAAAAGATCTGCCTCGACCGTGTCCTGCGGCGCCAGCACTATTGCTGAAGCTTGCTGGATGGTTGCTGGATTTGAAACCGCATATTGCCCGTCGGCACGCCAAATCTGATGGGGTAAGCGCGCACCAACATGGGTGTCAATACGCTGTCCTTTGAGTAAATTTTGACAAACCTGAGCCGCCGTGCTGTTGCCCAAAATCAACACGGAGCGTTCAGCGTTCACCGGTTGGGCACACCGGGGTGAGGCCATCTTCAATTTGACAGCAGCGGAAGCAATCATAGCGTCTGCTTTGGCGGTTGCGGCCTCCGGATCATCAGCGTGCACCCAGGCGCAATGCTCTCGGATATTCACAAATTCCCAGATTACATTGGATAAGTTTTCAGCTGACAAGCGACCGGTCGGAATGCGTGGATCGTAAGCGCCCGCCGCAAACAATCCCAGGTTATTTTTGCAGCGGACCCGTTGATAGGTGCAACTGAAACAGACCTGGTCCAGCGAACAGCAGGCGCAGGCAGCCAACAGCACCCGATTCAGACCGTATGTCACAACCGCATTGCCAAGAAATTCAGCGGCCTCCGGTAAACAGACCTGGGAAATTTCAGCCGCATGGATAACGCCGGGTAGATTTATTGATTGGCGGCGCAGTGCATCCGTATCTACCACACGGGCGATGTGATCTTCACACTGGCAAATAAACACACCCATGCGCGCAGGGCTTGCCGGAACTTCTCCCATCCAACTTGATGACACCGTAAAATGGCGTTCGGAGCGTGTATGGTTCATGGCATGGGCGGCCGCCACAGAGCCTGAAAGTGTCGCTTGGGGTGATACCCGATAAAGGCCGGGTCCTTCTTGCAGCTCTAATTTCTCAAATTTTGTCGGACCGTCAGCCAGTATAATTGCACCCATCTCGAACTCGACGATCTTTTCACGCTCATCATGCACAACAGCACCCGCCTTGCAAGCCTGGACACAGACCATACATTCACTGCAAGGACCACAGGCCAGGCAGCGTTGGGCTTCGGCAATCGCCTGTTCTTCTGAAAAACCTAATTCAACTTCCGAAAAACTGCTCAACCGTGCCGCGCTTGGGAGAACCGGCATGGACAGCCGCGGCTTGGTAACCAATTCCGCTTCGGTCATAGGTCGTTCGGAAATGGACATCTGACCCAAATTCTGTGTTTGGTCGTTTGATGATTGGCTGCTTTTATAATTATCGGCTTTGATTTCATTCGGCCATTGGTTGATGCGAATCTCCTTTGAATCGCGCGGGTTAAGATACCGAGCGATGCTTTCAGCAGCTTGTTTCCCGTTGGCAATGGCTTCTATGACTGTTTTGGGGCCATAGACCGCATCCCCACCGGCAAACACCCACGGTATGCTCGTTTGCAAGGTTACCGGATCAGCCTGGATGCCGCCCTGGGGTGAAAGGTTAATTTTTTGCGCTTCGCAAAAGTCCACTTCAGCGCGTTGGCCGATGGCAATCATTACGGCTTCCGCTTCCAGGATATTGAGTTCGTTTTCATCGTACTGGGGATTAAAATTGCACTGATCATCAAACACACAGGTACAGCGCTTGAATTGAATTCCCGCAAATTTGCTGTTTTTGCCCAGGAAACGGTGAGGCCCAAAACAATTGACAATTTCTACGCCGGCTTCAAGGGCCTCTTTAATCTCGTAATCGCGAGCCGGCATCTCTTCTTGGGTTTCAAGACAAACGATGGTAACCGCTTTAGAGCCCAAGCGTCTGGCAGTAAGCGCCACATCGATGGCGACATTACCCCCGCCTACAACGATGAGTTTTTTAGCGACGGACACCTTTTTGCCCAGCGCAACATCCCGCAGAAAAGACACCCCGTCAAAAACGCCTGATAGGTTTTCTCCGGCCACCCCGAGTTTGCGGCTGCCGTGCAGACCGGTGGATAGAAAGATAGCTGAATATCCATTTGATCTCAGCGTCTCTAAGTCAAAGTCTTTGCCAAAAGTGACCCCCGTCTTAATTTTAACGCCCACTGCCTCGATAGCGCTAATTTCAGCATTAAGAATATCCCTGGGAAGACGATAGGAAGGAATGCCCACTGCCATCATTCCACCGGCAACGGGGAGCTTTTCAAAAACCGTTACACTATGATTTTTAAGGGCCAGATAATAAGCTGTGGTCAGCCCGGCCGGACCCGCACCGACAATTGCTATCCGTTTGGCATCAACAGCTGGCAAAGATATTTTGGGTTTGTTGCGCTTTGCCTGGTTGACCTTTTTGAGTTCCCAATCGGCAATGAACCGTTTAAGCTGTCGAATCGCCACCGGCTCGTCCACTTCGTTACGACGGCAATTGACTTCGCAGGGATGGGTACATATCCGGCCGCAGATGCCTGGAAAGGGGATCGCTTCCCGCACCAGATCCAGGGCTTCTTGAAAACGCCCATGAGCGATGAGGGCAACGTAGCCTTGGACGTGAATTCCCGCTGGGCAGGCATGCGAGCAGGGCGCAAGGCCCATTTTATCGATGACGGCACACTGCGGCTGATGACCATCTCTGAGGTAGATGGCTTTGCGTTCATTTCCGGGCACCTGCACCGGACAAACCTCGAGGCAATCCCCACAACCCGTGCAGCGGTTTAAGTCGACATATCGCGGGCGCAGGTGGAGTTGAATCTTGAAGGTGTTTCCGATTTTCTCGGCGCTTTTTAACTCGGTGTGGGTCAAAAGATGAATACGGGGATGTTTGGCAGCCTCCAGAGCGTGTAGATGTGAAATATACTCCGGTAGCTTGAAGAGCGCATCGTCTCCAACGAAAGGCGAGCTTTCTGCCAAAAGGACTTCAATCCCGGTTTCGGCCAGATCCAGAGCCGCTTGGAGCCCGGCGGGGCTTCCACCAAAAATAAGGACGCCTGGGTTCACAGAAGCTTTCCTCCTTAGTCATGGCTTCCGGACCTATACCGCGTTGCTGCCTTGGTCGTGCAAGCCTTTATTGAAACCGGCCTCAAAAGCGTTCAAATTGACCTCTACGGTCTTGGGGGGCACGGCATCAGCCACAGATCGCTGCATGGCCGATTTGCTGACGGCTCCGATGATTGCGGTCCAAAGCCCCAGCATTACTGTATTGGCCGCCCGTGAATTGCCCAATTCCTCAGCAATTTGAGTGGCTGGAATCCCATAGGTTTTCAGATCCTGGCGGCGTTCTTCGGGCAAAGTTACCAGCCCATCGTCAATTAACAATGTTGCGCCGGTAGCCAGCTTGGGAACGTACTTGGCATAGGCTTCCTGGGACATGATGATGGCATTTGTGGGTTCAATCAGATGCGGATGATGAATCGGATCACTGGCAATCACCACTTGAGACCCGGCCGCACCACCCCTTGCCTCCGGGCCATAGCTCTGGGTAAAGCAGGCCTCCAACTTGTCATAAATCGTTGCTGCCTGGCCGATAATCCGACCGGCACTCACAATACCCTGGCCGCCAAATCCACCCAGCTGCACTTCAGTTCGGCGAATAATGTCGGTCCGTTTCGGTATTTGAGATCGTTCACTCAGCGCTTTTTGTGTGGCCTGCCAGCGGCCCTTGGCAATCTGCACCTGTTCGTCGATGGCTGTCTGAAAATCCGGTTTGGGTTCGTCACTGAAAACACCTTCGACGATTTCGATAATTGCGCCCTCCTTATTGACTTTAATGGCCGCATCTTTGGGGTGTGTGCCGTGGGCGACCTTCCCGATCGCTTGATAATGTTTCATGAGCTCTAACCCACGACGCCTGAGTTTCTCGGGATCCAGTCCGCGACCTTCGGGATTCCAGCGGGCATAAGACGTGGAACACGGGGCGATAACTTCAACAAAGCTATATCCGGGGTACATCATGGCCTCGCGAAGCGTCCACTCCAGTCGCCGGGCATGGATGACTGTCCAACGCGCTAAAAAAGAAGCCCCACTGGCTGCCGCCAGATAAGGCAGGTTAAACGGATATTCAAAATTGCCGTATTGGGTAGTAACTGCCCTGGCAGCGTGCGGTGTTGTCGGCCCCACCTGACCGCCGGTCATGCCATAGTTAAAATTGTTTACGCAAATCACCGTAATGTCCAGGTTCCGCCGGGCGGCATGTATGAAATGATTGCCGCCGATGCCGGCGATATCGCCGTCACCGGAGATGACGACGACTTTCAACTCGGGATTGGCAAGTTTAAGACCCGTTGCAAACGGAATGGCCCTACCATGGGTGGTGTGAAAGGAATCCAGGCGAATGTACCCGGCGATACGACCGGTGCAGCCGATACCCGATACCACAGACACTTTGTCCAGATCCCAGCCCTGGTTCTTTTCGAGCCATTGGAGGGCGCCGATAAAGGTCGTCAGCGCAGTGCCTAAGCCGCAGCCCTGACACCAGATGTGCGGCAACCGCTCACCCCTTAAAAGCACATCCATGGGATGCAGCCCGGTAATCCAATCGCTCTCCCCAAAGGATTCGGTTCCGGACAGTTCGAATTGACGCTCATCGGTTATGTCGCGACCAGCCATAATGCCTATCTCCCTTTTGAAAGGCTTAGCTCATATCTGCTTCGGCTGTATCAGGCTTGCCGGCGGCTGCGCGCAGGGCGCTTAGAACCTGCTGAGGTTCCAATATGTCGCCCCCCAGTCGATTCACACCGATTACTTGTGCTTGGCCGGCCGCACATCTTTCCACCTCACGCAGAATCTGACCATCGTTAATTTCTGGCACCACAAACGCTCGGATATTTTTTGCCAGCGCCCGGATGCGCTCCTCCGGAAATGGCCAGACGGTGATGAGCCGCAGGTAACCAATCCGAATACCTTCCTTCTGCGCTTGCTCGATCGGCCACAATGACGTGCGCGCTGATATACCGTACGATACAACGATGATCTCGGCATCCTCCAGGTGGCGTTCTTCCAACTGGATGATCTCATCACGATGCAAGCGAATTTTTTTTACCAGCCGCTTGATGTTCCATTCACTGGCCTCGGCATTCATCGCCGGATATCCGCGTTCGTCGTGAGTCAGACCCGTAACATGGAAACGAAATCCCTCACCGGCAATGGCCATGGGTGATACATCGCCATCGTCGCCGGACTCCGGATCGCGGTAGATTCGAAAATGATCTGGATCCACATCTCCTTTCCGAACCAGGGGACGCTGGATGAGCTCAATTTCTTCCGGTGGAGGTATGATGACCCTTTCGGTCATGTGACCCACTTCAGCGTCGGTCATGACCAAAACAGGTATGCGAAATTTCTCAGCTAAATTGAATGCCCGTATGGTCAGGTCGAAAAGCTCTTGCGGGGAGTTGGGTGATAAGGCGATGATTTCGTAATCGCCGTGGGAACCCCAGCGGGCCTGCATCATATCTTGCTGACCCACTAAGGTGGGTAATCCGGTGGAAGGTCCCCCCCGCTGTACATTGACCAGCACACATGGGGTTTCCAACATAATCCCTAATCCAAGATTTTCCATCATTAATGAAAATCCGGGCCCACTGGTGGCGGTCATGGATTTGGCACCTGACCATGATGCGCCCAATATAGCGTTCATCGAGGCCAATTCATCTTCCATTTGAATGTAAATGCCGCCGACCTGCGGGAGTCGCGTAGACATCCGTTCGGCGACCTCAGTGGCAGGGGTGATGGGATAACCGGCAAAAAATCGACATCCAGCCATGATCGCCCCTTCGGCGGCGGCATAATCTCCTAATAGAAAATGCTCGCCAATTAATAAGCCTTCATGTGAACGCATGGGTTGCATTTGATCTATGTATAAGCCTCTTTCTTGTTATTTGCGGGTACCTCACTGCTTTCAACATATATGGCAAAGTCCGGACAAAGCAACGTGCACAGGCCGCAGTCTGAGCATGCTTCGCCATCAACCACCTCAGGTGGATGGTACCCTTTGGCATTGGTTTGCTTGGACATGGCCAAAACATTGCGAGGGCAGAACTCAACGCAAAAACCACAGCCTTTGCACCGCTCTTCAATGATATGGATTATACCATGCGGAATCTGAATTTGATCCTGATCTAACGGTTGGCGCCAAAATTTCATGTTTACTCCTGAAATTTTGATGAAAGCATCTGAGGGTTTGTTGGTATCACCGAGTTGCCATGCTTGGCAAGCTGTCGGTATTTGATATCGATAACAAAACGATATCCAGAGTGATGGTATATCACAATTGGGTGCAAAAGTCATTGCTCTTTACAGACGATCTGCCTCCTGCCTTGGTTTTTTGTATTATTTAATTTTAGCATGTTAATTGCCTTTTTTACATCTTTACGGTCGCATAAAATTCAGGCAACAATTGTATCCTTCTTTGACAACAACGGTGCATTTTTCGTATGCTTATGAAATGACGCGAACACAACGCCGATTGATTTCAACCAATGAGGGGCTGCCAGTGGATCCGGCAGACGGGAGGAAAACAACATATTGAAAAAATTCCTGCTCCCAACAGCCATTGCGATATTATTAATTGTCGGTGGCTTGACGGCATTTTTCTTCCATTTGCAGCACTATGCTCAAACGCCTGCCAGCCGGGAAGCCCCGGATAAGGTGATCACCATACCCGCCGGTCAATCGTTTAACGTCACGACCGAAGTGCTTGCCCAAACCCATACTATTAAAAATCCGTATAAATTCAAAATAATTGCCCGTCTTAAAGGATATGACAAAAAGCTGCAGGCCGGCGAGTATGCGCTGTCCGCATCCATGTCTCCGCTAAAGATCCTGCAGAAAATGGTTAACGGAAAAGTCAAGCTATACAAGCTTACTGTCCCTGAAGGGCTCAACCTCTACCAGATCGCCGATCTGGTGGATGAGGCTGGATTGGCCCCCAAAAACAGCTTTATAGCAGCAGCGACCAACGCCGATCTTGCGCACCAACTGGGTCTGGATGCCGAAACTCTCGAGGGGTACCTGTTTCCGGAAACCTACTTTTTCCCGAAAAATATGCCCCTCGAGACGATCATCTCAACCCTGGTCAACCGCTTTCGGCAGATATTTAATTCGACCTGGCAACAAAGAGCCAAACAGCTCGGGTTTTCGAACCATCAAATCGTCATTCTGGCATCGATCATCGAGAAAGAAACCGGTGCGCCTTTCGAGCGGCCGTTGATTTCGTCGGTATTTCATAACCGCTTAAACAAGAAAATGCGCCTGGAATCAGATCCAACGGTAATTTACGGATTAAAGAACTTTGACGGTAATCTGACGCGCAAGCACCTTCAAACTCCCACGCCTTATAATACTTACAAAAGCAGCGGCCTGCCGGCGGGTCCCATCGCCAACCCCGGTAAAAAATCATTGGAAGCTGCCCTTTATCCGGCTGACACAAAATTCATCTACTTTGTCTCTAAAAAAGACCACACGCATCAGTTCTCCACAAATTTAAAGGACCATAATCGCGCTGTCCAAAAATATCAGCTGCGTCGCTGATAATCGATCGGCTTGACATTTAGACCACCAGAAGCTAGCTTATATTACCTTATGATAACCCGCCGATTAGATTCGATCGGAAGCTTTAAGGAGGATTATATGGTACAAGCTGACAAAAATCGATTAAAGACCATCATTGACCTTGAGACACTCAACCGCCTCAATGATGAAGGATGCCCGGCCTGCGGGCGAAAGTTTACATTAGGTGAACCGGTCGTACTGGCCTGCGGCGCATGGGAAGGTGCGCCAAAGTACATTCATGAAAATGAAGCCACATTTGATGCGGCCACGGCAACCTACATTGAGAGTCGCTGCTATGCGTCACGCAAGGGATAGACGCCTGCGGCCAACCGGTGATCGGTAGAAAAACCGGTGTGGTTCAAAACAGCTTTTGCCCGACAATAACACATCCCCTAAAATACGCCCGCGCGATTGCAATCGCCGGCCAGCGTATGTCATTTGCACCATCTCTGGAAACCATTCGACCGTTGAACTGAAAAAACCCTATCATTCAGTCGCCTGCGACGCGCACGGCGTCGTTGCGCATCCTTTTGGCGCGTTGCCGACAGCCGGATCAACTTTCAAATTTATAATATGGTCAATATACAACCGCCTGATTGCATCTTAAGTTTTTCCCCCAAATGGCCGATATATATCGAGTATGTCTCTGGATGTGGCGTGGCGGTCAATAACGGCGATCAAACGATCAAATGTCCCCCTCATGGGTCTTTAATCTAAACAATTACAGAATGTTATCGCATTAAGAGGCGGGGAATGAACAAAAAAAAGCGCTTTCTCAACCTGGATAATATGGGTCTGCTTATTATCGGGGCAGGTGTTGCACTGTTCTATTATTATTTTGAAAAGACCATTTTAGCCAGTGAAACGCTGGCCATAATTATTACGGCCGGCATCATTCTGCTAATTAGTCTATGTACGCAGTTGCTGGTCAACAATATTAATCGATCAAAAGAAGCGCTGCGCGAAGCCAATGAAACTTTAGAAATTAAGGTCAAGGAGCGTACCGCCGAGCTGCGCGAATCTGAGATGAAATATCGAACGATTTTTGAAAATACCGGCACGGCAACCATCATTGTTGAAAGCGATACAACCATCTCTCTGGCAAATTCAGAGTTTGCAAATATAGCCGGATTTGAAAAAAATGAAATTGAAAATATAAAATCCTGGCTGCACTTCATGGATGAGAAAACGCAACGCAAAATACAAAATGACGAATTTGTGCCGGAGCATTCGGAATACAACCAAATCGCGCCCCATTTCGAATGCACCTTAATCGATAAAAACGGTAATCATAAAAATATGTTGTGCGCCCTGGCCGCCATCCCGGGCTCGGAAAAAGGTGTTGTTTCCCTGGCCGACATCACGGAGCTAAAGCAGGCAGAGCGTCAAATCTACCATCAGGCATTTCATGACACGCTCACGAGTTTGCCCAATCGCGCTCTTTTTATGGAACACTTAAACATGGCGCTCAAGCGTGCCAAGCGCCGGGATGATTATTACTTTGCGGTTCTATATCTGGATATCGACCGCTTCAAACTGGTAAATGACAGCCTCGGCCATAGCGTGGGTGATCGACTCATCGGAGCTTTTGCCAATCGGATACAGGACTCTCTCAGAGAACTCGATATTCTGGCACGCTTTGGGGGTGATGAATTTGTCATCCTGCTTGAGGATATCGAAAATAGCGAATATGCCAGCGGCGTGGCCGATCGACTGCAGCAGGAACTCAAACGTCCTTTTATGATTGAAGGTAAAGAGGTCTTTGCCCCGGCCAGTTTTGGGGTGGTATTAAATACCCGGGACTATGAAGATCCGGAGGATATCATCCGGGATGCCGACGCAGCAATGTACCACGCCAAAGAAAACGGTAAAGCCCAATACAAAATTTTCGATAAAACGCTGCACAAAAAAGCATTGCACCTGTTGGAAAGAGAAACGGATTTACGCAAAGCCGTCCATAGAAATGAATTTGAAAATCATTACCAGCCCATAGTGGATTTGCAGACCGCATCCCTTGTGGGCTTCGAGGCGCTCATCCGCTGGAACCATCCCCAGCTGGGCCTTATTTATCCGGGCTCATTCATTTCAATCGCTGAAGAAACCGGTTTGATTATCCCCATCACGCAGTTGATTGCCCGGCGGGCCTGTGAAGATCTGTGTCACTGGCAAGACCAGCTCAAAGATGAACTCAAACTCACAATGAACATCAATCTATCCAGCAAGCATTTTCTGTCCCCCACCCTGCTGGATGATATCAAAGAGATTCTTAACCAAACCGGTATGCCGCCCCAGCAGCTCAAATTGGAAATCACCGAAACCGCCCTCATGGAAGATGCTGATGAAACCATTCGGCTGGTTCACAGATTAAAGGAACTGGGTTTACAGCTGGTAATTGATGATTTTGGAACCGGATACTCTTCCTTGAGTTATCTTCAACGCTTACCCATCGACACCCTGAAGGTCGATCGCAGTTTTGTCTCAAGAATCCAATCTGATCCGGATGGTAATCGCAATATTGTCGAAGCGATTATTTCGCTGGCCCATCGACTGAAAATGATGGTGGTGGCCGAGGGGGTGGAGACCGAGGAGCAATTTGCCATTTTGCTGGAAATGAATTGTCAATTTGGGCAGGGCTATCTGTTTTCAAAACCGCTAAGTAAGCCTCAAGCCGATGAACTTATTGAAAATATTCTCAAACTTGCACACGAAAACCCGGATGCAAAATTCTCTTTGCCGGCGATGCAGTCGAACTAGTATTCAACCCCAAAAACAATTTATCTGACCAGAGTCGGTCATGTCATCAGAAGATATCATATCCGATCTGTACAATTATGCTATAATTAAAGCAACGGTTGACGATCTCCATTCGCTGGAGTATTGGAGTGGTGGAGCAATGGTGTAATGTAAAATAAAGCAAATTGAAACTACGAGTTGGTTACGCCCTTTTTCCGTTTAATACTCCAATATCATTTAAAATTTTTCCCTAACCTTTGAAAAGAAGACCGCATGAATCCGGAAAACCTATCCGTAGAGCAACTGGCCGGTCAACGCCTGATGGTCGGTTTTGAAGGCAAGCAGTTTAATCAGGACTTAAAATTTCTCATTCGAGACCTTAAGGTTGGCGGGATTATCCTTTTCTCGCAAAATACCGAAACCCCCGCTCAGGTAAAAAAACTGTGTGAGGCGGTTCAGGAATATGCCCGCATTACCGCACAGCCAGCACTGATCATCGCCATCGACCAGGAGGGCGGCCAGGTCGCCAGACTTAAAGAACCATTTTCGCAGTTTCCGGGAAATCCGGCCATGAAGGATGTCAAAGATGCCATTCTTTTCGCCGAAACGACAGCGGCTGAATTCACCCGGGCGGGTATTAACATGAACCTGGCCCCCGTTATGGACGTCGCTCCCCGGGAAATCAACAGTATCATGGCCGCAAGAGCCTTTGGCCATGACCCCAAATGGGTTTCTAAACTGGGCCTGACGGTCATTTCACATTTGCAGCTGCATCATATAATGGCCGTGGCGAAACACTTTCCCGGCATCGGCCGCACCGTTGCCGATTCCCACGTCGACCTCCCCTCCTGCGAACATGGCCTAACCGAACTAAAATCCTGCGATCTGATACCCTTTGCCGATAGCATTGCGCAGGAAGTTGCCGGTATCATGCTATCCCACGTGATCTATCCAAAAATTGATCCACAGTGGCCGGCCAGCCTGTCAAAACAAATTGCCCAAAACCTGTTGCGGGAACGCATGCGGTTTTCAGGAATTTCGATGACAGATGACCTGGACATGGGCGCCATTAACAAGCATTATGATATAAAAACCGCTATCCGGCAAATCCTCCAGGCCGGCATTGACCTGGCCCTGGTTTGCCACAAAGGCCCCAACATCGCGATTGCCTATCAAGAAATTGTCGATGGCTTGAGTCGTTCTCAGGAAATCAAAGCAATGGGCATCGCATCGGTGAAGAGAATTATGGCACTCAAGGAAAAGTATCTGGGAATTTAAAAATATTTATTTTTTTTATTTTGCGCGGCTGAAGACATCATCATCCAACCCGGTCTGCATTCCGGCATTTAAGTAGTGGAAGCCCGCTGCGGCAATCATGGCGGCATTATCGCCGCACAGCTTAACGGAAGGAATGTAAACTTTCAGGCCTTTGCGTTCGGCATCATGGCGAACTCTGTCCCTTAAATTGCTGTTGGCAGCCACCCCACCAACGACCGCAATATGTCCACATTCCTTTTTTAATGCCGCATTGATTAACTTGTAGGCCAGCACCTCCACCACCGCTGCCTGAAAGCCGGCCGCTATGTCTGCGATCCGGGATTTAAAAACTGATGGATGTTTGTCAACATAATGACGAACCGCTGTCTTGATCCCGCTGAAACTAAAATCAAAATCGGATTTATCCAGATACGGACGCGTAAAGACAATCTTTTTCGGGTTGCCTTCTTTTGAAAGCCGATCAATGACCCCACCGCCTGGGTAACCCAAGCCGAGCAACTTGGCGACCTTATCAAATGCTTCCCCGGCAGCGTCATCGCGCGTTTGTCCCATCAATTCAACTGCCGTGTGGGATGTTACATAATAGATGCCGGTATGCCCGCCGGATACCAGTAACGCGACAAAGGGAAATGGCGGTGCCTGGGGTTCCAGGAATACCGAGTTGATATGACCTTCCAGATGATTTACCCCGATCAACGGAATACCCAGGGAATAGGCAAAAGCTTTGGCAAATGAGAAGCCCACCAATAATGCACCGACCAGCCCCGGCCCCCGGGTTACGGCCACGGCGTCGATCTGATGGGTTTTAATCCCTGAATCGCTGACGGCCTCTGCAACTACCGGGACGATGGCTTCGATGTGTTTTCGAGAGGCCAGTTCAGGAACGACGCCGCCGTACCGATGATGGACTTCGATCTGAGAAGAAATCTTAGAAGATAAAACAGCAGTTCCATCCTGGACGACGCCCGCAGCCGTTTCGTCGCAGGATGTTTCGATGCCGAGGATGTACATGGGTTGCGTTAAGATATAAATACCGAATTGAATCGCGGTTGCTGAAAAATAGGTTTTATTTATGTCATAAAAAGCTTTTCTTCTTTTTGAATACTCTCCGAGTATCGGCGTTGCCGCCGGCTCATCCCTTGCAGTGTGAGCTGGCAGACTGCCCCTTGGCTACCCAGTCAAAGATACGGCTTATTTTTTTTGCCCAATTCATCAGTGTGGCTGTAGCGGCTTTCTGGCCGCCTTTGTTTGCGGACACCTTTACTCCCACAGCAGGCGTTTGCCGGCTTCTTTGCAGTCCAGAATTTCACCAATAACATAAGCATGTTCGTCCAGCGCCTCAATGCGCTGCATGACATCCACGACGGCGTGATCGGGGACCACAACGATCATGCCAATGCCCATATTGAATGTGTGTGCCATTTCTTCAGCGGATATGTTGCCGCCCTTCTGCAGAAAAGAAAATATGGGCGGAATTTTCCAGCTTTCTTCACGAATTAAGATGCTGCAGGCCTGGGGCACAATTCTGACAATATTATCCGGTATGCCGCCACCGGTAATATGCGCAATTCCATGGATCGGCAGGTCCTTTAGAAGCGCATTGATGGTTGCGGCATAAATCTTAGTCGGTGTCAGCAATTCTTCACCAATGGTTTTGCCCAGCTCTGGCACGTGTGCGTCACTTTTGAGTTGAAGTACCTCAAAACAAACTTTACGGGCCAGTGAATACCCATTGCTGTGGAGGCCGCTGGAGCTGATGCCGATGAGTTTATGACCCACCCGTATTCCGCTCCCGTCGATAATCTTGCTGTTATCGACAACGCCCACGGTGAAACCGGCCAGATCATATTCATTCTCCGGGTAAAAGCCGGGCATCTCAGCGGTTTCACCACCCAACAAGGCACATTGCGACTGCTTGCATCCCTGGGCAATTCCCGTAATGATATCGGTTGCGCGCTGCTGGTCGAGTTTACCCATTGAAAGATAATCGAGAAAGAAAAGTGGCTTTGCACCCTGAACGATGATATCGTTGATGCACATTGCCACCAAATCAATGCCGACGGTATCGTGTTTATCCAGCATAAATGCAATCTTAAGCTTGGTTCCGACACCATCGGTCGAGCTGACCAAAACCGGTCTTTCCAGATTGGCCAGATTAAGAGAAAAAAGGCCGCCAAATCCACCGATATCGCTCATTACACCGGGGCGCGCGGTTTGTTTGGCTATTTTCCCGATGGCATCGACCAGCTTATTGGCCTTGTCAATATCAACGCCGGCGTCGGCATAGGTTAATGACTCCTTCATGTTGATCTCCTGGATATTGCGCCTGTTTTCGGGTCACCGATGGTGCCGAATTCTCAAATTGATCAGAAAATGCATTTTGGCAAGGTTGACAATTTATAAGAAAAACCCTTGAAAATTAATCTGATCCGGCATAAAAGTCAAAGCAATTTTTTGTAATCGTCAGCGAAGTCGAAAGTCAAATCATCTTCGGGTTTGTTCCAATTTTGTCAATAAAATGAAATTGCGCATCGCAAATGCGCATCTGGAGTAGCCGATGTTTGCCTTTGCCAGACTGGACCGCCTGCCGCCGTATGTATTCGCAACCGTTAACGAAATAAAAATGAAAGCCCGGCGGGCGGGTGAAGACATAATTGACCTGGGAATGGGAAATCCGGATCTGGGGACCCCGCAACATATTGTCGACAAACTGATTGAATCAGCTCAGAAACCGCATAATCATCGCTACTCAGCCTCAATGGGGATCACCAAACTGCGAATGGCCATCGCAAACTGGTATGGGCGCAGATTTAACGTTGATATCGATCCTGACAAAGAAGCGATCGCAACCATAGGTGTTAAGGAGGGCATGTCGCATTTAATTCTGGTCACGATTCGACCCGGGGATGTCGTTTTTGCGCCCAATCCGACCTACCCCATTCATCCGTATTCTGCTATCATCTCTGGTGGGGATGTCCGGGGCATACCACTGGGACCCGAGGCCGATTTTTTTGAAAATCTGCTGTCAGCGACCAAAACCACCTGGCCACGACCCAAAGTACTGATCATCAGTTATCCCCACAACCCCACTACCGAGGTTGTCGATCTGGCTTTTTTTCAAAAAATCGTCGATTATGCCAAAGAACACAACATTATGGTTATCCACGACTTCGCCTATGCAGATCTGGTGTTTGACGGGTATAAAGCCCCAAGCTTTTTACAGGCTAAAGGCGCCAAAGAAGTCGGTGTCGAGTTTTTCTCTTTGTCAAAAAGCTACAGTATGCCGGGATGGCGTGTGGGTTTTTGTACGGGCAATGCTCAAATAGTGGCTGCGTTAGGCCGCATAAAAAGCTACCTTGATTATGGAATTTTTCAGCCGATCCAGATCGCATCGATCATTGCCTTAAACGGACCATATGAATGTGTCGAACACATCCGTGATACCTACCGGGAAAGAAGAGACGCACTCGTCAACGGCCTCAACCGCCTTGGCTGGAATATTCAAAGCCCTAAAGGCACCATGTTTGTATGGGCAAAGATCCCCAAAAAATTTTTAGAAATGGGATCGGTCGAATTTGCTAAGTTCCTGATCCAAGAGGCCCAGGTTGCCGTATCGCCGGGTCTGGGATTCGGCGAATACGGAGATGCTTATGTGCGTTTTGCGTTGATTGAAAATCCCATGCGGATTAATCAGGCCATCCGCGGAATAAGGAAGATTATGTGATTCTGACTGTTGGCCCCTGGCCGCTGGCTGTTCGCCTCTGGCAGCCGGAAAATCGAATTCATAAAAAAGCTTTAAGAACGATAAAGGAGTTGCTTAAATGAAAACGATAAACGTGGGTTTGCTCGGCTGCGGTACGGTGGGTACCGGGGTGGCAAAATTGCTGATCGAAAGCAACCCGGTGATTGCCGCACGGCTGGGCGCGACCTTGAATTTAAAACGCGTTGCCGATCTTGATATCGAAACAGACAGAGGCATACAGTTTGCGCAAGGCGTGCTGACCACCGACGCACATGCAGTCGTCAATGATCCTGACATTGAAATCATCGTTGAAATGATCGGCGGGGAAGGCATTGCCAAGGAGCTTATTTTAAAGGCCATTGCAAACGGCCAGCAAGTGATCACCGCCAACAAAGCGCTTTTGGCCAGTCAGGGCAACATGCTGTTTAAGGCGGCTGCAGAAGAAGGAGTGGATCTGGCCTTTGAAGCTGCAGTGGGCGGGTGCATGCCGATTATCAAATCCCTGCGAGAATCATTGGTTGCCAATCGCATCCATTCGATGACCGGTATATTGAACGGCACCTGTAATTATATTTTAACGAAAATTACGGGCGAAAGAATGCCTTTTGACGATGCCTTGTCGGAAGCACAGCAAAAAGGTTATGCCGAAGCCGATCCTTCCCTTGATGTCGATGGGATCGATACCGCTCATAAAATTGCGATTTTAACGGCGCTGGCATACGGGATGAACATTAATTTGCCGGATGTATACATTGAAGGTATTTCAAAAATTACACCGCTGGATGTCGCTTTTGCGGAACAGTTCGGATATCGAATCAAGCTGTTGGCCATCAGCAAAAACAAAGGCAATCAGGTAGAGGCCCGGGTCCACCCGACCATGATCCCGTTTGACAACCTGCTTTCAAATGTCAACGGTACGGTCAATGCCATCATGGTCTCCGGCGACGCGGTAGGTGATATCATGTTATACGGAAGAGGCGCTGGTATGATGCCCACCGCCAGTGCGGTAATCAGTGACGCCGTGGATATTGCCCGCAATCTGATGGCCGGAACAACGCGTCGGATTCCGGCCCTTTCGGTTCAAAGGGAGCATATCCAAAACATAAAAATCATGCCGATGGATGAAATTGTAACGCATTACTATTTTCGTTTTGCGGCCCTTGATAGGCCGGGTGTGCTGTCGACCATATCGGGAATTTTAGGCCGCCATGATATCAGCATTCAATCGATGCAGCAAAAGGGAAGGAAAACCAACGGTTCCGTGCCGGTTGTTATGGTCAGTCACCTGGCCAAAGAGGCCGATGTGCAAAAAGCGTTGACAGAAATCAACCGTCTGGATGTGGTCAGCGAACCGACAATGCTGGTTCGAATTGAAGACGAACAACTTGATTAAGTCCTAAATTGAGCGTTTCAAATAAAAAAAAATGGTAGCATCTGAAACGCTCACTTTAGGCGGAAGAGAAAATCATGTACCTTGTTTGCGCTGATATGGAAGGTATTTTTACGCCGGAGATCTGGATAAATGTGGCTGAAAGGACCGGCATAGAAGAACTCAGGCTGACGACCCGCGATATTTCCGATTATGATGTGTTGATGCAAAAGCGTCTGTCCATTTTAGGCAAACATGGCTTGAAACTTCGGGATATCCAGGCGGTCATTTCTAAAATGGAGCCGCTGGATGGTGCGCTAGACTTTCTGAACTGGCTTCGTTCTCGGCTTCAGGTCATTATCGTATCGGACACGTATGTGGAATTTGCAGGCCCTTTGCTTGAAAAGCTGGGCTGGCCAACGCTTTTTTGCAACACGCTTTCGGTTGCGGCTGACGGGTCAATTTCCGGATATAACCTGCGTCAGAAAGATGGTAAAAGAAAGGTGGCAGCGGCACTTAAAAATTTGAATTATAAGGTTATTGCCATCGGCGATTCGTATAATGACATCACCATGCTCAAAGTAGCCGAAAAGGCCGTTCTGTTTCGCCCACCCGATAATGTTAAAGTTGAATTTCCACAATTTCCGATTACGACGAATTATACGGAAGTAAAACGAGAAATTCAAAAAATAATAAACCGATAGCACTACTCAATCCTTTATTTTGAGGATGCGCATGCCAACTCACAAAACGACCTGCCGTGTGATCTATGGCGACACGGATAATATGGGGCAGGCTTACTATGGTAATTACTTTAGATGGTTTGAAATCGGTCGCAACGAATTATTCCGATCACTGGGACTTGCCTATGCGTCAGTTGAAAGCCGGGGCCTATTTCTGCCGGTTGCAGAGACCTATTGTAAATATTTGCTGCCAGCCAAGTATGATGATCTTTTGATCATTGCAACGTCATTGGACACCCGACTAAAAGGCGCTATTAAGTTTGATTATCAGGTATTCAGTGAAGACGCACAAACGCTTCTGGCACAGGGCTATACCAAGCATGCTTGCTTGAATCGCGATGGCAAGGTGATTCGACCGCCCAAGTTTATCAAAGAAATCATTGAGAAAAATAACCAAAAACCCTAAAATTAGGTTAATGACCCAATTACAGCACATGTTTGGGTTTCATCCCCAAATCGCCGGAAAAATGATTAAATGACGATCGACATGAAAAAATTTACAGAATGCCGCATCCTGGTGGTGGGCGATTTAATGGTCGATGCATATCTGTGGGGCGATGCCGAACGCATTTCACCGGAAGCGCCTGTCCAGATTGTATCGGTTAGCAGCGAGGAACAAACGCTGGGTGGCGCTGGAAATGTTATCAGCAACCTAGCTGCCCTGGGAGCCAAAGTCTCTGCCGTGGGCGTGATCGGATGCGGGCCCGACGGCCAACTGGTGCTCAAGCAATTGAATGCCCTGGGTGTCGATACCGCGGGGGTTATCCAGGACCAACAGCGGCCGACAACCCGCAAGACCCGCATAATTGCCAATCATCAGCATGTGCTGCGATTTGACCGAGAAGTAAAAACCGAAATCAATCGGCAAATAATTAATCAGATTCTACACTCAGCTGAAAAAAAGATTGCCGATACCGATTTGATTCTGGTCTCAGATTACGGCAAGGGGCTGATTAGCAAAGCGTTGATGAAAAAACTGAATTCTGCAGCTCAAAAACACGGCAAACTGCTCATTGTTGACCCGCAAGGTCTGGATTATGAAAAATATGCCGGCGCGTCATTCATAACGCCCAATCAAAGAGAAACGGCATTGGCCGCGGGTATCGAAATTGTTGATGATCAAACACTGGCTGAAGCGGCACGGCGCCTTATCGAAAAAACCGGTATTGATAAAATTCTGGTCACCTGTGGCAAAGACGGAATGGTCTATTTCGAGCGGAATGCGCGCCCTTATCGAATCGGCACCAAAGCCCGCCAGGTTTTCGACGTGTCGGGCGCAGGCGATACCGTTCTGGCCGTTCTGGGTTTGGGAATGGCCGCCGGATATTCCATCAGGGAGGCTGTTGCTCTGGCAAACACCGCCGCCGGAATTGTTGTCGGAAAGGTGGGAACCGCCACCGTTTCTAATACAGAGCTGGCGGATAGCCTTAATCTGATTCCAGACCCTACCCTGCATAAACAAAAAACGGTGGCGGAGCTTTCAGCCTTAGTGCAAACGCTGCAAAAAAACGGCAAACGCATTGTACTGACCAATGGATGCTTTGACCTGCTGCACGTGGGTCACATCATGTTATTGTCCGCCTCCAAGCAGCTGGGAGATATATTGGTCGTCGCCATCGACGACGATGCATCCGTTAAAAAACTCAAAGGTCCCGGACGTCCGGTCATAAAAGCTGCCGAACGTTTACGAATCATCAGCGCCCTGGACAGTGTGGATTATGTGGTCGTCTTTTCATCGCACCAGTTAAATGATCTTATTGAAACCCTGCGCCCCGCCGTGCTGACCAAAGGCAGCAATTATGGAACCGATATGGTAATAGGGCGTGAAATCGTTGAACGCTTCGGTGGACGGGTTGAAATTATTCCGGTTACGGAAGACATATCATCCAGCCGCATTATCAATACCATCAGAGATAATCGCATCGACAATCCCCAAAAAGCCTAAGTCATCAAGGAGGGGGCATTTTCAATTGAAATGATGTTGTCTATCCGCGAAAATTCTCAGGGCATCATATTCAAAGTCTTCGTTCAGCCGCGATCTTCTAAAAATATGATCGTCGGCTTGCATGCAGACGGCCTTAAAGTCAAAATAGCTGCGCCGCCGGTTGACGGCGCCGCCAATAAGATGTGCGTTAAATTCCTGGCAAAACGTCTCTCGGTATCTTCTTCCTCACTTGAAATCATAACCGGGCACAATAGCCGGACGAAAACGGTTCTTTTAAAACCCAAGCAAACTCCGCCATCCGCAGAGGAATATACGCATCTGAAACAACAAATTAACCAATTAATTAAATAGCCTGCGCAACAGATGAACGGGCCAACCGGTAAATGGGCCAACCGGCTAGCCGAGCCAAAGAAAGCCCTTGACTAACATCAGCGATTCAGGTATTAAATTCTGCTTTAAGGGTGTATTTGATGCGGGGTGGAGCAGTCTGGTAGCTCGTCGGGCTCATAACCCGAAGGTCGTTGGTTCGAATCCAGCCCCCGCTACCAGTCCGTAAAAAAAGGTTTAGACATGGGTCTAGGCCTTTTTTTGTACCCGCTTTCAAATCCCTTTCCCCCGTATTTATACCGTTTTCCATAATAATGTTCCGGAATACGGTAGTGCGGCATAAGAGGTTGTAGAAAAAACGTTTGAATACCGCGACGTTTTTTTGACAACCCCTATACAATTGCGGTTTTATTTCTTTGACCCGCCTGGACAATTGTACTATATAGCATTCATCTTTTAACCGCTAAATCTTGTCCTTAAATTCGATATAGCTTTTAAGCTTGGATTTAATCTTTTAAACTTCGATCATTAAAGGAATTTATCTTATGGCCAAATCCAAAAAATCAAGTGCTGAAGATGACAAAAACAGGCGCTCGGGATTAGACCGTAGATGGATCATTGCACCGCATGATGGCCCAGAAAGGCGAAGTGGCAGAGACAGAAGAAAAGCATTGGAAGACGGCAGTATCGTCGCGACAGACAAGGGTGAAACAAATGAAATCGCGACTATACAAGATCTTCTAATGGCCAATTCCATGCAGCTGGATGCCATCGCTCAGCTATTGATTGAAAAGGGTATATTTTCCAAAGAAGAGCTTTTCAATATGCTCAAGCGCATTCAGCGGGAATACCAAAAAACGGGTAATATTGAAGATTAAATCAACATGATTCGGAAAATTATTTCAGGCGGCCAGACCGGCGCAGACCAGGCGGCCCTGGATGCCGCCATAAAACTGGGCATTCTGCACGGCGGCTGGGTTCCGAAAGGCCGCTTAACCGAAGATGGGCCCCTGCCGGATGAATACAATTTAACGGAAATGCCCAGCAGCAGTTACCCACTGAGAACTGAGCAAAACGTTATCGATTCAAGCGGCACTCTAATCATCAGCCACGGTCGCTTGAGCGAAGGTTCTGACTACACCCGTAAGATGGCGATTAAACACCATCGCCCCTGGTTGCATATTGATTTAAGTAAAACGCCCGCCTTTAAAGCCGCAACCCTAATTCGTTCCTGGCTGGACGAAAATGAAATCGAAATTTTAAATGTCGCCGGGCCTCGGGCCAGCAAAGACGATCAAATTTACAGCGCGGTGCTTAAGCTGATTGAAAGCGTCCATTATTTGGAAATGATGAAAACTGCCCAGCCGCAAGCAGTGGGTTTTCAGGGAAAAAATCGCAGCAGATTTGCAAAACAACCTAAAACGGTCCGGGAGGCCATCCAGAAACTTACCAACGAACTGCCCCTGAAAGAAAAGGCCACTATCGCCAGTATGACAGAGAGTGAATTGATTGATCTCAATGCATATTTAGGAAGATACATTCTGGATAAATTTGGCCTGCGGTCCGGCAATGAAGAACTGGCTGAATCCTGTCTAACATTTGCCGACTACCCGCTGCACAATGAGGATGATGCCGCTGCCGTAATCATTAAAGAATTATGGCATCAATTGCGGCAGACCCATCGACTCAGAATTATTAAATAATGAGTTTGAGCCGATTTGCCCGCAAAAATCTGGCTCGAATAATGTAAAACGAGGGGAGGAATCGTGAGAGCACGTCGACGCTTTCAGGCAGCCAAAAACCCGGTTTGGGTCATGAAATTTCTATTTACGATCTTGGCCCCGATTCTTTTGTCATCCGCGGCGGCTGCCGAGGATCAGTCGCAGGAAAAGGCCGCAAATGCCGGCGACGATCAGATTCAAATTGTTGCGGACAAATTAATAACCAACAATGAAGAAAAATTTGCGGAGTTTAGCGGGGATGTGCGCACCAGCCAGGGGACCTTCGCCATAACCTCAGATCGCCTTAGAATTTATTATCAGACAAATCCCGATGGTGCGGGTAATCAAGTCGGTCGCGACGAATCCATAAAACAAGTTGTCGCCAGCGGCAATGTGCAGGTCTCAAATGGAAAATACACAGCTGAAACCGATCGCGTTGAGTACGACTTGGAAACGCAGGTCGTTGTTCTTATCGGTGAAAATTCGACCCTAAAAAGCAACAAGAATATTTTAACCGGATCAAAAATTACCGTCGATCGCAAAACCGGACAAATGAAAGTTGAAAGCCATTCGCAAAAGCGGGTTAAAGCGGTATTCTATCCAAACAAAAATACGGAAAAAAAGAAATGAAGACCGGGCACGCCTGGCTTAGCAATGGAATAAACGGAATGTCGGGCGGGTATTGCATCGCATTGAAAGCGATGATGGCAGAGTCGTTGGCATCGACAATGCGGAATTAACAATTCAGTTTGCGAAGCTTCTGTAAATTTTTATACCTCAGCATCAGGTTAAACCATTGGTGAAACAAAGCGGCTAAATCCTCAGGCGATTCATTGCGCTTTTGCTTTGCCTTTCTCTCCACCCTCGCCAGCGCCGCAAGATAGTCATCCCGTTCGGGTTCCTGCACCAGTAAATGGCGGTAAATTTCAGCAGCCTTATTCCAGTGCCCCTGTTCAGAATAAACTTTAGCCATTGTGGCCGTATAAAAGTCGGTTTCTTTTTCCATATCTAACGAATAACACTGAACACCGAGATGCGCTATTTCCTTTCAATCAGGGTTTCGGCATGCGCCGAGGTTTTAGAATCAGTTCGTTCTCGCCAACCATACCCAGTTCCTGGCGCGCCACATTTTCGATATAATGCGGGTCATGCTTTAACCGATCGATTTCGACACTCAGGGAGAGGTTATTATGCGTAAGCAGCTCGTTTTTTTCCTTCAACTGAAATTTTTCAGCATTTAACGCATTTAAATCGATTAAGCCATGCTCGCCGAAAATGATAAAAAACAGCAATGAGAACATTAGCACAACAGCGATGGAAAAAAGAATGCTTTGTTTTTTCGTCATTTTCTGTTTATGCCCATTTTTATTTCAGCAAGCATGCTCGCGAATTCCGGGCTTTTGATACCATACGAACAGATCCCGAAAACCGCCAGCCCGGCAACCACGCAGACCAGCAGCCCCGCTAGCAACGTGATAAAAGCGACACCATCAGCGGGAATGAGAACCCGCGCTGCAACCCAGACCGTTGCCCCCATTACAGCAGCGCTACCCAGCGTTTTTAATGCGGATTGCGCAATGCCCCGCCATCCCAGGGAGCCGAGTTTTTTGCGAAGCGCGTAAATCAGCAGTGTGAGATTCAATACGGAAGCCAGGGATGTCGCCAGCGCAAGCCCCGCATGGGCCAGTGGTTTCATCAAAATGATTCCGAGCACAATATTGGCAAGAATGGAAGCCGTTGCCATAATCATCGGCGTACGGGTATCTTTAAGTGCAAAAAAGGTTGCTGCTACGATTCGTACTGCCGAAAAAGCCCATAGACCTACAGCATAGTATAAAAGTGCCTGAGCAGTCAACAGCGTGGCTTGCAAACTGAATTCACCTCTTTGAAATAACACCGTGATGATCGGTTCGCGCAGAATAATTAAACCCACCATAGACGGTATAGTCATAAACAACGTCAATCTGACAGCATAACCAAAGGTGTCCTTTAAGGCTACAAGATTTTTAAGGGCTGCCTGGCGGGAAAGACTCGGCAAAACCGCTGTTGCCGCAGCAATCGCGAATATGCCCAAGGGAAATTGAACCAGTCGGTCGGCAAAATATAAAACGGTTACACTGCCCTCCGGTAGAAAGGATCCCAGCAGCGTTCCAACCAGCACATTGACCTGGTAAACGGCTCCGCCGAGTATGACCGGCGGCATGAGTCGACTCATTTTTTTTAAACCAGGATGAAAAATTTTCGTTTTTTGCCAAAAATTGAACCCCTTGCCCGTCATGGCAGGCAACTGGAGCAGCAGCTGCAGAATTCCGCCGATTATCACCCCGACGGCAAGCCCCAGAACCGGTCTGGCAAGATGGGGGCACAGAAAAAAAACAGAAAAAATTATCGCCAGATTCAGCAACACCGGTGCCAGTGCCGGAGCGGCAAAATGCCCGAATACGTTAAGTATCCCCATGCACAAAGCGACCAGACCAATAAAGAAAATGTAGGGGAACATAATGCGGGTAAGGGTGATGGTGAGGGATAATTTCTCCGGTGAGTCAATGAACCCGGGGGCGATAATTTTAACGATGAGGGGCGATAAGAGTATTCCGCCAAGGGAAATTACCACCAGAATAATGGATAATACCCACAGAGCAGAGCGTGCCAACCGAAAGGCTTCATCCTTTCCATCGATTGCCAGGTAATCGGTCAATATCGGCACAAAAGCATTGCTGATGGAGCCTTCGCCCAATAATTTTCGCAGCAGATTGGGTATTCTGAACGCAGCAATAAATGCATCTGAATTTTGACCGACGCCAAAATACCAGGCAATCACCGCATCGCGAATAAACCCCAGGATACGGCTCAGCAACGTCGCAGCTCCGACAACGCCGGCTGCTTTAATCACCCGGGATTTTTCAGACATGGTTGAATTTGGAGAAAATCGCTTGACATCCGAATTTCGGTTCTATATTAAATAGCGTTTATAATTACTTAAAATGATCATTTCAAAATATGGTTTAATGGAAAAAGGAGTAAGGACCTTGGCAAATCATAAATCAGCTGAAAAACGTGCCCGTCAAAACGAAAAACGGCGACTTCGTAATAAAGCAGTCAAAACCAGAATAAAGCATATCACCAAAGATGTTCGTCTGGCTTCCGCTGAAACCTCAAAAGAAGCAGCGGTGGCCAAAATGGATGCCGCTCAAGCATTAATTGACAAAGCTGTCAAAAAAGGTGTCATTCACAAAAAAACCGCTGCCCGCAAAATATCACGCCTTTCTAAACTGGTGAACACGATTGTTATTTTTTAGCGATCGATTATTTTTTGCCCGCCCTTAGAAATCATCGTTGAACCGATTAACAACTCTTTCAGCGATGCGTTTCGACAATATCCTAATGGCATTTTGACGGTTTGCATCCGTGATTTCCTGATTCACGTTCACCAGGTACGCTTCAAAATCCGATATGTCTTTTCCAGCCCAGGCGGTGCTGCCGTCCGTTTTGGTCAATTTTAAATCAATCGATACCGTAACGCGCCGTTCATCGGCTACAGTCGGTTGGCTTACTGATATGGTGCTTAAGTCCACGTGTTTGACAATCCCGCTCAGAACCACATCGGCATCCGCCATACCATTTGCCAAATTATGGGTTTTACGCAAGGTCAGTTCGGATAAGAGCGCGGCGGTAATTATATTTTCCACTCCGGTTTCCTGGGTTTGATTTTCCAGAACGTTTACGAAAAGACGCTCGGTATCACCCGGAAATCCGCCCTGTTCCGCAAACCGGTAGCCGCAAGCCCCACACAGCACTGTTATTAATATGATGATTAGGCGAACCTTGCTTATATTCAAACTCATCTCCCTCGATTAAGGTTCCAAGGTTCAAGGTTCAGCGTTCAGAAGTTACGGTCAATGGCTAATGGTCCTGACTGTCAGTCGCCGGCGACCAGAGAACTGCCTAACACGAGAACTCTGTCTTTTTGTCCCCAACCTCTGATCTCTGTCCTCTGAAGCCTGCCACCTGAATATCAGACGACGATGTTGACCAATTTATCCTTTACATAAATCACTTTTTTGACCGCTTTGCCCTCTGTAAATTTCATGACGCGCGGATCTTCAAGCGCCAGCTGTTTGATGGTTTCTGGCGGGGTATCGATCGCCACCGATAACTTGCTTCGCAGTTTGCCGTTTACCTGGATGACAATCAATAAATCATCCTTTTCCAGGGCCGCTTCCAGATGGGAAGGCCACGGCGCGAGCAGAACACTGGACGTGTTGCCCAGCGCTTCCCACAACGCTTCGGCAAAATGGGGGACAATCGGAGCGATCAGAAGCGCCAGAGACTCGATGGCCAATCGCATGACCGCAACCGTTTGCGGATGACCCTCGGTTTTGTCGATGGCGCCCATCGTATTGAAAAGCTCCATGATGGCACTGATAGCCGTGTTAAAATGGTAGCGATCCTCAATGTCGCGTGTTACCTTCATGATGGTTTGATGCGTTTTTTTAAACAGCTCCCTAACGGCACCTTCCAGCGCATCCGGGTTGCCATCAAATGCAGTGGCATCCTTTACCCGGTCCATCCACTCTGCGCTCAAACGCCATACGCGGTTTAAAAACCGGTAGCCGCCTTCAACACCCTGCTCGCTCCATTCCAGATCCCGCTCCGGTGGCGCTGCAAACAGGCAAAAAAACCGGGTGGTATCGGCACCGTATTTTTCCAAAAGAATATTCGGGTCGATGACATTCTTTTTGGATTTGGACATTTTTTCGACACGGCCCACAACCGCGGGCTGATCGCAATGGGCGCAAAAGCGCTGCGTGTTGGTCACGTTGACTTCTCCCGGAAGCAGGTAGCCATGTCGCGGACAGGAAACCGTTTCTTTGCAAACCATTCCCTGGGTCAGCAGCCGGGTAAAAGGTTCCTTAAAATTGACTAGCCCCTGATCGTTTAAGACACGCGTATAATAGCGGGAGTAAAGCAGATGTAAAATCGCATGTTCAACCCCGCCGATATATTGATCAACCGGCATCCAGTAATCCACTGCCTTTAAATCAAACATGCCCGCATGGAAATCCGGGCTACAATAGCGGTCGAAATACCAGGACGATTCAACGAAAGTATCCATGGTATCGGTTTCCCGGTGTGCATTCGGATCGCCGCATTTGGGACAATTCGTCTTTACGAATGAGTCCAGCTGGGGCAGCGGAGATTTGCCTCCTTCGAGCAATTCAATATCTTCCGGCAGTACGACCGGAAGGTCTGCTTCCGGAACCGGCACGACGCCACAGGTGTCGCAATGAATAATGGGAATCGGGGCACCCCAGTATCGTTGCCTGGAAATGCCCCAATCGCGCAATCGAAAACTGACCTCTTTTTTTCCCAGATTTTTTTTCTCCAGATACGCAGCAATTTCATCCATTGCTATCTTATTGTCCAGGCCGTCAAATTCACCTGAATTCACCATAATGCCCTCATCCGTATAGGCCTCAGACATGCTGTCCGCTGATAGATCCTCATCCTGGGGTTTGACAACAACCACGATGTCCAAACCGTATTTTTTGGCAAAATCAAAATCGCGTTGATCATGTGCGGGTACCGCCATGACCGCACCGGTCCCGTATTCCATCAGGGCAAAATTGGCCGTATAAATCGGCATCCGGGCGCCGTTCATAGGATTGATGCAGTGAGCACCGAGAAATACCCCTTCTTTTTCATATTCTTCTATCGCCCTGTCGGAGCGGTCCTGCATCGACATCCGATCTACAAACTCCTGCACCGGTTTTTCCTGGGGTGTACCGCTTGATAGCCGAATAGTCAGGGGATGCTCCGGCGCCAGGCACATAAAGGTGGCACCAAAAACAGTATCATGGCGGGTCGTAAATACCGGGATGACGATATCCTGGGTGTCAACCTTAAAGCGAATTTCAGCACCGTGGCTTTTACCAATCCAGTTTTTCTGCATCGTGATCACTTTTTCCGGCCATCCGGTCAGGCGATCAGAATAGGTTAGCAAATCGTCGGCGTAATCGGTGGTTCTGAAAAACCATTGCCACAGTTTTTTCTGCCGAACCGGCTCCCCACAGCGCCAGCACATGCCCGATTCGACCTGCTCATTGGCCAGAACCGTCTGGCAGGATTCACACCAGTTGACAAAGGATTCTTTGCGGTAGGCCATTTCTTTTGCATACATTTTTAGAAAAAGCCATTGTTCCCAGTGGTAGTACTCGGGGCGGCAGGTCGCAATTTCTCTGTCCCAGTCGTAGGAAAATCCCAGTTTCTTCAACTGCTGACGCATGGCGTCGATGTTGGCATACGTCCATTTGGCGGGATGGGTGTTGTGTGCAATGGCCGCGTTTTCAGCCGGCATGCCAAATGCATCCCAGCCCATGGGATGCAACACATTAAAGCCGCGCATCGTTTTGTAACGGGCAACAACATCGCCGATGGTATAATTTCGCACGTGCCCCATGTGAATCTGCCCGGATGGATACGGAAACATTTCCAGAAGATAATATTTCTCCTTATCCGGATCCTCTTTGACTTTAAACAGCTGGGTCGACTCCCAGTAAGCCTGCCATTTGGATTCAATTTTTGTTGGATCGTATTTCGGGTCCATTGCCTCCACCTCTACCTGCCGGGGTTCCAATTCACCACAAGAGTGCCGACGTCTTCCTTGCCACAAAATGATAACAATAGCAAGATGGTCCGTCAACTCACCGATATAGCCTGGTATCACGGGAAAAAAATTTTTTGAATAAGATCATGCAGCCAGAAATCGTTTGACTTGTTATTAACAATTGCATATTCAGGCAAATACACAATTCAGGGGCATTGCTCTGATTGGAATTGATGAATTCGCCAGCGGAAGATATTTAAAGGGTATGTCTTTATGGGTATTAAGATCCTCATTAATGCAATTGACCCGGAAGAATGCCGGGTCGCCGCAGTAAAAGCAAATAAGCTCGAAGAGTTTTACATTCAAAGCGCTGCGCGGGAAATAACCCAGGGCAATATTTACAAAGGGGTTATATCCCGAATTGAACCCAGTCTGCAGGCCGTTTTTGTGGATTACGGCGCCGAGCGACACGGGTTTTTACAACGGCATGAAATTCACAGTGACTATTTTCATGAAAGTGAAGGCGGTGATCACTCGATCGAAAAGCTTGTCAGGCGCGGACAGGAAGTCATGGTTCAGGTCACCAAAGAACCGTTTATGAAAAAAGGCGCCATGCTGACAACTCACGTATCCCTGGCAGGACGTTTTTTGGTGCTCATGCCCGGAAACGATAAACACGGAATTTCTCGCAAGATTGCCGATGAAGATGAACGCAGTCGCCTTAAGGGACTCATGGACAGCTTAAAGGTCCCTGAAGGCTTCGGTCTCATCGTGCGAACTGTTGGGATCAATTGCACCAAAACCCTTTTAGCCCGCGATTTAAGGTATTTGTTGAGACTTTGGAAAACGATCAAAAAAAGTGTCATACAGGAAAAAGCCCCGGCCCTGCTCTACCGAGAAAGGCATCTCGTTTTAAGGTCCATCCGTGATAACTTCACGCCGGAAGTAACCGAAATCTTAATCGATGACCCCTCCGTGTTTCAGGAGGTCAAAGACTTTATTAAAATTATTTCCCGTAAACACCACAAAATCGTAAGATTGTATAAAGGAGCCAAGCCGATTTTTACCCAATTTGGAATTGAAGACCAGATTGCAGCCATTTTTGAAAGCCGCATCAATTTAAAATCGGGCGGGTCCATTGTTATCGAGCAAACCGAAGCCCTGGTGTCCATTGATGTGAACTCCGGCAAAGCCACCCATGAACGTTCGATCGAAAAAACCGCTTTCCTAACCAATCGCGAAGCGGCTGAAGAAGCTGCCCGGCAACTGCGGCTAAGAGACCTGGGCGGACTGATTGTCATCGATTTTATTGATATGCGCGAGTCCAAGCATCGTTCGGAAGTGGAGCGCCACTTGCGGCGCTTTGTCAGTGAAGACAAAGCCAAAACAAAGGTCGGCAAGATTTCAAGATTCGGGTTGCTGGAAATGTCCCGCCAGCGGATTCGACCTTCGATTGAATTTGGCAGCTTCCATCCCTGTCGCAATTGCAAGGGTAAAGGTCTGGTCGCCTCCACGGAAACTCTGGCTGTCGGGTTTCTTCGAAAACTCAGCCTAGAAACTCTTAAACCGGGCATCACCGTTGTGAGAGGAGTTGTACCGGTGGATGTGGCTGACTACCTGTTAAATAAAAAACGTAAGGAAATCGCAGAGCTGGAGGAACGCCGCACCCTGAGTGTCAAAATTGAAGGAGACCTGTCAATGACCCCGGGAGACAGCAACATCATCTATCAAGATCACAAGAAGCCATAGGGCTAATAAGTTCGATATTGACAGCCTTTGTATATTGCTGTATCTGGTGGCTCAATTTATCGAACGACCAGTTGTTATTTTGCACACAAACTTGCAATCCCTGAAAAGTGCTCTAGATTTGATATATTTCAGACAGGAGGTATTATTTTGATTGATATCGCTTATGCAATGGGTGGCGGAGGAGCCGGCGGAGAAGGCGCCGCCGGATTTGGCGGGTTTATCCCGATCATCCTGATGTTCGTTATTTTTTATTTTCTGCTGATTCGACCCCAGCAAAAACGAACAAAGGAACACCGCAGTATGGTATCCAGTCTTAAAAAGGGAGACCGGATTATCACCAGCGGAGGTCTGCATGGTCGCATCACCGGAATCGATGATACGACCTTAACCCTGGAAATAGCAGATAAGGTCAGAGTCAAAGTAGCGCGCTCCAATGTATCGGCCATGGTTCAGCCGTCTTCCCAGCCGCAACCGGAAAAAAAATAACCGCAAAATCTGCAGTGGACTCAATTCGAATGCGATTTAGGACTTGTTAGATGGTTGAATCGTTAAACGCTTTGCCGGAAATGGCCGTTTAGCAATTCAACCATTTGTCTATTCAGCGAACTCAACTGCACTGCCCACGGCGGGCCGCCATGACACTGTTTGCGCCCCGAGCTCATCAATCGGGTTGTGCAGAACAAATGGGGAAATCATCATTGAAAAATTTTTCATGGAAACTGATTTTAGTTTTTGGGATTATTGTAGCGGCAGTTATCTATGTGCTTCCAACCCTTGAGCCGGATTTATGGCCGCACAAGCAAATAAACCTGGGACTGGACCTGCAAGGCGGAATGCACCTGGTGCTGGAAGTCGACACGGCCAAAGCCGTGGATGGCCAGGTTGAGCGCATTACACAGGAAATCCGGGACCAACTCAGAAAAGAGCGGCTACGAGGCGTTTCTCTGGATCGCATAGAGGGCACTAAAATTTCCGCCACCATTCAAGATCCGCAAATTGCTGAAAAATTTAACGCGCTTATAAAAGAAGATTTTGATTCTCTGAAAAGCTCCCAAAAAATGGAAGGCGGCGCATCAAAAATTTTATTGCAGCTGCCGGAATCTGAAGCCGAAAACGTTGAAAGGCTGGCGGTCGAGCAGGCGCTGGAAACCATCCGCAACCGCATCGACCAATTTGGTGTGGCTGAGCCCGATATCCGGCGTCAGGGACAAAGGCGAATTTTAATTCAGCTACCGGGAATTAAAGATTCGGATCGTGCAAAAGATCTGATCGGCAGAACCGCTCTCTTGGAATTTAAGCTGGTGAATGACACCCAGGATGTCACCGCGGCAGTAAAAGGCAATGTGCCTCCCGGCGGACAGGTTCTGTATCGGGTAGAAACGGACGCTGAAACCGGTAACGTTTCAAAAGTGCCCTTTCTGCTGAAAAAGCGAACCCTTTTGACCGGTGCCAATCTGACCAATGCACGCGTCGACTTTGATCAGTTTAACATCCCTTTTGTGTCGATTAACTTTGACAAAAAAGGCGCGCGGGATTTTGAGCGGATTACCGGCGAAAACGTTAACAAAAGATTGGCAATTGTTCTGGACGATACGGTTGCTTCAGCACCGGTCATTCAGGAAAAGATTGCCGGCGGTCAGGCACGGATCACGGGCAACTTTACCTTAGAAGAGGCTAAAGACCTGGCCATTGTGCTGCGGGCGGGTGCCCTGCCGGCTCCGGTAAACATATTGGAAGAACGCACGGTGGGTCCTTCCCTCGGGGCGGACTCAATTCGTAAAGGGCTGATTTCCATGTTGATCGGCGGAATTCTGGTTGTCCTGTTTATGATCTTCTATTACAAAGGCGCCGGTGTGATTGCTGATGTGGCCCTAATACTGAACATCGTTTTGATTGCCGCCGGTCTGGCTGCAGCAAGCGCTACTTTAACTCTTCCGGGAATTGCCGGTATTATCTTAACGATCGGCATGGCAGTGGATGCCAATGTGATCATATTTGAACGCATCCGGGAAGAACTCGCTTTAGGACGAACACCCCGGGCTGCGATAGACGCCGGTTTTGATCGCGCAACGTTGACGATTCTCGATGCCAATGTCACCACATTGATTGCGGCCATCGTGCTCTTTCAATTTGGAACCGGTCCGGTAAAAGGATTTGCGGTGACGCTGAGTTTGGGTGTAATTGCAAGCCTGTTTACAGCACTGGTGCTCTCGCGTCTGATATTCGATTACATTTTAGCCGGCCGCAAAATAAAAACACTCAGCATCTAACACGAACATTGCACTGCGCATCTGCGCAATGCGGACATTGAAAGAGAATGCTTCATGCGGTTTATAAAACCTGACATCAACATTGATTTTATCGGCAAGAAAAAGATTGCCTTTTTTCTATCCGTCGCCTTTGTTGCCGTTGGTCTGCTTTCGCTGATCTTTCACGGCGGTCTCAGGCTCGGCATTGATTTTGCCGGCGGCACCCTGGTGCAGATAAAGTTTAAGTCACCGGTTCAGATCGACGAGATCAAAGCCGGTCTCGACACCATCGGCCTGGGAAAATCATCGGTGCAGCAATTTGGCCAGCAAATCGACAATGAATTTCTAATACGCACCGAAATCTCCTACGGCAGCGGCGAGGGTTTCAGCTCTGATATGAAAAAGGCGCTGGAAGCATCCACCCAACAGGAAATGGAAATTCGGCGGGTAGAAATGGTGGGCCCCCAGGTGGGAAAGGATTTAAGGGAAAAGGCATTGTTTGCCATTTTCTATGCTCTGCTGTTTATCACGATTTACATATCCGGGCGCTTCGAATTGAAATGGATTTTGAGCGGCGTGGTCGCAGCTGCGCTTATCGGTGCCGTCTATCTTTTCGACCTGTTCGATGTCAGCATTCCTTTTCTGATCGGCGCGGCTCTGGTTGTTACCCTGGTGGTTTTCTGGTTTCTTGAACTAAAATACGCCATGGGCGCCATCGTTGCGCTGATGCATGATGTTATTATTACGATCGGCATCTTTTCCATATTTGACAAAGAATTCACCCTACCGATTATCGCCGCGCTGCTCACGATAGTGGGGTATTCGCTAAATGATACCATCATTGTCTTTGACCGCATCCGGGAAAACCTGAAAAAATTTCACAAAAAACCGCTGGCGTATATTGTCAATCGATCGATTAACGAAACCCTCAGCAGAACGATTTTGACCTCGCTGACAACCCTGATGGTCGTGGTAACGCTTTTTTTTCTCGGCGGCGGCATTATTCACGATTTTGCCTTCGCGCTAATCATCGGCATCCTGGTGGGAACCTATTCCTCCGTTTATGTCGCAAGCCCCATTTTGTTGGCCTGGCAGGGACGCGCTAAAAAGAAATAATCAACCCCCATGGCTGCATCCGTTGGCAGGATATAAAATTTTCCTGTTAGAAACCGTGCGAACTAGGAATATCGAATTGACATTGATATGAACACACTTTAAAATTAATTCATAAATGACAATTTGTCTGCGTTTGACTGACTCCCCCTTTCACAGGGGGTTTTTAACAAGATGGATAACCTTCTACCGTGGTTTTGTCTTAAAAATGTTCCCGGCATCGGCAACCACTTGTTCAAGCGGTTGATAGACCGGTTCGGATCACCGTATCGTGTTTTCCAGATCACAACGCAGGAACTCCTGGCTGTCGAAGGCATATCAAACCGCCTGGCAGCCGCTATCCTGAACTATAAGGCCCCGCAACGGATCAGGACCGAACTCGATCAAGTTCATCAAAAAGGGTACACGGTGATCACCCTGACAGATACGTCGTATCCGCTGCTGTTAAGGGAAATACCGGATCCGCCGCCGCTCTTATATGTCTCCGGCAATCTGGCGGGTGCAAAAAAGAACATTGCGGTGGTCGGCTCACGCAATGCAACCGCATACGGCATTTCGGCCACACAGAAGCTGTGCGCAGATCTAACCGCTTTTGATATAACTATTGTCAGCGGAATGGCACTGGGTATTGACACTGCCGCCCATCAGGGTGCCTTGGCGGGCAAGGGCAAGACCGTTGCCGTGCTCGGAAGCGGTTTTAATAAAATCTATCCGGCTGAAAACCGGGGACTATTTAGCCGGATATCGGAAGAAGGCGCCGTCATTTCAGAGTTTGCGCTGGACACAGAACCGGAAGCCCATAATTTTCCAATTCGCAACCGGATCATTAGCGGTATGAGTATGGGCACAATTGTCGTGGAGGCCTCCCGCAAAAGCGGCTCACTGATCACGGCACGACTGGCAGCAGAACAAAATCGAGAAGTGTTTGCCGTTCCGGGAAGCATCCACTCATTTAAAAGCACCGGCACCCACACCCTGATCAAGCAGGGGGCTAAACTGGTGGAAAATGCACAGGATGTCCTTGAAGAACTGACTGTATTTTTGGAAGAAGTGCCAATGCCGGCAGAAACCACGGCAAATCCTACCGCGGAAAGGATAGCGTTGCTGCCACCTGAAGAATTGGCCCTGTACGAGATTCTGAGTCCCTATCCGGAGCATATTGATACGATCGTCCGCAAAACGAATTTCGAACCGGGTAAACTGCTGAGCCTATTGCTGCAATTGGAGCTCAAAGGAATGGTGCAGCAGCTGCCGGGAAAGCTTTTTGCCATTTCGGAACCAAAATTTTAGGCGCTAGATAAATAAGACCCGTTTTTTGCTTGAATATTATGGCGAAGTTATTTTGCACAAGCGCTCTTTTGCCGCGTGCAACATTCAGATATCAAATGGAGTACAAGGAGAAACCGTGACCAAACCGCTTTTAGTTGTGGAGTCGCCGACAAAGGTCAGAACGATCAAAAAGTATCTGGGTAAAGATTATAATGTGGCGGCAACCGTCGGGCACATTAAAGATCTGCCAAACAAAGAAATGGGGATCGATGTCGAAAACGGTTTTAAACCCGAATATAAAAGCATCCCCGGAAAGCAAAAAGTTATAAAAGCACTAAAGCAGGCTGCCGGTGATGCCGCTGATATATATCTGGCACCTGATCCGGATCGCGAAGGCGAGGCCATTGCATGGCATGCTTCAGAAGTGCTTAAAAAAAAGGGCCGGAAATTTTATCGCGTCCTTTTCCATGAACTGACCAAAGATGCGATACACAGAGCGATGGCCTCACCAGAATCTCTTGACCGACCCAAATATGAAGCCCAACAGGCACGCCGCATACTCGACCGCCTGGTCGGTTACCATATCTCGCCTCTGTTATGGCGCAAAGTAAAAGGCGGTTTGAGCGCCGGGCGGGTTCAATCTGTTGCCCTGCGAATCATCTGCGAAAGAGAGCGCGCCATCCAGGTTTTTAAGCCTCAGGAATACTGGTCTATCACGGCTCACCTGGAAGGCGAATCCCCTCCCTCGTTTTTGGCGAAACTGGCCAAAAAAAATGATGAAAAAATTAAAGTTCCGGATGAAGAAGCAGCCAACTCAATTCTGGCACAGCTTGAAGGTGAAAAATTCGTTGTTAAAAAAATAAATAAAAAAACAATCCGCAAAAACCCGCTACCCCCTTTTACAACCAGCAAACTGCAGCAGGACGCGATACGAAAACTGCGATTTTCCGCTAAAAAAACCATGCTGATTGCCCAGCAACTATACGAGGGTATTGAGCTCGGTCCGGGTGAACCCGTAGGTCTGATCACCTATATGCGCACCGATTCCACGCGCATCGCCAAAGAGGCCGCCAATGAAGCTTTGAGCGTGATCCGGGAAGAATTTGGGGAAGATTACGCACTGGACAGTCCGCGATTTTTTAAAAACCGCAAAAAGGCTCAGGATGCGCATGAAGCTATCCGCCCCACAGCGGTGACAAACACGCCTGAAGAAATGGCTCCCTATTTGTCAAATGATCAATTGACATTGTACCGTCTGATCTGGCAACGTTTTGTGGCCTCCCAGATGAAACAGGCACTCATTAATCAGGTTTCGGTGGCCATCGAGGCCGGCCATTATCAATTTGCCGCCAGCGGATCAACCGTTAAATTTCAGGGTTTTATGGCGCTTTACATGTCGGTCGCTGACGAAATCGCGAAAAAGGATCAGAATAAAAAGCCGCTCTTGCCAGAGCTGGCGGAAGGAATGATTTTAAAACTGCTGCAACTGGAACCCAATCAGCATTTCACCCAGCCGCCACCCCGCTTTTCTGAAGCTTCGCTGGTAAAAGAGCTTGAAGAAAACGGGATTGGCCGCCCCAGTACCTATGCCAGCATTTTGTCGACCCTCCGCGAAAAAGAATATGCCGAAATGCAGAACCGATATTTTAGACCAACTGAACTGGGTTTTATCGTAAACGATCTTCTGGTTGAAAATTTTCCCGATATCGTAGATGTGGAATTTACGGCCCGCATGGAAGAAAATTTGGATCGCGTCGAATCATCGGAAGTGGAGTCGGCGAAAATTTTAGCCCAGTTTTATGATCCCTTTAAAAAGGATCTGGAAACGGCATCCAAAGATATGCTCAGCGTGAAAGGCGTGGGACTGCCCACAGGACTTGATTGCCCGGATTGCGGCAAACCGTTGCACATTAAGGTCGGAAAAAACGGTCATTTTCTGGCATGCAGTGGCTACCCGGATTGCAGCTACTCCAGAGACTACATCCGTGACGAACGCGGAAACATCCAGGCGATTGATACGAATAGCGAAGAAGCGGTCGACAAGGTGTGTGACAAATGCGGCCAGCCGATGGTTGTCAAGCGGGGTCGCTACGGTGAATTTTTGGCCTGCAGCGGTTATCCGGACTGTAAAAACACCCAGTCGCTCAATTCAAATGGCGCCAACCATAAAATCGGGATCAAATGTCCTGAAGATAATTGCGAGGGAGAAATTGTTGAAAGGCGATCCAGACGCGGTAAGGTCTTTTACGGCTGCAGTCAATTTCCCAAGTGTGAATTCGCCACCTGGGATAAGCCGGTCGCGAAGATATGCCCGCAGTGCAATGCCAAATTATTACTTGAAAAAACCACCAAAAAAGAGGGAACTTTTTTAACCTGCCTTTCCAAAGAATGCGACTATAAAGAACATTTTTAAAAAGGCTTGACAACCCAGTCGCATCCTGCTACACAGTAGTACAAATTTAATCTGATCGGACTCCAATGAACAAGATAATCGCCATTAACAGCCTTCTTTGCCTTATTCTGGTACTCGTCGGCGGCATTATTATTAGCTGCTGGGGAGAAAAGGGTTGATAATGGCCTAAATCTGCTAAAAAAGAAATTACAAAAACCGTTATCAGCCCCAAACTGATAACGGTTTTTTTTTGGCGATAATCCTGAGTCAATTGAGCATAACGCGTCAATTTTCCCGACTGAATTTAAGAGGTAACTAAATGAAATTAACCGGCGCTCAAATACTGATGCAAGTACTGCAAGAAGAAGGAGTCGACACCATCTTCGGATTCCCCGGAGGGGCAGTCATTGATATTTATGATGAACTGGATAAAACAGATATTCGACATATCCTTGTCAGACATGAACAGGGTGCGGTACATGCCGCCGACGGTTATGCACGCGCCGGCAACAGGGTTGGAGTTTGCCTGGTGACCTCCGGTCCGGGTGCTACCAACACGGTTACCGGAATTGCCTCGGCCTATATGGACTCAATCCCCATGGTTATTCTTACCGGCCAGGTGCCGACCCAGTTGATTGGCAACGATGCCTTCCAGGAAGTTGACATCGTGGGTATCACCCGCCCCTGCACCAAGCATAATTACCTGGTGCCATCTGCTGAAGCTTTTCCGCGAATTATCAAGGAAGCATTTTACCTGGCTCGCTCAGGCCGTCCGGGTCCGGTCCTGGTCGATATTCCCAAAGATGTTGCTAAAGCCGTCATCGATTACCAACCCATCGAAGAGGTTCGGCTAAAATCATACAATCCGACCTATGAACCGAATATGAAGCAGTTAAAAAAAGTCGTGCACCTGGTCGAAGCTTCGCAACGACCGGTTATTTTCGCGGGGGGCGGGGTTATTCTTGCCGGGGCGGCTGCTGAATTGACCGCATTTGCCCGCAAGGTCCGCATTCCGGTCACAGCATCACTAATGGGCCTGGGGGCATTTCCAGGCACCGACCCTTTGTGGCTTGGAATGCTCGGCATGCATGGTACCTATCGCGCAAATATGAGTACCGGCGCATGCGATCTTCTGATTTCCATCGGTGTCCGATTTGACGACCGCGTTACCGGAAAAACAGACGCATTTGCCGCTCAGGCAAAAATTGTCCACATTGATATTGATCCGACCTCGATTCGCAAAAATATCCCGGTGACAATCCCGATTGTCGGAGACTGCAAAATCAGCCTGCAACACCTGAATCAACTCATCGAGCAGGCCGATATGGCCGACGTCGAACAGAAACGTCAGGGCTGGTTGGCCCAAATTAAAGAATGGAAAAATACAAAGCCGCTGGCCTATAAACAGGAAGATACCCTTAAGCCCCAGTTTGTGGTTGAAAAACTCTACGAGTTGACAAACGGAGAAGCCATCATTACGACCGAAGTGGGCCAAAACCAGATGTGGGCGGCTCAATATTATCATTTTGATCAGCCCAATCATTTTATTACATCCGGCGGCCTCGGCTGCATGGGGTTTGGTCTGCCGGCAGCCATCGGAGCCCAGATGGCATGCCCGGATAAGCTTGTCATCGATATTGCCGGTGACGGCAGCATCCAGATGAACATACAGGAAATGGCCACGGCTGTCCAAAGCGGCCTTCCCGTCAAAGTGGTCATCCTCAATAACGCTTATCTGGGGATGGTCCGCCAGTGGCAGGAGTTATTCTATGGAAGACGTTATGCCTGCACGGGCATGGATTGTGCGCCTGATTTTGTAAAACTTGCCGAGGCATACGGGGCGGTTGGTTTAAGAGCAACAAAACCCCAGGAGGTTGAATCGGTGCTTAAAGAGGGCCTCTCCGCCTCCGGGCCGGTCATTATGGATTTTAAAGTCGATCGTGAAGAAAGTGTTTATCCCATGGTGCCCGCCGGCGCACCCATTACAGAGATGCTGCTGGTTTAGGTGGGTTATCTTTTACCAAAACTGAGCGTTTCAAATCCCTGCTAAAGGGCAGTTGAATAATGAATAAGCGCTAAAAGGAACCTTTGGATGGAAGAAACAAAACATACCATGACGATGCTGGTCGATAATCAACCGGGGGTACTTTCAAGGGTTGCCGGGCTGTTCAGCGGCAAAGGGTTTAACATCGAAAGCTTGTGCACCGCACCGACCATGGACCCGCACATATCCAGAATCACGATTGTCACCAAAGCCAATCCGCCGGTGATCGAGCAAATCGAAAAACAACTCAGAAAGCTGGTCAATGTCGTAAAACTGCGCGATATGACGGGTGCAAAGGCGGTTAAACGCGAAATGGCTTTGATCTGTGTCAGAGCACGACCGGATTTGCGGGCGGAAATTCTGCGAATTGTCGACATTTTTCGTTGCAAAGTAATTGATGTCGGTGCTGAGCATTATATAATCGAGGTTACCGGGGATGAAGGCAAATTAAAAGCGCTGATCAATCTTCTCAAACCAATGGGAATTAAAAAAATCGCGCGCAGCGGGACGCTGGCGCTGTATCGAGAACCCAAATAGTTTCAATCCTTAAATGGCTAATTTCCCGCTGGACTGCGTTCTCCGCGGGAAATGGCGCATAGAGCAAAGCGTTTGAACTAAAAAAAATGATATTCCTACGCTATGTACTTTGCGCGTGGCCCTATGCGATATTAAAAACACTTTTTTTTAAAACAATGGTTCAAAATATACATCAATGACTACCTATAATGAGTAATTAAAAAAAGGAGAGCTGGCATGGCGCAATTCAATTTTGGTGGGACCATGGAAGAAGTGATCACGGATGAGGAGTATCCGCTGCAGGAAGCCCGCGAAGTGCTTGCAGATGAAGTCGTGGCAGTTTTGGGGTACGGTGTCCAGGGCCCCGGCCAGGCGTTGAATATGAGAGACAACGGGATCAACGTTATCGTCGGACAGCGCGAAAACAGCGCCTCCTGGGACCGGGCGGTGGCGGATGGTTTTGTGGCAGGCAAAACACTTTTTCCGCTCATGGAAGCCGCACAGCAGGCAAGCATCATTCAGTACCTATTGTCAGATGCAGGCCAGATGACCATGTGGCCCCAGATAAAGGAATGTCTGGCAGATGGAAACACGCTTTATTTCTCGCATGGCTTTTCGATTGTTTACCATCAGCAAACCGGTGTGGTTGCGCCGCCAAATGTGGATGTGGTTCTGGTGGCTCCCAAAGGATCGGGGCGTACCGTCAGGAGCAACTTTCTGGATGGCAGCGGCATCAACTCGAGTTTTGCCATCCATCAGGATTACACCGGCAACGCCAGGGAAAAAGCTCTGGCGCTGGGAATTGCCATCGGATCCGGCTACCTGTTCCCAACCACCTTTGCCAATGAGGTCTATAGTGATTTGACCGGCGAACGCGGTGTCCTGATGGGGTGTCTGGCAGGCGTTATGGAGGCACAGTACGCGCTGCTGCGCAAGAATGGTCACAGCCCGAGCGAAGCGTTTAATGAAACCGTGGAAGAGTTGACCCAGAGCCTTATCCGGCTTGTTGCCGCAAACGGCATGGATTGGATGTTTGCCAGCTGCTCCACCACAGCGCAACGCGGTGCTCTCGACTGGGCGCCGCAATTTCGGGATGCAGTCGCCCCTGTATTTGAGGCGCTGTATGAACGCGTCGTGGCCGGTGAAGAAACCAAACGGGTACTGGAAGCCAACAGTGCGCCGGATTATCGCGAAAAGCTCGATAAAGAACTAACTGTCATCAAAGAATCCGAAATGTGGCAAACCGGTGCTGTCGTCCGTTCACTCAGACCCGAAAACCGAAGAAAATAAATCGGGGGCGCGGCGCAAGGCCCAGGGCAGCGGAATAAAATTCGCAAGTTTAATCGCTAATAGGATTGAGTTCCTTCGCCTTGAGCCTGGTGCCTTATGCCTTAAGCCCTAATGGTTTGGAGAACCCTAATGGACCCAATCTTTCTGTACGATACAACCTTAAGAGATGGAACCCAGGGAGAAAATATTACCTTTTCGGCAGAAGAAAAATTAAATATTGCACTGCGTCTGGACGATAACGGGATTCATTACATTGAAGGCGGCTGGCCCGGTTCGAATCCCAGAGATGTTGCATTTTTTGATCTGGCCAAAAGAGTAAAATTCACGCAGGCCCGTCTGGCGGCCTTTGGTTCGACCCGCAAACCCGGTATTGGCCCGGAAGAGGATCCTAATCTCAAAGCACTGCTTGAGACCGAGACACCGACGGTGACCGTTTTCGGCAAAAGCTGGGAGCTGCATGTCGAGCAGATCATGGGTAACACCTTGACGGAAAATCTGGCCATGATCAATGACAGTGTCGCATTTTTAAAGCAACATGACCGCGAAGTTGTCTATGACGCCGAGCACTTTTTCGATGGTTACAAAGACAATAAAGACTATGCCCTCAAATCATTGGGGGCAGCCTTGGACGGCGGCGCTGATTTTATTGTTTTATGTGATACCAATGGGGGCACGCTTCCTTTTGAACTGGAGATGATCATTGATGCGGTTCATAAAGAATTAAAAGACTTCTGTGCGAACCCGCCCCAAAACAGTTCCATCAAGATCGGAATTCACTGCCACAATGACTGCAACATGGCGGTCGCAAATTCGATAAGCGCCGTTCACAAAGGCGCCGTCATGGTCCACGGGACCATAAATGGATATGGAGAACGCTGCGGCAATGCCGATTTAACGTCAATTATTCCGATCTTAGACGTCAAAATGGGTCGTGCGTGTGTCTCGGCTGAAAATCTTAAAAAACTCAGAAACCTTTCGCGCTATGTCAGCGAGACAGCCAATCTGGTGCCCCTCAATTCGCGACCCTTTGTCGGAAAAAGCGCTTTTGCGCACAAAGGCGGCATCCATGTCAGCGCCATCATGAAAACGCCGAAGGCCTATGAACACATGGATCCTGCAATGGTCGGAAACAAACGTCGCGTGCTGATTTCCGATCTATCCGGTAAAAGCAACGTGGAATACAAAGCCAAGGAATTTGGCGTCGAACTCGGCAATAATGGCTTTGACAGCCGCAAGATCGCTTCTGAGATCAAACAACTGGAACAAGAAGGCTACCAATTTGATTCAGCAGACGGTTCGTTTAAAATCTTGCTGGAAAAATTTACCGATCAATTTCAGCCCCATTTTGAACTCGAATCTTTCCGGGTCACCATTGAAAAGGACAAAGATCAACCCTGTTCAGCCCACGCAACCATTAAAATCAGCGTCAGTGGTAAAAAAGAAATTACGGCCGGCGAAGGCTACGGGCCGGTCAGTGCCCTGGACAATGCGCTCAGAAAGGCGCTGGATAAATTTTATCCCGATCTGGATACGATGCGCCTGGTCGATTTCAAAGTAAGGGTTATCGACGGCAGCCGGGGTACAGCCGCCAAGGTCAGGGTATTAATCGAATCGCGAGACCAAAACGAAATCTGGAGCACAATAGGTGTTTCGGAGGACATCATCGAGGCTAGCTGGCAGGCTTTGGCAGATAGTTTTCAATTCAAGCTCGCCAAGGCGCAACAGTACCGAATGGAGAATTCAGCTTAATCGCCGTAAAGGAGAAGTCAAATGAAAATGAACGATCATGTACTGATATTTGATACCACCTTGAGAGACGGTGAGCAGAGTCCGGGTGCCAGTATGAATACGGCCGAAAAATTGCGAATCGCCACCCAATTGGAAAAACTGGGCGTTAATATCTTGGAAGCCGGTTTTCCGGCCGCATCCGATGGCGACCTGGAGGCCGTTTCGCGAATTGCCGGTAAACTGGGAAAAACGGAAGTGGCGGCCCTGGCGCGCACATCAAAAAACGATATTGACCGCGCCTGGGAGGCCATCCGTCACGCGGTAAAACCGCGCATCCACACCTTCATTGCCACCTCTGACATTCACCTGGAATACAAACTGAAGATGTCCAGAGATGAAGTTGTAAAAGCCGCTGTGGATGCGGTAAAGTATGCCAGAACGCTGACCGATAATGTCGAGTTTTCGGCCGAAGATGGTTCCCGCAGCGATCGCGATTTTCTTTGCACGGTATTTGAAGCCGTCATTGCGGCCGGGGCTACTACGGTGAATTTGCCCGATACCGTCGGTTACGCCCTTCCGCAGGAATTTTCCGATCTGGTTAGCTATGTAAACACCCACACGCCCAATATCGATAAAGCCGTGCTCAGTGTACACTGCCACAATGATCTGGGGCTGGCCACGGCCAATACGCTCTCGGCCATTACGGCCGGTGCCCGACAGGCTGAGGTGACCATCAATGGAATCGGCGAACGGGCCGGCAACACCTCTCTGGAAGAAGTTGTCATGTCGCTGGTGACCCGCAACAATTCTTTAGGGCTGTCGACCTCCATTCAGACCGAATATATTCATCCCACCAGCCGGCTGGTGAGCATGATCACGGGTATCATGGTGCAACCCAATAAAGCCGTTGTCGGCGCCAATGCATTTGCTCACGAGGCCGGGATCCATCAGGACGGCGTCCTGAAAAACCCCATGACCTATGAAATCATGAAACCGGAAACGATTGGCCTCAGTACCAACAGGCTGGTTTTAGGCAAACATTCCGGGCGACATGCATTGCGCTCCCGCTTAAAGACCATGGGCTATGACTTATCCGCTGAAGAAATCAACCTTGTTTTTACCCGATTTAAAGAACTGGCAGATAAGAAAAAGCACGTCGTCGACGAAGACCTTGAAGTCATCGTGACCGAGGGCATCTTGCGAACAGCTGATATTTTTAAGCTTGAATACCTGCATGTCACAGCCGGCACGACCGTACTGCCCATGGCCAGTGTCAAGCTTGATGTCAACGGGAGACCGATGCAGGGCGCGGGCTATGGTAATGGACCCATCGATGCGGCTTTCAATGCCATTGGAAAGCTCACCGGAACCGCATCGGAACTGTTACGCTTTTCGGTCAGTGCCCTGACCGGCGGCACCGATGCCCAGGGGGAAGTAACCGTTCGCCTGAGAGAAAACGGACTTCTGGCATTGGGCCGCGGGGCGGACCCGGATATTATCACAGCCAGTGCCAAAGCCTATGTGAACGGGTTAAACCGTTTGGAATACCTTAAAACCCACCCGGTCAAAGAGTCAATTGTCCTGTGAGGCTGGAGTATTGGAGTACTGGAGTGCTGGAGTATTGGTGAAAACCTGATTGGACTGCACAGATTTCCATTGCTCCATTACACCGCCACGCCAGCACGCCATTACTCCAGTGGACCAGACGGTTTTGTCTCCAGCGTCCCGATAAGATCGGCTAATTTGGCAATTTTTCTTTGCGCCAAAAACAGTTCGATACCGTCAATGATATCGGTGGTCACCTGCGGGTTAATAAAATTGGCGGTGCCAATTTGGACTGCCGATGCTCCGGCGACTAAAAACTCGAGGGCATCGTCTGCTGTCATGATACCCCCGATACCGATTACCGGTATTTGGGTGGCCTGAACTACCTGCCAGACCATTCGCAAGGCAACCGGTTTGATCGCCGGACCCGACAGCCCCCCGGTGATATTGGCAATCTTCGGCCGCCGGGTTTCAAGATCGATGGCCATGCCGGTAATGGTATTGATCAGAGAAAGCGAATCCGCACCTGCCGCCTCTGCCGATCGGGCAATGCGGGCAATATCGGTCACGTTGGGTGATAATTTTACGATCAGATGTTTACGGGTTTTCGCGCGCACGGCCTTGACCACTTGATAGGCGGCATCGGCATCGGCACCAAAGGCAATTCCCCCCGCTTTTACGTTGGGGCATGAAATGTTGATCTCCACACCGGCAATGCCTTCCAGCGCTTCCAGGCGCGCTGCCAGTTCAGCATAATCCTCAATGCAAGTACCGTAGATATTTGCAAAGATCGGCGGTGCAAGGGTTTTTAAAAACGGAAGCTTCTGGTCCGTGAAGGCGTCAATGCCCACATTTTCCAAACCAATGGCGTTGAGCATACCACAGGGGGTTTCAACAATCCGCGGCGGGGGGTTGCCTTTGGTTGGCCGCAAGGCAAGCCCTTTTACAATGATGGCCCCCAGACGATTCAGGTCGACAAGCCCCTCAAATTCCCGCGCATAGCCGAAAGTGCCGGATGCGGTAAGCACCGGATTCTGAAGCTCCATATCGCCGAGGGTCACTCTTAGGTCCGGTTTTTTGCACATCGGTATTCTTTTCTGCTGCGATTGGCAACGGCTTTATACCGCTTTCCACAATAATGTTCCGCATTAAGGAAGTGCGGCATAAGGGGGTGTAGAAAAAAACGTTCTAATACCGGAACGTTTTTTTGACAATCCCTATAATACGGGTTTTAAGATTTAACCCCGACAGTGGTGCCGGTTTATGCGGCCCCGTTTTGGGATTGTATTAGATTCACCCGGATGCGTTGTATCACAACCTGCGGGATTTCGCCCGCTCCTTCAAGTCATGATCAACAAAAAACATTGTCAAATTCAGCTCCCAGGCTGTATGTATAAAATAAATTCAATCCGGGGTCAACGACACCTTTGTCAAAACAGGCGGGCATTTGAACACCGACCATCAAGACCCGACTACAAATGCAAAACAAATCGATACGAACTTTAAATAAAATCGCACTGATTTCCACCCCATGGCCCCTTTATAGCCGTCCTTCCATTCAGCTGGGAACGTTAAAAGCATTTTTAGACGCCCGTATGCCCGAGCTTCAGATTGACACTTTTCATTTTTATCTGCAATTGGCGGAAACCATCGGTTATCGCATCTACCACGAAATTTCAGAGCGGACCTGGCTGGCGGAAAGTATCTATGCCGCCCTGCTGTATCCCGGGCGCAGTCAGCAGGCCGAAGCGCTTTTTCGCAAAGAATCGAGCGGAAAGGCAAAATTGCGGAATGTCGAATTCAAAACCTTAACCCGCCGGATTAAAAAGGTGACGGACGCGTTTATTCGCAGCCAGAATTGGCAAGCCTATGGGCTGCTGGGTTTTAGCATCTCACTGTGTCAGCTGACATCCGCGCTTTATGTTATCAAACGCCTCAAAAAGGATTTTCCTGAGCTGATGGTCGTTGTTGGCGGCGCCTTAACCCCGGGAATTGCCGCACCGGATATACTGAAAACATTCCCGGACATAAATGCGGTTGTGGCTGGTGAAGGTGAATTGCCTTTATACAAAATAATTCAAAATCTTAGGCGAACACCGCCTGATCCGGATGAATCAACCATTCAGGGGCTTTTCACACGACAGACGGACTCAATGCGGCCTGCCAGAGCAGTTTTTGCGCAACTGAAGGCATTGGATGAACTCCCGGCACCGGATTACGATGATTATTTTAACCTGCTCAAAACATTTGAGCCCCGCAAGCGCTTCTTCCCGACCCTGCCCGTAGAAACGTCAAGGGGGTGCTGGTGGAAACGCGCGGTCGGATCCGCTCAGGTGACGGGTTGTGCGTTCTGCAACCTCAACCTCCAGTGGGACGGTTACCGCAGCAAGACTGCGGCCCAGGTGGTTGCTGAAATCGACCATTTGACGAATCGACACCAAACCCTTTCAGTGGCAATGATGGATAATGTCTTGCCCCAAAAAGATGCCATTGACATATTTACGCAAATTGCCAAGCTCAATAAAGATTTGCGTCTTTTCGGTGAGGTCAGAGCGGCGACACCTTTGAGGGAATTAACAGCCATGCGAGCTTGCGGAATGCGGGAAGTCCAGATCGGCATAGAAGCTCTCAGCAGCAATCTCTTGAAGAAGCTGCACAAGGGTACCACCGCCATCCAGAATCTTGAAATTATGAAAAATTGTGAGGCGCTTGGCATTCGCAACATCTCAAATCTAATCCTGCAGTTTCCGGGAAGTAATGAGCAGGATGTGGCAGAAACATTGCGCGCCCTCGAATTTGCCCTGCCGTTTTATCCGCTCAAAGCGGTTAGCTTCTGGCTGGGGTTGGAAAGCCCCGTGTGGCAGCAGCCTAAAAAATTTGGGATCCAGGTTGTGTTTAATCACCCCAACTGGTCCTATCTGTTCCCTGATAAGATTTATCGATCATTGCCGTTTTTAATCCAGGCCTATCGTGGAGATCTGACATTTCAGAGAAAAATCTGGAAGCCGGTGAAAAAAAAGATCTCTGATTGGCAACACCAGTACGCGGAAATTCAAAGGGATCCGGGTGATGCGCCGATTTTAAGCTTACGGGACGGAAGAGATTTTATCATCATCCGCCAGCGGCGATTTCGGGCTGAGCCTACCGTTCACCGCCTGGTGGGCGTTTCCAGACAAATCTATCTATTTTGCCAGAGACACCGCCCGATTAAGTCCATCTGCTCGACATTTACGGATATACCAGATGACTCAATTGTAAGGTTTTTAAAGATGATGGTGGACAAGAAACTGATGTTTACAGAAAAAAATAAGTATTTGAGCCTGGCCGTACCTGTGAAATAAAACTGTAAATTAAAATGTGCCTCCGCCCCTTGACAGATAAACAGCTTATATGCAATGCATGCGTTAAAAAACCTTTATTGAAATTAATAACTTAATGCTTAATTTACTGCATAACCAAAGGCGACTAACCATACAACACTGAGCCTCGGGATGAGCACTGATTTCATTTGAGATGCATTGAGGAGGGCGCCAGCCGCATCCTAAGAAGTGAAAGGAAGTCCGCTCATCAATCATATATAAGACCAATTTTGCGTCAATACGTTTAGACAAAAAGGGTGCCTGGGATCGAAAGGAGGGCTACCATATATGCGTAAGATTAAAATTGCGATAGCCGGGTTGGGAAACTGCGCCAGTTCCCTTGTGCAGGGTATCTATTATTATCGTGATAAAAGCCCCCAAGATGCCATTGGCCTGATGCACTGGGAAATCGGAGGCTACACGCCCGCTGACATCGAAGTTGTGGCTGCTTTTGATATCGACAAACGCAAAGTCGGCCAAGATGTGAATTCCGCCATATTTTCTGACCCCAACTGCACCAAGATGTTCTGCGACCACTTGCCCGCCTCCGGGGTTGTCGTCCAAATGGGCCGCATCTTGGACGGCATCGCGGATCATATGAAAGAATATGAAGACCGGTATACCTTTTTACCGGCAGATCTACCGGAGCCATCTCTTGAAGAGGTTGTCGCGATACTGAAAAAATCCGGGGCTGAAATTCTTTTGAATTACATGCCGGTCGGCTCAGAGAAAGCCGCTCGTTTTTACGCGGAATGTGCCCTGCAGGCCGGAGTGGCGCTGGTCAATAACATCCCGGTTTTTATTGCCAGTGATCCCGAATGGGCCAGACGATTTGCGGAAAAAAATGTGCCGTTGATCGGAGACGACATTAAATCCCAGCTGGGGGCGACCATCACCCACCGCGTTTTAACCGATCTGTTTAGTAAACGCGGTGTCAAGATGGAAAGGACCTATCAGTTAAATACAGGCGGAAACACGGATTTTCTCAATATGCTCAACCGCCATCGGTTAAAATCCAAGAAGAAATCGAAAACCGAAGCCGTTCAGTCGGTTGCTGCCCGGCGGTTGGAAAATGAAAACATCCACATTGGCCCCAGTGATTACGTGCCCTGGCAAAAAGACAACAAAATTTGCTTTATCCGCATGGAAGGCAAACTTTTCGGTAATGTCCCCATGAACCTGGAACTCAGGCTTTCAGTGGAGGATTCGCCCAACTCTGCCGGGGTAGCCATTGATTCACTGCGTTGCGCAAAACTGGCCCTTGAGCGCGGTGAAGGCGGCGTACTGGAAGCACCATCGGCCTATTTCTGCAAACACCCACCGCGTCAGTTCACAGACGATGAAGCCTATCAGATGCTGGAGAATTTTATTAAAAAGTTCCCGAGCAATGTGCGTGAAATGTCCGATTATCGCCGCAAAAAGGGTCAAAAGGCCACCGCTAAAGAACATTAAAAGTTGCTATTTTATTTCGCTTTTCTGGGTAAAACGAATAATGATATCACGAAAACACGAAACCTAAAAAACACGAAATTTTATCATTTTGCTTATTTCGTGTTTCCATTCTTGCGTGCTTTCGTGGTTTTTTTTGTGCCGTCTCATCAAGGTAGCAACATTAGCTGAAAAAATTCAAGTTCGGTCGGGAGACAGTCTCCAGCGGGCGCTCAAAAAATTGATGCAGAAATTCTTTCGCTTCGGTCATCGTTTCAGCCTTCTGGATTGCGCTGCAAAGCGTATGACCGAATTTAAAGCTGGCGGAAAAATAGAAGCCAAATTTTTTAAAGCGCCGCAATGCTCTGGGCGCTTCAAAATGCGCCTCCAGAAGTCCGGCCAGCCGCAACGCACTGTCTAAATAAATTTCCGAACCGCAGCGATACCCCTCCGTCCACTCTGCAAACAACCAGGGTCTGGCGATTGCCATCCGGCCGATGGCCACTCCGTCACACCCGGTGGTCATCAGCATCTTCAGGCAATCGGCTTGATCAAATACATCACCATTACCAAACACCGGAATGGCCACCGCCTGTTTGACCTTGCCGATGTATTCCCATTTGGCCGGCCGCGAGCGACGGTCCGGCGCAACCCTCGGGTGGAAGGTCAAAGCATCCGCGCCTGCGTCTTCGAAACGTCGGGCCATATCAACTGCTGTGCGGGGATCATCTTGCCAGCCGATACGGTACTTGACAAAGAGGGGTATGGAAATCGCCTTACGAACTTCAGACACGATTTTGGCGGCCAGGTCCGGTGTATTCAAAATTGCCGCACCGCAATTTTGCCGGCAAATGGACACTTTGGAACACCCGAAATTAATGTCAACGCCGAAAAACTGTTCGGCTTCAATACGCCGGGCGGCAAGCGCCATGGTTAGCGGATCGGCACCAAGAATTTGGCAGACCAATTGAGAAAGCTCCGCATCCCGCCACCTGAAATAGGTCGATCGGTAACGGTTTTCCTGCGGTATTCTTTTCGCACTGCACATCTCGGTAAACAACAGGCCATAGCCACCAAATTGCTGCACCAGCTCGCGAAAGGCAATATTGCCCAAAAACGCCATGGGGGCCATCACCAGTCGCTTTGCGATGGAAGCGTTGCCTACGGCAAGTGGTTGATTGAGTATGTCGGCAAGCTCGGGTTTCATTTTGGATGGCCGCTCTCACACTGCGGTTGCTCAACTTATCAAATCCGGGGATGGTTTTAAAGCGCTTTGTGCCCTGCCCCGGGGCAGTCGGCGTTCTATCGACAAAAATGCGGTTTCCATTTGAAAAAGCAGCGTTGATCGCATATAGTTTGTTGCAGAAGGCGAGCGCCGAGCACCATCAGCTGCAGCGCATTCTCGATGGTCAGCTGGACCGCTAAACCGCGGGAGCGCACAAACAAGGGCCCGACATGATGGAAAAAGGTATCGCTGTTATCGGCTCGACGACGATCGATAAGATCATTTATCGGAATCGCAGCTGGCTTAAAGCCGGCGGCGTTACCCTATATTCAGGCACTACTTACAGCCGGCATGGTATCAAAACATTGGCGATCACCAACATTGCAGACCGCAACCCGCAAATTATTGACCGCTTACGCAAACAGAGAATTTTAGTTTACAACGGCCAGACCCGACAGACAACCCATTTCATAAACGATATTCGCACCGGCAACCGTAGGCAGAAAAATCCGCAGCGCGCCGCCCCCATCAGCCGCAGACAGATATTGGATCATGTAAAAGATGTCCGTTTTGTGCACCTGGGACCGCTGCACCCGGAAGATATAGTCCTTGGCGCCATAAAATCCTTAAAGGAGCTGGAGTTGGATGTCATCCTGGATATCCAGGGCCTGGTCAGAAGAGTCGCAAACGAAAATGTGTATCCGGCGGTTTCACAGCACTTGAGCGATGCCCTCAGCGTTTCACAAATCGTTAAAGCAAACAACCATGAATACACGGTCATGCTCAATTATTTTCAAACAGACCTGGCGGCTTTAATGCGGCGATTTAAAATCCGCGAGTTCATCGTTACAGCGGGCGCTGGCGGCGGCTTCGTCAAGGAACCCACCGCAGAAGCAATTTCGTATGCAGCCGCTACAGTAACATTCAGGGGCGATTCGACCGGTGCCGGCGACATTTTCCTGGCCGCATATGTGGTTGCGCATTTATTCAAGCGCCAATCGATTGCGCATGCCTGTAAATATGCAGCAAAACTGGCTGCCCGGCAAATCGAGGGAAATTATATTAAAAAAGACGATCTTAGTCTTGATGATCCGAAAGAACATCCGTTCTGAAAGGTAGTCAAATGGCACCCACGATGCAACGTCTCCTTCCGGAAAGTTTACAAAACGCCTTTTTGAATTTATTGTCCCCACTTGTTAAGATTCTGGCAAACAGGGGATTTCATCCTAACAGTTTTACCGTGGCCGGATTGATTATTACGTCTATGGCGGCCGCCGCGTTTATGATGGGCCACCTGCGCACAGGTGGCCTGTTAATCTTAGCGGGCGGTTTGTTTGACAGCATCGATGGCAAACTGGCCCGCTCGACCGGTAAAGCTACCCGATTTGGCGCTTTGTTTGATTCAGCCATTGATCGATATTCGGAATTTATCATGTTTTTCGGCATTGTTGCATATTTTGTCACAAACAATGCATATCCGACTGCAGTGGCTGCATTCATGGCTTTATGCGGCTCAATAATGGTCAGCTATTCGAGAGCCCGGGCCGAAAGCCTCGGATTTGAAGCCCAAGCAGGTTTAATGCAACGCGCAGAACGCCTTGTTTTATTGGGGCTGGGCGCCTTAATTCACCCGGTGATATTGAAACTGGCTATTTGGCTGGTAGCGATTTTGGCAAATATTACGGCGTTGCAACGCATCCGCCGTGCCGCCCAGCAGGGTGAAATTAAAAACGATCAAAAACCCATAAATGAACGGTAAAAACGCGTTATACCGTTTTCATAATAAAATTCCGGTTTGCGGAATTGGGGTATAAGTGTTGTAGAAAAAAACGTTTGAATAATGGAACGTTTTTTTGACAACCACTATAATGGGGCCAATTGATCCCGACCATTGTCGAATAAGGAGAATTGATATGAAATTTGCAGTCATGGGAACCGGTGTGATGGGCTGCGGCTGGATCACCCAATGTGTCCTCAGTGGACATGTGGTGCACGCCTATGATGCCAATGCGGATTCGCGGGCGGCGGTTGCTCGAATATGCGAGAAGCTCGCCGGCAAGGCGGCCAAAAAATTTAATTTTGATCAGCCTGGCTATGCTCAGAAAGCCATCAAAAAAATCACTACCCACGCCAAAAAGCAAGATTTTATTGAGGCCGCCCAAAGGTGCGATATATTTTTCGAGATCATTTTCGAGGATATGGAACTCAAATGTGCGGTGCTGGCCGAAATATTGCCCCAGCTCCCGCCAAAGGTGATTTTCTGGTCAAACACCAGCAGCCTGAATATCGATGTGCTGGCTGAAGCCGGCGGCCGGCCCGAGCGTTCGATTGTGACCCATGGTATGAATCCGGTCCCCTTGATGCCCGGTGTCGAGGTTGTGCCGGGTGTCAAAACATCCGCCGAAACCCTGGAATTTACCCGCAAAGCATTGCTGGATATGAAAAAAGCCCCCTTTCTGGCACCGAACATACCGGGCTTCTGGGTCAACCGGCTTTTATTTCCGCAAATGCTGGACGCCATCCGTCTGCTTGAATCCGGCAAAATCCAGGTTGAAGACGGCGATGTGGGGTTGACCACCTGCCTGGGGCATCCCCAGGGCGCCTTTAAATTATATGACTTTGCCAGCACCCCCACGATTTTAAGGGTCGCCCTGGAAATGTTTAAAGCATCAGATGATCCACGCTTCTATCCGCCGCTGATGCTCGTACGGATGGTCAAAAACGGTGAGTTCGGTGCCAGTAGTGGAAAAGGATTCTACGATTGGCGTGACCCGCGCAACCCCAGGCCCCGCAAGCTAGCCGAATATATCATCAGCTCCGCCGAAAATATGACGCAAAACGTGATTAAAAAGCCCGTATTTTAGTCGAGGACAAGGCGCGCAGAGGAGTGAGCGCGGAGCGTACATAAAGTACGTGAGCACCATGCGACGATGCGCAACACAGTCATCGGCTAAAATACGGGCTTTTTAGATTGAATCGTGTTGGGTTCTGGCAATAATTTCTTCCTGATGATCCACATCCAGATCCACGAAATAATCACTGTAACCGGCCACCCGCACCAATAGGTCGCGATAATCATCCGGTGCCTGCTGGGCCTGACGCAGGGTGGCCGAATCGACAATGTTAAACTGGATATGATGCCCGTTGAGGTTGAAGTAAGTTCGGATCAGATGGCATAGTTTGTCAATGCCGTCTTCATCCTTGAGGACATCGGGCAAGAATCTTTGATTCAAGAGTGTTCCGCCGGATTTAACCTGGTCCATTTTGGCCAATGAATTAATCACCGCAGTCGGTCCATGGCGATCCGCGCCATGCGACGGCGAGGTCCCATCCGAAATCGGCAATCCAGCCAGCCTCCCGTTAGCGGACGCACCCAACATTTTCCCGAAATAAACATGGCAAGTGGTTGACAGCATATTCAAATGATAGGTCGTCCCTTTGGTATTGGGCTTGCCGTCAATGGCCCCAAACAGGTCGGCATACACCCGCCGCATAAGCGTATCAGCCGCGTCGTCATCATTGCCAAAAAAAGGCGTCTTATTCATAAGCCGCAAGCGCAAGGCATCCTGGCCGGAAAAATTGCGCTGAATGGCGACCAGCAATTCATCCATGGCAACGGTTTTGGATTCAAACACATGCTTTTTGATGGCCGAGAGGCAATCGGTGACCGTACCGATGCCGCAGCACTGAATATAATTCGTATTGTAGCGCGGTCCCCCATTGTAATAATCCTTTCCGTTGGCAATACAGTCAGCAATCACCACCGAAAGAAACGGCGCCGGGGCATATTTGGCATACATCCGTTCGATATAATTATTGATCTTTATTTTTAGTTCAACGATGTAATGCAGCTGTTTGGCAAAAGCGTCATAAAGCGCATCAAAATTTTTAAACATCTTCGGATCCCCGGTCTGCAACCCGACGGTTTTGCCGGTCAGCGGATCGGTTCCGTTGTTTAAAGCCAGTTCCAGGATTTTAGGAACATTCAAATAGCCGGTCAGAATATAGGCTTCTTTACCGAAAGCACCGGTTTCAATACATCCGCTGCAGCCGCCTTCCCGGGCATCCTCAAGCGTTTTGCCGGTCCGGATTTGCTCCATGATAACTTCATCGGCATTAAACACCGAAGGATAGCCATAGCCTTTGCGAATCACACGGCAGGCCGCCTTTAAAAACCGATTGGGGGTCTTATGGCTGATTTGGACATTGCTGCCGGGTTGCAGCAAATGCAGCTCGTCGACAGCTTCCAGCATGATATAGGAGACTTCATTGACACCGTTGGAGCCATCTGTTTTCAGGCCGCCGATATTGATGTTCGTAAAATCATTGTAGGTGCCGCTTTCCAGCGCCGTGACACCCACTTTGGGTGGCGCCGGATGGTTGTTGAACTTGATCCAGAGGCACTCGATCAGTTCTTTAGCGCGCTCACGGTCCAGCGCGTTGGCGGCCAGGTCTTTTTCATAAAAGGGGTGCAGGTGCTGATCCAGATGGCCCGGGCTCATGGCATCCCAGCCGTTTAGTTCGGTAATGGTCCCCAGATGAACAAACCAGTACATCTGAAGCGCTTCCCAGAAATCGCGCGGCGCCCGGGCTGGCAAATGGCGACAGATGTCGGCGATGCGTTCGAGTTCTTCTTTGCGGGTGGGATCACTTTCCCGGGCGGCCAGTTTCAGCGCCAGTTGCGCGTGTCGCTCTGCAAAAATGATCACCGCATCACAGGCGATATCCATGGCCTTTAGTTCTTCGGCTTTATCGGCCGCTTTCGGATCATTTAAATAATCCAAAATTTCGAGACTGGCGGCAATGTCGGCTTTATAATCCAGCATGCCTTGGCGATAGATCATGCCGTCCAGGGTTGTGTGCCCCGGTGCACGCTGTTCCATGAACTCGGTAAACGTCCCGGCGGTATAGGCCCGCTTCCATTCGTCCGGCACCCGGCCAAATACCCGTTCCCGCATGCTGCGGCCGTGCCAATAGGGAACCACCGTTTCTGCGTATGCTTGCAGGGCTTCATCGGCAACTGCATAGCGCGTCATATCCCTGGAATCCAGAACCTTAAGGTCTGCCAGAGAGTGGCAGGTCAGCTCTGGAAAGGTGGGCACCGCTTTGGGATATGGCCCGCGCTCGCCGACGATGAGTTCATCATCACCGATATAAATCGTTTTTTTCTGGCACAGATTTTTAAAATTCAACGCACGCAAAACCGGCACTGAAAATTTGCCTTCATTTTCTTGGTAAAATTCGGTGACCAGCAAGGCTCGCTCTGCGGAAATACAGGGCTGGGCGTTAAAGCTTTGTTCGCGCAACCGTGAAATTCTGTTGTTCATGGCATCCTATCCTCCGATTTTGACCTGCACGCCGGATTTTTCAAGCCAGCCGGCGATGATTTTCAAGTGCGCGTCGCTGGGGCACTCGATATCCGACGCAATACATTCCATTCCGAGCCGGCCATATTTGCCCCGGGCCGAATTGTGAAAAGGCAGGATCGCGATGTGTTCAACCCCGGGCAGGGCCGCTACAAAGTCAGCGGTTCGATTGATATTTTCGGCATCACTGTTGATACCGGGAAGGACCGGTATGCGCACCTGGATGCGGGCCTTATTCTGGGACAACAGCTTCAAATTATTGAGTATCAGCCGATTGGATACACCCGTAAAGTCCCGGTGTTTGGCCGCATCCATGAGCTTCAAGTCATACAGAAATAAATCCGTCTGTTGCGCCACTTCCAGAAGCAGCCCGGCATCCGCATACCCGGTGGTATCGACCGTGCGGTGAAGATCCAGGCTGCCGCAGGCTTCAAGCAGTTCCAGCAAGAATTCGGGTTGCATCAGGGGTTCGCCGCCGGACAGGGTAATCCCGCCGCCCGACTGATCATAAAAGGCCGTATCTTTTTCAATCTGCCGGACCACTTCGGCGACCGTCACCTTGCGGCCCACGAATTCGACGGCCTCCGACGGGCAATGTGCGGCACAGGTTTGACACAGATCGCATTTGGCAGGATCCGCAACAATCCCGTCGGCTGTCCGGGTCAACACTTCCCGGGGGCAAATCTGGATACATTCGCCGCAGCCGATGCAGCGCTCCTGCTGGTAGGCTCGCTGGGATGCAATGGACAACCCTTCTGGATTGTGACACCAGCGGCATGCCAGCGGGCAGCCCTTGAAAAACACCGTCGTGCGAATGCCCGGCCCGTCATGAATCGCATATTTTTTTATATCAAATATGACGCCTTCCGCCATAACCCGATTCCCGTTTCAAAAAGTCACTTGAACTCTAAAATTATGCCCGGGGACCTGAAAAGTCAATGATAATCACGCTTTATTTAATTTCCAAAATAAATCGAAAACGAATGGTATAACGAGTGCTTCGCTGAAAGATTCCGGAGTACTGGAGTGATGAAGTCCTGGAGTACTGGAGTAAAGAAGATATACGAATTTCTCTCTATTATTTTGGAAAAGTAAGATTTGCCATTGAAACCAAGTTCAAATTGTTTTATGCGGTTTATACAAAGATCATAAAACCCAGGATAAGGAGCCGTCAAGATGATCAAGGTTCACATCAAAAGAAAGGTGTCGCCCGAAAAAATGGAAGGCCTGCGGGCCCTGATCAATCAATTGCGGTCCATGACCATGGGCCAGCCCGGATATATCGCCGGGGAGACCCTGCAACGCGTGGATCAGCCCGGAGAAAGCCTGGTTGTCTCCAAATGGCAATCAATTGCTTACTGGCAGCAATGGCTGCAAAGCAAAGGGCGGGCGGAAATCCAGGCCCAAATTGATCAGCTGCTGGGGGCAGAGACAAGGTACGAAATCTATGAATTCGACTAAAGCGGGTATCAATCCCTTATCTTTTGCCCGATGTCTTCGTTATGAGCTGATGATTCATGTAGCAACCGTATTAAGAAAACGCCCCGGCCCCTCAATCAAACAACGCGAATAAAAGGTCGATCAACGGCGACGACCTCGCCTACTCTGACGGCCGTTGCGACACCTTCTTTTTTTAGCCGGGCGATCAGATCATCGGTCTGCGCCGCGGGGACAGCCAGCAGGAGACCGCCGGAAGTCTGGGGATCGAACAGCAGGTCCTTTTCCGCGGTTGAGCGCTGAGCCGCAATCTCCCAGGCGCCTTCAGCCAGCTTGCGATTGGCCTTGTTGCTGCCGGTGGTCTCCCCTTTCCGGTACATCCGCAACGCATTGGGATAAAAGGGAAGGTTTTCGTAAATCAGGTCAATTTGAACATCACTGCCCCGGGCCAACTCAAGGCTATGACCCAGGATCCCAAATCCGGTCACATCGGTGCAGGCATGCACCTCAAATTTCAGGGCCGCTGCGATGGCGCTGCGGTTAAGGGCTGCCACCTGGGGTAAAATGAACTCCAGTTCAGCATAAGGAAGTTTGCCGGAACGGTTGGCGTTAAACAGCACCCCCGTGCCCAGGGGCTTGGTCAGAATCAGGGCATCACCCACCTGAGCGCCGCAATTGGTCAGAATGCGATCCGGGTGTACCCGGCCGGTAACCGCCAGGCCGTATTTGGGCTCGTTATCATCGACCGAATGCCCGCCGGCCATCGATGCCTCCGCCTCCAGCACCTTGGCACTGCCGCCCCGCAAGATGTCTTTTAAAAATGCCATATCCAGCTTTTTAGATGGAAACATCACCAGATTCAAAGCTGTCAGCGGCTGGCCGCCCATGGCGTACACGTCTGACAGAGAATTGGCGGCGGCAATCTGGCCGAACCAGTACGGATCATTCACCGGAGGGGTAATGTAATCCACCGTGCTGATCAGGGCAATCTCGGGTGCAACCCGATATACGGCGGCATCATCGCTGGTATCAAAGCCCACCAGCAGATTGGGATCCATTGAGGCATCCAGCCCCTTGAGCGCTTCCGACAGCTCCGTCGGACCGATTTTAGCCGCTCAGCCGCAGGTGCGCGCAAGGCTCATGAGGGTTTTTTTCTTCTTGAAAAACATCATTTTTCCTGAAATTTTGAGATAGAATTTTACGGTTATACAGAAAGCCCAACTTAGTATCTTTCAACCACGAAGGGCACGAAGGGCCCGAAGAGGGGGTGTCTATTTATTCATCCTGCCTTTGTGATCTTCGTGATCTTCGTGGTGAGATCACTATCGGACGTAAACGACTGCCACTTTCCAGATAACCACGTTTTTAAATATACCGTAATTACCCTCAAACGTTATCTAATAATTAGCACAGAACTCTAATATGACAACGGGAAAATTTCAAATATGAAATATCGATAAACACAGGTTTAAGTATAGAAAATTTCGATACGTCAATTCTGGAAGGAAGCCATTCCAAAACCGCTCTGGAGACAATTTGGCGGACTAGGGTTTAGAACACTAAAATGGAAAGCGGTATAAAAAATAAAACCCGCAATCCCCGGAAGTTAAAGATGGGGATTGCGGGTTTAACTTAGCTTTAATTCAGTATTATCTTTGTCGCCAGGAATTAATCAGCATCGGTCTTTCCTTCAGATTGGGATTCTTGTTGACAATCTCCGAATCGCTCTTTTGAATGAGAACGCTGGCTTTTTTCGTTTTCGGATCGTAATAAAAGACCGGTTCGGATGGAATTCCCAAGCCGATATCAATATGTCTTTCGCCGGCCTGCATTTCAGTCAAGACCAGATCGTCGACCACACCATAGAGGTAATCAATGGCATATAATCTGGCATCGCCGCCGTAGCCGCAAACATCCTGATTCGGCACAAAGGAGGTGAAGAAAACAACTCCCGAGACGACCAGGGCTTTGCCCAGCACCCGTTCGGCCGGATAAGCTGCGGGAATATCCAGCTCGAAATACCAGCCTTTATCCGTTGCTTTGGTTTTAGCAGCGGCATCCAGATCATTATCAAACTGGTATTTGGTTACCGTAGCGGTCAAATCCTGCAGATCACCGGTTAAAGAATCGGTCCCCGTATAATGCCCGTTGTTGGCATCGCTGGTGCTTTGCTTTTTATCCACCAGGCAGTAAAACGCATTGCGGTTATTATTGTCTTTATCACTTTCTTCCAGGTACGCGCCGGTTCCAAAATAAATCCGCAGATTACCGTCAAAATCAAACGCAACCGCCGGTGGCGCGGTGATGGGCCGGCCGCCGGTCTCAAAGAGCTTAAATTTCTTCCATTCATCATCCTTATAGTCATAGTAGAACTTCCACAGGGCGCCCTCGGTATCGCCGGCATAAATCAAGTCCAGATAACCGTCCAAATCGGAATCGAAGGCGGCCGGTGCCGTCATGCTGTAATAGGGATGGTTATTTTTGTACTGGGTTTCCATCACATCTTTATCGCTTTCCCACATCGCCACCGGACTGCCGTCGGAGATATGAAAAGCCGCTATGCGCCCCTCTTCGTCAGAATCATGGTAACCGCTGGTGATAATGGCCACCCAATCATCCACAGTGCCGCCGTGGGCTTGGACCTTGCCCACCGAGGGAACGTTGGAAGATAATATCCCTAAGCCCGGAAACGGAATGATATCCCACAAGGTCCTGAATTGATCATGGGCCGGATCGGTCACGTCCAGCGCAAAGTATTCTTCCCCGCCAAAGCGGTTGCCGCCGATTAAAACGGTCTTCCATTTACCGCTGGGCATCTCGCTTTCATCCCAGACGTCGCTCACATTGACGGTCAGATCCACATAATATTTATGGCAATCTTCCTCCGTCAGCGCTTTGAGTTTGATCTGCAGGGATTCAGGGATAAAGGCCCATTCTTCCTGCCCGGTGGCTGAATCAAAGGCGTGCAGCATGCCGTCATTGGCCCCCACATATATCATGGTCTTGCGGCCGCTGTGAGCGTATTTGAAGGCCGGGTAAGCGCCGTATTCCGAAGGTTCGGTCTTATGCGGATGATCAAAATACCAGCCTTTGGGTGCGCCCACCGTCACCGGCGTGGAATAGACGATATCGCCCAGCAGCCAGTTGTTACGATCCCTGTATTTGTCATCGTCGTAGGTGGTGTCGCCGCGAATATAATCAATTATATCGGCAGTTTCAACGTTATCTTCTCCCCACAGGGCCGCCATAGTATTTTTAACCGCACCGTCCACAGACGTAAACGCCTGTTTGTTCGGGTTTTGCAAACTCATGAACGTATAGATCTTGCGGTCCGTATGGCCGTTTGCGAAAACCCTGCTGTTTAACAGCGCACCGGCTTCCCAATCAGCGGTGTCTGTATCGTGATACGGCAGGGTAAAGCGCTCCAGATACCCCCTCCAGGAAGCGCCCGGCAGGAACTTGGCCCGGATCAGATGGTCGTCGGAACTCGAAGAGGTGGTGATGGTGGCCACCGCCGTACCCGATGATATCTTGGCCATGATGTCCTGAATCGCCGACTGCATGGCAGTGGTCAGTTCGCTGATATCATTTTGCGCCAGGAAAAACTGCCCGCCGCCATTGTGGGCGGCATCCTCTAGAAAAGCCGGGACACTACCCGCATCAAATCCAAAGCCGACAACATAGGTAATGATATTTTGCATCTCAGGCAGATCCAAGCGCATGTCATTCTCATACAAATACTTGGCCACGTCGTCAAAATACTCAACCCGTCCACCCGTATGGCAACCCGGGTCTGTAAACTTGCAATCATCCGGATCATTATCGCCGTCATAATCGCCGATCACATCGGTGACAACATCCCAGTCCGAATCATAGTTCGATTCGCCGTCGGTTAAGAAAATAATAAAAGTTTTTTGACAGGATTGGGTTATGGGGCTGGTGGAATCAATGGGGTTGCCGAAGTCGTCGGTTAAGGAAGCCGGATAAGCTTCGGTGATACTGTCGCCGTCTTTATCATAATTATAGGTATAATCAACACTCTCTTTGTAATAACCGAAGCCCGCCGGCCCCTTACCGGCGCGGTTCCCGCCCCCATCGACGACGGTGGCAAAATAACGCCCGGCCGATGCCAGGGTTTCGGCCAAAACCGTCCAGGTCTGGGGGTCGTTACTATTCCGATAATCATAACCGGCCCGGTAGCCCGCATCCCCCGGCTGAAGCAGATCGCCCCAATCGTCGATATAATCAATTAATTCGGTACCCGGCGTTCCGCAGGGCCGCAGCAGCTTACCCCCCTGCCTGAAAAGCTCACCCGCGCCCAGTTCCGCCGCAAAATTGCTGCCATCCAGGCGCATCAGACCAAACCGAATATTGGGATTGTCATTGATGATATTTTTAAACACCGTTTTGGCGGTCTCCCACCTGGAAAGCTTCCAACTGCCGCCACCTTCATCCGTCGCTCCACGGCCCATCGATCCGGAATGGTCCAAAACCAGAAGGACATTGGGCCCCACGCCGGCGGTCGTAAACGGCGGTACCGGACAGTCGCCCAAGCCCGGCGTAATCGTTTCGCCGACCGTGACGGTCACATAGACATGATTGTTGGCCGTGTCGGTGATGGTCACGGTGATGGTACCTCCCGCCAGAGCAAGCAGGGTTACCGTGTCACCGCTCATCGAGACGGCGACCACACTCGGATTGCCGGAAAGGGCGGTGTACCCGGGTGCCCCGCCGCTGACGGTAACAGTGGCCGTCTGACTCGGATAAAAGCTCACGTTCTCCGGAGTGACCGCAAGCGGTTCGGTCACAACAACATCAACATATACTAGTCCACCGGCATCATCGCCAATCGTGATCGTTGCGGTTCCGGCGCCCACAGCCGTTACGGAAAATGTGTTGTCGCTCAGCGTTACGGTCGCCACTGAGGCGTCGGAAGTCGACACCGCGTATGGACTGGTGCCGCCATAAATGGCACCGTTTTGAATGTCGTCTACCATGAGGTCCATTGTGCTGGGATTGACCGTCAGCTCCGTGGCCCCCCCTGCGCCGAAGGCTAAAAAGGCGTTCAGATAGGCGTTGCCGTCCGCAAGCCCGTAGTTGATAGTCCAACCACTGGGATCAAAAGAGGTCAGCGTTGCCTCCCAGTTGATGCCGCCGGCCGCAGAAAATGCCGACATGAATTGGGCATCGGTTACCCGATTGTGCGTATCGGTCGGATCCGCCGCGTTTTCATCATGCTGCATGATCGCAAACGTGTCGGTACCATCTGAAAACCCGATGGCCATTGAGCCACCGACAGTATTCGTGTTGGCGCTGGTAACCACGGCACTGCCCATACTCAATAAAAAGATGGGTTCAAACCCGGCACTATTTTCCACATCGTCGCCGATTGCGGTCCGGGTGGGTCGCGCCGTTGAATACACGTTTGGAGCCGATCCCATTTTGAGCGCCAGATACCCCATCAGATAATCATTGGGGGCGTTTTTCAGGCGAGTGGTGATGCTAAAGCCGCTTGAATCAAAATTGCCGATTTCATAGCCGGCATCATCAGCGCCATTATAGAGAGCACTCCCCGCGCGGGTATCATCAAAGCGCGAGTGTGTCCGAGCGCTACCCTGGGCATCCCGGCCGGCCACCATCATGCTGTACTGGTTGTTGCTGGCCTGCCGAGACGGGTTGAGCGCCCATCCCAGCGAAAAGCTGTGGTCATCATTGATCGCGTCGCCGTCGATATCTAAAAATTGTCCAATATAGGCTGTGATTACCACGTCCGGTTCGAAACCCGGAGCGCTGACATCCATTGACGTGTCTTGCGTATAGGCCAGGTCAACGGTGTCCACATCCGCCAGGAGATCGACACCGCCAAAAGCGACATAGCTGACGATCGGATTTGCCGGTGCGCTAAAAGGGTCTTCGATATTAATGGTAAAGCCGTCGGCGTCCATGCTGACATGGCGGGCTTCGCCTTCCACATACTGGCTTTGGTGGGCTTCATGGGTGGCCAGCACCCGGTTACTAAATCCCCGGCGGCCGACATCACTGGTTCCCTGATTGTCCTCGGAACCAGAAGCCACGCAAAACTGCCGGACGCCATCTGTCATCCCAATCGAAAGGATGCTGCCCCGGCCGTTAGAATTGGCATCAAGGGTGTTGTTTTTGGTATAGAAAAGGATGTAGGCCTTGGGTTGAAATCCCACCCCGGTTATAGACTGGGTCCCGGTGCCTGAATTAACAATAAATGTCCCGGCTTTGACCTCAAGCTGAGCATGCGCGGCATGCGGCAGGCCGACAAGACAAAAGACGGCCAGCACTGCAATTGCCAGCACGTGCATGCCCTGTTTGTAAAAGGTTTTATGCCAGCCTAAAGTCCGCAAGTCTTTTAAACTTTTATGGTAAATTTCTGAAGATTTCATTATTCTAGCTCCCTATTTTTTCAATTTTGCCGGCGGTAACGATAATCTGAGTTGCCGCATTGCCTTTCCGCGCGGGTACCGTGGCAATTGAGGTGATTTCATAGTTGTATCTTAAAAACAGTGTCGGATCCCAGCCGGGGGCGATACCGGCCCCGTTATAAACGGCCGTTATGCCGTATACAAAATTGGATTTGCTATCTGAAAACGGCAGCATATCGTAAAACTCATCAGTTTCATCGGTGCCGCCGTCCCCATCGTTGTCAATCGAATCTGAGCCCAGATCGTACTGGGCAGTTGTAAACTTGATGTACTCATCGTTTTCGTTGGTCAATCCGTCGCCATCGTTATCAGAGGCATCCGTACCTTCAAAATCATCGGATCCGAGGTTAACCGTTGGCAGCGGATATTGATCATCAAGCCAGTCTGCCATCACATGCCATCCGCTCTCAGCCGTAAAGAAAGCCATTTTATGCAATTGTGCATTCGATGTTATGTTTAATTCTGAATTGCTCATCGTGGTGGCCGAAATACCAATTATGGTGAGCAGCACCAAAATCAACATGGCCGCTACAATTACGGACCCATCATTGTTTTTGAATGTGGCCTTTATTTGAATCATTTTTCATTTCTCCCTTTGCCAATGGCCAAACGGTTTTAACTGATATTTTTCAGCAATTTTCCTGGCCTCTGATCTATAGCGTTTCAACCGCCGCTAAAGGTTTTGGCCTTAGATATTCGCTCTTATAAAATCAAGGTTGACCTGATTTTCCTTTTGATCAAAATTGCCACACCCCGTTTCTTCGTCTGTCCAGCGCACCGAGAGTGTTATCGTCTTCGTACTCGGTATCGGCGTGTCTAAAGTAGCCGACCACTCCAGGCAGTAAATATTGTTCGGGGATGAGGCCGATTGCGTATCGGCACCTAATAAGGGATCGTTATAATTATCTAACGACATCAGCGCCTCTACCGTCTCTGCGGCCAAAATGGTTGCCTCGGTGCGCATTCTGGCCGAAGCATTATTGTTGATGGCCGAGATTTGCATGCTGCCCACAGCCAGAATACCGATGGAAAATATTGCAATGGCAAAAAGCGCTTCGATGAGCGTAAAACCCCGGTTGTACGGAATCATTCTGACTTTGGTTTCAATTGCGTTGGTTTTCATCCTGTCTGAATCTCCTCAATTAATAACCCATGTTACGGCATTTGATTTTATTGGTAAGGCTCATATTGCGATCCTCCGCGGTAGCTGTAATCGCCACTTCAACAGATCGGATATCCGCAAGATCAGCGGTCGCAAGCGGAAAAGGTATTTGCGAATCGTCTTCGCGATGATAGGTAAATGACAGGTTTGTAATTTGGTCAGCCGCGACCTGCCAGGTACCGCTGGAGCCGTCCCATCTTCGCAGGGTGTTGTCGGCGGCATTAAGTCGATAAGCAATGATTTCAAAGCCGGCAAAGGCGGCAGCGGCTTCTATGGCTCCGCTGTCATTATTGTCCACGGTGAATGCGATATTATTGGCGTCGGTGGCGGCACCCGAGCCATCATGGGGCGAACCCAAACCTATAAAATTCTGAACAAAACCGGCCGGCGCGGGCGGATCCGTTACGCTGTAACCCGCCATCCGTATTTCTCTTTCCAAAAGGTACAAAGCCGCCCGCATATTCTGTTGCATTTGAACCACGATTTGCTGGGTCCGGTGGGCCCGGGTTTGCGATCGGTAAACTGAATAAATCGCGGCCATGACGATAGACGCAACGACCATGGCGACCATAAGTTCAATTAACGTAAAGCCTTTTCTATTCATTAATCTATGCGCTCCTCTGATCATCATACCCGGCTAACCCGCCTGATTAATCTGGATATTGCCGGCAGTTGATATGGCTACCGAATTCTGTCTGGCATTGCTTTGATTGGTGAGGAAAACGGTTCCTGATCCAAGGCCTCCAAGGCTGTTGCGCGGAAGCCCATCGGAAGCAAAAAAGATCCCGAAATCGGGATTGGCAAAGGTTAGACCGTCTCCTCCACCTTGAGTCAGATCAAGTCTCACGCCGGGATACTGCGACCAATTAACGGTCTGGATCACATCTTCACCTGCATCAAAAACAAAGTTCGCATTGGAATCCATGTAAATGACATAGTCATTTTGAGCAGCACGAAATTCAATTCCGCAATTTTCGTTCCTGCGCACAGATTCCAGCTTGGCCTTTTGAAAACTTGAGTAGACATCCCGGGCGGCCCGACCCAATTGGGCATTGTTGCGCCAGCCAATAAAGCCAGGTATGGCAATTGCGGACAAGATGGCCAAAGCGGCAATTACCGTCATAAGTTCCATTATTGAAAATCCTTTATCATTGCGCATGGTCTGATTCTCCTGAGATTTTTTACTTCGCGCTACACAATAGTTCAAAATCTATGCCAACCCGAGATTTCGAAAAAAAATTTGCCCGAATCAACGCTACAAATTCGATAACAATATAAGATATTATAATAATTATATATATTACGATAGATGTGATCGGCCTGCGGTGTAATAATTCTTTTTTTTTAATATGACTTAGGCTCAAATTTCCCCGAACTATTAAATCTTTTAATAAATTATAAAAAAATTTTATGATTGGATTTCTTAGTAGGAAACTTAAACAAACGAAGAACTTTGAAGCTATTTCAAAACCTCTTTAGAGCTAATTTTGCGTTCTTTTGTTAAAAAGCACTTAGCGCAGTGGAGCGTAAAATCTTGAACTGTCTGAGGGCCTTTGCCCGAGTTTTCTCCGCCTCAGGCGGATTAGCGCAACAAGCTTAGCGCTTTACAAAAGCCGCAAATCGGCTGAAACGGGGTTTTGAAATGGCTTGTAGATAAAATGGGATTGGGAGCAAATAGAGTGCTTAAGGAGGGAATCAGATTGAAGATCTTGCCAGCGAAATGATAATTGAAATGAGAACCGTTGGGGCTTCTAATATAATTCCTGAATATTTCTAAGTCGGATTAAAAGCTCATTGTGGTCTTTTTCGGCAGCTTTTAGGAAAGATTCCAGATCAGGAGTTCGATCATTGTCGAAAGATGTCGTCGCGCCCGCAAAGCGGATGTTAATGTCTAAACCCTTTACCGTAATTGTTGCGGCGTGTATCGCTCTTGAAATTCTTTGCATGGCAATTTTGGCATTCTTTTTTTCAGTCATGGGTAGAAGCACAATCAGTATTTTTTTGCTCAAAATGCCGATCAAGTCCGCATCTCTTAGAATTTTGACCAACTCTCCCATGATAGATTGATTTATCTCATGTCCTTTGAGGGCGCCCTTGGAAATGGGCTGTTTGGGCTCCAGCTTAAGGATTGAAAAGGTAATAACTGAAAACGGAATTTCATATCGGTTACAACGAAATATCTCTTTTTCAATAAACAAAAGGGTATTTTTATAGGTTAGGATGCCACTGGGAAGGTTTTTTTTCTTCTTACCTGATTGCTTGTTTTTATTAATCCGCGTAATTTCTTTTAATATTTGCTGAAAATTATTCTCGTCTACCTCGCCTTCCTTAACCGAGTTCCGTACCTGTACTAATATTTTATGAAGCTCATTTTCCTCACCAACGCTTTCTTCTAATATTCTGAAGACCGTTGTCTGTCCAATTTCTCCCGCGGCGGGGGTCGCCGCCTGCCGGCCTTCCCATTCGGTTTTCAACTGATTAAAACACATTTCCATGCGTTCTATCAGTTTTTCCTGAACAGCATTTAAAACATCATCGTCGACCCCTTTTTGGCCTAATCGGCTAACGATTTCAGATTCGACACCGGTCATTACTTTCTTTAGATGGTCGCCGTCGTTCGTATCGTTTTGCTCTGCCCCATCAAGAACGATTTTGGATCCAATCCGCTCGATGTAATCGACAAGCAAATCGGTTAATATTTTATCATCACCGGTGCCTTTGCGCAGCTCTGAAGCCAGATAAATGAGCTCAGCAGCGCCCGCAGGATCTTGTTTAAATTCACTGATAAGATCTTCAGAGGCCAGACCGACGTCCTGCGCACTTTTACGAAATATTTCGATGAGCTCTTCATTTTGCAATTCTTTGCCGAGAGCATCCATCAGGTCAAGAAACTCGGACATTGACATGCCTTCCGCGAGCAAAGCCTCTTTTAGTAGAGGCAGCAACCGCTTTAACTCGGCGGGTTCAGGAACCATCCGGCGCAGTATTTGTGCAAGTCGCTCGGTGGATATTTTACCTTCCTGATATTCTTTGCGGACAAGCTGAATCAAAACCTGGTCTGTCAGGGCATTGGCCTCATCGATAATTTGTTCCTCATTGTCATAACTAAGACCTAAAGACTTTTGGGCCTCCATCCCTTTAATCAATTCATCCCGCATATCAAAAACCGCATCGGCCAACTCAGCAAGGTTAAGATCTCCCCCACCCTCTTCCATTTTCATGACTTCATCCCTGATTTGCATGAGTTGGCCGGCAATGAAGGAACCATTGTTAGATGAGTCTGTATGTGTTCCTTTTGCTACATGAAGATCTTTATCTACTAGATTCTTTGAAAGCTTGATAGGATCGTCGAGAAGATTTTTCAATGAGAAGGATTTTTCAATCTCCTCCATTAAAACACTTTCAGTCATCATATTTAAAACATCACCGAACATTTGCTTTGATTGAATTTCGGGTGAACTATTGGAAGATTTTTTGCCCTTTTCTTTTGATACAATTTCATCATCGACCGTCATCTTTTTATAGAAAACATGATTGATTTTAACATTGGACACCCTCATTTCCGCCAATGCTTTTTCTATTGATGATGCCTTCGGGTAGTTTGCTGGATCAACAAATATTTTAACAAAACTTTTTAATTCATCCGCGTGCATTCCCTTTTCAAACGATATGGATTGAATATCAGCCTTTTTAAAATGAGCGGCCATTCTGGAAGTATTGAGTCGATTATCAAAGGGTTCCTCTTCGATAAAAAATTGCTCGCGATTCAGAATAAGTGCTACCGGTGAAAAAAGATCTAATCCGTCGGTGACGTTATTGTATAACTCTTGAATCGATTGATTGGTAAAGGGATGGTCCATCTTATACATCGAGGCACGATTAAACGTAATTGCAAACGCTCTGGCAATTTTTTCAGATATTTGTTTGGATATTTTTATTTTTTTCATGATGATCTCATGGTTTCTATGAAAGATACTTCTGCAAGTACCATTCAAGCTTGGATTTAAACTCCTGACAATTTTTGTACCGCTTTTCAGGGTCATAAGTTACTGCTTTGCTGATTATTTTGTCCATTTCCGGTTTTAGCATAGGATTGATCTCTGAAGGATTCTTTAAAAAAAAGCCATCCTTATTTAGCAGTTTATATTTGAGGATCTCGTCAGGGGAATCAAACTTGGGTAAAGGCAGCGCAGGTACAATCATCTGAAACAACAATGCGCCCACAGCGTAAATATCCGTTCGCCCCCCTTTTGTTTCGCCAATAATTTGCTCGGGCGCCATGTATACGGGGGTCCCTCGGATCATTGAATGGTCCTCATCTTCCTCACGCAAAACTTTGGCCACTCCAAAATCTGTGATTATGGGCCGTCGGCTGTGCTTTTCGATGAGGATATTGTCCGGTTTGATATCCCGGTGAATGATATCTTGCTGATGCGCATAATGAAGCGCATCGAGTAGCTGAATCACAATTTGAATCGTCTGCTTAAACGGCAAGAATCGCTTGGAAGGCAAAGGATGCTTCTGGGCCATATTGAAAAGCTTCGTAAGCGTAACTCCCTGAATAAGTTGCATGGTAAAGAAAAAAAACGCTTCTGTTTCTCCAACTTCATAAATTTGAACAATATTGGGGTGTGACAGAATCGCAGCTGCTTCCGCTTCTTGTTGAAATAGCCGTGCCACATTTGGTCCCATGAGGGTCTTCGGTAATATCTTTACCGCAATCCGCCGTTTTAAGGTCCGTTGATACGCAATAAAGACAATTGCCATACCACCGCGGGCTAATTCGCTTAAAATGGTGGATGTTCCCAGCGGTTTTCCGATGATGGGATCCGAATCATATGACTCGATGGTCGCCATTAAATTTCACCATAATTTATTAACTGTATTCAAAATACCTGAATTTTGCGTCAATATTCATGCAAGCTTCAGGGAATAGGTTAGGGTCGGGATAATATAATGTTAAAAAGTATAGTTTGTGTTAATATCGGTAATTTAAAAAAAATCTTGAATGAAAGTGAATGCTTGTATGCTTGTGGGAGTGTTTTCTGGGTCGGGGGTGGGATCGCTAATTTTCCAACTCGGATCGCTGTATATTTAAACAGACTGCCTCTGGGATTTGGAAATAATGGGTAGGGGCTTCTGCTTATTCCAGCGGATATACAGATTACTTTTCTGGTATTTGTATTCTTTAACCAATTTAATAATAAAATTGGCTACCTGCCTATTGTTGCCGACAAATTCGATCCCGGATAGATACATTCCTGTGGATGTTTTTTTGGTGTACACCAACTTGCCTTTAATTTCGAAAAGATTGTTCTCGAGATCCACAGCCATCAGCGAAAGATTTCCTGTTTCGATAGGATATGGTGTTTCGAGTAACATGCCGCCTTTGCTGATATCTACAGCCCTGCCTAAGCCTTCAGAGGCCAGCTTGCCGGTTTCATCGAATGCAAAGTGGGAAATTAGATTTTGTGTTTTAACCCTCTGGTGTTTTCTGCGCTCAACTCCATTTGTAAGATAGACCGTAAAGACCATTTGACATTTTGAGCACTTTACCTGTGATCCGGTGGATTTTATAAGGCGGCTGTCCAAGCGGAAGGTCGTATGACATGATTTGCAGGCTATTATCATTATATAAAATTTAATTTTACAGATGACCACATAGGTTATCTGTTGTATCTAAGTGTTGCAAAATTGTTCTTTTTTAAGGGTAGCACGCTGTTTAACTTTGATTCTTGGGGGTTTTATGGGGTGATTCATTGGAAAAAAACCTTTCAATGTCTTCATAGTCAAACGTTTCCGTATCTATTGGATTCAGACTAATTTCGTCGCCAAACTCAATGTCCCCATCCTTAAGATATAGATGACATCGATTTTCGTCATTTGGTTGTCCCGTGCAATCGGACTGATGGAAACAGCTATTGCAAATCATGTAGATCCCCCCCATTTTCGCCAATGTGTCTCTTCGTGCATCTATTTGCGTCTTGCATTAGATCACAATATTAGAAATTGTAATTTTGCCGGACCCACCGAGATTATATCGAGGTCACTTAGTTTAACAGCCTGCTTAATTATTTTTTTATTTAGACGCGGCTTAGAGATCCCGCCAACAGGGCTAATATACCAACCATCGGGCAATTTATTGATAACGGCTGCTGTTTTTCCAACTGTAAAACTTTTTATCAAAATATCAGAATTCGGATCTTTTCCAATTCTAACCGCTTTCTTGTTGAGCCTTAAATCCTCTCGTTCTTCAGACAAAAAAGATAACACGCCTGAGGGACCACTTTGTTTGGCACTCCGATTGGATATTGGCAAATTCTCATCATCGGCTTTTTTCTTGTTTTTCCTGATCAAGTCTCGAAACTGTTTTGTGTCCATCTGCATCGTTTTATTGACCAAGGAGGAGCATTTTTCTATTTTTTCATTGATTTTGGGATCCGAAAATTTTAGCACGTGTTTCCCAATCATGATCTCATCGCCATCATTAAGCCAATAAGATTTGATTAGCTGGTCTCTCACAAAAGAGCCGTTTTCACTCTTGAGATCGACATATAAGTATCCACTCCCATTTGATTCTATCTTCGCATGCTGCGACGAAACTGCCAGGTTGTCGATAACAATATCATTAATTCGGTTGCGCCCAATGAGCACGGTATCCCCCTTGCTCATTTGATGATTAACTAAGGTTTTATCTCCAAACATAATCGTTATCGTTGCCATCTTAATAATCCTCTATGTTCAATAGGTATTTTAAAAAGCTTATTGTGCATTGCGAAATTATACCGCTTTTCATAATAGTGTTCCGATTCACGGAATTGCGGCATAAGTGGTTGTAGAAAAAAACGTTTGAATATCGGAACGTTTTTTTGACAACCGCTATATATGCAGTCTCTTCCTTTTGGTTATTATCGGTACTGTTATTAAAAAGTTAAGTTTAGTTTTTTGTTTTTTGATAAATAGGGGTGGCGTTGAAATTGAACTTTTGGGGTTTGCCGATAACAAAAATGGGGCCGGAAAGATTGCTAAAGGTGCGATTTTACATTCTACAATTACCCTTTGCGGTTTAACGATTCTGCGACCCAATCCAGTCCAAACTCTAAAAGTTTGCCGCGCCGGGGTCGGCCGGTGTCCGGGTCGCAACCTATCATATCATAATACAGGTCAACGGCCTGGTTGAAATCCGCTTCTTTGAAAATTTGCTGGCCGGCATGGGCGCCGTCGGGTTTGGGATCAAACAAGCGTTTGGGTAATTGATCGTTTTTAATGGAAAATTCTTCGCGGCTGTTAAATGACCGGGCAATCAATGTAGCGCGCTCAGCAGACCGCATCAATTCAAACAGGCTCACATCCCAGCCGGTAACCGCATTGACGCAAGCGACCATCGTATTGATCGGCATCACGCCTCTGGGCGCATAGCCGAAAACGCACAAGCCCAGGGCATCCAGCACACGCCAGAAGTTCTCCAGAATTTTGTAATTGCGCACCTTTGCAGGGCTGATCTCAGTGGCTGGCATGGCCGCATAGATGCCAAGCGGTCGAACAGAATTTACCGGAAAGGATTCCGGATTGACAAAAGCGGTGTCATGCGCGGCCGTCATGTGATCGGCCCCATAGGGGCTGACCGCAAAACCAATGCCCACACCGACCTTAATGCGCGGATCGTGCATGGAGATCTCCTGCCCCTTGACCGCCAGATGACCGGGGGCATCTTTAAGGCCCCATTGTTCCGCCAGCCGTGAGGAGCCTTCTGCCAATACATCGCCAAAGCCTTCGCGTCTGGCAATCAGCTCCAGCAGGTGAAGCATTAAATCAGCATCCCCGAAACGCAGCTCCAGGCCGTCCGTATCTGCGGAAGTGATAATTCCCGCTTCGAAGCATTCACATGCAAATGCGATCGTCATCCCTGCTGAAATGGTGTCCAGGCAATAGCGATTGCAGATTTCGTTGCCTTTGGCGATGGCTTTCAAGTTGGAAATATTCAAATTGCTGCCCAGCGCGGCGATGGTCTCATACTCGGGTCCGCCGTACCGCGAATCCAGGCCATATTTGGGATCATCCAGCGCGATGCCCCGTTTGCAGCGGATCGGACAGGCGTAGCAGCCTTTTCTTTTCTGCAATAGCACTTTATTGTAAGTATCCCCGCCGATGGCAGCCGCCTCGGCAAAGCGGCTGCGCCGGAAATTGTTGACCGGCAGCGCCCCGGCGGCCGATAAAATCTCCGGAAAAGCAGTGGTGCCGTAAACAAACAGCTGTTCTCCCAGAGGGTTATCTTTAAAGGTTCGGGCATAATGTTGAGCCGTATCGCGCAAAAAGTCCGGCGCTTTGAACTTTAATTTTTCAGTGCCCAAGGCCGCCACAGCGCGCAGGTTTTTCGATCCCATGAGGGCACCGAATCCACCGCGTCCATTGAAGTGCCCAAGATTATTTGTGATATTGGCAAAGCGCACCCGGTTCATGCCGGCCAGTCCGGTCTGGGCCACCCGGATTTTAGGGCCGCCCAGTTCATTGCGGATCGCGTCTTCGACTGCTTTTGTCTCCAGACCGGCAAGTGCGGTTGCGTCTCTTATTTCGGCTTTTCCTTCACTGAGCCATAAATAGACCGGCTTTTCAGCCCGACCGCAGAACACCACGGCATCAAAACCGGCCATCTTCAGCTCGGGGCCAAAAAACCCGGCCGCTTCAGATTCGCCGGCAGTTGCGGTCAGCGGTGATTTGCCCACCGCCGCAAAGCGGCAGGCCGCCGGCAGCGGCGCGCCGGTCATCACACCGGTGGCCAGAACCAAAATGTTCTCCGCTGAAAATGGGTCTGTCGCGGCCGGCACCGCTTGCATCAGATAATGGTACCCGATACCCCGCCCCCCCAGATAAGAGCGGTAGAAAGCCTCATCCTGTTCATCAACTGCGATCTTTTGCGAGCTTAGATCAACTCGCAGAATTTTTCCGGTATAGCCCAACGGCATGGCAATTCTCCTCTGACACAGGTTCATCCCCAAAATCATAGTTCACGTGACAGGCACTATAAGCTAAAGTCGCCCGTGATGTCAAAAGGGTAAGGCTGGCGATGGATGGCTCAGATTCCTCCAAAAGATGCCATAATAAACTTGAAACTTCAAATTCCCGGGTATATTTTGATATTTTAGACGGAGCGGTATGACGGGCAGATCCTCTGATAGCGTGTTATGTTTTCAGCCCGCTACTCAATATGCCGTTCCTGGGGTTGTCACAATGGCATATCAAAACATATGGTTTTTTTGAGGAGTTGTTTTATGAACACAGATACAGTCCTTTTTTTTAAGCCCTACCCTTTTGCTGTTGGCCAGAAAATTTATATTGATGGCGGCCCCCGCAAAGGCGATTGGGAGGTTATTGGCGTTAGCGATCGCAAAGTCAAACTGCGCTGCCCGATTTCGCGCAAAGAGCTTGAGTGGAATCGATTCTGCTATTTTGCCGAGAAACGTGAGGGGGAGCCGTGGCCGCATAACGATTAGAAGCTATCTCAAAAATGCATCTAACCCGCCTGCGGCGGCCAGGCGTCCAAGGGCTGCGTTATTCCGGATAAACGGGATTACACATCTATTTCTATAAACACTAAGGAGTGCATAAAACAGATTCAAAATGCTCGAATACTAACGTTGTATGCTCCACTTTTTAATCGGTTTTCGCCTTGCCCTTGGACGTGATCTAATATTTTTGAGACAGCTTCAAACTTTAGAAGAAAATTTCCTATATTTTATCAATAACTGATTCCACGTATAGCGCGAATAAAAATCATACAAGAGAAGATGAATGGAGCCGGATCTAAAAGCTTTAGAGAAGAAACTAAAAGAGTTGGATGAAAAAATCGCGGAAGTCAATAAACGCATGCCGGCCCATTCCGTCAAGCCACCCATCATGGTGCAGCTGTTTGAACTCGAAGACGAACGCGAGGCGATCGTAAAAAAAATTGAAGCACTGAAAAGATGAAATCCTGTTGATTCTGATAATCGGGTCAAAAAATAAAATTAAAAGGAATAGAAATTGGGACATTGTGTGAACCATCCAGAGCGTGAAACCCGCTACGAATGCAGCAAGTACCAGGTCTACATGTGCGAGGCCTGCCTGGATTGCCGGGATCCGGATATCTACTGCAAATTCCGGGAGGCGTGTGTGATTTGGTTTTTAACCCAAAAGAATTTTATCGCCGCCCTTAACAAAACACTCGATGACGGTAGATTTAAAGTTTAACGAATGGGCGCTAAAAGGTGATTGTATTCCCGACGGTGTTAAGAACGACTTTGTCTTTAAAACGGGCATAAAGTGCCTGAATGGCATGACTGCCGGTACAATGCCCCACAACAATCTTTTCTAAGTTAAAGCGCTGCAAATAACGCATGCTAGTTTCCAGCTTTGCACCGGTTGTTTTGACCAGATGCAGCCCTCCCATAACCGCATAAATGCTTTTTCGGCCAATTATTTTTTGGACCCGGTTGAGGGTGTTAATAATACCCCGGTGGCTGCATCCAACAACGACCACCGGCCCCTTGCCGGTTTTTAAAATTAAGGCCTGATCATCGGCCAGCATGTCGGGGACCCTGCGGCCGTCTTTTTCGACAAAAAATCCTTCCGCCACAGATTCGAAATCGGATTCCAGGGGTATTTCACCGGAGGTCAAAATTTGCGGGGCAATTTCCACAGGGACCGTATCCAGGATTAATTTGACACCTTTTTTGACCAGATCCATTTTGCTAACAGGGATGCCTATTCCCTTATACCGACCTTTGCGCTTGATCAGTTTGCGGGCAAAGACATCGGGGTGAGCATAAAATGAAAAATCTGAATTGCATGCCAGCAGATGGCTCAAGCCGCCGGTATGATCATAATGACCATGGCTGAGTACCACCGTATTGATACTTGCCAGATCGCTGCCAAGGACGCGGGCATTGTTTTCCAGCGCCAGGTACTGCCCGGTGTCGAATAAAATGCGATGCTTTCCGGTTTCAATCAAAATAGCCAGGCCGTGCTCGCCGATGAGCCCACGGCTGCCGCCGATGCCGACTGAATTTTCAACAAGAGTGGTAATCTTAACCTTCATTCTATTTGCGTATTCTCAGAAACAATTCTTAAGAGCTAGTGCGGTGATGTCATTTTCTTCCAGGCGCTATGAATTATAAGTTGCAAGGGCGAGGCGAAAACCGATTCAAAAACGGAGCATACACGTTAGTATTCGAGTATTTTGAATCTGTTTTATGCACTCCTTAGTGTTTATAGAAATAGATGTGTAATCCCGTTTATCCGGAATAACAAAGCCCCTGGGCGCCTGTCCGCCGCAGGCGGGTTAGATGCATTCTTGAGATGACTTCAAGCTAGCTGGGACAGCTTCTGGGCTACATCGGCATATGCCCGGGAAACCGCTGTATCGGCATGCACTTTCTGATAGCAGGCCCCTGAATCCCCACAGGCAACAACTTTGGGATCGAAGGGGATTTTGCCGAGAAAGCGAATGCCGGTTTGCTTGGCGGTTCTTTCACCGCCGCCGGATCCGAAGAGATCGATCATTTCACCACAATGGGGACAATTCAGGCCACTCATGTTCTCTATCAGCCCGAAGATTTCCATTTTGACTGTTTTGCAGAAATTAATGGATTTGCGGACGTCGGCCAAAGCGACCTCTTGAGGGGTGGTCACGATTATGGCCCTGGCATCCGTAACAATTTGAGCCACCGTCAGCGGCTCATCGCCGGTGCCCGGCGGACTGTCAATCACCAGAAAATCCAGCGCGCCCCAATCGACATCGCCGATAAATTGCCGGATTGCCGAATATTTCATCGGTCCGCGCCAGATAATCGCGTCGTCTTTGCCGGGGATAAACGACTCAATCGACATGGCGCTCAGATTCTGCGAGTACTTCATCGGGCTGAGCTTTTGATTCGACATGAGCTCCGGCGTTCCTTCTATTCCCAGCATATGCGGGACGTCCGGGCCGTGTAAGTCGACGTCCATGATTCCGACCCTGTGCCCTGCTTCGGCAAGGGCCAAAGATAAATTAACCGCGGTACTGGTTTTACCGACACCGCCCTTACCGCTCATGACAATGATTTTATGTTTGATTTTCTGCAGCGACGTTTTGACGGCCGCATCTTTCTGCGCTTCTGCCCCTTTCGGATCGGGCGGCATGCTTTCCTGAATATCGACCATTTTGATTATCTCCTATTCATACGTCCTTTAGGTTTGACTGTTCGTCTTTTAACAAACGCTGAAAATCATCTTTTTTACACGCCGGGCAATGACGCGGTCTGCCTGTTCCTTTCGCTTCCTCCCAAACATGGCCACAGTTTTTGCATCGAAATATTCGATCTTGATCAACCATGCGATAATGCCCCCCCCCGACATTAATCGCCTTGCCGTTGATCAGCGCATCGGCAACAACCTCTCTGGCGTGCTGGATGATGCGGCCGAAAGTGGCCCGTGACACGCCCATACGCTGACCGGCATCTTCGTGCGACATGCCCAGCAGATCTGATAAGCGCATGGCTTCACGTTCATCAACTGTCAGGCGCACCTCTTCCAGCTGCATCATGGGAATACCCCGGGGCTTAAAATAACTGATTTCCGGATTATAAGCGACCATGCGGTCCTTTTGGGGTCTGACCATGGCAACACACTCCTTTATGAGAATTATCTCAAAAACGCAATCTAATGGCTGGGCGCGGTCCTGTCAACCCGTCAGTCGACTGAAAGGATAAACCCGCGCTGCGGGGGGCGACCGCAACCGCCCGTTAAAATATATTGCTGGGGATGAAAAAATTTTGGCAGGACATCCGGGCTGAAGGCAGATCAATTGTAATGATGAACCTGAAAACCAAAAGCTGCTGTCATGCCTTACTGTTGATCAGGGTGACCTGGTCGTTTAGGGTCCAGAAATCATAGATCACCCCGAATCCCACCAGCCCCACGGTGAGCAGGTACAGGATGCCGGTCAACCATTTGCCCTGATACATACGGTGGATTCCGAAAATCCCCAGAAACGTCAGCAGGATCCAGGCTACGTTATAATCTAGCCTGCCGGCTGTAAACCGCAGGTCGGCCTTGCGATCCATGGATGGAATCAAAAACAAGTCGATGATCCATCCGATAAATAGTATTCCCAGCGTAAAAAAATAAATGGTCCCCAAAAGCGGATAACCGTAGTAAAAGCGATGGGAGCCGGTAAATCCAAAAATCCACAAAATATACCCGATGGTCTTGCGATGTGTATCCGCATTCGTCTTCACAACAGCACTCCTTTCGATAGATCAATTTTTTCAGCACGTAACCCGACTATTATGGCACTCTGGCGTGCGGATAGATGATCCGTGCGCCTTGCGAAACCACTTTAGCGTCCGTTTTAGTTAAAAGCGGTTTTGAAACAGCTTCTATTCAATCGCTCGCTTTGCTTTTGCGCCAAAAGAAGACATAACCATACAGTATCAGGTTCATTCCCAGCACGACCGCTCCTAAAATGATCTGGACCTGGCGCGTAAGACCGTCCGGGTAGAGCAATCCGAGAAAATAATGTCCCACGAAGTCACCGGCGTAGCCCGCGCCTCCGCCCCGGATTCGGAGCCCGTTTTCCAGAGGCGTCAGAGGACAAATTTTTCCTGAAAACTCGATCCAGGCCGCCCAGCCAGCCGCTGGAAGATGACCCCATACAACCCTGGGCCAACGGATCACCAGCAGCGCCCCCAGCACTGAAAAGACAACAAACAAAAAATGAACGCAGAGCACCAGATCGGCGAGCAAATTATAAACCATTAGATTTCAAAATTCATTGTTACTCGGTTGCGGCGAGTCTTAATCGTACAAAAAGCCAGGGCGCACCCCAAGCGCACCAAAGACCCACCAGTGCATACCGCAATACGAGAAAAAACGCTGCCGGCGAGAACTCCGCCAAAGCAAGGCTGAGTCCCGCCCACAGGCCGATGAGAACCAGCATGCCTACAATAAACCGCAGGGATTGCGTTAACAGGCTCCCACCGGAACGAAATCGAACCCAGCGACGTTCCAGAATTATTCCCGGGGCAAATCCCAGCAGGACACTGCCGGCGTTTAAGGCGTATCGCGTGCCCTCTGGATTCAGAACAATGAGCCCCAGCGGCAGTACAATTGATGCTGCAATTTGCCAGATGGTTCCCTTTTCAACCAGCCAAGCTTCGATCTTAACGGCGAACCGCAGATATAACATCAGCAAGGCCGCACCTAAAAGGTATCCGCCGAGAAGATCCGTCGGGAAATGAACGCCCAGATATAGACGCGACAACGGGATGGCAATCATCAGAAAGCCGGCAAGCATCCACATTTTCGCTTTTCTAACCTGTGCAGCAATATACCCCCACACCACAACCGCGCTCTGGGTGTGACCGCTCGGCAATCCGCCGCCGCCTGCATGAACCAGCGGTTTGATCCCGGGATTATATTGGAAAGGACGGGGCTGAGAAACCAACACCTTGGCGACAGAATTAATATAAGCAGAGATTAAAAAAAGAACAAGCAGTCTGGCACCGCTGCGGCGGTTAAAACACCAGTAAAAGAAGGGCATGCAAAAAAGAAAAAACTCCGGATTGCCCAGAGAGGTCAGGCCTTTAAACGGTAGATCTAAAGATGGACTGAATTGCTGAAACCACCGTACAACCTCGATGCCCCAATCTAAAATATCTCCCGACTTCGACATGTGTGCTGTTTCATAAGATCGTTAGAATCAAACAAATTCATACAGTTAGATGCAGCCGTTGTTTTTCGTCAGCGGTTCGTTGCACAAAATTTTGAAACATGGACGGATGACGGCATCTAATGCTGAATTGATTTATTCAGCGGGCAGCCACACAATCATCTGGTTTTCAAAGTCGATATTGTAATCGAAATTTCTGAGGATATTCATACCCAGCAGTCCATTATGCGTTACCGCTGCCCCTTCGTGGTTAATAATAAGAATGTTGGCGCCTTTTAATTTATGCGGTCCAATTTTGATGTAGTCCACTTTGCCCATCTCAGTATAAATTTTCTGACCGCCGGCGACCTGGGACAATCCCTTTTTAAGCGCTATAATATTGAGTTGACCGGCAATATCGCGGTGAATGACTGTCTGCGATGCGCCGGTATCCAGCAACATCAGGATCTGCACTTCAATTCCATTGTTTCCGATTGCTACCGGCACAAAAACCCGGTTGCCGTTAATGACTACTGGTGTCTCCTCGCCTTTTTGCTTGGCCAATTGCTCCTGACGCTTTCTTTCCGCTTCTTCTTGTTCAGCTGTCTGTTGCAGTTCAAGCTCCATCTGGCGCTGTCTTTCTAGCTCTAACGTTTGTTGCTGCTGCTGATCGTCTTCGAGTTTGGATTTTTTTTGCGCATCCGGCAAATGGTCATACTTCTCCTTGTAAACGTTCACCTGATCCCTGTATTCCGGAGGAACCCGGCTCAGATCGTCGACATAAAAGGTGCGGCCTTCCTTATCGACATATTTGTAAAACTCCGCCTGCAGATTGAGCGCATAATTCAAAATGAGCAAAATGAAAAATATAGGGGTGCAGAACGTTTTTATCTTTTGCATCTCATCTAACCCTAAACGACATGATATCAGATGTAAGATTCTTTCCTCTCGACTCTAAAAATATCAATCATTTTGATTGTTTGCAAGTCGGCGCCAATGAGCGATCGCATTGGCATAATAGGTCAAGACACCCACTTCATCTGGAACCGCCCTGTAAGTGCCCCCTGACTCCCAAACCATCTTTCTTAATTGTAACATATTCAGAGCACTTAGAATATTTTCCACCCGATTTTGGGGTGAAAGATAAACATGGGCCCCGCTGTCCTGAATTTCAGCAACGCAACGATTGACCCGCTCCTGCACCTCTGCAGCACGCAGGCCCTTGGGCTGGGCTTCGAGCATCACGGTGGCCACCAGCGAAACGGGCAATGCCGGCACCACCTGCCGGATGGCATCCATGAGTCCATTCGCCAGTTTTTCAACTTCTTGAAACCGTTGCGGGCGCTCCAGTTTGGCGAAATCCACGTCGGTATTTTCACAATATTGCCGGACAGAAACCGGATTTCCAAAATTAACGTATGCATAGCCAAATCGCTGCCAGCGGCTTAAAATCATCAGTATCAGGCTTTTCCAGATAAACCCGCAAGTGGTTTTGATGATAAACCATTTACTGCGCTTCTCGGCAGCCGGATCCAATTCACGCAAAAGACTTCGATCTTCCAGGGTTCGATCATAATTCACCCCCACGGGAATAAATACAATATCGCGGTCATTTTGAGCGTCATAACCGCGGAGCATATAATCCAAAAAGCCAAGTTTAGGCGGTCTTAGCAGTCCGTCGCGACTGAGTCCCCCTTCCAAAAATACGGCCTGGCAGACACCTTCTTTGGTCGCCATATGTACATAGCGTTCCAGAACGCGCCGATACAACGGGTCACTGGAATTACGCCGCACGAAAAAAGCACCCATGGCCCGGATAAGCGTTTGCAGGGGCCAAATTTTAGCCCATTCCCCGACCGCATAAGACAGCGTTGTTTTCTCGGCTGCCAGAAAGGCCACCAGCACATAATCCATGTTGCTGCGGTGGTTAATGACAAATATAACAGTGGATTCGGGATCGATTGACGCAAACTGTTGCTCATCGGCAACACCGATGCGTACGCGGTATAGAAGCCGGGCGATTTTTTTGGCCATCCAGTAGCCAATCCGAAAATAAAGATAAGCATTAAAGGATGGCACGATCTCCCGGGCGTAGGCCATCACCTCTCTTTGAACAATTTCCCGGGGGCAATTGCGTTCCCGGGCAATCACCTGGATGGCTTCGACGATTTTTGGATCGTAAACCAAACGGTCAATCAAAACTTGCCGTTTGGTGAGCTGGAACGGTTTAATCTGGATATCCAGACGCGTACTGATATCATCGATCAGGCGGTTGATCCGTCGCCGGATAAACCATCGCGAACCGGGAATGAGCACCCGGTCCAATATGGCCCAGGCAGATATTGCCATTAGAAAGATGAAAAGCCAGATCGATATGGTGATTTCACCGCTCATGGGGTATCGTTTCTTTGGCCGGGCTACTAGCAGGCAGACCCCTATGGGTCAAGCATCGGTTGATGATCACAGTCACAGGTTGACGAATTGACAACGAAGTGAAATAATTACGCATTAGAAGCAATTTACGTTTGGCTGCACCAGGCTTTTTGTCGGCGTCCGTCGGGATTACATCGCCAGATCTAAAAACGTATTATAGGCGAGCAAACAGAGAATTCAAAGGGCTTTTTCATGCAAAACGCAAACTCCAATGATTTTAACAGGAAAGCGCCAGCAGACACGACCGCGGCGGCAGAAAGTGAAAGGATCGGCAGCACAACGGATGTCAAAACAGAATCAGAGCCATCAAAGCAGGAGCAAATTCCGACCGCCTCTCAAACCGCTTTTTCGCCAGCACCAAGGCGTTTTTTTCCATTCCGGTTCTCCCGGCGCACAGTGCTCCTGATCATGACAGGCCTTATCATTGCAATTCTGATGGGGCTGGTGGTTCACGCAAGCTATCGTAATACGGACAAATATTACCTGAGATCCGCAGCCGGCGCGGTGGAAATCTGGCAGGGAACCTTTTCGCCCGGTGGAAAAAAGCGTATACTGATAATGCCCGGTGTGCAAAAACCGACCGAAATTAAAGAAGTGTATGCCAGGGAGGCGGTTTACCCGCTGGCATTTAATTTCTATGTCAGCAAGGCAGATGCCTTAATGGAGGTAACGGGCATGCCGGATTTTGTGGGCATCAAGTCCTATCTAAATAGAGCCCTGTCTTTTGCCACCACCAGGGAGCGTCGTCAAACAACACATGCACGCATCATCCAAATTGACCGTATGATCCTGTTTTACAAAGCCGATGTGGCGACCACCAAGGGGACCCGTACCGGGCTTGAAGCGGCTCTGGATTATCTTGACCAGGCGGCCAAATTAGATCCCGATGATATTGAAACCGAACTCATAAAAAAGAAAAAGGCATCGATTCGTAAATTATTAGAAACGCTATAGAAAAGCTGAAATGACCACCAAACGCATTCTAATCCTAGCCCCCCTTCTGATCACCTTGATCCTGCTACAGTCTTATTTCTGGGTGCCCACCTATGAACAACAGGCCAAAGGCAACCCCCAGCGTTTGAATCAGTATATCAATGCATCGATTGGAGACGCCGCCATTCTCAATCCGATTTTATCGGCGGACAGCGCCAGCAGCGATATCGAGGGCAAGGTATTTGAAGGCCTGCTTGACCGGGATGAGGAACTGCGGTTCAGGGGGCGACTGGCAACCGGCTGGGAAATTTACGAGGAAGCCTTTTTTTATGTGAATGCAGCGGCAGATGTTCCCGGTCTCGGCCAAGCCGATCCCCGGGCGATCATCGATCTTCTCCTAAATGCCAGCAAAAATAAATTCTCATCTTCTACTAAACTTCAAAAAACGCTGGACAACATCGCAGCGGTTTCAATGATCCCGGCACGCTCCTATCGTGTTACCGCGCAAAAAAAGCATTCCAATGATGACCAAAAGACAGACGCAATAGAAATCACGGTGTCGGCACCGGCCCGAATCAAGCTTGATTTAAAAACAGTCGACCAAAATCTGTTTGTAAACCTCAGCCAGATCCTTGGAAAAAATTATTTCAGCAGTTTTCAAGGCGCAAAATATCTGGCTGGCACGCCACCGATTGAAACGGGACTGCTGAATTCTTACGCCAAAAAATTCCTGCCGTCCGTGGAGCATAACCCTATCATTGAATTTCACCTGAGGCCCGATGTAAAATTTCATGATGGCCATGAGTTCGATGCCCAGGACGTCAAATTCACCTACGATGCCATCATGGACCCCCGAAACCTCTCGCCCCGCATCGCCGACTATGAACCGGTTAAAAAGGTAGAGGTAATCGATCCGCTCACCGTGCGCATTGTTTATAAAAGACTGTATTCACCGGCCATCGGAACCTGGGGCATGGGCATCCTGCCCGAGCACCTTCTCAATGATGCCATACTGAAAAATGAAGCGCTGGCACTTGGCAAAGATCCGCAGTCCTTTTCGATGCGGCAAAGCGGCTTCAACCGCCACCCCATCGGATGCGGGCCTTTTGTATTTCAGGAATGGGTGTCGGACCAATTTATCATCCTCAATCGCTTTAACGATTACTGGGAAGGGCCGCCCCATTATAACAAGTATGTTTTTCGGGTCATCCCGAATTCACTGACCCAGGAAATGGAATTTTACGCCGGCACCATCGACAGCTACGGGGTTCAGCCCCACCAGGTCAAACGCTTGAAGGAAGATCCGAATTTTCAGAGTTTTTCCGGTACGTCATTCGGCTACTCGTATATCGGGTACAATATGCGACGGGAACCTTTTGATGATCGCCGGGTCCGTCAGGCCTTGAGTATGGCGATCGATGTAAACAAAATTATCGAATACGTCCTGTATAATCAGGGAGAGCGCATTACCGGCCCATTCCCCAAACAGACCGATTTTTACAACCACAATATCAAACCCGTTCAGTATGATCCTCAAGGCGCATTAAAATTATTGGCTGAGGCCGGGTGGCAGCGCAACGCCCAGGGGTGGCTCGAAAAAAATGGCAAACGCATGCAATTTAAGCTCATCACCAACAACGGCAACGATATCCGCAAGGCCATCCTGGCCATTGCCCAGGATTCATGGAAACAAATCGGCATCGATGTGCGCACCGATCTCGTGGAATGGGCCGTCTTTATTCAGGAACGAGTCAACAAATTGGACTTTGACGCCCTGGTTCTGGGCTGGTCCATGGGAATCGATCCCGATCTTTACCAGATCTGGCATTCCAGCCAGACCGGCCCCCATCAGCTGAACTTTGTTGGTTTTAAAAACAAAGGAGCAGATGATTTGATTATAAAAATCAGGCAGGAGTACAATCACGACCAGCAGGTCGAATACTGCCACCGATTACATGAGATCATCGCGCATGAACAACCTTACACGTTTCTTTACGTCGGCAAGTGGACTGCGATTTTAGACAAACGCATCGTCCTCAAAGAAGTCGATGATACGGCTAATATCGTTTACCGAAAGATCACCCCGACGAAAACGGGTGACTATACCTTTCATTTCAACCGCTGGATCAAACTGGCAAAAGTGCCTGAAATCGCGCCTTAAAAACCATAAGCATCGGTAGAAAAAATGATCTCATTTATCGGCCGCAGTATTGTACAAAAAATTATTACACTGTTTTTTGTTTCGATCGTATCTTTTTTGATTATCCACCTGGCACCCGGTGAACCCAGCCAGGTGGATCCCATGAATCCTAAATTCACGCGCGAAATGGTTGAACGATTTCGCACGGAATTTCATCTGGATAAACCGCTTTACCGGCAGTATCTCTATTTTTTCCGCGACCTGTTCAGCGGCAAGACCATTTCCTGGAAAGATAATCAGCCCGTCTTTAAAAAGATATGGGAACGGTTTCTCAACAGCCTGCCGCTGTTTATTGTCGGAACGATTCTGACCTGGACGATTTCATTCCCGGTGGGTATCCGTTCGGCCATCTTCAGAGGGGGAATTTATGACCGCAGCTCAACTTTTTTCGCATATCTGTTAATATCAATCCCCGGATTTTTTTTCGCCTATATCCTGATCATTTTCGTGGTCAATCAATTTCATGTTCCGGTCATCGGCATGGAAACATTTGGAATTGGAGACACCGCCTGGATGAACAGGGCCATGGATCGCATCTGGCACCTTTTGTTGCCTTCCCTGCTGGGGGCAACCGGTGGTATTGCCGTGCTTTCCCGCTACGTTCGCAGCCAGATGCTCGAGGTCGAAGGCCAGGATTATGTCCGCACGGCCAAAGCCAAAGGGCTGACGCCCGACCAGGTTCATTATAAGCACGCTCTGCGCAACGCATTACTGCCCTTTGTCACCATGTTCGGCCTGATCTTACCCGGTCTGATCGGCGGATCGGTAATTATCGAATCGATATTTGCATGGCCCGGTATGGGCAGAATGGCTTATGAAGCGATTCTGGCACGCGACTATCCGATCATATTAACCCTTAACTTTGTCTCCGCGGTGCTGGTGCTGATCGGGACCTTTATCTCAGACCTGCTTTACCTAGTGGTAGACCCCAGAATTCGGTTGTGATGCAAAATACGGAAACAGACGCTCAAGATATCCAGCTGGATGCACCGCTGGCTCCCAAACGCACTCGCCTGGAGGAGTTCTGGCGCCTTTTCAGGAAAAACAAGTTGGCAATTGCCGGAATGGTTTTTTTCATTCTCTTTTTCTTCCTGGCGATTGCCGGCTTTGGATTAACACGCGGAGACAACCCTCTTTTGGATCCTGCCATGGTCCGCTTGCAGGATAAATTGCGCCCTCCGCTGGCCAAACCCAATCTGGAAAGGTTACAGGCCAATGAAATCCCCAGACTGGGAGTTTATATATTTGGAACCGATGACCTGGGACGCGATGTCTTTGCCCGAATGCTGCAAGGGTCCTGGGTCTCGCTGACCGTCGGTTTTGTTGCGGTGGGCATAGCGGTGCTGATCGGCATATTTTTAGGCGGCATTGCCGGCTACTACGGAAACCGGCATATTCGCGTCGGACAGCTGCTTGCCGCGGCTTTCTTCATTGTTGGCGCCCTGTTGCTGGTCGGCAAACTGATATGGTCGGGATCTGCGCTTTTAATTGGCGGCGCCGGTTGTATTTTTATTTCGATTCTAATGAAAAAAGCAGCTAAAGCTAAAACCAAGTCCGCCGGGACGCGCTTCTGGTATTTTAATACCATTTCAATCGATACGGTGGTCATGCGCTTTGTCGACATTATGCTGTGCTTTCCAAGTTTTTTCCTGATTCTGACGGTTGTCGCGCTGCTGCCGGCCAGCATCTACAACATTATGATCGTGATTGGATTGACCAGCTGGATGGGCACCACCCGGTTTGTGCGCGCCGAATTTCTGTCTTTACGTGAACAGGACTTTGTGGCCGCGGCCCGGGCACTGGGTCTCAGCAATTTTCGAATCATTTTTCGTCACATGGTACCCAATGCGGTGGCTCCGGTGCTGGTTTCGGCAACGATCGGCATCGCAACAGCCATTCTGACCGAAGCCGGCCTGAGTTTCCTCGGCTTCGGTGTGCCGCCGCCGCATGCCACCTGGGGCAATATTTTATCGGACGGTCAACGCTTTATATTTGATGCGCCCTGGCTGACCTTCGTGCCGGGAATCGCCATTTTAATTGTGGTGTTGTCGTTCAATCTTTTCGGGGAAGGCCTACGCGATGTGCTGAATCCTAAGCTCAGAGAGAGAAACTAGAACTGACTTTAAAACCCTCATCTTTTGCCCGATGACTGTGTTATAAACCGTTTTGTCGTCGAACAAAATCTAATGGTTTTAAAGCCAGTTCGGTACTTTCATATTCGATGTCTTCGACAATCTTGCTAGTTAATCTATGCGGTATTTTTTAATAATGCTGGTATTCACGAGATATAAAGATGGCAGATAACAAAGCGTTGCTTTCGGTGGAAGAGCTGAAAGTCTACTTTCGCAGCGAGGATGAGGTCGCCCGGGCGGTGGACGGTGTCAGTTTCGATGTCGGTCGCGAAGAAACGGTCTGTCTGGTAGGCGAATCGGGTTGCGGCAAGACGGTAACTGCGCTCAGCGTCATGGGGCTTGTCCCCATCCCGCCCGGTGAAATTGCCGGCGGCAAGATTTTATTTCGCGCTAAAAATCTGCTGGATTTCAATGATAGCGACATGCAAAAGGTCCGCGGTAATCAAATCGCCATGATATTCCAGGAACCCCTGACATCATTAAATCCGGTCTTTACCATCGGCGATCAAATCGGCGAGGCCATTCAGATTCACCAGACGGCCACCCAAAGCGAGGTCGTCGAACGCAGTCAACAGCTTTTAAAAGATGTCGGCATTGCCGATCCCGCGCAACGCCTGAGAGACTACCCGCATCAATTGAGCGGTGGCCAACGCCAACGGGTGATGATTGCCATGGCGCTGGCCTGTGATCCGGATCTGGTCATCGCCGATGAACCCACCACCGCTCTGGATGTCACCGTGCAGGCCCAGATTTTACGCTTGCTGGACACCATCCAAAAAATGCGTTCCATGTCTGTTTTATATATTACCCACGACCTAGGGGTCGTCTCAAAGATAGCCGATCGTATCTGTGTCATGTATGCCGGCATCATTGCCGAGCAGGGCAACAAGGATGCTGTTTTGAAGACACCCAAACATCCCTATACCCAGGCGCTGCTGGCATCGCTTCCCAATCGCGAAAAGAGAGGCCAGCGGCTCTACAGCATACCGGGCACGGTCCCTAATCCGGCCTACAAGCCCGATGGCTGCCCGTTTCATCCGCGCTGCCAGCACACAATCCAAAACTGCAGTGAACAATATCCAGGAATGTGCGATTATGGAGACGGACACCACGCTCGCTGTCCGGTGCTATTCGAGGGCGGTAAGGGAAACTGGTGCGATTAAAGGTCTGAGAGTTTATTTAGCTAGATGAAAATACAGATAATTTATGAGGCACAGTTTTTGTCTTAATCATAGAATAATGAGGCGAGGCCCCAACTTGGTAAAGAAATGGATGTGATTATCGTATGAATGAAATGGGTTCACGTAACGCCACCATTCTGCAGGTGGACAACTTAAAAAAATACTTTCCCATTCGCAGGGGGTTTTTTCAAAAAATCACGGGCTGGGTCCGGGCGGTGGAGAACGTATCCTTTAAGATCAAAAGGGGTAAAACACTGGGCCTGGTGGGTGAAAGCGGGTGCGGCAAAACCACTGTCGCCAGACTGATATTAAAACTCTTAGACGCCGATGAAGGTCAAATTCTGTTTGACGCGCAGGATATTACGCAGCTTGACGAAAAAGAAATGAAGCCCTTGCGCAAAGAAATGCAGATCATTTTCCAGGACCCTTACGGTTCTTTGAATCCACGTATGACCGTCGGGCAATCCATTGCCGAGGGCCTCAAAATTTCCGGGATTCACAACCGCTCAAAACAAAACCAACGCCTTGAAAAACTATTAAAGATGGTCGGCATGTCACCGGCCAGCAGTGATCGTTTCCCGCATGAATTCAGCGGCGGCCAGCGCCAGCGCATCGGCATTGCACGCGCCTTAAGTGTTGAGCCCGCCTTGATTATTTGCGACGAGCCCGTTTCAGCCCTGGATGTCTCGATCCAGGCCCAGATTATCAACCTTTTGAAAGATCTACAGAGCCAGCTTGAGCTGAGCTATCTGTTTATCTCCCACGATCTGAATGTAGTCGGTTATCTTTGCGACAAAGTGGCGGTGATGTACAAGGGGCATATTATGGAATACGCGCCCGCCGATGCGCTCTTTGATCACCCCTTCCACCCCTATACCCATCTGTTGCTTTCCGCCATTCCGGACACTGAACACAAGATAGACGCTGAGCTGAATGCAACCGCAGATGAAGTGAGCAACACTTTAAATCCGCCTTCCGGGTGTAGCTTTCAGGAGCGATGCCCGCTGAACGAAGAGCGCTGCAAGCACAACCCGATTGAATTCGAAAAAATGGGCCCGGACCATCTGGTGCGCTGCTGGAAAGTGGCCCGCAACGGTTCCTACTGATTTTTTTGGGTGCCCCTGAGGATCTCTAAATACAAAAAGGAAACAGCCTGTGTACAATACGAGTAACAATACCCCCAAGTCGGAAATTGACCAGCGCATCGCCAATCTCAAAAAACTGCTGGAGAATAACCATATCGAAGCGGCGCTTCTCGTTCAGCGGGCGGACCTGTTTTATTTTAGCGGCACCATCCAGGAAGCGCACCTTTTCGTCCCGCTTAACGCCGAGCCGGTTTTGATGGTTTTTAAAAGCCTTGATCGGGCCATTGCCGAATCGTCCTTAAGCCGTATCGTGGCTTTGGAATCGCCGCGTGCCATCCCGGAGATCCTGAATCACTATGGCTATGCCTTACCGCAAACCATCGGAATGGAACTCGATGTATTACCCGTCAATCTGTACGTTAATTACCAGCGAACGTTTGAAGACCGTCATCTGGTCGACATTTCCCATCTGATTCGCCTGGTACGGGCGCTAAAATCTCCCTATGAGATCGACCTGATGCGCCGGGCGGCCAGGCTGTCCGATGAGGTGGCCGAGCAGGTCCCCGCACTTTTGCACGCAGGGATGACCGAGCTTGAACTGGCCGGTCAGGTTGAAGCCGAAGCCCGCAAACGAGGCCATCAGGGGGTTGTCCGCATGCGGCTGTGGGGCAGCGAAATGTTTTACGGGCACTTGATGGCCGGCCCCTCCGCTGCCGTGCCCAGCTTTCTGTCCTCGCCCACCGGCGGCACGGGTGCCAGCCCGGCGGTTGCCCAGGGCCCGGGATTTCGACCCATTCAGCGGCACGAACCGGTGCTGGTCGACTATGTCTTTGCTTTAAACGGCTATTATTCAGACCATGCCCGCATTTTTTCCATCGGTGAACTGCCGGAGGATTTGATGGCGGCGCAAGCAGCCATGGTCGAATTGCAGGCCCTGATTAAAGAAGAAGCCAAACCCGGTGTCGCGTGCGGCGCGATTTACGATCTGGCCTTAGAGTGGACGCGCGCGAAGGGATACGAAGAACATTTTATGGGTGTCGGCAAGGAACGTATTCGGTTTATCGGACATGGGGTCGGTGTCGAGCTGGATGAGTACCCGTTTTTGGCAGCCGGGCAAAAGCTTGAGCTTCAGGCGGGCATGACCCTGGCACTGGAACCCAAACTTATCTTTCCGGAAAAAGGCGTGGTTGGCATTGAAAATACACACCTGGTGACCGAGAACGGACTGGCGCAATTCGGGCGGTTTCAGGACGACATCGTGATTGTTTGAATTTTTCACGCAAAGGCGCAAAGACGCCAGGAATTTTTTCCATTCAATATATAGATCAACGCCACGTTCTATAAAAAACACCTATCCGCACGGGCCCCGGTGGGTCTTTAAGCATCCGATAGCTTTGTTTCCAAGCGTTGCATTTTTTTTTGCTGCTCTTGATAAAGTTTATGGGCCGTTTCAAGCGAGACCCTCTCAAAACGGATGGTATCGCCGGGGGTGGCCTGCGCAACCTTGGAAAGATCCACAGAGATAACGGTTACAATCTTGGTATAGCCGCCCACCGTTTGCTCGACGAATAGAATGATGGGTTGTTCATCAGCGGGGATTTGAACCCCACCCGGCATGGTGGGCTCGGATATAATGCTTTTCGGCATCCCCTTGTGAAGCCTGACTTCCGGGCCCTGGAGCCGGTAGCCCATGCGGTCGGCTTTAGTGCTGACCATAAAATCCGATTGAAATATAACCTCAAGGCCTTCCTGGAAAAAGTCATCCTGTGGTCCGGGGATCGCGCGGATTAAGAGTTCCGGAGGATATGCGGGGATCATGTCTGAAGGCATTTTCCGTCTGCCGCTCAGGCGTTTGCCCCGACCGCAATTTATGACATCACCGGCTTTTAGCAACCGCCCATGATAACCACCGATGTTTCCGCCGACATAGGTGGAACGGCTGCCCATCACTTCGGGCACATCGATTCCGCCGTTTACAGCCAGGTAAGCCCGGCAACCGCTTTGCACCTGTTGAATGTCGAGTATATCGCCCGGTTTTACGCTAAATGACGTCCAGGTTTCTACGGGTTGAGCATTCAATGTCATTCCGATTCCAGCTCCGGCCACCGCCAGGTCAGCTGCCGCCATAATTTCAAGCCGTGGACCCATCACCGTGATTTCCATAACAGCGGTGTTCTTCGTATTGGACACCAGCAAGTTGGCGCAATGGAAGGCAAATGCGTCCAGAGCACCGGACACGGGAATACCCATTTGCTGATAACCAAAGCGCCCTTCATCCTGAATCGTTGTGTAGCCACCCGGTGTCAGTACCGAAAATACCTCCATTATTGCGCCTCCTCTTTAACCAAGCGAGCGTACTTTTCAGCGGAAATGGCTTTGAATTTGATGCGATCTCCCGCCTGGTAAAGAAATGGGTTGCGTCGCGCGGGCGCAAACAATTTAACCGGGGTGCGGCCGATGAGCTGCCAGCCGCCCGGACTGGCAATCGGATAGATGCCGGTCTGATTATTGGCAATCCCCACGGACCCTTCCGGAACGAGGGTGCGGGGGGTCTCCAGCCGGGGTGTGTGCAGCTTTTCGGAAAGTCCCCCCAGAAAGGGAAAGCCCGGGGTGAACCCCACCATATAGATCAGGTATTGCGGTTCGCAATGCAGTTTGATGACTTCCGCAACCGTCAGATTGTTCTGGCCGGCTACCGTGTCAATATCCGGCCCGAAATCACCGCCATAACAGACGGGAATTTCGACGGTGCGCGGTGGCGGGATCTTTATTTCGCCGAGTCGGGCCTCCAATGTTGCAAGCATATTCTGAAGCTCGGCAGGATGGGTGATTGCTGGATCGTATATAATGAGCAGCGAACGGTAGGTTGGAATGATCTCGGTCACACCCTGCGGTGGATTGTCTTCCATAACGATGGCCATGGATCTGACCTTGTTGTTTACATCCGGATCAATGACATCACCGTATTCAACCAGAAGTCCGCGATCACCTGCCGTGCGAAAACGGGCTTTTTCAAACAGATCGGCTTGCATCCGGGTCAATATTCCTTTCCCATCGGGGTTACAGTCACTCCATCTGCTTCAAGCGTTTCACGAATGCTTCTGACAAGGTCCACCGCTTTAGGATTATCTCCGTGCACACACAATGTTTGGGCTTCAAGCGGAATGGTTGTGCCGTCCACCGCAATCACAACCCCTTCTTTAACCATCCGCAGCGCTCTTTCTGAAACCGCCTGGGGATCTTTGATAACGGCACCGGGTTGACGACGGGACACTAAAGTTCCCTCGGGGCTGTACGCCCGGTCCGGAAATGCTTCGTAGACCACTTTAAGCCCTACTTCTTGTCCGATGCGTGTCATGAGTTGTCCTTTGGCACCGGCCAGCGCAACGTACAGCAGCTCAGGATTCACACGGACAATTGCTTCGGCGACAACCCGCGCAACGTTTTCATTTTCGACAGCTGTCAAATACAGCGCACCGTGAGGTTTTACGTGTTGCAGCTGAGTCCCGTGGACGGTGCAAAACGCCTGCAGGGCACCGACTTGATAAATCACATAATTGCACAGCTCTTCCATGGTGCAATCCATGTTGCGGCGTCCGAAACCCATCAAATCGGGATACCCCGGGTGTGCGCCCACACCTACACTGTTTTCGACGGCGATGGCGACCGTGTGGTTCATCACGGCAGGGTCTCCGGCATGCCATGCGCAGGCGATGTTGGCAGAGGTGATATATCGGATAACCGCCTCATCCATCCCCAGTTTGTAGGCACCGAAGCTTTCACCCATATCGCAGTTGAGGTCAATTCTTTTCACCGCATGTCTCCTTTCAAAAAGAAGCTGTTCAATCCTGAAGGCCGCCTATTTGATGGTCATCAAATTGGGAAGAAACAGCGCGATTTGAGGAAAAATCGTCAGGATGGCAGTGGTCAGCAGCATCAAAAAGAAAAAGGGCAAAGCGTATCTGGCAACCTTCACAATCGGCTCGCCGGTCAGGCCCTGAATAACAAACAGGTTAAAACCGACCGGAGGCGTAATCTGGCTGACTTCCACCATCAGGATCAAATATATACCAAACCAGATGGGATCAAAACCGGCGGCCGTCACCATGGGCAGGGCAATCGGCAGCGTCATGACCACAATGGAAAACCCATCGAGCAGACAGCCCAATATGACATAAAAGACCCCCAGCAGAATCATGAGCATGTAAGGGGAAAGACCCAATTCGGTGATTGCCCGGGTGATGGCCGCCGGGATGCCTAAAAATCCCATGACCCGGGACAGAAAACCGGCCCCCACCACGATCATCATAATCATGGCATTGGTTTTAACCGCGCCTATCAGACATTCAAATAAAATTTTAAAATTCATCTGACGGTTGAGAAACGCAAACACGGCAGCGCCTAAAACCCCCAAAGCCGCCGCCTCTGTCGGCGTGGCGACACCGCCGTAAATACTCCCTAAAACCATCAGAATTAAAATCAAGGTCGGCGCCAGGTCTTTGAGGCCCACCAATCGCTCTTTCCAGCTGTAGCTTTCCTGGGTTCGGGGTGCAATTGCAGGATTACGGATGCCGCGATAGATAATGTAGCAGGAGTAAATTCCCGACAGGAGCAGACCCGGGAGGATGCCGGCCATGAACATTTTGCCGATGGACACTTCGGCTAGAATGGCATAAACGATCATGATCAAAGATGGCGGAATCAGAAATCCCAGGGTGCCGGCTCCGGCCAGGGATCCCATGGCCAGACGCCGATCATACCCCAGCTTGTCGAACTCGGCCAGCGTGATCCGGCCGACGGTGGCGGTTGTGGCGGCACTTGAGCCCGATACCGCCGCAAAAAGCGTACAGGATACGATGTTCATCAGCAATAGTCCGCCGGGAAGGCGGTAAAGCCAGGGAACCAGGGATTTGAAAAGCTTTTCGGAAATCCCGGAGCGATACAGGATTTCACCCATGAGAATAAAGAGCGGCAGGGCCACATATTCCCATTTTTCGATGGTCGCCCACACTGACGATGCCATGTTGTTGCCGGCCGGCAAAGGGCTGAAAATAACCATGCCCATAAAACCGACGATGAAAAGCGAAAATCCGACCCAGATACCGGCAGCCAAAGTCAGGAACAAAATCCCGAACACAACCAGAGCCATCATCAGGTTTGCTTCCATTAGACGACTTCCTCCCCGGTCCCGATAGCCTCATAGGTTTTAAGGGTGGTTGCAAACAGTTGCAGCAAAAAACAAGCCGCTCCGACGAGCATCACGACCTGTGGGATCCACAGAGGGGTATTTGTCAGTGTCCCCGAGGTCGAATGATAATGTATCGCCGCCCGCACCATTTTTAAAAGATACCACCACAGATACCCCATAAAAAGTGTGGTGATGGCGGTCGCCACAAAGGTGATGCTTCTGGATAATTTTTCCGGGAGAAAGCCCAGCACGAGGGTGATCCGGATGTGTCCCCGCTCCTTAAGGCAATAGCCGGCACCAAGAAAAATAATAGCCGCCAGCCCATAAGCGCAGTACTCATCGGCAATGAGGGTCGTCTTTGAAAATATATTCCAGAGAAAGATTTCAACCAGGATCAATAGGGTCATCAGCCCCAGCATTACCGCCGAAATTCTGGCCACCCAGTTGTTCAGGTTTTCGATCAACCGCACAAGGAAGTTCATCTTGGCACCATCAATCCGTTAAACGGAAAAGAGCGGGTCCGGCGAATTGAAACCGCGAACCCGCTCATTTGCAGCGTTTCGTATTTTACTTCATACGACCGGTGATTCGATCATACTCATTCAGGATTTTTTGGGCTTCGGCACCCGCCTTTTTGGCCCATGCGGTGCGCAGCTGCTGGCCGATGGCATTCAGTTGAGCGCGGAATTCATTGCTGACAGGTTTGATAGCCATGCCTTTTTCAACCAGGGTAGACCGGCTTTTGCGGTCCATGTCGCCGGCCAGGTTCCACATATCGTCTTCCATTTGAGCGGCAATTTCAAGCACCGTCTGCTGGATGTTTAGGGGCAGCTTGTTCCAGGCATCCAGGTTGACGTTGATCATATTGACAGGGCCGACGATATTGATGGGCGTAAAATATTTGAGAACTTCCCAAGCCTTGGCATCGACGCCGGAAACAGACGATGTGTACATGGAATCCAACAGCCCGGCCTTCATCGCGGGATAGACTTCGCTGAAGGGCATTTTGCGCGCCGCAATACCGGTCGCTTTGCCAAAGGCGAGACCGGTGCCGTCATAGACCCGCATTTTCAGACCCTTGAGATCCGCCTCGGCATTGACAGCCCGCTGGGTGTAAATGCCGGAAAATGGCCATACCGACGAGTACAGGGTGAACTGGTTAAATTTTTTAAGAATTTTGGCATAAGTCGGTTTGGCCAGTTGATAAAGAAGGCGCTGCTCAAAAGCGTTGCTGGAAATGAAGGGCTGGGCCGTCAGGGCCAGCGTTGGGGCATCACCCTCCACCATGCCAGTGGGAACTTCGGCAATAACGAGCTGTCCTTCAGCTACGGCACGCAACAGTTCGGGTCCTTTGAACCCGAGGGCGGCACCGGGATGCAAAACGATATTAAGCTCCCCGTTGGTTGCTTCCTTTACCTTGTCAGCAAATTGCTGGGCACCTTTGGAATGAAAGTTGCCTGCGGGATAGTTCAAATGGAGATCCCATTTGGTTTTTGCCAAAGCACCCGAAAAAGATACCAGGCTAAAAATGAGACAGAACAACACAATCATAAGTTTTTTCATTAATGTTTCCTCCTTTTACTGTGGTGTGGTGGGATGCTTAACAATTTGAAATTATAGTTGACATATATTCTGAATATGTGTCAAGCGTGTTTTATTTAAAAACGGCAATATATATCTTCTGTCTTTTAGAACAGTTAGGTGTCAATGCCGTTGCTGCTGAAGTGGCAGTCGAATTCAAATTAGAAAAAATTCCAGCAAAATTAATAATAATTTCTTAGTGTTGAAAGGAGATCGCTGAATGGGATCCAAAACATACAAAGTCACATCACCGGTGATGGGTACCTTTTACCGTGCCTCAGCCCCGGGAGAAAAGCCCCTGGTGGAAGTTGGACAAAAGGTCAATGCTGCAGAGGTTGTCTGTATGATCGAATCCATGAAAATATTCACCGAGCTGAGGGCGGATCAGCCCGGAACGGTGAAAAAGATTTTGGTCGAGAATGAAGAACCGGTCATGAAAAACCAGGAACTTATCGAAATCGAGATCGCGTAACCCAATATCTTTTTAATTGATCACCACGAGGTTCTGAATGACAGAAAGTAAATTTAACAAAATCTTGATCGCCAACAGAGGTGAAATTGCCGTCCGGATTATACGCGCCTGCAAAGAAATGGGAATCAAAACAGTCGCTGTTTTTTCGGATGCGGATGCAGACGCCCTGCAGGTCAAATATGCCGATGAAGCGGTCAATATTGGTCCGGCTTTAAGCCGCAAAAGTTATCTGAACATGGACAGCATTATTCAAGCGGCAACGGGGACAAAGGTCGATGCCGTTCACCCCGGGTATGGTTTTTTGTCTGAAAACGCTGATTTTGCCAAAGCCTGTGTCGATAACAACCTGGTATTTATCGGCCCTTCGGCTGAGTGCATTGCCGCATCCGGCAACAAATCGGCTGCCCGCAAAACCTTAATGGCGTTGGGCATTTCAATAATACCCGGCAGTGATGACATCATTTCCTCACCGGAGGAGGCCTTTGAAGTTGCCATGGATGTCGGCTATCCCGTTATCCTTAAGGCTTCAGGCGGTGGGGGTGGAAGGGGCATGCGCATCGCCAATGATCAAAATGAACTGGCAGATGCACTTGCGGTGGCTTCCGGAGAGGCCCGGGCGGCCTTTGGCAATCCGGACCTCTATCTCGAAAAATACATAGAAAAACCCCGGCATATCGAAATCCAGATTATAGGGGATCATTTCGGCAATTATGTTCACCTCGGTGAGAGAGAATGCAGTATCCAGATGCGATACCAGAAACTGATTGAAGAGTCGCCTTCGCCATTTGTCGATGAAGCCCTGCGAAACAAATTGGGAGAGACCGCCATTCAGGTGGCCCGTTTGATTGGATACACCAATGCCGGCACCATGGAGTTCCTGGTGGATAAAAACAAGAACTTTTATTTTATGGAAGTAAACGCCCGGATTCAAGTTGAACATCCGGTAACCGAGCTGGTCACCGGCCTCGATATCGTACAGCAGCAGATTCTTCTGGCACAAGGTGAAAAGTTACCGCTGCGACAGGATGAAATTCGCCTGAACGGATGGTCGCTGGAATGCCGCATTAATGCGGCCGATCCGGCAGATAATTTTATGCCTTCTCCCGGCGAAATCCAAAAACTGATTCTACCGAATGGGCCGGGAGTCAGGGTGGATACGCATATTTATAACCACTATGTAATATCGCCGTTTTATGATTCCCTGATCGGTAAATTAGTGGTGTGGGCTAAGGATAGAGACATGGCGATTAAAAGAATGCAAAGAGCGCTTTCTGAATTCCAGATAGAGGGTATTAAAAGCACAATTCCCTTTCATCAACGCGTGTTTCAGGATGAGGATTTCATCAGAGGAGATATCGATACCCATTTTCTGGAAAAATTTGCTGATCTGCACTGACGCCTACTTTAACAAAATCGGTTTTTGATTTCAAATCATCCGCTATGGGTTAGGCCAGTTTCTGTAAAAACGCGATAGCCTCCAGCATGCGATCAACCAGATGTTGGTGATATTTCTGTCCAAGCTCTTGAGAAGCCTTTGTTGACTCGCCTGAGGTTCCGCCTGATTTTTCTGCCAATCTTTCCATTTCGGCCGGGCTGCTGGGCACATAACAAAGGGTATCACCGGAATACCTTGGGTCAACATGATAAATGCGATCATGCTGGTGGGGGTTATCCCGGGCTCTTTCCATCTTCACCAGATCCGGGTGACAATACCACATGTGCGAACCCTCAATCTCTTCGGCATGGCCCACTTCTCCCCATTCCATATCGCCCGTGAATTCTTTCGACATGTAAGCCGGGTCGAATATAATCACCTTAACGCCCAACTCCCTTTTCGCTCTTTCGGCTGCGATTTGCATCCAGGCTACGTTGACAATCCGATGACCGTTGAGCAGAATAAATTTGTCGAAATTATGGTTAGACAGGGATTTGATCACGTCAAAAGCAACCTCGATCAGCACCTCGGCCCTTATCGTAATGGTACCGGGAAGAACCAGATGATGGGGGCTCCAACCAAACCACAGCGGTGGGGCGACCAGGATCCCGGCTTTCAGGGCCGCCGCTTCGGCAATCGCATTGGCCACCATTGTATCGGTTCCGACCGGCAGATGCGCTCCATGCTGTTCGGTACTGCCGATGGGCAGGATAATGGTTCCCTGGCTTGCGGTGGTTTTCTGTTTAACATCCTCCCAGGTCAGGTTCTGCAACCAAACTTCTTTTTCCAATGTCATTCCCCCTGTTGAGACGATTTGCGGTTAAGCGTTCTGCAATCCTTGAAAAATATGAACGCAATGCCGTTGCCGATGACAATAATCGCCCAACCGCTGGCAATAAAAAAGGGGCTAGGCTTTTGCCTGTCCCCTTTTCAACCTGGCAAAAAAAGTATTTTAACGTTTGGAAAATTGAAACCGCGCCCGGGCACCCTTCTGGCCGTATTTTTTTCTTTCTTTGACCCGGGGATCGCGTTTGACAAATCCGGCCTTTTTCAAGGATGTCCTCAGCCCCGCGTCTGTCAATATGAGCGCTTTGGTAATTCCGTGACGAACCGCTCCGGCCTGACCGGCAATACCGCCGCCTCTAACGCTGACATTCACGTCAAAGGAACCGGCTGTGTTGGTTAACTTAAAGGGTTCCTGCAAATCGGTTCGCAATGTTTCGAGCGGAAAATAGTCCTCTAAAGGACGCTTATTGATGATGATTTTGCCGCTTCCGGGTGTCAGCCACGTTTTGGCAATAGCGTTTTTGCGTTTACCGGTAGCGTAATAGATGTTTTCTTTTGGCATTGGGTTCCTCGACAAACGGGTTATTCGGTTTCGTTGTTTTAAGAGACGATTAGGGTTTCAGGCTGCTGGGCCTCATGTGGATGCGCGTCGCCGGCATACACTTTCAGTTTTTTAAAAAGCTGCCGTCCGAGTTTATTCTTGGGCAACATCCCTTTGACGGCTGATCGCACCAGCGCCTCCGGCTGCTTTTCCAGAAGATCCTTTGCGGTTATTTCCTTTAAACCGCCGATGTATCCACTATGACGATAATAAATCTTTTGATCCATTTTGCGGCCGCTCAGAGTGATTTTAGCGGCATTAACCACAATCACCCAATCGCCGCTGTCTACGTGGGGCGTGAACCGCGGGTTATGTTTGCCGCGCAATCGCTGCGCCACCTGTGAAGCAAGCCTGCCCAGCACAGCTCCATTTGCATCAATGACATACCACTTTTGCGGGTTATCCGAACGCTTGGCACTGAATGAATATTTTTTCACCTTTAGGGCTCCTCAAATTAAATAATCCGGCAAACCTAAGCAAAATATCGTGTGATGTCAAGAAAAAAAATGAAATTGGCCCTTTACAATCCTTTAATTTTGATTTTATTGTCCAGCATATAGTGGTTGTCAAAAAAACGTTCTGTTATGCCAAAATTTTTCCTACAACCACTTATACCCCAATTCCGTAATCCGGAACATTATTATGAAATGCAGTATAATTTGAATATGTATAAAAAAATTAGGTATACCTAAAATGGAAAAACGTGAAGTAGAGGTCAAATTTTTTCTGGACGACATCGAACGCATGCAGCACCGTATAACAGGCCTGGGGGCCAGATCGATGGGGCGTGTCTATGAGAACAATATTCGTTATGAAGATGACGGCCATAACCTGATCAAGAAGCATTCTCTGTTGCGCCTGCGCCAGGACAAAAAGGCGATTTTAACGTTTAAATCCAAACCGGCGGCGGCCAGCCGGGATTTTAAAATCTTCAATGAACTGGAAGTCGAGGTTTCCGATTTTAAGACCATGAATCAGATTCTGAACAGCGTGGGCCTGCAATCTGTTCAGCGCTACGAAAAATGGCGCGAAACCATGATTCTGGGCCAAACAGCATTTTTCCTGGATACCATGCCCTATGGCACGTTTTTGGAAATCGAGGGTCAGGAAACCGACATCCGGCACTATGCTGCCCGGCTCAATTTAAGCTGGCGCAGACGTATTATTTTAAATTATCTTGAAATATTTGAAATCCTCAGAAAAAAGCGACACGTTGCCTTTCAGGACCTCACATTTGAAAACTTTGAAAGCGGCGACTTAAAGGTGGGCGCTTTTGTGGATCAGCTGGAAGCCGGCGATGAATAAAATTAGATGTCAGGTGTCAGTTTTCAGGTGTCAGAATGAAGAACTTATGATGTTAAAAACTATCAATTTCGCGTGATGTCACCTTTTACTGACACCCGACACCTGAAACCTAATAATCAAAATACCGGCGGGGCGTCATCTAAGGCATCAAGAATATCATCGCCGGCGGGCACTTCTCCGGGGGTCGGCGCACTGGCGGGCGCTTCCTGAGGGGGCTTTTGCCGAGCGGGTGGTTGTCGGGGAGATATTTCAGCAGGCTGCGCTTCACGGGGTGGGGTATCCTCGGCTGGCGACTCCGATGAAACAACCGGCAGGGGAAGCAATTTTATTGCAAAGTTCTGCTCCAACAGCAATTTTCCGGTTTCGCTAAACACGTAGACCGCAGCTGTTTGAAACTGATCTGCATAATTTGGCGCTCGGGAGGTAAAATTCATGGTGCGAAAGCGCTTGATTGAAAAACGCTTGCCGCGCTTTCCGGCAGGTTTATTGCCGGCAAGCTCTACGACCGGCATCACCAGCCATTGTTTTTTCTCAAGATCAGCACTCTTTAGTACGACAACGGCATTACCAGCTACCCGCTGGTATCCCTGGCTGGTATTTTTTATTTTGAACTGGGCCATTAAGTTCGCATTGTCAGATTCACGTGAGACCTTAAAGTTTTCAACTGCCACTCCCATAACTGCTTCTGCATCAAGCGTCTGATTGTCTACAGGTTGGGACCGGCGCGCCCGGGCAACAGGCGGTTCTTTTTGGCGTTCTCGGACCAACCTGGATTTGGCCACCGCCTGAGGCTGAGCGTTGGCCGGTTTGGCAGCTGTTACACTTTTTCGGGACAGTCGATTTTCAGCAATGTTTTCTTTGGCCCTGGATTCAGCTATCACCAGACGGGCCATCAAAATTTCTTTTTCATGGCGCAAGGTCTCAATTTGCTGTTGTGAATTCTGAGACCGTATTTGCAGGTCTTTATTTTCTTTTAGAATTTTTTGGTTGCTAAAAAAAAGGACACCCACGAATACAAACGCCAGGCAAAACAAACACCCCGCCGCAGCAATAATGGTTTTAAATCGCTTTAAGGTGATGACATTGCCGTGATCGCCGATAAATAATAGCGTCCAGCGTCTATCAGCTCCACGACGAATTGTTTTCTTAAACTCATCAAGGTTCATAATAACGTTATGCGTACAAGATCGCCCTTGCAGACTTTCAACTGCTTTTGAGCACTACCACAGTTTACGGCAATTTCCAAATACCCGCGACTGCCGATCAGCGCCAGTGGCGACGCCGGTGCTGCATCCGCGTAAGTATTCGCCAGACCGCAAATTGCCAGCGATCCGATGCGAATTCGGAGCTGCTCGGAGGCCCCGGATCGACAAAAAGCGCTCAGGTGAATCGCAGCAATATTGGTTATCAGATTACCGAAACGATCAATCGATACGATTTTTCCGACCAGCTCGCCCTTTTCAGATACCTGACACGTCAGATCGGTCAGATGCACGATGTCCTGGACCCTGATTCTGGCACCAAGCGCGTCAAGTTTCGTGCCACACGCCACATGGGCGCCCAAAGCAGCGAAAATATCTCGCCCGTGGAATGTCGCGCTCAGCGGCTCAAGAAAATAATCCGAATTGCTTACACGAATAATCTTATCAGATTTTTGATCACTCAGCAAAAGGCTTAAGACACCATTGTCCGGCGCGATAAAAAAATGCTGGCGAAGGTGAACTGCCAGAACAGCGCGTTGGCTTCCAACACCCGGATCAACAACCACGATGTGGACCGTCCCTTCTGGGAAAAAATGAAAATAAGCGGGTATCAGATAGGCGGCCTGGGTGATATCCTGCGGTTCGATCTGATGCGTGATGTCGATTACCGATACCGAGGGGCAAATCGAGAGCAATACGCCTTTCATCACCCCGACGTATTCGTCAGCGGTGCCAAAATCCGTTAGAATCGTAATGACTGCCATGGTAATGAACTTCCCTGCAGCTTGCTGCAGGGTATCAAATTTGATTTAATCTTTTCCCCTCACCCTAACCCTCTCCCCAAGGAAAGAGAATCGGTGGGTGACCCTGTAGCGAGCTACAGGGAATTATCAATTTAAAAGAATGCCCTTAACGAAACAGTTTGCTTTGCACCCGAAACCCTAAATGTTTGTAAGCCGCCTCAGTCGCTTTTCTACCGGATGAGGTCCGCAGAACAAACCCAATCTTCAGCAGATAGGGTTCGACAATATCCACCAGCGTATCGGATTCTTCCTGTAAAGTGGCCGCAATTGCTTCAATTCCAACAGGGCCGCCGGTATAAAATTCAATTATTGTTTTCAAATAGCGGCGATCCAGATCTGTAAGGCCTCTTTTGTCGACCCCCTCCAACTCAAGGGCGCCTTCAACCGTCGCTTGTGTAATGACACCATCGGCTTTGACCTGGCTGAAATCCCGCACCCGTTTAAGCAGTCGATTCACGATTCGGGGTGTCCCTCTGGAGCGCTGCGCCAGTTCCGCAGCGCCGGCGGTATCGATTTTGACATTCAGTAATTTGGCTGAACGTCTGGCAATTTTTACGAGATCATCGTCATGGTAAAAATCAAGACTGCGAAAAATGACAAAGCGATCCCGCAACGGCGCTGTTAACAGCCCCACGCGCGTGGTGGCTCCCACCAGCGTAAAACGGTTCAGCCGGTAGCGATGGCTGCGCGCATGAACGCCTTTGTCGAAAATAAAGTCAATGGCAAAGTCCTCCATGGCCGGATACATAAATTCCTCAACCGCTTTGGGGGTCCGATGAATTTCGTCGATAAATAAAATGTCACCGACTTCAAGATGGGTGAGAATACCGACCAGATCGCCGCCTTTTTCAAGGGCCGGACCGGAAGTCACCGTGAGTTTGCCTTGCATTTCATTAGCAATAATGTGGGCCAAAGTTGTTTTCCCGAGACCCGGCGGGCCGTGAAATAAAACATGATCCATGGGTTCATCGCGTTGAGTGGCTGCCTGAATTGCAATTTTTAAGGTTTCGACAACTTCTTCCTGGCCGACATAATCTGAAAGCCGCTCCGGCCGCAACGATAGAATATCGGACTCCTGATCTTCGGTCAAAACTACACCGGAAATCAGCCCTTGACTTTCAGAAGAATATTTAATGACATCATCAGACATGTGTCACTCCACCTAATTCGTTATCTGTTATATTTTTGTTCGCCGCGGTAGATTTCATCCAATAGTTCCTCGGGCGAACTTATCGCCTGTTTGCGTCCAAATGCATCGGCAATCATACGCTTGGCATCAGACGTCTTATGGCCGAGCTGTTTGACGAGTACTTCAAATACCTGCTCTGTAAAATCCTCCGCAACATTCGTTTCCCGTTTGTCTGCTTTACGAATCAGCGCAAATTTGCCCATCTTGCCTTCAAGGGTGGCGATGATTTTCTGAGCCGTTCGTGTGCCAATGCCTTTGAGCCGGGTGAGGCTGTGAACGTCACGATTCTCAATTGCCCGGGCGACCTCACTGACCGGAACGCTTAAGGCTTTGACAGCCTTTAGTGGCCCGATATCCTCCACCGAAATGAAAGACTGGAAAAACTCTTTTTCGGCTTCCAGATTAAACCCGATTAAAATCGGTTTGGGTTGCCGTTCGGTCTGTTGATAAAATACATAAAGGGCGATTTCATCACCGGCTTTTTGGGGTTTTATGGTTTCCATCACAAAGGCCGGAAGCAAAATTTCATACCCCACCTGATTGGCCAGCACCAGCACCCGTTCATCTTCCTTTTTTAAAATTTTACCTTCGATGTAACCGATCATGTTGTCGCTTCGCTCCAACTCCGTATCTCATCGGTTCTGCGCTATTTGTTATTGTGACTGATTCGTCTTGCATGACCTATCGAAAAACAAACAGCAAATAACGCATAACAACTACTTAACGGCACGCAAGCTATCCTGATAGCGATACAACCCGATTAGCGCCAGACCCACCGCATCGGATGCATGCACGGGTTTGATGCGTGTTTTATGATTCAGGCGATGCCGCACCGCTTTTTCAAGCTGGGCTTTGCTGGCGTTGCCGTTGCCTGTCAGAATTTGTTTGGCCTCTCTGACCGGTACTTCAATGGCGGGTACGGCCGCGTGAAATCCGGCCAGCTGGATAACGCCGGTCACCTGCCCCAGAATAATACCCGACTTCGGATATCGGTTCAATGAATAAACATCTTCAATGACCATCAAATCTGGATTTTCACTTATCAGCAGTTGGTGAAGCTTTGAAAAGATTTTATCGAGACGATCGGGTAAGGGGGTGGATTTGGCAGTATGAATACAGCCAAGAGAGTAGCTAACGATTTTGGGTCCTAGCCCGCTGACAATTCCGATCCCTGTTGCCGACAGGCCGGGATCTATGCCAATAATCTTAACCATACTCGCGTCTGGCTCATTTCAACGTCTTTAATTTTTCAGCGGCAACCCTGGCTTCATTGGATTTAGGATACTTGCGACTTAATTCTTGCAAAATAAGCCTCGCATTGGCCGTATCGCCGATATTGGAGAATGCCAACCCCTGTTTCAAGAGCGCAGCCGGCGCTTTGTTGCCCTTCGGGTATTTTTCGATCACATTTTGATATTCCAGGATCGCCTTTTCATACCATTTTTCGCGATAATAAATTTCGCCGATCCAGAACTGGGCATTATCCGCATTATTTGAATTTGGATAGCGTTTGATAAATTCCTGAAACCCTTGGCGGGCGGCATCAAAATCACCCTGATCAAATGCTTGCTTGGCGGATCGATAGATTTCATCTTCCGATGACGGCTTTTTGGCAGGAACGGCCGGCGTAATCACAGCCGCCTGTTTTTTGGATGATTCCAAATTGAGATATTGTTCCATGCGGTTGAGCCGAACCGAATTTTCCTCGGTGCGCTCTGCTAAACTGTCCAGCTTTGCTTCTCTTTTGCTTTCTAAATCTGCTGCATTCTGTTGCTGCTTTTTGATGGAATATTCCATTTCTTCCAGACGGCCACTTAGAATCCGGATGTCTTCGTTCATTTCCTCAAGTATCGCCCGCAAACCGGCTGATTGTTTTCTCAATTCCTGATTCCGTTGTTCGAGATCGGATTTGAGCGCATTTCTGTTCTGGCGCAGTTGGGCGTCACGCATTTCCATCTCAGCAAGGCGATTGTCGATTGTGTTCACGTCGGACTGGGTGGCACATCCCCAGGCAGCCATCAAGCCGCCTAAAATAGCACTAACGATAATTCGTCTTTTCATAGGAATTCTTTTCATGGAAATTCGGTGTTGGTTAGCGTTCGGGTTGGTTTACCTGAAAAAGTACCCGCCGCTCGAAAGGTCGTCCGCACCATAAACAGCAAGCGCAGAATAATCCTTGCGCTTGCTGTTTATCGTGATTTCTTTAACTGCAGGTATCATCACCGGATTCTATCCACCTTGCGGCAGATATCCATTTGGGGGATACCAATTACACTAGTTTACGACAAAATGATCCCGCCTGTTTTTGGCCCAGCATTCCTCTGTTTGCTCCATACAAAGCGGGCGTTCTTCACCGTAGCTGATGGTCGTCAGGCGCGAGGCTGAGATGCCAAGATCCACTAAAAAGGCTTTGGCACTGTCTGCACGCCTGTCCCCCAGAGCGAGGTTGTACTCATTGGTGCCCCGATCATCGGCATGACCTGCGATTGTGACGGAGGCATTGGTGTTCTCTCGCAACCAGGCCGCATGCCGCATCAGCGTATCCTGTGCCATCGGTGTCAGGGTCGATTTGTCGAATTCAAAATAAATGTCGTTCTGCGCAAGATTCCAGCCTGAAGGTGCCGTCGTCACTGGTGCCTGGCCCGCTTTCGGTGCAGGTGCTGTTGTTGCCGGAGCCGGTCCGGGCGCTTTTGTCTGAGACACCGCTTTCTTTTGACAGCCAACGGTGAACAGCAGTCCGGCAATCACCAGCAACAGGGCTATCACCAACCAAGTCTTCTTTTGCATTTTTCTCCTCCTTTCACATTCAAACATCACTTAATTATTTAGATGGTTCATTGACCACTTGGGGTTCGTCTGCTTACCGGCCAGAGCCAGTAAACGCCGCTGGTCGGTTCCAAAAGCAGTCATAACGTAAATACGGGTCGGTCCTTCACGATCTGAGCTAAAAGCAATTAAACTGCCATCCGGAGACCAGGTCGGCGCTTCATTGTCCCTGGGCTCATAGGTTAATTGCACCGGATTTTGACCGTCTGATCCAATGGTGAAAATGTGATGCTCCCCGCCAATTTGGGAGGTGTAAGCAATTTTATCACCTCGCGGGGACCAACTGGGCTGTGTATTCTTTTGCCCCTCGTAGGTCAGTCTATTTACCCTACCGGAAGCTAGCTCCTTGATGTAAACCTGGGCGCTGCCAGCACGATTGGAAACAAAGGCAATTTTTTTGCCGTCAGGTGACCAGGTCGGGGTTACATCGATTCCGCGACTCTTTGTTAATCTTTTAATAATTTTCCCAGACCCAGTCAACAGATAAATTTCCTGGTCTCCGGAAAACGAAAGTGTTGCCGCCAGTTCAAATTTTCCCGGAGCCCAGGCAGGGGTGATATTAATGCCTTGTTTTGAGAGTTTTGATTCCCGGGCGTTTGCCAGATCTCTTATATATAGGTCCGGATTGCCGTCCTTGTAAGAAGTAAATGCCAACCACTTGCTGTCACTTGACCAGGCCGGAAAAAGTGTGATGGCGTTGTTGGTCGTCAAACGTCGGGGGTTATATCCGTCAAAAGCGCAAATATAAATCTCTTTGTTGCCGGTACCATTGGAAACAAATGCAATCTGGCTGCCAAATATTCCCGCACTTCCCGTCAGGTATTTGATCACATCGGTGCAAAAACGTAGAATAATACTGCGCTGATTTGAAAGCTTTCCCGTGTATTTTTTACCGAGTACGCGTCGGGCCTTAAACGTATCGAACAGACGCAACTCAATGGTAATGTTGTCGCCGTTGAGCGAATAATAACCGGTGACTAAAAGTTCAGCGCCAACAACCGTCCAGTTTTGAAAATTTAAATCTGTCAGCGTGACGCCGTTTCTTGCCGGGTCAAACAGAAAGGACCCACGATCCAAAATTTTAAAATAGCCGGTGAAGTCCAAGGATTCGGAAAGAAAATCGGCTGCTGTTTGCGAAGACTGTTTTTCTTCGCCAGATCCGATCGCGCTTTTAAATGACGGTACGGCCAGTGGGATTTTCCGTAAGAACGGCTTGGTGATGTCAATGACATCGTATTCAGCCCGGCAGACGGCCGGTGCGAATAAGATAACGCTCAGAATCAGGATGTAAAGACTTATTGTACTTCTTCTCATTGCAGATCCTTGTCGCTTAAATCATCAAAGCCCGTATCTGAAATAGCGCGCACCCCGTAGCGCCCGGACCCCGTTTAGCTTCATAAGGGAGCATCAATTATTGCCAGAAGGTCGCTGTTATTTTTGTTTTAAGCCTTTCGGACCAAATCGCAAACCGATTTTGTAAAAAGGTCGCATGTAGTCGCTTGGGAGCTGTGGTAATGGGTTTGATTTGACCAGAGCCCTATATGCCGAATCATCCAAGTACGCGTTGCCGGATTTTTTGTCAAACCAAATATCCTCTATTTCTCCATTCCGCAGAACTTTAATGGCCAAAATCGCCTCCAGTTCGGTACTCTCATCGGCGAGCTGCTGTGAATACGCCCAATTTTTTTGGATTTGATACTGAATTTCAGCCTGGTAAATCAATATGGATTCTTGCACGCGTGCACCGCCGGTACCGGATCCGCCGGCCGGACCGACTGCGCCTGTCCGGGCTTTGGTGGAAGTACCAACAGAACCGCTGCCAGCCCGGTCCTCGGATTCGGCGACTTTGCGTTTTAACTGCTCTATGGCCGATGTAACTGAATCGGTTTCGGATTTCTCCACTTTTTTTTCAATCCGGTCGATGGCCGAATCAATTATCTTTGACCGGTCAAGGGTCTTTTTTTTCAGCGATTTTTTGGGTTTTTGTGTTTTGGGCTTCAGCGATACGGCTTTGGGCGGCTTTTTGACCACCGGAACAGGCTTGGATTCCGGTATCTTAACCGCTGGTTTTTCCGGAGGCTTTTTTACAACCGGTTGTGGCTTAGCGGGCGCAGGGGCCGGTCCGCCGGCTGGAGGACCGGCCGACGGCAGCGAAACAAGACTGACATTGACCACCCCGGATCGAAACCGCGGCCCCGAGCCGATTTCGGGCATAAAAATCAGCGCTCCGATAATGATCAGATGAAAAATAAATGAAACGCCGACTGGCAATACCATCGATTGGGAAGCAGGCTGTTTCCCGTGGTATTGTCGGGTATAAGCATGTTTGGTATCCTTCATGGCTATTTGGATTTGGACTTTTTGCTTTCTTTTTCGAACTTTTCGGGTTCGGTGACCATACCCAATTTTTCCACACCGGCCCCTTTAATTTCCGCCATGACCTGAGCTACAGTACCCCAGGAAATGTCTTTATCAGCTTTGAGAAATACCTCTCGTTCGGCGCGCCCTTCCAGTATTTTTGTCAGTTTTTCTCCAAGACCGTCGACCGTAACCTTAAAATCATTGATAAAGACTTCATTTTGGGTGTTGAGGGTGATGATCAGATGCTCTTTTTCGGATTCCAGCGGCTCGGCGGTGGCTTCCGGCAGTGAGACACCCATGCCCTGCATCATCATCGGCGCCGTCACCATAAAAATGATCAACAACACCAGCATGACATCAACAAACGGCGTGACGTTGATGTCGGACATCAATTGACCGCTTTTATCTCCGGCTGTCATGTCCCTCTCCTCTCTGTCCGCAGAATATCACGCTCGATGATGTTCAATAAATCCGCCGAGAAGCTATCGAGTTCAGACTCGATCACGCGTATCTTGCTCATAAAAAAATTAAATGCGATCACTGCCGGGATTGCCGCGGCCAGGCCGGCTGCAGTTGCCACCAGCGCCTCAGAAATACCCGGTGCCACAACGGCTAGACTGGCTGAGCCTTTCTGCCCGATGCCGACAAAAGAGTTCATAATTCCCCAGACCGTGCCAAACAGACCGATGAAAGGTGCCGTATTGCCGGTGGTGGCCAAAAAGGGCACCATCTGGGTCATCCTTGTCATTTCGGTGGTAATCGCGCGGCGCAACGCCCGTTTGATGTTATCCGTGCCGGTGAACCTGGCATCCAGCGACATGCCCTGGCTGCCCGCTTGTTTAGCGGCCGAAGGATCGGGGGAAACGCTTGGTGCCGCAGATTGGCTCGTCTTCTTGAGCTCCACATATCCGATTCGGAAAATGCGTGCCTGGGGACTGCCGGGGAGCTGTTTTGCTTTGGCAAACGCATTGGACAGATCACGGCTTTTCCAAAAAAATTCGCTAAAATCAGCCGATTCCTTAAAGGCTCTTCGGATGTAACGGTACTTTATCAGAATGATGGCCCAGGACATGATTGAAAAAAACAGCAGCAAAAGCATCACAAATTGAACCATGGGTCCGGCATTACTGACCATATGGACGATATCAAGCTGAGCTATACCCATATACTGTTCTCCCCTTAATCGTTTGGATTTAGAATTTCGGGAACAAAAAACATTTAGCAGCGGCCAGGCGGTTGAAGCAACAATTTCGTTAGAATGTCATTTTATCCAGATAAACACTTTAAAGTATAATGAATATAAGTAAAGTGTCAACAGGTTTGAACGCTGCGTTCGGGCTCAAATTTAGGGTTGCGTTTGGTGAGTTCCCTCAATATGGTGTCAGTTTCAAGGTTCAGGGTTCAGAGGTTCCGGGGTTCAGGGTTCAATACTTCAGGATCAAATGCCTTGGCTGTTTTGCTGTATCCTCTGACCCATGCAATCTGTCTGCTGTTTATCTAACCTTTGAACCTTTGAACCGTGAACCTCTGAACCAGGTGGCTGACTACTGAAATCTGAATGTTAGAAGCAATCGGTATCCACAATTGCACGGCCAAAATACGATAATTAAGGAGCTGCTATGAAAAATGTTGCGAATTTGCTGTTTGAAGCAAAAATGCTCAAGGAAATTTCGCGATCGGGATTTCATTTTCTCGGATCCGGCAGAGAATCCATCGCCGAACACACCTTCAGTACAACCTTTATTGCATATGTATTGGCGCAGTTACAGCCCGGCGTCGATGCCCTTAAATTGATCAGCATGTGTTTGGTACACGACTTGCCCGAGGCCAGAACCGGCGATCTGAATACGGTGCAAAAAGCCTACGTCACCGCCGATGAGGCCAAAGCCCTTGAAGACGCAACTGCCGGCCTTCCATTTGGTTCAGCCATTACCGATCTGATTGAAGAGTTCAACCAGAACAGCTCCGTGGAAGCCAAATTGGCGCATGACGCCGACCAAATCGCGCTCATCCTTGAGCTAAAACATCTTTCTGATATCGGGTATACCCCCCCGGATACGTGGCTGCCGCACGTGCTCGGGCGCGTTCAAACAAAAATCGCCCAAGAAATAACCCGGAGCATAATGGAAACCAATCGCGATGATTGGTGGCTCAATAATGTTGTTGACACCGATTGTAGAAACGATTAAAGATTAAATTTTTGTCGTGTTTCATTTTGTGTGTAAAAGTATACACTTATGTCCTTAATTGTGTACATTGGAGGTAAAATTGAGCTGGCTGATCCAAACCTTTAGCTCGTCGATAGGCAAAAAGCTGTTGATGGCCGTTACCGGCCTGAGTTTCATCGGTTTTCTGGCTGCCCACCTGGCCGGTAACCTGACCATCTATGCGGGGGGTGCGGCCTTCAACACTTACGCTGAAAAACTTCACGCGTTGGGTCCGATTCTGACGGTTTTCGAATTGGGCCTGCTGGTGTTTGCCTTGCTTCACGTAATCACCGGCATCACGCTTTTCGTTCAAAACTTCAAAGCAAGATCTGTGCCCTATGAAAAGGACCGGTCTGCCGGCGGGCGCACGCTGAGCTCCGTGACGATGCCCTACACGGGGATTATCATTCTGGGGTTTGTGGTTTTTCATCTGATTAACTTCAGCTTCGTGGACAAGTCTGATCGAACGATTTTTGAAATTGTCCGCTCAGCCTTTGCCAACCCGGTCTACATGATCATTTATGTTGTGGTTATGATTATTGTTGCCTTGCACGTGCGCCATGGTTTTTGGAGTGCATTTCAAACTCTCGGGGCCAACCACCCCAAGTATATGCCGGCTCTGATGGTGCTGAGTGTAATTGTCGGCCTGATGATTGGTTTCGGTTTTGGCCTGTTGCCGATTTATCTATGGACTGTAAGGTAGGCTGTTGTCCTCCGAAACGCTGATTGTTTCCTTTTCACCACAAAGAGCACGAAGTGGCACGAAGATTAATGCAAAATCTGTTGAATTCTTCACTTCGTGGTCTTCGTTAACTTCGTGGTAGGATTCAAAATAGATAAACATTTATGTCGATTGAAATAAAAAGTCAAAAATCGCTTGAAAGGGAAAAGCAAAATGCAACTCGATGCGCACATACCGGCCGGTCCGCTGACTGAAAAATGGGACCGCCACCGCTTTGAATTGAAGCTGGTCAACCCGGCTAACAAGCGCAAATTTGAGATCATAGTGGTCGGTACCGGTCTGGCCGGCGCCTCGGCCTCCGCCAGCCTCGCTGAGCTGGGATATCATGTCAAAACCTTTTGCATTCAGGATTCACCACGGCGGGCACACAGTATTGCGGCCCAGGGGGGAATCAATGCTGCCAAAAATTACACCAATGAGGGCGACAGCATCTGGCGTCTGTTTTATGATACCGTCAAAGGCGGTGACTTCCGGGCGCGCGAAGCCAACGTCTACCGCCTTGCCCAGCTGAGCAACAATATCATTGATCAATGCGTGGCCCAGGGCGTTCCGTTTGCCAGGGATTACGGTGGCTTGTTGGCCAACCGGTCCTTTGGGGGGGCCCAGGTCGCGCGCACATTTTATGCGCGCGGGCAAACCGGTCAACAGCTGCTGTTGGGCGCCTACAGCGCATTAGTGCGCCAGATCAGTACCGGCATGGTTACGTTATTGGCACGGCGTGAAATGATGGATCTGGTGCTCGTAAACGGCCAGGCCCGCGGCATTGTGGTGCGTAATTTGATCAATGGTGTGCTGGAAAGCCATGCGGCCGATGCGGTGGTGCTTTGCACAGGCGGATACGGTAACGTGTATTACCTTTCCACCAATGCCGAATCTTCCAATGTCGGCGCTGGATTTCGGGCCTACCGCAAAGGGGCCCTGTTTGCCAACCCCTGTTTTACCCAGATTCATCCAACCTGTATTCCCCATACCGGCGATCATCAGTCCAAGCTGACCCTGATGAGTGAGAGCCTCCGAAACGACGGCCGCGTCTGGGTACCGAAAAATGGCGGTGACATTCGGGATCCGCAGGATATTCCCGACAAAGATCGCGATTATTATCTTGAACAAAAATATCCCAGCTTCGGAAATCTGGTACCCCGGGACGTAGCCTCGCGTGCGGCCAAAGCTCAGTGCGATGCCGGTAAAGGGGTGGGCCTTACGCGCTGTTCAGTATATCTGGACTTTGCCGATGCCATCAAAAGAGATGGCCGCGAAAATATCGCCAAAAAATACGGCAATCTTTTTGACATGTATGAGCTCATCACCGATGATTCTCCCTATCAAAAGCCCATGATGATATATCCGGCATCACATTACACCATGGGCGGTTTATGGGTCGACTACAATCTGATGAGCACCATTCCGGGATTATTTGTCCTCGGAGAGGCCAATTTTTCCGACCACGGTGCCAACCGCTTGGGGGCCAGTGCCCTGATGCAGGGACTGGCGGACGGCTATTTTGTCATTCCCTATACGATCGGCGGGTACTTTGCCGGCACGACACTTGCCCCGGTAAACACCGACCATACAGCATTCAAGGAAGCCACCCAGACAATAAACGACGGTATCGCCAAACTGATGTCCATCAATGGCAAGCGCACCGCTGACAATTTCGCCCGAGAGCTGGGTAAAATCATGTGGGGGTATTGCGGCATGTCCCGCGATGAACAGGGGCTCAACAAGGCCCTCACACTGATTCGAGAGCTGCGCGCCGAATTCTGGCAAAATGTGCTGGTGCCTGGCATAGACAAAGATTATAACAAGAGCCTGGAAAAAACCGGACGTCTGGCTGATAGCCTTGAATTTGCTGAAATCATGATTCACGACGCTCTATATCGCACCGAGTCATGCGGCGGCCATTTTCGCGAAGAATCTCAAACTGAAGAAGGCGAAGCCAAACGCGATGATGAGAATTTTTCCTGCGTTTCGGTCTGGGAATATGATGGATATGACAAGGCGCCAAAATTGCACAAAGAACCCCTGGTGTTTGAAAACGTAGAGCTGAGCCAAAGGAGTTATAAGTGAAAAAACTGCCGAAAAGGATTAATCTGACCCTTAAGATCTGGCGCCAGCAAGGGTCAGAAAAAAAAGGTCATTTTGAGACCGTTGCCGCCCGCGATATATCGGTTCATATGTCCTTTATCGAAATGCTCGATTCAGTCAACGAACAACTGGCAATGGAAGGCAAAGATCCGATTGCCTTCGACAATGATTGCCGCGAAGGAATCTGCGGCACCTGCGGTGCGGTGGTCGACGGCAGAGCGCATGGCCCGCAAAAAGCGACCACTTTATGCCAGCTTCACATGCGACAGTTTTCAGACGGAGATACGATCGTGGTGGAACCTTTTCGCGCCAGGGCGTTTAAAGTGCTCAAGGATCTGGTGGTAGACCGCAGCCCGCTTGATAAAATCATGACGGCCGGCGGGTTTATATCCGTAAATACCGGAGGCGCACCGGATGGCAATGCGCTTCCGATTGCCCAGGAAATTGCCGAAAAAGCAATGGATGCCGCCGCCTGCATTGGCTGCGGCGCCTGTGTCGCCGCATGCCCCAGCGCCTCGGCAATGCTTTTTGTCAGCGGCAAAATTTCGCAACTGGCCCTGCTGCCCCAAGGCAAACCGGAGGCAGCCAGGCGGGCGCTGAACATAGTAAAAACCATGGATGTCTGCGGCTTTGGAAATTGCTCCAATCACCGTGAATGTGAAAACGCATGCCCCAAAGAGCTGTCCATCGTTAATATTGCGCGGTTAAACCGCGAGTTCTTTAAGGCCAGCTTTTTCTCGGATGAAACCTGACCGACAATTTCAATTTCACATCCAATAAAGAAACAATGGCCCGGTTAAGGCGGTTGCGCTATTTCTGGACATTGGTAACCGCTGCGACGCTTTGCCGTTTTCTTTTGTCAGACTATCGAATTCGCACAACAGGCGGACCTATTCAACCCTTTCAACGGGTGGGACAATGTAATATGACCAAGAGAGGTGCTTCATGGAGCAACTGAATACATTATTTGCCAAACTTGAAACCTCAATCGGATTAGAGGCCCCCTATCTGAAGATGGCATTCAAGGTGATCCTGACACTGATCGCTTTCTTTGTCGTGTGGCTCACCCTGAGGCAGGTTTTGGCATTCATTGAAAAGCGCATGCAAAAATTCAAACTGATTGAAATTCAGGAACCGCTTTTTAAAATTTTTCGCCAAGCGCTTTTGTACGCCCTGGTATTGCTAACCGGAATCTATCTCATTATCGTATTTAACATTCCGTTTGTGGGAAAAATACTTTATGCCCTGTTTATCATCCTGTTTGCCGGGCCCGTAAAAAATTTCCTGATCGTCACGATTCGATATCTGCAAAAACAGGTGGCCCATAAAACCAAGAGTAAAATTGATGACATTGTCTTTGATTTACTCATTCGGTTTTCGGACTTCATCGTTTACACAGTGGCGATCATTATCGCCCTCGATATGCTCGGGGTCAATGTTGTGCCGTTTATTGCCGGCGCAGGCATAGCCGGCGTGGCCGTCGGTTTTGCATCTAAGGATACGCTCTCAAACCTGATCGCGGGTGTTTTGTTGATCATCGACCGACCTTTTGAAGTGGGTGACCGCATTGAGGTCTGGAGTGCGCCGGCCGGCAGTGCCACCTGGGGTGATGTGATCGATATCGGTCTGCGGGCGACTAAAATAAAAACCACCGACAATATCATTATCATCATTCCCAACAATGAAATCATGCTGCGGGATATCATCAATTACACCCACATTTCCGAAAAAATCCGGGTACGCGTCAATATCGGCGTTGCTTATGATGCGGATTTGCGAAAGGCCAAAAAGCTTATTCTGCAGGCAGCAGCGGCAACCGAGTGGGTGGCGGATGATCCACCGCCCAAAGTGGTGGTGCGCAATTTCGGGGAGTCTTCGGTGGACTTACAGCTGCGGGCATGGATCTATGATGCCCGCAAACGGATGGATGCAATCGATTATATCACCGACAAAATCAAAGAATCATTTGATGCCGAGGGGGTCGAAATCCCGTATCCCAAACGCGATATTCATATCATCAACAAAAATGCTTAAACGCCGTAATGCGGCACCCTGCTGTCCCGCGACAAGCAGGGCAGCGCTTTCAGGCGTAAGTGCTTCACCTCCTTCAGTCTGTCGCCAGGATGGTTTCAACTCTTTTCACAAATTCTGCCAGATCAAACGGTTTATAAATAATGTTGTCAAAACCCAGCTTGGCGATGATATCCAGCTTGGTGTGATCCGGGTAACCTGTTGAAATAAGCACTTTCATATTGGACAGCTCGGGTTCATTTTTGATGATCCGACATACTTCGAGCCCGTCCATTTCCGGCATAAAGATGTCCAGTATCAGAAGGTCCGGACGGTAGGTACCCAATTTTATGGAGGCTTCGATGCCGTTGGCCGCTTCTTCAATCAAAAAAGGCCGGCGTCGATTTAGCACGAGCGCCTCGGTGAGCATCGCCCGAATCGTTTGATCATCATCGACAATCAGGATTTTGGCCGCTTCATCCTTTAACAGGGTCGGTAGCGAAATCGTAAACGTGGTCCCTTTGGCCTGCCGGGTATCAAACGCAATATCGCCGCCGTGCGCCTGCACCAGACCGTAAGTGACCGATAGCCCCAGGCCGGTCCCCCCCTGCGCCTGTTTATCGGTGACAAACGGCAAAAATAATTTATCGACAATCGCCGGTGATATTCCGCGGCCGTTATCGCTGATGGCAATCAGGATGCGTCCATTTTTTATTTCAAATCCGGTGCGCAGCCGGATAATGCCGCTGCCGTGATCGATCGCTTGAATGGCGTTGATGATAATATTTAAAATAATTTGTTCGATACTTTGCAGGTTCCCTTCAATTTCCGGCAGATCTTCATCCAGCTCCAATTCAATCTTAACGCCGGATTTTCGCAAAGTGGCCTGCGCCAGGCGCAGGGCATTTTTAACCGCTGTATTCACCCGCAGGGTAGATTTTTCGGCAACATTGGATTGCTTCGAAAAATTTTTGAGATCGGAAACGATTTTGGCCACCCGATTCGCGGCCATGTCCATATCCGCAAGCAGCTGGGGCAAATTATCTTCCAGGAAGTCATAGGTAAAACCACCAAATTTCTGATCCGGGAAATTTTTTTTGCGTTCGATCATAAGCGGTAAAAAATCGGACCAGATTTTCTGAATCAGCGGCAAGTTGTACATAATCAGATTGATCGGATTGTTAATTTCATGGGCAACCCCGGCTACCAGGGTACCCAGTGTCTCCATTTTTTGAGCTTGCTGCAGCTGCTGCTGGCTCTCTCTTAATGCTTGTTTGGCGCGCCGATGCCGTGATTCTAATTGCCACGTCTGTTCACGCAGTTCCATGATTTCCCGGATAAGCTGCTGCCTTGTTTTTTCCTGATCCTTCATCGTCGGTTTTTTCGATCAATGCCTTCGTTTTGAGCGCATCTAAATTCTGACGCATTCAAATTTTATATTTGTTTTCAAGGTCATTTTAGCAATTTTTTTAAACTGATCGGTCACATCAGAAACAAAAAGTGACAGATTGCCGCTCTGACCCAGCTGCCGGTCGACGTCAGGGTTATCGGCCAGAAAGGTTTCAATCGTCTCGGATATGCAGATTGAGGAATCGATCAATTGAACTCGCTTTCCAATCTTTCTCTGGATGATGGTTTTCAGAAGCGGATAATGGGTACAGCCCAGTATCAGCGTGTCGATCCGGCGGGTTTTAAGCGGCTGAAGATATTTTTTTACAATCATCGCCGTTTCGCGCTTGTTCAGCCACCCCTCCTCGACCAAAGGGACCAGCAGTGGACAGGCAACGGAGTAAATCCGGGCTTTGGGCTGGTTTTCGATAATTTTTTTTTCATAGATACCGCTGGATACCGTTGCACGGGTGCCAATGATGCCGAAATTGAGATTCGCCGATGCGTCAAGGGCATGTGCAACTGCAGGGGTAATCACTTCGAAAATGGGAACTGCATATTGTTCGAGAACCTGCGCGGTGGCAACACTGGATGCGGTATTGCAGGCAATGACAATAACCTTGGCCCCCTGACGCAGAAGAAATTCAATATTGTTGATGCTGTAACCGATCACCGTTTGGCCACTTTTGGTGCCGTAAGGCGTATGGGCCGTATCGCCAAAATAGACAATGTCATATCCCGGGATTTTTTCCAAGATTGCCCTGACAACGGTTAAACCGCCGACGCCTGAATCAAATATGCCTATCATAATTAAGGGTGATTTAGCTGGATTTTTTTAACTTACTGAATTTTTAACGAGTCGGAGGTTTCCATTGGCAAGGCACTTAAGGGTGAAGTCGTAGTAGACTACTTCGAGCCCTTAATGACGCAGCATATGGGAGCCTCCGGCTCGCCCTTCGGGTGAAAATAGATGAGTAATAAAAAAGATCCTCATCCGATTTACTTTTATGCTGACAGTATTGTAAGATATTTTAGTGCGAACCGGCTGTAATTGATTTCCAAAATGATTCTCATCTATTTTCATTAAAAATTCAGGTAAGAATCTTCTGGACGCAATTGAGTATCTGATAGTCGCTGACATCGACACGCATGCCGGGACAAGCGGCTGCCATGACGCGCCAATTGCCGGCATCGACCAGGATGCTTTCGATAAAAGGCCAGCGTCGACACATTTGCGGCTTAACCGAATGAATCGTGCACTGCTGATCCCATAATATGCAATAGCCGTTTTCGGCCTGAGCAATCAAGGGTTTGCCGCCGGACATCTGACAGGCCTCCCGCATGAAACGCTCACGTTTCATTCCCAGATACCGACGAATGCGGTCAATCTCTGCTTCAGTGAGGTAAGTGCCGCCATAACCTTTACAGCAGTCCCCGCAGTGCTGGCAGGAAAACAGATCATCCGGTGCGAGGTCATCAGAGATCATGGCGCTTCTCCATGGCTTTTTGAAGGGTCACCTGATCCACATATTTCAAATCGCCACCGATCGGCACGCCGGACGCGATACGGGTCACCTTTAGCGTATATTTAACCAGGCGCTCTTTGATATAAGCAGCCGTGGCATCACCCTCGACCGTTGTACTGGTCGCCAGCACAACTTCCTTGACCTGGCCCCGTTCAATTTTTGCAGTCAGTTCGTCCAAGCGGATATCTTCAGGCCCTACACCGTTCATGGGAGAGAGCACACCCGATAAAATATGATAGCGGCCGTTAAAGGCGCCTGATTTTTCCATGGCAACCATGTCTGCTGGCTGTTCGACAACACATAAAAGGGCGGCATCTCTGGCAGGATTCGAACAGATCTGGCAGACTTCGTCGTCACTGAAGCCAAAACAGTGTTTGCACAAGCGAATATTTTCTTTGGCTGTGATGATACTGTTCGAGAGTTGTTGGACTTCTGTGCGGGGTGAGCGCAGTATGTGCATGGCCAGCCGCTCGGCGGTTTTTTCGCCGATTCCAGGCAGTTTTGCAATGCGCTTGATGAGATTTAGAATCGATGGCGGGTAATGGCCCATAGTTCGTATTCACCTTAAAAAAATCTGTGGCTTTTTATTTTCACTTAAAATCTTTTGAAATCCGAGGCCCATTGTCTGAGCGCGCATTTTGCAGCTTACGGGTTGCGTGTCGCAATGAGAGCAACCCGCAAGGCGGAACACGACACGCGCTAATCGTACTACATGATCCCCGGAATATTCAAACCGCCGGTTAATTTGCTCATTTCAGCGGCAACCATTTCCTGAGACTTGGTCAGGGCCTCATTAACAGCGGCCAGGATCAGATCCTGGAGCATCTCAACATCTTCAGGATCGACGACCTCTTTTTCGATCTGGATGGAAACGATTTGCTGCTTTCCGTTGGCGATGACCCTCACCATGCCGCCGCCGGCGGTGGTCTCCACGGTCTTTTCAGCCATCTCATCCTGCAGCTTCAACATTTGCGATTGAAGCTTCTGGGCCTGTTTCATCATATTGCCCATACCTTTCATCACGTTACCTCCTAATACCAGATATAGGGGTTGTCAAAAAAACGTTCCGATATTCAAACGTTTTTTTCTACAACCCTTTATGCCGTACTTCCGTATTCCGGAACATTGTTATGGAAAACGGTATAAATTCGTATTCAACGAAGTTTGACATCGATTAGTTTACCATTGAAAATTTCTATGGCATCTGCCACCAGCGGATGCCTTAATGCTTTTTGCTTTAAGTGCTGTTCATTTTGGGATTTTTTTTTTGGGCTCTCCGTTTCGGATTCAGCGGACGTCGTCAGGACAACATTTTTTTCTGCGCCAAAATGCGTCATGCAATTTTTTTTTAAGATGGCCTTGTTTTTTTCGCGCTCGAGCATATTCAACGTAAAGCCGTTGTCAAACACCTCAATTTCGATCGCATCGACGGACACCTGTTTCAGGCGACAGTTTGCCAGACTGGCCCCCAACGATGGATTTTCTTTACCAATAATTTCATAGAGTTGTCGCCATGTTGCCTCAAGATCAGACGCCGGGTCGGCGGTGACCGGCAGCTGTTCCGGTTCGGGCTGCCGCTGACCCGGCACTGAATCCAGATCCTGATCATTCGTTTGTGGTCCGGCGTCGGGTATTGCCGGTTTTTCACTCGGTTTGAGTGCCGGGACCTCGCTGCTCGGCTGGCTGTAAATCTCCTCTCTGAGCAAATCCAATTTATCGATCAGCACATCAATCGGCAAGGCCGGTTTCATCTGATTCATCCGGATAATGGCCATCTCAAGGGCGAGCTTGGGATCTGTGGCGAGCCGGATAGACGCTTCCTCCCGGAAGAGATCATCCAGAATTTGGTTCAAAGCAAGAGCGGATATCCCATCCGTTTGGGCGACCATCTGATCGATTTCACCGGCGGGCAGATCAACCAGCTTTTCAATATTTTGCCCTATTTTAACGATCAGCAGGTTTCGGAAGTGTTCGAGCACATCTTCGTAAAGCTTTTTCAGATCATGACCGCGGTTATAACAATCATCAAGGGTGTTCAGTATGGCGCCAACATCACCCTGCAAGATGGTGTCGCACAGGTCGAACACATATTTTCGATCCAGGACGCCTAATATATCCAACACCTGGTCATGGCTGACCGCATCTTTAAAATACGACAGGACCTGATCCAGTAAACTTAAGGCATCCCGCATACTGCCGGTGGCTTCGCGTGCAATCAGAACCAAGCTCTCTTCAGGTATCTGGAATTGTTCTTCCTGGCAGACGGTTGTCATATGGGAAATGATCGATTTTAGACTGATACGCCGAAAATCGTGCCGCTGGCAGCGCGATAAAATCGTTATCGGGATCTTTTGTGGCTCAGTCGTTGCAAATATAAACATGACGTGGGGCGGCGGCTCTTCAAGGGTTTTGAGCAGGGCGTTGAAGGCCTGCATGCTGAGCATATGGACCTCATCAATGATGTAGATCTTGTAGGAGCTGTGGGCGGGCATGTACTTGATATGGTCGCGCAACTCTCTGATCTGGTCGACGCTGTTATTCGACGCCCCGTCAATTTCAAACACGTCTACCGCATTGCCCAAGGTAATTTCACGGCACGACCGGCATTCATTACAGGGTGCAGGATGCGGCCCTGCCTTACAATTCATCGCTTTGGCCAGAATGCGGGCAACAGTGGTCTTGCCGGTTCCGCGGGGCCCGGAAAAAAGCACTGCATGGGCAACGCGATTGGACGAAATCGCATTGCCCAGGGTGCGGGTAACATGACCCTGCTCGATAACCTGATCAAACGTCTGGGGACGGTATTTGCGCGCAAGCACAAGATAGGACATAATGAAATGCCTGTATCGGGTTCCAAGGTTCAGAGGTTCAAGGTTCCCCGTTCTGGGTCCTGAGTTCAGAAGTCTTGGGTTGGGATAACCTGCAACGCTGAACCGTTGAGACCTTATATTATCTAACCTCTGAACCTTCGAACACTGAACCTTTGAACCAGTTGACTGCCATATAAAGCTGAAATACCCAGGGCAATCATTTAGAAATGATAACGTACCTAAGGGCTTTGCGAAATAAATTGGCGGAGAGAGAGGGATTCGAACCCTCGGTGCCGCTTTTGACAGCACACACGATTTCCAGTCGTGCTCCTTCAGCCAGCTCGGACATCTCTCCTAAAAACCTTTGATACTCAAAGCTTTTTAATTATTAAAAAAGGATAAGCCGATTTTGGCCGCAGCAGTAGTTGCGGCAGATAAATAAAATTAGGCCGTAATTTTATTGGCGGAAGGGGTGAGATTCGAACTCACGGAGGACCTGAAGACCCTCAACGGCTTTCGAGGCCGCCGCCTTAAACCGCTCGGCCACCCTTCCGGCGTAAAGATTCAGCGTTTAATGGGTAGTACTGAATAACCCCTTTAAAACACGCTGTCAAGGCATGAACATCCCCTTGACTTCTTGGGAATATGCTCCGCTCGAATCATAGATGATCAACGGTGGATCAACTCGGGTACCGGGCTGCGCGCCCTTTGTCCCGGCAACCAGAATGAGTTTTGCCTCGGCCGCCAACTGCGCATGAATCGTCCGCATAAACTTCGGTTCGATACCATGCGACCGCATCTGAATAAATAATTCGGCAATGCGTTCAGCCGTATAGATGGTAACAAAACGGCCGGCTGTCCGCAGCATGCGCTTGGCCGTCTGCAGCACATCGTTCAGGTTGACTTTTAATTCGTGCCGGGCGATGGCCCGTTGCGGGTCTGGATTTAACCGACCGGAACTCGGCGGGTGGTAGGGCGGATTGCAAACAACCAGATCCACCGGCCCGCCGATCAAATCCGGTTTCAATTCACGCATATCCCGGCAAAGCACCGTAATTTGATCTTGCAGCTTGTTCGCATTTACATTTGAGGTCGCCATACGGGCCAATTCTTCCTGAATTTCAACGCCGAATGCGGTAATATCCGGATGGCGGTAAGCTAAAATCAGCGGGATGATGCCGCAGCCGGTCCCCAAATCCAGCACGCGTTCATCTGAGCGCGGCTTGGTATGAAAAGCCAGCAAAACGGCGTCAATCGAAAAACGGTAACCCGCTGGGTCCTGTTTTATGCGCAGTTTGCCGTTAAAAAAGGTACCTGCTGTTAGCTTGTGCATCAAAACATTAAGCCTCTGTCTGGCCAACCGGCTGCTGATCAATTTCAGGTTTCAGCTTTCAGCTACTTTAACGGTCCGATTTTAAATTTTATGTCTGCTAAAAGCGGTTGTCCGAGAGCAGCATTTAGCGCGGATATTAAGTCATTTTTTAAAAATTGCAGCTGGTGGATCCATGTCGAGTTGCTGACATGCACAATCAGAAGATGTCCTTTAAAAGCTGCCGGTCGGGCATTTTGGGCGATTGTTTCTCCCACAGCCGCATCCCACAGCCGCCAAACTTCCTTCAGCCCTAAATCAGCTTCGGTGCGGTAGGACTTTAAGACATTTTCAAGGATGTTTCCAATATGAACAAAATCAGATCGCTTGTCTTGGTCTTTCATCGTGTTCAGACTATAGCAAAATTTTCCCCATAGTTGAACCACAAACAGATACGGATCTAAGGTGTGGAAATGCTAAAAATTGCTTCCCGCGGTATTCCGATAGATGGTTGGCACGTTGCTTCAAAACGCAGGTTCGCTAAAGTAAGAAGGGGGATTGTCTTCGCATCAGTTGTTCTCCTCATTTTGCTTTTTGCTTGACTTGGCTGATCGGGTAACTTATTTTACTAATGACTCTCGAAATTTGCAACTGCTTACCCAGCCGGAGAAAGAACTTATATCCGGCATGCTGCCGCATTCGGGGAGAATATGTGATTGGTTTTTTTCTGACCTGATGATCCGCGTAGCACCCTAAAAAACAACCAAAGGAATATGGATATGAGCTGGGATTGGGAAAAGTTAAAACAGCAACAACAGGGCAAAGGCGGCGTGCCGCCGCAGATGGATGAATTTTTCGAAAAAATCAAAAAGATCAAATTCCCGGGCGGTCCTCTGTTTATTGTTGGTATTTTTCTTGTCGCTCTGGCCATTACGTCGGTTTTTACCGTTAAACAGAACGAAGTCGGTGTGGTTCAGTTGTTCGGCCGCTATACGCGCACGGCGCAGCCGGGCCTTAATTTCAAAATGCCCCTTGGGATCGAAAAAGTGACCAAGGTCAACGTGCGCGAGATCCAAACGGAAGAATTCGGCTTTACAACCTCCGGAACCCAGGTACGACCCTCCCGCTTTAGATCCGGCACAGAAAATACAGGGGAAGCGCTGATGCTGACCGGAGATTTAAATGTCGCTGTTGTGCCGTGGATCGTTCAATTCCGGATCAAAAATCCATATGATTTCCTTTTCAAAGTCAGAGATATCCGCAGGATGCTGCGCGATATGTCCGAATCGACGATGCGCCTGGTGGTGGGTGATAGAAGTGTCGATGAAGTGATCAACAGAAGGGACGAAATTGCGGTGGAGGCCAGCGGTCTGTTGCAGGCCGAGCTTGATCTGGCTGAAAGCGGCATCCATATTGTGACAATTGAAATGAAAAAAACCAGCGTTCCGGCACCGGTTCAGCCATCGTGGAACGAAGTCAACCAGGCCGAACAGGAAAAGGAACAAATGATTCTTCAGGCCAAAGAAGGCTATAACAAAGCCATCCCGGCGGCCGTGGGTGAAGCCGAAAGAACCATCAAGGCCGCCGAAGGATATGCATTAAATCGGGTAAACCGCGCCAAAGGTGACGCCGCCAGGTTTGTGGATCGTTACAACGCCTACGTCACGGCAAAAGATGTCACCAAAAGAAGGCTTTATTTAGAAACCCTCAAGGAAATGTTTCCCAGGTTAGGACCGAAATATATTATCGATTCCGAGCAAAAAAATCTGTTGCCGCTGTTAAACCTGGGCCAACCCCTAAACCTTGGAACGCAGAGCAGTGGTGAATGATGAAACCCAAAAGTATTTATTTCATTCTATTGGCAGTCATTGCCTTTGTCATTTATAATGCCGCCTATACCGTCGATGAAACCGAACAGGTGGTCGTCACCCAGTTCGGAAAAATTATCGGTGACCCCAAAAAAGACCCGGGTATTCATTTTAAACTCCCTTTTATCCAGAACGCCAACTACTTTAATAAAAATTTGCTGGAGTGGGACGGCGACCCGGGACAGATACCAACCCTGGACAAGCGGTTTATATGGGTGGATGCGTGGGCCCGCTGGAAAATTGTGGACCCGGTTAAATTTTTCCAAACGGTCAACAATCGCTTTAATGCCGTCGGCAAGCTCAATGATATTATCGACCCTGCCGTTCGCAATTTTATCACCTCAAATACCCTCATTGAGGCGGTCCGAAAATCCAACCGCGAACTGGAGCGCGCTGAAACTGATCTTGAAGATTATGAGAAGGATTTTGTCGAATCATATGCAATTTCGGTCGGTCGAGATATGATCACCCAGGGAATTTTAAAGCAGGCCCAGCCGAAACTGGCCCAGTTCGGCATTGAACTGGTAGATGTCAAAATAAAGCGCATCAACTATATTGAAGATGTCAGAAAATCCGTGTACAGCCGGATGATCTCCGAGCGAAATCAAATCGCGGAAAAATTTCGCTCCGAGGGCAAAGGAGAAGCCCAAAAAATATTAGGTGAAAAAGAAAGAGATTTGCAGCGGATCACTTCCGAGGCCTATAAGACCGCCCAGGAAATAAAAGGAAAAGCCGATGCCGAGGCAACCAATATTTACGCCAGTGCTTACGGCAGGGACCCTGAATTTTACTCGTTTGTTGAAACCCTTGCAATATACAGTACGGTATTAGATGAAAAAAATTCGCTGGTTTTGTCAACCGATTCGGAATTTTTAAAATATCTGAAAGGGTATTCAAACTAAAGGCATAAAAAAAGCACCGTCTTGCAGCGCGGTGCTTTTCTGAACATAACGATAAGAAACGCCAGGTATAATTATTTACCCTTCCGTCTCTGGTGGCGCGTCTTGGCTAAAAGTTTGCGATGTTTATGTTTTCTCATTTTCTTTCTGCGTTTTTTTACGACACTACCCAATGGTTCACCTCCCTCTCAAGGTTTTTTTAGCGACAAAACAATAAGTGCAGTTCATACCATACCCGCTTGCTTGCTGTCTACACTTTTTTAGAAATGGAAAATAAAGCCGGCTTATGCTATAGTGAAAAATCAGGCGCTATGGATAGCAACATCATCATACCAAGCATTGGCATCGGGGCGGCGCTGTTTGCCGGCCTGATTATATTTTGGTTTTTTCATACGGTTATCAAACGAAAACTGGGTGCCGATCAATCCACGCAAGTGGCGAGCAATACTCAAAAACGGATCGGAAAAGAAAAGCGCCGACACCCGAGGATAGCGATTTCCTGGCCGGCGGCAATGGAAATAGGCCGGGTTTCTTTCAACGTTCGGCTAAAAGATATCAGCCTCGGGGGGGCATTTGTCATCTGCCAGGAGCCGGTACCTTTAAACGGGAAACTGCGGCTTTATATAGAGGTGCCCGATCAGGATACCTTTGCGCTAAATGCTGAAGTGGTCTGGTCGAACATGAATGTGCCGCAAGAAAAGGTCATTTATCGGGGGCTGGGAATCAAATTCGTCCAAAACACGGATGCCGCGCGCAATCGTTTAGAAGATGCCATCGCCCACCAGTCGCTGGAAGCGGGCATCGCCGCCGACTGAGGCCAATGATCACCTCCCCCCGCAAATAACGTTCGTTGCTCACCACCGGTAAAATTTGTTTCTTGATAACCCACTGGAAGGCAATGACCCAAAGAGACGAATTCGGTTTGGCGGAAACAAATAAAATGCGACACCTCAAGATCTTTTCCTCAGCGGAGATTGCCATCGTCAACAATGTTGTGTCGATGTCCGAGGAGCTCGTCAGCAATCACTATAAGATGTCTGCTAACGAATGGCTGCGCCCTAAATATGACGTCAAAACCCTGGTGGATCTTGCACCTGAAGAAATTGTCGACGGTCCGTTTGCACAAATTGTCCGTTATGAAGGCCAGCCCAAAGATACCGCCCTGGGATCCGGCGTATTTGACTACTTTAAAATATGCCTCCAGGACCATGCCATCAAATCCGTATTAGAAAACACGCCTTCAATCAAACTGAATCCCTTTTGTCTGTACATTATCACCCACGAATTGATCCACATCGTACGATTCAGTAAATTTTTACAGAACTTTGATGCTTCGCCAGCCGAAAAACTGAATGAAGAAAAACGGGTGCATGCAAACACGCATCAAATCTTAAATCAGGTGCAGGTGGCCGGGTTGTTCCCTGTTCTGGAATTTTATCGGAAATGGCGCCAGCCTCTTGAAGGCATGCGCAGGTGCTGAGCCAGAAATGATGTGATTATGATTGACATATTTTAAATGTTTATCCGCTCAATAGGCGGACAGATCTGTTGACATGCGATGGATTCGGTCCTTATAATAAGATAGTGACTACATGAGATAAAATTCTGGAGGTTGCGGGAAAATGCCGATTTATGAATATGAGTGTACCACGTGCGGTAAAGTTGAGGAAATTTTTCAGAAATTTTCGGACAAACCCTTGGCCAAATGTCAGCAATGCGGTGGGAAACTGCATAAGCTTATTTCCCACAGCAGCTTCCATTTGAAGGGCACCGGCTGGTACGTCACCGATTACGCAAGTAAATCAAGATCCAACAGCGACGTGGCAAAGAAGCCCAATGGCGCAAAAAAATCACAGCCCTCAGAATCATCCCCTCCAAGCAAGGTTTCTAAATCATCTACTGACAGCTCAGTTCCCTGACGTACCTTAAATTAGACTCAAAACCGTTTTTAGAACATTTTTATAAAAAAAAATTAAATTTAGGATAATACCTCTTTACAAACACAGATCGGTGCTTATTATGACAAAAACTGGATACAACCGACTTCGAATCCATTAAGATAATTACCTTTTCTAAGAGTTACATTAATTTTAAATATGAATTATAAGACGAACTGGAAGGGAGGTGACGTTTCAGCCCGAAACAGAGGCGGGGAACTGCGTTATGGTAGGTAAGCTTTCAACACTTTGAATTACTGATTAATGATATTCGACAAGGAGATTCAAGACTATGAAACTGAGACCATTGCAAGATCGAATTTTAGTTCAACGCGTTAAAGAAGAGGAAACGACCAAGGGGGGTATCATTATTCCCGATACCGCCAAGGAAAAGCCGGCAGAAGGCAAGGTTGTGGCCGTGGGAAATGGCAAGCTTGACGAAAAAGGCAAACGCATTGCCCTCGAAGTCAAAAAGGGTGATCGAATCTTATTTGGCAAATATTCCGGCACCGAGGTTAAAATGGATGGCGAGGAATATTTAATCATGCGTGAAGATGATGTGCTTGGTATTGTCGGTTAACGATTTAAATTTCAGCATATGATGGAGGTTATATAAAGATGACTGCTAAACTGATTAAGTACGATATGAAAGCCCGCGAACTGTTGCTCAACGGCGTAAGAACACTCGCGGATGCTGTGGTGGTCACGTTGGGCCCTAAAGGCCGCAACGTGGTTCTTGACAAATCCTGGGGCTCTCCGACGGTCACCAAAGACGGCGTGACAGTAGCTAAAGAAATAGAACTGGAAGATAAGTTTGAAAATATGGGCGCTCAGATGGTAAAGGAAGTGGCCAGCAAAACAAGTGACATGGCCGGCGATGGTACAACGACGGCCACCGTGCTGGCGCGTTCCATTTACGAAGAAGGCCAAAAACTCGTTGCGGCCGGCAACAACCCGATGGCGATCAAAAGAGGCGTCGATGCAGCGGTGGAAACGGCGATCAAGGAGCTTCAAAGACTTAGTAAGCCCACCAAAGATCAGCGTGAAATTGCCCAGGTGGGAACCATCTCGGCCAATAACGATGAGACCATCGGCAACATCATTGCCGAAGCCATGAACAAAGTCGGCAAAGAAGGTGTCATCACGGTTGAAGAAGCCAAAAGCATGGAAACCACGCTTGAAGTCGTCGAAGGTATGCAATTTGACCGCGGCTATTTGTCGCCCTATTTTGTAACCGATCCGGAAAAAATGGTCACTTCTCTGGAAGACCCCTATATTTTGATCAATGAGAAAAAGATCAGCAGCATGAAAGATCTGCTGCCCATTCTTGAACAGGTTGCTAAAATGGGCAAACCGCTTATGATTATTGCTGAGGACGTTGACGGTGAAGCCCTGGCAACGCTGGTTGTCAACAAACTGCGGGGTACGCTTCAAGTGGCTGCTGTAAAGGCCCCCGGCTTTGGCGACAGACGCAAAGCCATGCTGGAAGACATCGCGATCTTAACCGGTGGACAGGTGGTATCGGAGGATTTGGGTATCAAGCTGGAAAATTTAGCTGTTTCAGATCTTGGCAACGCCAAAAGAATCACCATCGATAAAGACAATACCACCCTCGTTGACGGCGCCGGCTCCCGTTCGGCCCTTGAAGGCCGGGTCAAACAAATTCGGGCCCAAATTGACGAAACCACTTCTGATTACGATCGCGAAAAACTGCAGGAGCGCCTTGCCAAACTCATCGGCGGTGTTGCGGTCATCAATGTGGGTGCGGCAACCGAAACCGAAATGAAAGAGAAAAAGGCCCGGGTTGAAGATGCACTGAATGCAACCCGCGCCGCGGTTGAGGAAGGAATTGTCCCCGGCGGCGGCGTCGCGCTGGTGCGCTGCCTGGAGGCATTGGCAAAGATGAAAATCAAAGCGGATCAAAAACTGGGCGTCAAGGTGATCATGCGCGCCATTGAAGAGCCGCTGCGCCAGATTGCCAACAATGCCGGCCGTGAGGGTTCGGTCGTAATCGACAAAGTCAAAGGTGGAAAGGGGTCCTTTGGCTATAATGCCGACACCGACATCTATGAAGACCTGATGAAAGCCGGTGTGATCGACCCCACCAAAGTGGTGCGCCTGGCCCTGCAGAACGCAGCCAGCGTGGCTTCTTTGATGCTGACCACCCAGGCGATGGTTGCTGAAAAGCCGGAAGACAAACCGGAGCCAATGCCCGGCGGCGGTGGCGGCGGCATGGGCGGCATGGGCGGCATGGGCGGCATGGGCGGCATGATGTAGCCGACGATTCGTCGATTCAATCCTAAAAAACAACACTGAAAGCTCTCACGGCACCCGATCGTGCTGTGAGAGCTTTTTTATTGCCGGTTCACAAAGATCAGAATCGCAAAACTTGACAAATCGGCCATAAACAAGTAATCTTATTATAAATAAGTTACTTTTTGATATGACCGTAAACTTAAAACCCCGTGGAGCATCTGATGAATTTTAAATTAACTTCAAAAATCAAAATGTGGCTGTCGATCTTCGTTGTTATGCTTCTGGTCATGCCGTTTGCGCTCAATGCGGCCGAAGGCGAAAACGTTGTTGATCACGAAACCGGATTTTACTACACGGTTCAAAAAGGAGATACCCTCTGGGACCTGAGCCGTAAATTTTCCGATTCCGCCTGGTTGTGGCCGGAGATGTGGCGGGAAAACAGTCAGATCGCCAATCCCCACCGTATTTATCCGGGCGAGCGCATCCGTTTATATCGTCGCGCCGGGGCGCAACCCATCGGCAAAAAAGAGGCGGGCAAAAAAGAGGTGGTGGTGCCGGCCTCTCTGGAGGATCTCCTGCACTATAATTACACCGCCCTGGACCGTGTCGGCTTTGTTCGCAAGCAAGCGGTGGCACCCCATGGCGCCATTTTTAAAGTAATGGAAACAAAGGAGATGATCAACATAGACGATATCGTCTATATCCGGCCGGAAGGAAACGTTAAGCTGGCGCCCGGCAAACGCTACACCGTATATCGGACCTTACCGCCGCTCAGGGATCGATACACTAATGCGTATATCGGCATTCAACACTTGCTGACAGGAGTTGTTGAAATTACCCAGGTGCAGCCCGACTATGCCATCGCGACGGTAATCGAGGCCTATCGTCCGATCCATCTTGAAGATAAGCTTATGCCGTACTTCCGGCGGCTGCCGGATGTCATCTTAAAAGAAAGCCCCAAAGGCCTGGAGGGCCAAGTCGTTGAAGCCGAAGACCACCATCGACTAATTGGCGACAATATGATCGCATTTATCGATAAAGGCAAGAAAGACGGGGTCCAACGCGGGCAATTCTACAATGTCTACTACCGGTTATCAGAACGGATTCATCCCAAAAAGAAGGAACGAACGCTGCTGTTGCCGGTGGATTTTGCAGAGCTGCTGGTCATTCATACCGAAGATACGACCGCTACGGTGATTGTTACCCAAGCAGACAGAGAGTTTGAGCCGGGCTCAAAAATGCGCTCTCCTATCGAATAACATAAAACGTATGGTATGGCTTTTATCGGTTTTCAGAATTCGGCCGGGCTAGCGCCGAATTTCCATCCAGTAAGCGATTCCGGTTTTAGCTGCCTTTTCAGCGATTTCCACAATACCGCCACTCGAGGAGCTTAAATATTTCTTTTCGGTGGTATCATTCAATTTTATGATGGCCGGCGGCTGTAGGAGGCCCGCCAGTTTTTTGCCGGACGGCGGGAGTTTTACCAATTTTCCGTCTACTTCGACTTCTACCAGATCGTCTTCACCAACGATACCATCTTCATGCAGATCAAATTGAATGGCGCCGATCGTCCCGCCGGTGAAAGCATTGATTTCCATGAAAACAGAATCGCCGCCCGAGCCACAGCTGCCCTGCGCAGGGATAAAGCTGATGGCAATCAGGATACCATCCCGTAAGAGAACGTCACTGATGACCCGCTCACCGGCAATCACATCCAGGTCCAGGTACCAGCCAACATCATTGACCTTGCTGTCAGAGGGGTCCGGCAATTGGCCGTCGCCGTTCGGATCGGCTCTTGTGTCCCAGAACGGTTCTTCTGCTGTCAGAATCCGAACGGTAATTTTACCCACCCCGGAATTGACGACAACATCGGATGCGGCCTGCTTCAAAAGCTTGACCTTCGCCGCAAGATAGGGATTGGAAAGTTTTCTCACGTCCGCTGCTGTGCTGCGGCTTTCGAATTCACCCACAAACTCGTTGTCGTCATCCGGGCTCCAGCTGCCCGGGGCCTGAAAAACGGTGTCGCCGTAATCCCAAATCCCGTAAAGGGTCTGGGTTTGAGTGCGCGCTAAATCGCTGCCGGCAAGCAATTTTCCAGTGCCGAAACACACCATTAATCCGTGTTTTTCCGGATGAAACATGACATCCGGCCGGGTGGTGATGGGCTGGGGGTTGCCGTCCGGATCGGTGGCGCTGAACAGCGCAGCCGGTTGACTGCCGTCCTTGAAGGCTACCTCCCAGTTTAGCGCGCTGTCGCTGATCAAATCAAACTTCCACACGTTGCCCTGGAGATCGCCGGCGTAAACAAAATCCACCACGTCATCAAAGTCGACGTCAACGGCGATGGGGCTGGAAAGTCCGTTGTTCGGGCCGGATCCGGCTTCGATCTTGCGAATCACGGCGCCGCTGATGGCATCCAGAATAAATAAAACCGAGCTGCCGGTTTGACTGTTATAGCCGTTTCCGAAAATGACGACCCAGGGATAGGTCGTGCTATAGGATTTCACCACAACGGGTTTGCTGTAAGAATAACCCATATCATCCATATCGGTCTCTGCGGTGTTCTTATTGGGAAATTCCCAGAGGACATCGTCTTCGGTCATTCTGGCCGGCTGGGTCACATCAAGGGCAAAATACCCCTTGCCGCCCTTTCCCAGCCCGCTTACCAGAATCGTCTGGTCTCCGATGTTGCCCAGTAGTTTTTCGCCTTTTTGCACGCAGGGGGTCGAATCCACATAAAATTTGTGGTCATAGCCGGGATCGGCAAGGTCCTTGAGATGATCAAATACCAGATAGGGCACGTAAGCAAACAGTTCAGTTCCATCCTTTGCCTTAAGCGCATGCAACATACCGTCATTGGCCCCAAAATAGACGACATCTTCAAAAAAAACCGGCGACGAATGCACAATATCGCCCAGCATATTGGAGCGGTTTTCGTCGCCTTCGAGCTCCTTGCCCCTTATGAAATTAACAGTATTTTCAGCATCCGGTCCCAGTTTGTCCTTCGGGTCGTCCATCAAATCATCGAATACAAATAGCGCACCTGATTTATCACCGTCAAAGGTTAGGATGTTGCGGGCATTCCAGGCTAAGGCCTGCAATTTTTCGGCCGCCGACCATTTCACAGCGTCCACCGCGCCGGTTACCGGATCAATTCCATAAGCCTTGACATCCCCGCCCCATTGAAAATCGATATAGCTGTAACTGCTCTGGAAAATGAAAAGGTCCGGTCCGATTTTGCCAAACAGCCGGTCTCCGTTGACAGACACCGAGGCAACCGAGGTCGGTTGACGGCTTTTAATATCTTTTATGATCTGCTGCAGCCCTTCAACCAGTTTCTTGGGCTCGCCGGCATTGACGAACACTCCGCGGCCGTTGACGGTGGCATGCCACAAATCGTCAATGGACTCCGGCTGCCGGTTAGCGGTCACCTCCGGCCAGACCACGGCATCACCATATTCTCGCGGCTCGTCCATTTTGGTGATATATTTCATGTAGTTTGGACTAGTGCGATCGTCTTCATAATCTTTGTGATTGAGGGTGCCGGTCACCCCGAAAGCCACTGCAAACGTGACCATGTGCTGATGGGCCGCCGGGTCCCATTTGTTAGCCGGCACCTGATTTTCCAGATCCGGGAGAAGATCCTGGGCGTAAAAATACATGGCCGTATCCGCTAGGGTGTCCTTATATTTATCGCTATACGGCTCACTGCCGCCGCCCCAATTCCCGTATGGATCGGATTTGCTGCCGTCCGTATTGCCTTCGAAGGTATGTTTCTGATCGCTGTAATAGCCATCGGTAACCACGAGGGTAAACGCCTGCTGGCAGGCCCCGCCGCCTGGTGGATAGGGAGCATCTCCTTTCACGCCCTGTAGATTTCCGTCATTGGTCTGATAATATTCACCAACTTTTTCCAGACCCCTTTTTAGCGGTGTACCCCCATTCGATACGTAGGCATAGAGGCTTTTGAGAAGCGAATCGGTTTCATCCTTAAATTTACCGCCGATAACCGCCCTGACCGGTTTTAGCGGAACTTTGACCTTATTGTTAATACCCAGTATCCCCACCCGGACATCTGTCAGGTCCAAATCCGTAAGAACCCGGGCAATTGCAGCCTTGGCCACGAACTCACGCCGGCGATGATAGGTAAACCAGTTGGCAAAATTCTGGCGATCGTCACTGTAAGACCGCTTGATGTCGTCCGGGGGGTCCACGGCTGTAACCGATTGAATTTTATCATGTGGATCACTGCCGGTGTCGGTTTTAAAGGTATAATATTGATTTTCTTCTTTTTTGCCGTCCAGGACAACCAGATATACGCTGCCATTCTTGGCCCGGACATAATAATGAGCCCAGGAGATAGTGACGCCGTCGACCTCTATGGCCTTTTTATCCAGATCGAGGGTTTCGGTTTGTAACGGATGAACCAGGGGTTTAGCCGTATTAGCCGGCATAAAAGCTTTCCCACTGTAGTCGGGCCAGGGCTCGTATACAACATTGGGGTTGTAGTAAACGACATTGATTTCGTAAAACTGCGAACGCCAGTATTTGCGGCCCTCCTCGCCCAGATATCGCCAGGACTCACTATAATTGTACTCATCACCCATACTCTCGAACACATAGCAGTATCCCTGTGTTGCGGTACTGTTCGGGTTGGGAAACTGTCCGTCATATTTTCCCTTGACCAGGATCTCATAGGTCATGCTGCCGGAGTCATCCTGCAAAATCATGAGGTTGGTGGGCGGTGGATTGACTTTCGTAAACAGGGGCTCATCCGCCAGTTCGATGCCGCCGTGGGCCGGCAGAGCGCCAAAAAACAAGATCGCGGCCATTAAACCGCAAAGTCCGATGGTCCGACAGCGCCATACCTGAATGAATCTTCCGCTTTTGAGGTCAGTATTCATGTCGTTGGGTGTGAACATGAGCAATCTCCTGCAACGCTCGCGCTAAAATGCTTTTCGATATCCGATTTTAACGGTGGTAATGCCCTGCTTTTCGGTACGCCCATAGATGGCAAAGCCATGTAGCTTGGGCTGGCCGATACCCAGTGAGAAGCCCGGCGGAGTACCTTCGTAACCCACCACAAATCGGGTCTTGCCGGTCGCATCAAATGTGGTGTCTTGCGCTTCACCATCCCAGTGATCGAGAAAGCTATCATCATCGATGACTTTGAGACCCGGCACGACAAAACTCAATTCACGGGGATTGACGTCGTTTTGAATTCGATCAACGGCTTCCATGGCAGCACCTTCTGCCAGATATAGATTGCGCTGATAGGTCAGATCGTTTCCAGCAATTTTCACCTCTGTTCTGGACGTGTTTGAAGCCGCAACGCTAATGATCGTAATCAATGCCAATAGCATCATGGTTGATACAATTAAGAAATAACCATCTTCATTATTAAACTGTCTAGCCGGCTTTTGCATCGTAAATTTTCCTTTTTATATCGGAGCTGAAAATGTGATTACAAACCCAGATTGCGACATCTTACGCGAGCGGAATAGGTTCGTTCAATCTTTTCACCGCGAGCGGCAAGATCTTCTACGGTCAATGTAATAATTACCGTCCGGATGTCTGCCGCAGTTGCCGGCACGCCGTTATCACCATCAAGATAGGTGAAATTTAAGTTGCTGACATTATCAATCAGGCTTTCAGTCTTGGCACCTTCGTATAGAATCAGCTTCAGCTTGCGTTCTCCGGGGGCCCACTGATATGCGACATTTTCAAATTTATCGTCTACATCACCATCCGGTAAGCCGCAGCCGTCCGATCCAATGGGAACATCGCATCTATCCAGTGTGAAATGGATTTTATCGGCGCTAAATTCTTTAATCTCGGCTCCGGCCCCGCCAAATGGGTCCAGCCCGGCCATTCGTATGTTTTGCGTCATATGCTCAACCCCGGCACGGGTAACCTGCTGAACATCGGCCGCAACGTTCTGAATAGTATATGAACGACCAACTGCCGTAAAAAGGCTTGTGATGGCAACCATAACAACAGATGCCATGGCAAGACCGACCAGAACATCCACCAGGGTAAAGCCGCTATACTGCCCGAAAACGCGGAATTTTATGGTAGCCAATTTCTTAAACATGTCAGTAGAATCGATCATATGCCTTTACCTTGAGTTATCGTTTTCATAACCACCTGATGATTCTTGCCTTTGCGCGTCCAGCGAACAGTGACCTGAATCTGCCGAGAGGTACCGAATGTCAGTGGATCACTTGCGGTCCATGAGCGCGTGTACATACTGCCGACTGTTTCCGGCGCTTCGGGTGCATCTAATTCTGTCAGATCTGTTTTACTCTTAAGCTCCTCCATCTTTTCCCGCGCGAACATATTTGCCTGGGTTATAATATTTCCGTTGATATTGTTGCGAGAAGCTGAGAAAACCAATGTCGCCACGGCCATGAAGCCGATTGAAAAAATGGCGATGGCAATAAGCGCTTCGATCAGCATATATCCCTGTTTACTTTTCAATACCAACTGGTTGTTTTTGTTCTGAGCCATAATATATTCCCGCTCGCCCCGTATATTTAGTTTAATTTTTTTACCGAAATGCGTCCTAAAGTGGCTATCGTAATATGTCTTTGCTCACCCTTTGTATTAATCAGAATCGCCGTACCGTTGTCAGCGGTTCCTCTCCCATTAAATGTAGCCACATTGCTTGTAAAGGTCCATTGTGGGTGACTGAAGTCAAAAGCGACCCCGGCGGGGAGAGATCGGGTCTTTAAGAGCGTTTCATCAGCATCACGGGTGCCGTTGTCACTCTTATCCACAAATACCTCATAAGCATTGCCCTGGAATTTGACGGCGACAAAATTATTTTCTTTTACGGCGTTTACTTTGGCCATTTCAAGGTCTGCTTTGAGGTTGCCGGCAGCTGCTCTTAATTTTGCGCTGCTGCGCCAGCTGATAATGTTGGGCGCTACAATAGCCGACACCACGGCAATGATGGCGATAACCACCAGAAGCTCGAAGATCGAAAAACCTCCTGCTTTTTTCATGGCTGCATGACTCCATGTGACATAAAAAAACCGGATCACCTACTCACCCTGGGCAACCCGGCCGTCCGCCTCCGGCGGACTCGCGGTTTTCCGTCTCCCGATTACTCGAGATTTGGCTTTATCACGGGTTTATAGAAAAAGCCTTCAAAATAACTAATAAGAATTAATAGAAAATTTCAACTTCGTCTGCAACAGTTGATTTGACTAACAACCGCTGAAGTCCATTTTCTCAGGGTTTGCCGGCGCTACCCTACAGTGAACCCGCAAGAAATGTACCAAAACGACTAAAATTAAAATTCATCAATTTTTCAAGCATTTAAAAGATTGTGAAAACAATTGCCACTTTGAAAACCGTAAAAATATGTAATTTAGGTACCAAAAAACTTCACATTTGGGTATTAATGGTATGATTTCTTTCTCAAACTGGATTTTTCCGAAGATTGGCATCTACCCGCTATTCATAAAAGGGCAAGAACTTTTGCAAGGACCTTGAATTATCCGATTTTGGATATATGTTAATCATACTCATTGTTGCGCGTTTACCCCCGCAGCTGGGTTATAAACTTGCACAATTAATTTTTCGTCGAAATAATCAAAATTTATAAAATTAATTCAAAAAGGAGGCCATCATGCAGAAAGCATCTTTAAGTTATATGAACCTATCCATTTTTATCATCTTCGCTTTTTTTGCCGCAATGGTCTATACCGGTTCTGCTCAGGCCGGAGATTACAACATGCAAAAAAACCTGAGCAACCTGTCTGAATTGACATCCAAGTGGTCAAAACAATTGGGTAGCGGCAAAGTAACACCGGAAGCACAGGAAAAACTAGCCGAGCTGTTGTCTCTGACGAGCCAGGTACTACGGGACATGAGCGAAAAACCCGGTGGCCAAATGAATATGGAGCATAATATGAAAATTGAGACGATGAAAAAGGAATGGGACCCGTTTGACACTTCCGAGAAGATGTGATCAGGGAAATCCATCAACCCCCCCGCAGGACAATGCAACTTCATTCAGGTCCCGGGGGGGTTGTTTTTTGATTGCATTAAAATTGAGCCATTCGTGCTGCAAGTTTTAATGATTTCTAGCGCCCAGACGTTGCTTGATGCGTTTGTAGCGCCGGCTTTCTTTGCTGATTTTACGCACCACCGGTTTTTGGCGATCCGGCGGATCAATGCGCTGGACCAGCGATGCGACGACCCCACCATCGATATGCTTGAATCCTTTGACTAATATCCATTGCCCGCGCTGCAATGATCCGAAATCCATCGGATCACCGTCGGCATCGGTCAGCTCGGTGGTCAGGCGCTGGTCCCCAAGACTCCAATTGACCACATAAATGGTTTGTTCGGCGGCAACCAATTGAGCCGTCTTGCCGTTTAAATCCATAATGCGCGCACGGGCTTGGAAGGGGTCGCAATCATCAAAACTAAAATTTTTGAATCGATTGGACTCTGCCGGGGAATTGATGGGCAGCATGAGGATGCCAATGCCAAAAATCAGCACCCGGCAGATGGCCTTGAAACGTTTGTTCGTTTTGAGATCCATTCGGTTACACCTTTCTAAAATATTTGATGCCAGTAGTAGCGATACATTTCCGGCGTTACGATAGTGGGCATACTGACAATACCGCCTTCAACGCCGATAAATATCCGGGCACCGCCCTCCAGAATAGCAATCACCGGAGCAGATGGAATGGCCGTGCCAATGGCGATCACCCGATCTTTTTTACCCAGTTCGACGATATTGCCGTCGCCATCGTACTCGACTTCAGGGCTAAAGTCACTGACCGATGCGCCGGTTTTATAATCCACGGCATACAGACGGGCAACACCCCTTACGGTTGAGACCGCGCAGGGGTCACCCCCACCACCGCCACCTGCATTCGGGGTGTAAGTCGTAAAATAAGCCACACCGCCGTATACCCTTGGAGACGCCACCACCTTTTCGCCCAAATTTTCCAGGCGGATAAACCAGCCGTGGCCGCTCGCAAGACTTGATTTAACCGCCTGCTGTTCGGCTTCTGTGCCCAGTTGAATCATATCGTCGGTGACATCGACAAGGTCGTTTTCATCCAGCGTAACGCCGCCCGACCAGTCGTTTTTAAGGGCGTAAAAACGGTTTACAACACCGGTTTCATCAGGGTCGGAGCGGTCTCCGCTGCCAAAGAAGATAACCTCGCCGTAATCCTCGCCCACCACATCGGGGGCGTACAGAATCTTACGTTGAATGCCGTCCACAGTAGAAGCGGAAAACAGTTTCTGAGCGCTCCAGGTGCCATCTGAGATTGATTTTGAATAGGTGCCGCTGCAAAAAGACATGACTTCATCGTCTTTGAAAGCAAACACATTGCCTCCCAGATCGCCGGTGTAAATGCGGCTGACAATACCGTCACCGTCGTGGTCGATGCCCGATACATCCACTATGGAATGGGTCATGCCCAGGCTGGTATGATTCTCGGCATTAAAATTCAACCCGCTGATCAACTGGCCGTCAGTCACCCTAACGGCAATGAGCGCCCGACCGACCGCATCGGTCGGACTGGGTATGTCCTGATCCTGGTTGTTGTCATAGCCGCCGGGTATCAGAAACACATCTTCCACATCGGTACTGACCGTCACACTGCAGGCCGGCGGTAACCCCGTCTCCGTAATGGCGACATCGGTGGCCACCGTGACGGTTTGGGGGCGGCTCCAGGATTGACCCAGCACCTCATAGCTATCGGTGTCCGGGTTGTTTAAGGGATCCGGGTCCAAAATAGTGGGCTCGATGGAATACAGCCAGGCAGGCGCATCATGAGCGCTGATATCAAGGGCCATATAATTCTGTCCGCCTCGGCGCTCGCCTAGAATCATAATTTTCTGGCTCGATCCATAGTAAACCGAGGGCGAGCCGTCGATGAAGTATTCGTGATCAGCGTTATCCAGTAAATTCAGGCGCCCCAGCTGGTCCGGCGCAATAAAGCCCCAGATTTCGCTGCCATCATTATCGTCAAAGGCATGCAAAACACCATCGTTGGAACCGGAAAAAATGATGGTCTTGGCATCGTTCGTCGCCGGATTGCCGTCCGGATCCGGGTAATGCACCACTGCCGGTTCCGAATGAATAATGTCACCGAGTCCCCCTTGATGAACGGCGTTGAACAGATCCGTTCTTTCAGCGCTGGAAGCCACGCCCAGGTCTTGATCGGTGATATCAGCATTTGATTCCACAAAGGCGTTGGCGCTATTGGTAAGGGCCGATACCGAACCGGTATAGGTATAAAGATTACGCACAGCAGGGCTGTCGATCAGCAAATCGAGGACTTCTGCCGCGCCGCCTTTTTCCACATCCGGTCCATCATTTCCCAACACGGTCCAGTAGGAAAGGGTGTTGTCTTTGATCAACCCGTCTGAGGTACAGGCTTCCATTCCGGTGGCATCATAAAGCACACCGGTACTGTCCAAACCGTAGCGCTTGATGTTGCCGATCCAGCGCCCGCTTTGTTGAGGCTTGAAAAACCCCAGATAGATCTTGTCACCGGCATAGGTCCGGTTCATGCGGCTGATGGGAACCACCGGGGCCACGAAGACCGCATTTTCTTCAGAAATAGCGGTCAAAATCTGATCAAAGGACATGGCCAACTCCGAGATGTTGTCGGCCGTAAAATATTCGCCGCCGCCGTTGGCGGCCGTATTCTGCAGCAGCTGCTGTGACGTTTTAAAGCCGATCGTATAGGTGGTGATCTTTTGCTTGTCGAAAGACGTCCCGTCACCCAGGGTAAGATGACAGTCATTTTCGTACAGGTATTTGGCCACATCATCCAGGTAGTCAGAGCCGTCGTCGGCGTAATCCGCTTCCGAACCGCTGTGATCGCCGTCATAGTCGCCGATGACGTCGCCGTTGATATACGGTGTGCCGGTCAGTCGCGAATCGATATCCTGGGTCGACTGTCCGTCGGTCATAATGATAATGTAATTTTTCTGACAGCGTTCCTGCATGGGAGATGTATAGTTGACACCAAGATTGTACCAGCTGCTCATGCCGGCAAAATAGAGTCCGGCCTCGGCCAGGGTTTCTGCCAGCGGGGTCCAGCCGTCGGCCGTAATATTGCCGACCTCGCTGATCAGCGTGCTTTTGTCTGTGCCGCAGGCAGCCACCAGCTGGCCGCCCTGATCCCAGTTGAATTTCATCAAACCAAAGCGCACGCCGGTGGTGTTGTTGATCAGATCGGTGACGACCTGTTGGGCGACTTCGATTCGGCTTTTCGTCTCACCCACACCGGACTCATCGTAATTCATAAAATTTCCCAGGCGCAACCTTCGCCGGGACCCGCCGCAGGCATAACTGGATGAATAAATGCGGCCGTAGGCATAGCCGTGATCGAGCAGGTCGTCTTTTATCCAGGTACAGTTCAGATTCGCCACATCATTGGCAAAGATTCGCCATTGATAGGACCAGCTGCCCCAGCTCCAGTAGCGTTCGTAAACCGCATTGGTGCTGTAAGATCCGGTATAAACGGTCGCCGAATCATAGGGCGTGCCCGGCACATCCTCGGTGGACATACTGCCCGAAGAATCAAAAACAATTAAGATATTGGGCTCTAAGTCCGGGTTGGTGACTGTACCGTAAATTTCGGTATCGTCTGCCCATCCGAAGGTTGTCGTGCCCACAATCAGCATCAATGCAATCAAAAAGGCTTTCTTCATGCCCGCATCTCCCTATCTTAGATAAACCGCTATCTTGTGCTTCTTTGATGGTGTCATCACCCTAAAATTTATTAAATACCTTCCACGCGCCCACCTGAACCTGGGTGTTGCCGTTAGTTGACGTGGCTGTTAAGCTGTAACGACGGACTTCAAAATATTTTAGACTGTATCCTGAGCCTGGCGGCGGTGATCCGATATGAAGCTGCTGGGGGATGTTATTGGCTGCGTCACTGAAGGACGGGATGGGTGTCGCGCTGGGCTCAATGCAGCGCACTTCGACGGTGGCAACCACCTTGCCGCTCTCGTCATTGGACGTGACGGCATTGTTGGCTACCGTCGGATCAGAGGACAGAAAATCATTCGTCATCCAGGTGGTCGGACCCGAGTTGTAATTTTCAATGGCATCGACCACCCCGGCCTCGGCACTGTAGAATTCCCGGATCATCTGGCCTTCGTTGCGGACGATGGTGACTTCCGTGTTGGAGGTCCACACAGCCAGCACACCGGACAGAAGCAAAATGGCCGAAATCAGAATCGCGGTGCCCAGTACAAATCCGTTTTCATTATGAATGGTGTATTTCAGCGATTTAAACAGTTTCATAATTATTTCTCTTTCTTCGCTACAGATTCCGGCATCTGACACGCGTGGTATACGTCCGGCTTACCTGACCGTCCCGACCTGCCGGCCGTTGCATGGTCAGCGAAATGAGAACGGTTCGAATCTGATTGGTGGCAATGGGCTCGGGCAGGGGATTGTCCGCCTGGTCCAGGTAATTAAAGGACAGTGCGCTGACATTATCCAAAAGGGTGGCGGTTACCGGCCCGCTCCCAAGATCGCTGGTCTGTTGAAGCAAATTGCCATTTAATGCGTAAATAATATCCTCAAAGGGATCACCAAGATCACCGTCGTAGTTGAGATCGGCTGTAAATCGAACGCTGGTTGTGTTGGTATTGGCTGCAATAAAACCGGCGTTGGCTGTATCCAAAGGGTCCAGCCCGGCCAAACGGATATCGCGCGCCATCAGATCAATTCCAATGCGCGATTTTTGCTGGACACCCGCTTTGACATTCTCATTGGTATAGGATCGGTTAAACGTATCAAAAGACCGGAAAACCGTGCCAAATATAATCGATAATATTGCAATGCACATCAGCACTTCAACCAACGTAAACCCGGCTGATCGGCGATCCTGATTTTGTCGGTGCCAAGAATGGGTTTTCATACGCCACTCCCCATCGTGTTGGAGCCCATCGTTACACGACGCGTGCTGCCGAATTTTGTCCACTCCACAGTCACGCTGATACGACGCGAGGTGGTACCCAGCGGATCGATCCGCCAGGTCCGATTATAGATACCACCGGGGTTGCCGCTGGCGTCTACCGGTGCGGGGTCCAAGTAATCACCCACTGAAAGCACCGTCGATTCGATATCCTGATTTTTCAGCATTTCCAGCGTAGCTTTGGCCAACATGGTGGCCTGCGTGGCGGTATTGCCGGTCGTGTTGTTGCGCACCGCGGAATACTGCATGGAAGCAGCCGCCAGCATGCCAAGCGCCATGACGCTCATGGCAATTAGCAATTCGATCAGAGAAAATCCGTTTTTTTTATTGATGGTATTTTGAAGTTTTCTGATTCCCATTTTGCATTCGCCTTTATTGAACATTAATAAATCCCAATCGGTTGACGCTAACTTGCCGGCCCCTGACGGTGTTAGCCACCGGAATGATTTCAGGTGCGAGAATATCAGGCGGAATTCCACGGCCGTTGAATCGCACCTTATCGTTGATCGTCGGAAAACTGAGACTGCCGGTGTCGATCTGGACACCAGCCGGCATTTTGCGGTTTAGAATTTGTTGTTCGTCAGCATCCCGATTCCAATTTGGCAGTCCGCCTACGCCATCACCGGTATCGATGAACATGGTGTAGTTTTGAGCGCCGAACACAACGACAACAAATGCATTTTCGCGAATGGCCCGTACCTTTGCCATCTCGAGGTCCGACGTCAAATTGACGACGGCGCCTTCTAAACGTCGTGCCCTGTTCCACCTCAGATAAGGCGGCATAACCAGCGCAGCAATCACGGCAACAATGGCAATGGTGGTTGCCAGTTCGAGAGCAGTAAATCCTGAGTTTTTGCGGATCATTTTATTCTCCTCCGAGGTTGCAAAATACAAAACCTGTGCCAGCTCCGTTTTTTATATTATAAAATCGGAATATTTAGATGGCATTGACATCACAGCCGATTGTAAACTGCGTGTAAGAAGTTGAAAAAAAATGAGATTGTGTTAGATACCACCGACAGATATAGAGGGCTGAAGGCAGGCCAAAAATTCGGGCCATTGATTGTGGCGGGTGTAATGAATCGCCAAAATCGATAAAAAGCGTGTTTTGGATTACAATAATGAAATTAGAATGTCAGGTTTGAAATTAAGAAGCGGTTATTTAAGGTGAATCGGATAACTGTTCGTTTATTCGGTGCGGAAATAATCAACAGCATTTTGCAGCATGCGGATGCCCACCGTGGGCTTGACATCCGGCGATCGGTCCTGCCGCCTGGCTTTTTCGCGGCGGCGGGTCCAATCCGGATGATTGGTCCAATGATTGAAGGCTTCCGGATGGGGCATCAAACCGAAAATCCGTCCGGTCGGGTCACAGATTCCGGCGATGTCATGCAGGGACCCATTGGGGTTATAGGGAAAGCAACCCTGGGCCAGATTCCCGTCCGGGCGGGCGTACTGAAGTGCCACCTGGTTATCTTCCAGCAAACGCGCGAGGGTGTCTTCATCGGCATAAAACTTACCTTCCCCGTGACGGATCGGAAATTCAGCGCTGTCGATTCCTCTGGTGAACACACACGGTGAGGCCGGATTCGTCTTTAAATTGACCCATTGATCCCTAAAATTGCCACAATCATTAAAGGTCAACGCGAGAGAGCGCCGGGTATAATTTTGATCGAAACCTGGCAGAAGACCGAAATTAACAAGGGCCTGAAAACCGTTGCAAATACCGAGAATCAGGTTCCCCCGATCAACAAAGTCAAGAATCCTTTCGCCGATATTGGTTTTGAGCCGAACGGCCTGAACCACACCGGCACCATGATCGTCTGCCCAGCTAAACCCGCCGATAAAAACCATGATCTGAGAGTCTTCCAGGCGCGCGTCACCGTCAATTAAAGAATTAATATGAACAAACTGTGTTTGGGCTCCTGCAAGCGTAAATGCATGCGCGGTCTCATTGTCGCAGTTTAATCCGTAACCGGCCAGAATCAGCACGTTGACATCATTCATGGTGTGGCTCCAATTCAATCAGAAGACAGAGAACAGAAAACAGAGGACAGAATAGAGTTGAATGAAATCTATAATCTGGTTTCCGCCATCTATCTTCTGTCCTTTGCCATCCGTCAGCTGTCGTCTGACCTCTGACATCTGTCTTCTGAAGGATAGCCGACATCGTCGGCTCTATATCAGGTCCCCAAACGGTTTTTTCCAGGCCGCTTTCAGAGCGCTCACGGTAACCGAAACAATGGTTTTTTGGTCAAGGCCCTTGATTTCAAATTGGGGCGTTGCGGTGACCGTTCCGATGCAGGCGCAGGTCGAGGGCTCGAACAGTTTTTCAAAATCTCTGCGATTCCTGGGATCAATGGTAACGATAAAGCGACCGGCAGACTCTGAAAACAACACCGCCGGGTTGTGATTCAGATCGGATGTGGGCACACGGTCCAGGTCAACCTGCATGCCCAAGTTCCCGCCCATGGCCACCATTGCCAGGTGGACCCCCAGACCGCCACGATAGATGCCGTGGGCCGAGGCCACCAGCCCCCGGGCGATGGCCTGGTTTAAAGCCCGATAGACAACCAAAAAATTTGCGGCGCGCACCCGGGGCACATTTAAGCCGATTTCACTGAAGTGGGCATAATACTCCGAACCGCCGAGTTCATCACGGGTGATCCCCAGAACGTAGATTAAATCATCTGAAACTTTGCTATCCATCGATACACATTGGTGGATATCCTCAACAACCGATATGGCTGAGAATTGAAGCGTTTCCAGGGCAGAGACTTTATGCATTTCGCCATAACGACCGGGCAGGTAGCCATCCACATACATACTGTCTTTACCGGAGAGCAGCGGAATCTCATAAGCCTGACACATATCCCGCAGGGACCAGCAGGCGCGCACCAGCTGGGCGGCCTTGAATTTACCGTCCGGGTTATCGACCGGGTGGTACTGAATATTGGGCCAGCAAAAATTATCCACCCCGCCGATGTGGTCCAGATGCGCTCCCACAGCTAACAGCCGCCGCACGGCTTCATCAATGCAGCAACTGGTCATGTGGTAGGCATCAATGGCTGAATAGGCCGGCAGCAGCGCCTGGGTAAAAGCCAGACCTTTTGAAGAATTCAGCACCGGTCGAATAACAGAAGCATCGCTGTTGACATCCCGCTCGGCGCCGACCAGCGGCTTGATCACACTGGCGCCCTGAACTTCGTGATCATACTGCCGGATAATCCATTCCGTTGCGCAAATATTGGGTCGTGCCAGCATATCCAGCAGCAGCATGCCATAATCTTGCGGACTGTCGATCACGGGCTCAAAAAGCCCTCGTTGTTCCGGGGAAATCCAATCGGCCTCAAATTCCCACTGGGGAAAACCGGATTTAAGCAAATCCAGATCAATATGGGCGCAGGTTTTTCCAGCGTAGGAAATGTGAAGCTTTCCGGAATCAGTGTATCGACCAATAACGGTGCTTTCAACCGCATGTTTTTGGGAAAGCCGCATGAATTCAGCAAGGTCAGCGGGACGAATAGCCACTGTCATGCGTTCCTGGGACTCGGAAACCCATATCTCCCACTGGTCAAGGCCTTCATATTTAAGCGGCACCTTTTCAAGTTCGATTTCACAACCGTTGGAATAGCGCGCCGACTCACCGACCGAGGAGGACAAGCCCCCGCCGCCGTTGTCGGTTATAAACCGTACCAGTCCTTTATCGCGGGCCTCCAATAAAAAATCATGCATTTTTTTCTGAGTGTATGGATCTCCAATCTGCACATGCCCCGCTGGCGTGTTTTCCGAAAACGTCTCAGAGGCAGCTGTGACACCGTGAATGCCGTCTTTACCCACCCGTCCGCCGCTCATGATCACCCATTCACCGGGTGACGTCCGTTTCTGCTCGGCAGGCTCACCGCCTATCTGAGCCGGCATGATTCCGACCGCAGTGACGAACACCAGACATTTGCCCAGATATCCCGGATCAAATATGACCTGACCGAAGGTTGTCGGGATACCACTCTTGTTGCCGCCGTCACGCACCCCTTCGATGACGCCGTCCAGCAGACGTCGGGGGTGGAGATGCGGCTTTAATTCGCCCCGATAATCTCGTGGTCCGACACAATACCCATAGCTTCCCATGACCAGGCGCGATCCTTTGCCGGTTCCCAGCGGATCACGGTAAACCCCTACAATTCCTGTGATGGCGCCGCCGTAAGCCTCCATGTTGGATGGCGAATTATGGGTTTCACCGGTAATCACGTAATAGTGATCATCATCGAAACGGCCGGCGCCGGCATTATCCCATAGCACGGAGACCACCCAAGATTTTTGCGACTTGAGAGCCAGAGTGGGTGCTTCGATGCAACTTTTAAAAAGATTATCGACCCGTTCGGTTTGGCCGGTTGTCAGGTTCCGATAATGAAACAGACCCTGAAACGTATTATGGTTGCAGTGATCGCTGCGCGCCTGAGAAATATATTCCAGTTCGACGTCGGTCGGATCGGCAAGCCCGACCCGGGCTCGATCAGCTTGCACCTTTTTATCCATAAAATACGACCGGATGGTGGGAATATCATTGGGATTCAGGGCCAGGTTGCGTTCAACGCTGATCCGGGCCAGTGTTTCATCGCTATCGATCGGAACCGTGCCAAGTGTTGGAATATGATCGAGCCGTACTTTGGGGATGATGGTTCCGATTCCGTTTTTCGGATCCCAGTTGGATTGCGGAAGGATTTTCCATTGCTGAATGATATCGTTGGCCAATAGTTCACCGGCAATTTTATCCAGGTCGTCTTCTACAAGACCGCTGCCCTGGATGCAATAGCGTCTCGAGGTGTAAATGCCTGCATCAGCCGTAAATTTCAGTCTCAACAGATCTTCAATCGCTTCGACTGCCGTAGCACCCGCATTATCGCGAACCCCCGGCCGGTAGCCAACCCAAATGGTCCAGTCGAAAGAAACCGCAAGCGGTTCGAACGAAGAAATTTGGGTAACCGGATTGGTAAAAATTTCGGTTTGGATCTGCTTGAGCTGCTCCGGGCTCAAGTCGGCGTCAATCGTCAAAATATGAATGGACCGCACCCGCGACAGCTGCATTCCAAAGTAATTGGCGGCTTTTCGGCGGATCCCTTCGCCTTCAGCATCAATCAGATGATCTTTCAAGGCAATTTCAAGTCTGGCCGGCATAAATGTGTTTTCAATTCTGTCTAAATTATTATGTTGAAAGGTTATATGGTGATCAGAAGATTTAAATTCGCAAAAGCTCAACTGTCACAGGCTCTATCAAAAAATACCTTTGAGAAATCGAAGGATATTATCTTTATACCTGAAAATGTCATTGTAAAAAACCAGGACGACCAGCAATAGAATAATAAATAAACCAATTTGCTGGGCAACCTCTCGGATTTTCAAATTAACTGGGCGCCCCCTGATCGCTTCGATAAAGAAGAAAAGCAAATGGCCGCCATCCAGTATCGGTATGGGGACCAGATTGATGATGGCTAAATTAACGCTAATCAGGGCAATAAAAAATATCAGATTGCCGATTCCGGCTTTGGCCTGGTCCCCGGCCATTTTGGCAATCATGATCGGACCGCCGATGGTGTCGGCGGATATGTCACCGGTGATCAGTTTGCCAATAATTACCACCATCAGTTCGATGATGGTATAGGTCTGTTTTAGACTTTCAGTCAGCGCCTGAAAGAGATTTAAATCTCGGGTGTAAACGTCGCCTGAAGCGCTGATGCCGATAATAAAACGCTGAACATCCTCGCCGAATAAATTTTTGGCCGGAACCAGTTCGGGCGTTATACGGAAAACCTTGTCTGAATCCGCCCGTCGAACCTTTATTTCCAGGGTTTTTCCGTTGCTGGCGCCGATAATTTTCGTCATATCTTCCCAGTTGGAAACCGCTGCTCCGTCAATAGCTGTAATCAGATCTCCCGCTTTTATTCCGGCGACAAGCGCCGGCGAACCGTCTCTGACCGCGCCCACAGATGGTTTTAATATCATGGCGCCTGAAACCCAAAAAATACCAAAAAATATAATGACCGCCAGCAGGATATTAAAAAACGGCCCGGCGGCAACAATGCACATCCGTTTGATGACGTGTTTGTGGGTAAATGAAATGGGAATATCGCTTCGCGACACTTCGGCATCCGGTTCTTCGCCAATCATCTTGACATAACCGCCGAGCGGGATGGCTGAAATACGATAATCGGTTCGGCCGATTTTTTTCCCGATCAGTCGGGGACCAAAACCCAGAGAAAATTTCTCAACTCCGACTCCAAAGAGTCTGGCAATCACAAAATGCCCGAATTCATGGAAAAAAATAAGAACCCCGAGAACAATAATAAAGGATAATAATGTTATGCCCATGGTTATAGTGAATGATTATTGGTTATTGGTTATTGGTTATTGGTTACTGGTCGATTGATCCGAATTCCGGTTTCTCAAAACGGCCCCTGTTGGGGTTGAAATAATTTTAAGTCTGGATGTTTTTAATCAGATCTGCGGCTCTTTCCCGCGCCTCCTGGTCGGCTGCGAGTATATCGGAAAGCTCCGGGTTTGCGTTGACAGCATGCGCTTCCATTGCCATGTCGACAATCCTGGCAATGTCTGTAAAAGAAATCATATTTTTTAGAAACGCGTTTACCGCCACTTCATTGGCGGCATTTAAAACCGCCGGCATGGTTTTGCCAACCCTGCAAGCTTGAAACGCCAATGCCAGACAGGGAAATTTCGACAGATCCGGTTTTTGAAAGGTCAGATCCTGTTTACCTGAAAAATTCGGCAACGGCTGACTTAACGACAACCGCTTCGGATAGGACAACGCGTAGGCAATAGCCGCTTTCATATCCGGTATCCCGAGCTGGGCCATAACAGCACCGTCCCGGTAAGCCACCATCGAATGAATGATACTTTGGGGATGAATGACTACTTCAATCATGTCTTCAGGAACGTCGAAAAGCGATTTGGCCTCGAGGACTTCCAGCCCTTTGTTCATCAGGGTGGCCGAATCAACCGTGATCTTGGGGCCCATATCCCAGTTGGGATGGTTCAAGGCCTGCGCCGCTGAGATATTATGAAATTGGTCCAACGGCAGATTTAAAAACGGGCCGCCTGAGGCGGTTAGCAGGATTTGGGCTAAATCCGCTTTGCGATGACCCTGAAGACACTGAAAAATGGCGCTGTGCTCACTGTCCACCGGCAGGATCTGAACGCCCTTCTGGGCAGCCTTCATTGTAACAATCTCGCCCGCCATGACAAGGGTTTCTTTGTTGGCCAGCGCAATCGTCTTGCCAGCTTCGATGGCGGCCAAGGTCGGCATCAAACCGGCGGCGCCAACTACTGCCGTAAGGACGATATCCACCCTGCCGTCGCAGGCCGCCGCCCGGTAGCCTTCTTCTCCGCAAAGAATCTCGACCTTTGTCCCGGCCACAAGCTTTTGTTTTAACTGCTGCGCGCTGTCGGCGTCATAGACAACCGCCAATTCGGGAGCAAACTGCTCAATTTGTTTGGCCAGCAGATCCGTATTGGTTTTGGCCGCCAGTGCCTTGATCGTAAACTGTTGCGGAAACATTTCGACAATCTTCAAGGCATTGCGGCCAATGGAACCTGTGGAACCCAGTATGGAGAGGTACTTCATCTAATTCTATCTATGTTCGACATTCGATATTTATATTTACCATTTGATATTCGGCAATCGTTTCGCATGTAATATTTAATGTGCCCTCTTAAAATATAAATCTGATAAAAATATATGCCACCGGGGATGCAAATAAAAGGGCATCAATGCGATCCAGAATGCCCCCATGACCGGGCAATATGCTGCTGGAATCCTTGATCCCTGAAAATCGCTTCATCTCCGACTCAAACAGGTCTCCTATTTGACCCGCCACACCGATCGCCAGAAAAAACAAAATACTCATACTCCAGGGCAGGCCGGGAAGAAATAGAGCTTTCCCGATGGCCCCAACAGCCAGGTTGGCAGCCACCCCGCCCACAGATCCCTCGATGGTTTTTCCCGGACTGATCGCCGGGTTTAATTTGCGTTTGCCCCAATAGGACCCGACGTAGTAAGCACTGGTATCACCGGCAAAAATAATAGCCATTATTAAAAAAATCCAGGTCATGCCGGAATCATTCGCCCGGATAAGAATCAAAAAAGAAAGCAGGACCGGTATGTAGATCGTGCCCTGAAGCTGACGGACAGTCACTTTTAAAACTGCGGGATCCGCTTTAAAGTGAAACATCGAAATCAGGGCAACCACCAGAAGATTTAGAGCCACCAGACTCAGAATAAGATCCGGCCCCCCCCAGTGAGCCGCCCACACGATGGCAACGCCCAGCAAGTAGCCCCACCCCAAGATGATGCTGGAAACCGCCGCAAGTGCGGGGTCCAGGACAATGCGGTAATATTCCCATAATGCCACCACACTAGCGGCACTGACAAGCAAAGCGAAAGCCACCCCGCCTTTGTATACCAGGAAAATTAGAATTGGCAGAGCAATTAAGCCTGTAATCCAACGCTTAAGGTGCATTCCGGCAGCTCTTTTGCCCTTTCGTCGCCGAAAGGTCTTTTTGATCATGCAAAACGGCAGCTAAACTTGGCCGAAGCGGCGCTCGCGCTGCTGATAGTTTTTCAGGATCTCGACAAACTCATCTTTGCCGAAATCAGGCCAGTAGGTCGGGGTGACATAGATTTCAGCATAGGCAATCTGCCACAGTAAAAAATTGCTGATGCGCATCTCCCCGCTGGTCCGAATCAGAAGGTCCGGATCCGGCATGTCTTTTGTGTACAGATGGGAAGCTACGATTTCTGCATTAATATCATCCGGATCGAGTTGTTCGCTTTTCGCTTCTTTGGCAATCTGCCGGGCCATGCGAACAATTTCCGTCCGACTGCCGTAACTCAACGCCAAATTCAACTGGAGGGCAGAATTGCTCCGGGTTAACTCCATGGTCTCGTGCAGCACCTGTTGAACATTGGCCGGCAGCCGCTCTATTTGACCGATTGCCGCCAGGCGGATGTCCTTGGCAGCGAGTTCCTTCTGTTCGGATTTTAAGAATTTTGTCAGGAGGGTCATGAGGGCCGCAACCTCTTTCTGAGGCCGTTGCCAGTTTTCGGTCGAAAAGGCGTAAAGCGTCAGATAAGCAATTCCGAGTTCACGGCAGGCACGCACAACCGTTCGTACCGCTTCTGCCCCCTTTTCATGTCCCTTAATACGGGACAAAAGATGCTTTTTCGCCCATCTTCCATTGCCATCCATGATGATGGCGACATGGGCGGGCAGCTTCGTTTTATCAAGATCTTCGGAGTTTTGGGAGGAGGAACTAGAATTCAAGGATTTCTTTCTCTTTTTCTTGACAACATTCGTCGATGAGCTTGATGTGCTCATCGGTTATTTTTTGAACCTCATCCTGGGACTTGAAGGCGTCATCCTCTGATAGATCACCATCTTTTTTCAGGCTTTTGAGCAATTCATTTGAGTCGCGCCGGATGTTACGAATCGAAACCTTGTAGTCCTCACACATTTTATGCACCACCTTGACCAGTTCCTTGCGACGCTCTTCGGTAAGGGGTGGTATGGAGATGCGTATAATCTTACCGTCATTGGCAGGGGTAAGCCCCAGGTCGGATTTTAAAAGCGCCTTTTCAATATCTTTGATCACGGATACATCCCACGGTTGGATCGTTATCAAACGGCTTTCGGGTACGGCAAGCGTCGCCATCTGATTGAGCGGCGTCAAGGTACCGTAATAGTCGACTTTTATTCCGTCAAGAATCGATAAAGAGGCACGCCCCGTGCGAACCCGTTTTAGTTCCCGGTTGAGCGCCTCGACCGACTTGCCCATACTGTCTGTGGTTTCTTGATAGATATCATCAATCATGACTATTCCTTGATTATGTCTGAAGGGCAATTGTTGGGTAACGTTATATTATATCAAGAATTTGAAGATCTCATCAACCCAATTGTGCCGGAAGGTCGGCAGACCGTGCGGCCTGAAGGCTTTAAGAAATGTGCGTGCCAATATCTTCGCCACAAACAACCGCTTTGATATTGCCTTTGGTTTTGAGTTTAAATACAGCCAACGGCAACTGGTTATCCATGGCCAGTGATATCGCGGTCATATCCATTACCCTGAGCTGTTTTTCAAGAACCTCCATGTAGCTTGTTTTTTTTATAATCCGGGCGTCTTTGTTGACAACCGGATCCGAATCATACAGCCCGTCTACCTTGGTGGCTTTGAGCAGAATCTCGGCATGAATCTCCTGGGCCCGCAGCACGGCAGCCGTATCGGTCGTAAAATACGGATTACCGGTCCCGGCGCCGAAGATAACGACCCGCCCCCTTTCCAGGTGACGGATCGCCCGTCGAAGGATATACGGCTCGGCAACTTCATGCATGGAGATAGCAGTTTGAACACGGGTTTCGAGATCGTTTTTCTCCAGGGCATTCTGCAACGCCAGGCTGTTGATGACCGTCGCCAGCATTCCCATGTGATCTGCGGAAGCTCTCTCCATACCGTAGGCGGTTGCGGCAACACCCCTGAAAAAGTTGCCGCCTCCTACAATAATACCGATTTGCACCCCCAGATCGACGATAGACTTAATCTCCTGGGCCACATATATCAACATATCCGGGCTGATGCCAAAATCATCGTCTCCCATAAGCGCCTCACCACTTAGTTTAAGGGTTATGCGCTTGTATAATGGTCGGCTCACGATTTAGGATTCTCCTATCTGATAGCGGATAAATCGTTTGATAGAAATGTTTTCACCAATTTTGGCAATTAAGGCATTGAGCAGATCAGCAATGGATATATTGGTGTCACGCACATAAGGCTGATTCAGTAGACAGCTCTCCTCATAAAATTTTTTAAGCTTACCCTCAACAATTTTATCGATGACGTTCTCCGGTTTTCCCATTTCAAGGGCCTGGGCCCGATAAATTTCTTTTTCTTTTTCAATGAGGTTTTCAGGGACATCTTCAGGCGTAATACCCAGGGGATTGCTGGCAGCAATATGCATGGCAATATTTTTGGCAAATTCTTGAAAATCCTCATTTTTTGCCACAAAATCGGTCTCGCAGTTGACTTCAATCAAAACACCCAGCTTTCCGGTCATGTGGATATAGGATTGAATGATTCCCTCGTTTAGGGCGCGACCGGCTCTTTTTTGAGCGGTGGCCAGACCCTTTTTCCTTAAAAATGCAATCGCATTTTCGATGTCGCCGTTGACTTCAGACAAGGCGTTTTTACAATCCATCATTCCGGCTCCAGTTTTTTCCCGAAGCTCTTTTACCATTCCCGCGCTGATCTTTGCCATTTTTAATCTCCTGCTACTTCTGCGTCCGTTCGATCTTTGGGTTTTTCTGTTTCCGAATCTTCATTGACGACCGCCTCCGCCTCATCAGTTTCAGAAGGTTGATCGTCCTCTGTCTTGCGAATGATTTCGACCACCGGACCCTTTGTCCCATCGGAGATAACTTTGCGCTCGCCCGGTTTCAATTCGGCGCTGGCAGCTGTAATCTCAGTTTCGTCTTCACCTTCCTTGTCGACTTCGGCCTGCATTTTTTCTTCGTAGGCCGCTTTACCGGCGATGCAGGCATCGGCAACTCTGGAGGTTAACAGTCGAATCGCGCGAATCGCATCATCGTTGCCCGGTATAATATAATCAATCTCGTCGGGATCACAATTGGTATCAACAATCGCTACGATAGGAATATTCAGCCGTTTGCCCTCCAGAACCGCAATCATCTCATTTTTCGGGTCTACGACAAAAATTGCCCCGGGCAAATCATTCATGGTCCGAATCCCGCCAAGGTTATTATCAAGCTTTACCCGCTCTTTGGCCAATTTTAGTCGCTCTTTTTTGGGAAACAGGTTGATGGAGCCATCATTCTGGATATCGTTAAGATAATTCAATCGATCAATACTCTGCCGGATCGTCTGGAAATTCGTCAGCATGCCGCCCAGCCAACGATTGTGAACGTAAAACATTTCACAGCGATTGGCCTCCTCATAAATGGATTCGCGGGCCTGTTTTTTAGTGCCTACAAAAAGGACTGATTTGCCCTCAGCTACCGTTGCTTGAATAAAACTAAAAGCGGTTTTGAACATCGAAACGGTTTTCTGAAGATCAATGATGTAAATTCCGTTTCGGGCCCCAAAAATATAGGGTTTCATTTTGGGATTCCAGCGTTTGGTCTGATGGCCAAAGTGAACGCCGGCCTCCAGCAACTCTTTCATGGTGACATAAGCCATTTTCTTTCTCCCTTCATCATTTGGTTTTTCCTCCGCCGCCGTTCACCCTGCCGCCAACTTTCAATGAAAGCACCGGGCAGCAGACCCGGCAACGTGTGTGATTAAAAATCCATTTCAAATAGCAAATTATGTTCGGCATCGCAACAGTTTTTTCTTTAAAATATGGCGTTTACCCGTATTTTATAGTAAAGCGGTATAAAATTCCGCATTTTTCCGCATAGCCACGATGCGATCATATCCGCTATAGTCCGTATAAAAAACGACCTCTTGATATTGGCCGCAGCGGTCAATTATTGACTTTAAGGATTCTTTCTGATCATGCCCCATCTCTAAAATAAGCGCTCCGCCCGGTTTCAGATAAAGATGGGCCGATTGTATAATGCGGCGCAAACATCGCAGACCATCTTTTGATCCGTCCAGTGCAACGGCGGGCTCATAGGTCTGGATTTCCGGTTGAAGCCGCTCTAGTTCCTCTGATTTGACATACGGCGGATTGGAAACGATCAAATCGAACAAACCCGCCCGGGCAGCAAACGGCGCAAACCAATCAGCGACGAAAAAATAGATGTTAGCGGCCAGTCCCAGACGAATAAAATTTCGCCGGGCAACTTGGATCGCGGCTCTGGAAATATCGGTCCCCCAATAGGCATGCCGGGCTTTTTCGGATGCCAGCGCCAGAATGATGGCCCCGCAACCGGTCCCCAGCTCCAGAATGCGTTTGGACCCTGAATCTGAATCCGCGGTCAGGTTTGCAAGTGCTTTTTCAACCAGACATTCCGTTTCCGGGCGGGGTATCAGGACATTCGGGGTGACTTCCAGATCCAGCGACCAGAATTCTTTGTGCCCCAGAATATAGGCCACCGGCTCACGGTTTATGCGGCGCTTGATGACGGTTTTAAACCGGTTGAGTTCTTCCGTATTCAGGGGTTGATCATAATGCAGGTACAAATCGATGCGTTCTGCCGCCAGCGCATGGGACAAAAGGATTTCGGCCGTGGCCCTCGGGCTGTCGATGTGGTGCGTTTTAAAGTAAGTCGCGGACCATTGCAGCAATTTGCTAATGGTCCATTCAGGGCGTCGGGGTTTGATTTGATTGTGCATTTTGAAGGGCCTGTGCCTGAAAATAAGTTGTCAATTCATTAATGAGCTCACTGATGCCCCCTTGCAGAATATCCTCCAGTTTATAAAGGGTCAGACCGATGCGGTGATCCGTCACCCTGCCCTGGGGAAAGTTATAGGTCCGGATACGGCCGCTGCGATCCCCGCTTCCCACCTGATTTTTACGGGCTTCGGATCGTTTTGCATTCTGTTCCTGAGTGATTTGGTCCAGTAATCGCGACCGCAACACTTTTAGAGCCTTATTTTTATTTTTTAGTTGCGATTTTTCATCCTGGCAGGTGACCACCAAACCCGTCGGCAAATGGGTGATGCGGACAGCCGAATCGGTCGTATTGACACTCTGGCCGCCCGGACCCGTGGAACGATAGACGTCGATTTTAAGCTCGGAGGGGTCAATTGTCACATCCACCTCTTCTGCCTCCGGTAAAACAGCCACCGTAACCGCAGATGTGTGAATACGTCCCTGGGCTTCAGTGGCCGGAACTCGCTGAACGCGATGAATGCCGCTTTCAAATTTGAAATCGCTGTAAGCGCCTTTTCCCTGAACCAGAGCAATAATTTCTTTGATGCCGCCGACACCGGTCAGGTGTTGCGACATGATTTCAACCTTCCAGTTGCGGGTCTCGGCATAACGCGCGTACATTCTAAAAAGATCGCCGGCAAACAGAGCGGCTTCTTCGCCGCCGGTGCCCGCCCGGATTTCAATGATCACATTCTTATCATCGTTGGGGTCCCTGGGCAAAAGCAGCCGTTTAAGATCCGCTTCAAGCCGATCTTTGTTCTGATTTAGATCCGCAAGCTCTTCGCGGGCCAAACTTTTGATATCCGGATCCGAATCGTGCAACAATTCCGTACTATCTTCAATACCGTCAAGCGTTTTTTTGTATTGATCAAAGACCGCTACAATTTTATTCAGCTCGGCGTGCTCCCGCGTAAGGGTCTGATACGCTTGCCGATCCTTTACAATTTCCGGATCGCTCAGACGCTTTTCAATTTCTAAGAATCTCTCTTCAACCCCTTTTAGTTTTTCAAACATTTTAACGCCATCCTAAAGAATGTAATTCTTTCAGCAAATGATTTCCCGATCGGTTATACCGTTTTCCCTAATAATGTTCCGGAATACGGATGTGCAGCATAAGGGGTTGTAGAAAAAAACGTTTGTATACCGGGCTTCTTTCAGTAACAGTTGAATTTTTTGAGGGAAACGGCCGGTGGACGAGTCTGTCATCAGGCCGACATGGCATGCGCGTGTTTTTGATGCGGTTAAGCCGGTACAAGTCCGAATATAGGGCGCCTGTAAGCTTAGCAACATCATTACCGGCGGGGGCTGCTAATTGGGCTTTTCTTTTTTTTGTTGAAATTTTTCGTATTTTTTGCGGAAGCGCTCGATGCGACCGGCGGTATCGACCAGCTTTTGCTTGCCGGTAAAAAACGGATGGCACTTTGAGCATATCTCAACCCGGATATCAGATTTGGTGGATCCAACCTCCAAAACGTTGCCACAGGCGCACTGAATGGTGGTTTGGTGATACTCTGGATGTATGTCTGTTTTCATTTTATCTCAACCCCCTGAGGTTTATCATTTTAAAAGCAGAACTTTATATCCGAATCAATGTCCTTTGGCAACCCTTAATTTTTATTTGGGGCTGCACCAGCAGCGATCCAGATTTTGATATTATTAGAACCGGTCCCAAAAATGCACGAAGGCCCCAGGGCACGATCGACTAATATTGAGATCGCGGCTACGTATTCATTGAATCTAAAAATTCTTTATTGGTTTTGGTCCCCTGCATTTTATCCAGTAAAAATTCCATACTGTCGACCGTATTTAATGATGTCAGCAGCTTGCGCAATATCCACACCCGATTCAAGATTTCCTCGTTTAAAAGCAGTTCCTCTTTGCGCGTTCCGGAACGTTTGATGTCAAATGAGGGAAACACCCGTTTATCGGCCAGGCGGCGATCTAACTGAATTTCGGCATTGCCGGTGCCCTTAAATTCCTCAAAAATAACATCATCCATCCGGCTGCCCGTATCAACCAGTGCGGTGGCAATGATCGTTAAACTGCCGCCCTCTTCTATATTTCGGGCAGCACCGAAAAATCGCTTGGGTCGTTGAAGGGCATTGGAGTCCACGCCACCGGATAAAATCTTTCCGCTGGGCGGTACGACTGAATTGTAGGCACGGGCTAACCGTGTAACGCTATCCAGCAGAATAACCACGTCCTTTTTGTGTTCAACCAGGCGCTTGGCTTTGTCGATCACCATCTCAGCTACCTGAACATGTCGTTCGGCAGGCTCATCAAAGGTTGAACTGATGACTTCCGCAGCCACCGTGCGCTCCATGTCGGTAACTTCTTCCGGCCGCTCATCGATCAGCAACACAAAAGGGACCACATCTTTGTGACTGGCGATAATGGCGTTGGCAATACTTTGCAACAGCATTGTTTTGCCGGATCGGGGCGGGGAAACAATCAGGCCCCGCTGCCCAAAACCAATGGGAATCATCATATCCATAATACGGGTGGAGTAGTTCTCAGGATCGTTTTCAAGACTGACCTTACGATCCGGATAAAGCGGTTTGAGATTATCAAAAAGTATTTTATCGCGGGCAACTTCCGGATCTTCAAAATTTACGGCCTCGACTTTCAGCAACGCAAAATAGCGCTCCGATTCTTTGGGCTGGCGAATCTGACCTGAAATCGTATCGCCGGTCCTCAGGTTAAATCGACGAATCTGGGATGGCGACACGTAAATATCATCCGGCCCTGGCAAATAATTGGAATCCGGTGATCTGAGGAAGCCAAATCCGTCGGGTAAAATCTCCAGCGTTCCTTCACCAAAAATGAAACCGTTTTTTTCAATCTGGTGTTGAAGCAGGGCAAACATCAGCTCCTGTTTGCGCATGCCGGCAGCGCCATCAATTTTATACTGTTTTGCCATTTGCGTGAGTTCGCTAATATTCTTCTCTTTCAGTTCTACGATATTCATCTAGCTTTTTCCCCTTTATGTTATTATGCAGGCAGGCTTTTCTGCCGCTGGCCGAAAATGATCTAGACCGCAGTTATTCCTTTGCAGTTGACAATCGCCGCAACGCAACGATATTCAATGCTTTATCAACAAACGTTTTCCAACGCTTTAGCATTATCATTAAGCACAAGGCGGGTTATCCTTGATAGAAAGCATATAAGTGGCGGTGACACTTGGCGACTTTGCGCATTTGATTAAAAATAGGCGTCCTTACACAGCAGGCTAATGGACTGGATCCATGTCGGTTTTTAAGAAGGATTATGAGTGTACAGTGACTTTAAACTAGAAGATTCTAATTAGACATCCTCACTATCTGGCGGGTTATGCCTGAAATTAGCTACTTTAAAAATTATATCATAATGGCAATCATGTCAAGCAGTTTGTCCGATTTTTGGACGCTTTAACACAAGCGCCCGCAGATCGTTTTTAAATTCCGCTCAGACTGTGTTATATAATCCGAGCGCAACCCCACTCTGTGTTTCACATCGGACAGCTACAATGATTCAAATTGATACTAAAATTTTTCCGAAAACGGCCGGCGCATTCCTTGTCGGCGGCTCGATCCGAGATATGCTTTGCGGCCGTTATCCGGTGGACTATGATGTTGCCGTGCTTGGAAATCCAATTAGATTCGCGCGCCAGATCGAAACCAACACTAATGGTCGTTTGGTTGAAATCGGCAAATCCGGCCAGAAGATCATCCGGGTGGTTAGCGACAAGGCCATTATTGATATTGCCGGAGCAAAAGAAGCGTCCATTGAAAAAGATCTGATGGCAAGGGACTTCACGATCAATGCCATGGCTTACGACCTGTCATCTCAGCAATTAATCGATCCGATGGGGGCACAGCGCGATTTGAACCACCGGACCATTCGTATGGTTTCAGCGGGTATTTTCAGGCGGGATCCTGTCCGATTGCTCAGAGCGTATCGAATCGCGGCACAATTTGAGTTTGAGATTGAATCAAAGACGAGAGGTGCAATCGAAGAAAATGCAGCCCTCATCCGGCAATCAGCCGGCGAACGGGTTAACGATGAGTTTTTTAAAATGATAGGATGTCCTGGGTCCCACCCTTACCTCTGCCAGATGGCGGACAGTGGCCTGCTGTTTGCAGTTCTACCCGAGCTTGCGGATTTAAGAAACTGCCGCCAAAATCGGCATCACCAGTTCAACGCTTTTGAGCATACGCTGCATGCATTTTACCATTTGGAAAGGTTACTGACGCCCAATCCAAAATTAGCGACAGTCGATGGCGCGCAACTGGCCCGCCGCATCGCTAAAGCGCAAATTGCGTTGCTCAAGTTTTCCATTCTGGTGCATGATATTGGAAAACCACCGACGCAAACCGTTGATCGTGACGGTATCCTTCATTTTTACGGCCATGAGCACCGAAGTGCACAGATGGCTGAAAGCATCTGCCGGCGGCTGAAATGCTCAAATCGCTTTACCGACGCCATTCGTTTTCTGGTGCGACATCACACGCGCCCTCGACAGCTTTATACGGCACACCAGAAACAAAATACCGCTCCCCGGGCGAAGACTCGATTTTTTATTAAATGCGGCACGTATATCCCTGCGCTCCTCGTGATGGCCGCTGCTGATACGCTGGGCAAAGCAAAAAAACACAGCCGGCAGAGCGCCGCTTTTATGACTTTTCTAGTCCAATTGATGCTTGATTTTGAAAACGATTTCAAGCCCAGAGCATCCGGAGCGCAACTGATAACCGGCCATGACCTAATTGCTGACTTTGGGCTTAAGCCTTCTCCAACTTTTAAAAAAATTTTAGCTCGCGTGGAAGAAGAACGCTTGTCCAAACCTGAGATGACCCGGCAGGAAGCCTTAGATTTGGTCAGAGAACTAATTCGAAATCAGGGGGCAACTGAGGATAGATGACAGCTGTCAGAAGTCAGAAAACAGAAGACAGAGGTCGGAAGACAGATAGAAGCAAACAGATAACCGAAGACGAAACACAGAAATCAGAGAACAGCGTCAGTCAGAAATGATGTGTGCAAGTTGAAATATTTTGATATTTGACTGCTATCTTCTGTTCTCTGTTTTCTGGCCTCTGTTTTCTGATCGCTGTTACTTTAAATCATCCAGGGCTGCGAAAATCTGATCCCGTATTTCTTCAACCTTGCCGACGCCCTCAATACGGAAATATTTTGGCGCGGCAACTTTATCGGATTTTTCCCAATCTTTATAATAGTCAATTAGAGGCTCTGTTTGGGCGTGATAGACATCCAGTCGTTTTCGCACGGTTTCTTCCTGGTCGTCATCACGCTGAATCAACGGCTCCCCGGTTTCATCGTCTTTGTCCGCTTCCCGCGGTGGATTGAACAGCACGTGATAAGTCCGCCCGCTGGCCAGGTGAACCCGTCGACCGCTCATGCGTTTGATGATTTCTGCATCCGGAACGTTAATGTCTACCACCGCCTCAATCGGCACTCCAGCGTATTTCATGGCATCTGCCTGAGGGATGGTTCGCGGAAACCCATCAAATAAAAAACCGTTTTCACAATCCGATTGTGTAATTCGTTCTTTGACCAAACCGATGATGACATCATCCGGAACAAGCTTGCCAGCATCCATGTATTCTTTGGCCTTTAAGCCCAACTCGCTGCCTTCCTTTAAAGCGGCGCGCAACATATCACCGGTTGAAATTTGAGGAATCTGATAGTGGTTTTTAACAAAGTTGGCCTGCGTGCCCTTCCCCGCACCGGGTCCACCCAATAATATCAATCGCATGTGCAGTCCTCCTTCCTTTCGCTTGCGGATCTACGACCTCGACAATCGCTGAGTTTAGGTTTACAAAATACTGTTTTTTTGCCGGCAGAGTATGGCGGAAGGCAAGGCTCGTGTCAAGATTATATTGATGTGCCTTTGAGCGAAAAGATTAAATTCAAAGGCCTGTGGTTTAAAATTTTGTAAAAAATCGGGGATTTTCTCTTGCCAAATGAAAACATACAATATATAAATACGTGTTTGATCTAAATTATTGGAAAATAGACAATTTCAAGAACTTACTAATAAAATTGAACCGTAAAAGGGGGCGAGGAATTTGAAGGATATTGAAGTCAGGGTCATCGACAACGATGTTGAAAAGGCCATGCGAATCTTGAAAAAGAAGATTCAAAATGATGGCCTGTTCAAACGGCTCAAGCTCAAGAAGAACTATGAAAAGCCGAGTGAATACAGACGTCGCAAGATGCGCGAAGCCTTAAGAAGGGAAAGACTGGCCGTTGTTCGTGCCGCCAAATACCGCAGAAGATAGGGCCCAACTCAAATAAACCGGAAACCCGGCAGAATCGCTTTCTGCCGGGTTTTTTTATCGCAATGGCATCAAAAGATACTTATCAAAAATGCTTAAATACGATGTATGGTCTGAAAAGATTTGGGATCATACTCGGTCTGGAAACGATCCAAAGCATACTTGATGGCCTCGGAGAACCCCACAAGAATTATGCCTGTGTTCATGTTGCCGGAACCAACGGCAAAGGCTCGGTTGCCGCGGCGCTTTCCTCTATTCTTTACGAATCCGGCTACAACGTCGGCCTGTATACCTCACCGCACCTGGTACGTTTTAATGAAAGAATCTGCATCAACAACCATCAAATATCAAACGAAGAGGTCGTCAAATCCTATCAGGCAGTTAAGCGCGTCCACCACGGAGACCGCAGCCCGACTTTTTTTGAATTCTCCACCGCCATGGCCCTGTATGCATTCAGCCGGCGCCAGGTAGATTGGGGCGTGATCGAAACCGGAATGGGCGGGCGCTATGATGCCACCAATATCATTCAGCCGGCGATTTCCATCATTACGAATGTGTCCCTGGAACATCGCGATTATCTGGGCAACACCCTGGTTGAGATTGCCCGCGAAAAAGCCGGCATCATCAAGCAAGCGACGCCGGTGATCACCGCAATAAAACAAAAACAGGCCCGATCTGTTGTTCATAAAATTGCCCGAAAAAAATCTGCTCCGCTATTCATGCTGGGGAAAGATTTTAAGGTCAGACAAAATCAATCCGGACAATTTTCCTATACCGGTATCGAAAATAATTGGCACCACTTACAGACATCCCTACTGGGACGCTATCAGGTTCAAAATGCGGCTCTTGCCCTGGCCGCCTGCGAGCTGTTAATAAAAGACAAAGCCAAATTAACTCCGGAAAGTATTAAACAGGGCCTGGCAGTCACTCGGTGGCCCGGCAGACTGGAAATTGTCTGCGACAAGCCGTTGGTCATCCTGGACGGCGCTCACAATTTAGTTGCCGCACGCAACCTGGCCAAATTCCTGACCGAAGACCTGCCCAAACGGCGAATAACGCTCGTTATCGGGATATTGGACGATAAACCGTTTCGGCCTATGCTTAAAAGTTTGCTGCCCCGATGTTCCCGGGCCATCATTACCCGGGCAAAAACGGAGCGGGCCCTCGCACCGGAAAAACTTTATGCAATCGCTCAAAAGACCATTTCAAATGTAAGGATTATACCGGAGGTTGCTGCGGCGGCCCAATATGCAATAACGACTGCAGGCCCAGATGATGTTATCTGCATTGCCGGCTCACTGTATGTGGTCGGTGAAGCCAAAGAAGCCATCGAAAAAGGCCTTCTCAATATTGTCAAAAGGTGAAGCCGATATCCAAATGATTGTTTCAAGTTTTAAGACGACAACCGCTCTATTGACTCAAAAGTTTTGACCTTGACTTATGGGTAAGTATAAATTAGTTAGTTTTGAGGTCTTTGAGAAGCGTTCAATTTAGTTCAAGTTCAAGGAAGCGAAAATTTTATACCGAAGGCATACTTGAAGTATGTCGAGGATTAAAATTTGAGTCTGACACTGAAATTGGGCAAAATGGAATACTTGTCAAAGTTCTCAGCATGCGCCCGTAGCTCAGGGGATAGAGCGTCAGCCTCCGGAGCTGAAAGCCGCTGGTTCGAATCCAGCCGGGCGTACCAGATGTTACAGGGGCTATCGCACAGAGGATAGCCCTTTTGTTATGGGCCGCGGAATAAAAAGCGAAAAAGCCCTTTAATGAAAGGGCTTTGGTGGTCAACATTCTGTAAAATAATAAATATTAAATAAAATATAAATTTATTTCCTAAATTAAAATTTTTATTAATTAATTTTTTATATTTTTATTTAATTCTTTAATTGAATTTTTATATTATTATTTAAATATTATAATTCACCGTAAAATTGCTTATACCATTCAACAAAACGCGCGACGCCGTCTTCGATGGGTGTCGCTGGCTTAAATCCGACATCCTGCATTAGATCATCCACATTCGCATACGTCGCCACAACGTCTCCCGGTTGCAGGTCCATAAACTGTTTGGTAGCCTGCTTGCCCAAAGCGGCTTCAATAACTTCAATAAATTTAATGAGCTCCACCGGATTATTGTTGCCGATGTTATATATCTTATAGGGCGCAGATGATGTGCCCGGATCAGGCGCGTCCCCGCTCCAGTCCGGATTGGCCTCCGGAAGCCGGCCCATTACCCGAACCACCCCTTCAATAATATCGTCGATATAGGTAAAATCGCGTTGCATCTTGCCATGATTGTAAACCTGAATCGGTTTATTTTGCAGGATGGCTCGGGTGAAGAGAAAAAGAGCCATATCCGGTCGCCCCCAGGGTCCGTAAACTGTAAAAAACCGCAAGCCGGTGCAGGGAAGCCGATACAGATGGCTGTAAGTGTGGGCCATGAGTTCATTGGCTTTTTTCGTGGCCGCATACAACGAGACCGGATGATCGACATTGTGATGCACGGAAAAGGGCATGGCGGTGTTGGCGCCGTAAACCGAGCTCGAAGATGCGAAAACAAGATGCCGCACAGCATGGTGCCGGCAGCATTCGAGAAGATTGACAAACCCGACCAGGTTTGAATCCACGTATGCACGCGGGTTTTCAAGTGAATATCGGACCCCGGCCTGGGCAGCCAGATTGACGACCACATCGAACCCCGTCCGGGTAAAAAGGTCTTGCAGCTGTTTGCCCTCGGCCAGATCCAATTTTATAAACGTAAAATTTCTTTCTTTTTTTAATTCTTGCAGCCGGGCCTCCTTCAGCGTAACATCATAATACGGGTTTACATTGTCAACGCCCACAACCTGGCAATTGTCATCCAACAACCGTTTGGCCAAATGAAATCCGATGAAACCGGCCGCACCGGTGACAAGTACTTTCTGGTACTTTAGTTCCATTGATAACTCCATTCTTCAGATCCAGGGGTTCAGCGTTCAGGGGTTCAGAGGTTCAGGGATTTGTTAAATTGGTTTTATTTGTCCTATTGGTTGATTTGGTTGCCTTAGACAAAACCAAACGAGCGAATTAAACCAATCAAACCAATATAACGTATGCTCGACCCCTGGAACCTATTTTTTACTTCTGCCTTCTGTCACTTGTCTTCTGACCTCTGTTATCCGACTTCTGACCTCTGATTCTTGCGGTACCATTCAAAGGTCAGTTCAATTCCCTTCTCAAAGGAAACCTCACACTCAAAATCCAGAAGTTCTTTTGCTCTCTCAATGCCGGCTACGGATTCAACGATATCGCCCGGCCTTTTATTCGTATACCTTGGATCAAGGCTCCGGCCGGACAGAGCACAAATCGTCTGCCAGAGTTTGTTGATACGAACCCCCCGACCCGAACCGATATTCATTACCTGACCACTGGCGTTTTTGGCAGTTGCGGCCAGCAAATTGGCTTTGACAACATCCGCAACATAAATAAAATCCCTGCTCTGGTTGCCATCACCGTAAATAACAGCAGCCTCATTAAGCAACGCTTTTGTCATAAAAATGGAGATCACGCCAGAATACGGTGAGGACGGGTCCTGTCGGGGACCGTAAACATTAAAATAACGCAGCACGGCGGTTTCAATGCCATACAGATTATAAAATACGCTGGTATAATATTCAGCCGCCAGCTTTTGAACCGCATAGGGACTCATCGGTTTCGGATGCATACCTTCGTGCTTTGGCAAGCGCGGATCGTCACCGTAGATAGCGCATGAGCTGGAAAAAACGACCCGCTTCACCTGTTGTTTGCGCGCGGCATCAAGGACCAGCAGGGAGCCCATTTCATTCACAGCGGCAGCGTCAACCGGATTTTCAATTGTCAGAGGAACGGAAACGACAGCAGCCAGATGGAAGACAACATCACATTTTTCTGCGGCCGCATGCAATGCTTTAGCTTCCCGAATATCTTCCTGATAAAAGGAAAATTTTCCTTCCAGATGTTTCAAATTGGCAGCGTTGCCGGATGATAGATTATCCAATACTGTCACCTGGCATCCGGCCGACACCAGCGCCTCTACCAGATGAGAGCCGATAAACCCGGCACCACCTGTCACCAGGGCTTTTTTAAAGGGTAATTTCATAATCAGCGTCCGGAATCCAAATTCAAAGTCGTTTGCACCTGAATTGAGCGTTTCAAATTTTAAATTGTATATTTATTCTACACCGGAAAATGAATTTCTGACAACAGACAAATATATTTTTAACCGCCATACCTGCTTCGGATTTTGGGTTTGAAGTCGCACCGCAAAGATCATTGGCCCACAAGGCTCAACCAGATCGTGTAGGTCACTGCCGACAACAGTGTATTGACAGAAATAGCAACCACCGCAAATTCACCGAAAACCCTTGCCAGCCATCCCAGAAGAATGATGGCGAATATGGGAAAAATAGTGGTAATCGTATTAATCATCGCAGCGCCAACAAAACCACTGTACACTTGACTTTCTAATGGATTGGTTCTAGGATTCAGTTATCCGGCAAATCTTTTTGTCCGAATCTAGCATGAAAATTAATATTAAATTGAAATTAATTTTAACGCTAGTACCTTATGCAAACTGGCGTCGTAAATCGAATTACTTAATACAGCAACCGCTTGAATACAACGGAAAACAATGGATAGGGAATCTTATATACAGCTCAAATTATTCGCCAACCTGCAAAATTTTATGCCATCCACAGCCGACAACTTTGCCATCGAAGCCGGCCTCACTATTGGTGCTTTGCTAGCCCAGCTGGACATACCTGAAGATAAGATAAAACTCGTTTTCGTCGATGGTGTCAGAGCTGAGCTGACGACCATTTTGGACGGCGGCGAAAGGGTCGGCATTTTCCCGCCGGTTGGAGGAGGATAGGCGTTGAACGCGGATGCAATTGAGAGGATTTTAAGGCACGCACAGCCCAAAGAATTCCCGGATCACACCTCCTATAACAGTATCTCCATCAGGCAAATAGCCCAATTATCAAAAGCCATGGGTATCAGCGGCCGTGAGATAGAAATCATGGCTCTCGAACACGGCGCCGTCCCCGAACGATATGCGCGCAATATGAAAACATTCAGCCCACAGGACCAGGCTGCCCTCTTAAAAGCATGCGTCAGTGTGGTCGGGCTCGGCGGTCTTGGTGGAGCAGTGGTGGAAATCCTGGCACGCATCGGCGTCGGCATGCTGAATGTAATTGACGGGGATACCTTTGAAGAAAGCAATTTGAACCGTCAATTTTTAAGTTCGCCCAGCCGAATGTCCAAATCTAAAGCCGAAGCCGCCGCCCAACGGATCAAAACAATTAATTCAGCGCTTGAAGTGAACGCGTATTCCCTGTTTTTAAATGCTAAAAACGGCTTAGAACTTTTGCGGCATTCCGACGTCAGTGTTGACTGTCTGGACAATTTAAAAACACGCTTTGTTTTGGAGCGACTATGCAAGCAACTCGGATCTCCGCTGGTATCCGCTGCGGTTGCAGGCGCATCCGGACATGTGACAACCGTTTTTCCCGATGACCAGGGCTTGACGCTAATTTATGGGGAAGAAGAAAATGTACCGTCCAAAGGGGCTGAAGCGGCACTCGGCACGGTGCCGTATTCAGTAACCTTTCTCGCAGCACTCGAATGTGCAGAGGTGGTAAAGACAATTCAAAACAAACCCGGGTTGCTGCGTAACAAACTGCTGGTAGCGGATCTGGATGACGGCGTTATCGATGTGGTCAATTTATGCTAACCCAATAATTAAAGAAAGGAGAACACATCTATGATGCTGGTTAGCTGCCGCATAAAAACACTAGCGATTATACTTTTCGTTGCCATGGCAACCAGTTATTGCGCTTCGAAAAATTATTTGGTGGTCAATTATCAATTACCCTCAGAAACGGTGACTGCCAACGAATCCGATATTTCTTTGATCTTTGAAGATCAAAGAGCAGAGCAGGCCCTTGTCACCAAAAGTGCTAAAATGGCCCTTAAAGATTTTTCAGGAGACTTTACGCTGATTGTTGTGAGCGATGGCAAAGCGCGAGATGACAAAAAAAAACGACTCGTCGGTGCTTTTAGTCTGTGCTCAATGATAAAGCGGATTTTCAAACAAAGATTTGAAAATGCTGGCATCCGGGTTGCGCCAGAGGATCAGGGCCAGCCAACCGCCATAGAAATTATTTTAAAAGAGTTTAAACTCGATCTGGTGGAGCGCAAGTGGGTTGTTCATATGACCTACCAGGCCAACCTGCTCAAACAGAACCGATTTGTGGCCGGCCAGACGATCACCGGCAATGCTGAACGATTGCGCGTTTTCGGAAACAAAGATGCGGAAAAGGTTATCGGAGAACTGATTTCGGATGCAGTCAACCGGCTGAATTTAGAAGAATTTTTTCCATCAGGAGGAGCCTGATCCGAACGGATAAGCACTCATTTTAAGAGGCTCAACTATAATTTTAATTAACCCAATGCCGCCAGCTTTCGCATAGAGACCATTTCAAAACCTCTTTAGAGCTGATTTTGCGGGCATTTGTTGTAAAGCGCTTAGCGCTTTACAAAAGCCGCAAATCGGCTGAAACGGGGTTTTGAAATGGCGTCTGACATGTGGGCTCATACCAGGTACAACAACTTATCAAGTTTCTGCCGGCGCTGCCCGGTATCAAAAATCACGTTTTGCAAATCTTTCTCGGTAAGTTTCATGCGATCCAGGACCTCACTGTAGAAACGATATGCAAGCCCATCCACGCCGGTGCCGAATCCAATCATCATGCAGATAATATCTGCCAGATACACCAAGGCAGTTTCCGGGTCGTCTCTGGCGGTTTTATCAGTCATGTGATGGTGTCGAATCATGTAAATGAGTTGATCACCAAAACGCCACTTCTGTCCGACCCGGGCACCCAGTTCTTCATGATTGATGCCGATGACTTCTTTTTCAGCTTCATTAAAGCTATATCCTCTTGAATGGACCAGGATATTAATTTTTTCATAGGAAAATGCCACGAACCGGCCCATAATTATTTTTCCGATATCTTTGAGTAGCGCTGCTGTAAAAACAAGATGCTTTTGGGATGTAAATCCATGGCTTTCTGCCAGTATTTTGGCCGCATAAGCTGATAAGACCGCATGTTGCCAGAGTTCTCCCTCGCCGAGGCCATAACCATCGGGTTCATCTCTGAAGTTTTCGGCAGTTGCGTTGAGCAAAACAAGCTCGATAATCTCATCCAGCCCCAGCAAAACGATGGCATCCCGCACCGAATCAACCCGCCGTGACAATCCGAAGTAAGCTGCATTGCAAATTTTCAAAATGCTGGCGGTGAGAGAAGGATCATGAACGATCAGATCGGCAATCTCTGACATGGAACTGTTCTCATCTTCGGCCAGCGCCATGATCTGGGCCGCCACAGGCGGTATCGGCCTGAGCGTATCAATTCCGCTAATGATATCATCGACATTGGTCATACTTTTGCCTCTGTCTGACCCAAGGTCTGTATTAGATTGTCGCCATTGCCAATATCCAGACGCAGTGTTCTCATGAAAATACCGCCGATATCCGCATAATGAACGGCCAATTTTTTTTCACCTAAATATGAAGTAACCGCTTGGTGGTTTTTGTGGCCGATATTAAATGCGGCGGTTTGATCCATTATCTGTGCCCCACCGGCAATCACCACTTTTAGATTATCAGTTTTCGCTCCGATATTGTGCAACGCATCTGAAAAAGCGGCCAGACCGGTATCGGCAAACATAAACGGGTGGAATTGCGCTTGCGATGATGACATCGTTGAGGAATCGGGTAGGACAAAATTCAACAATCCACCGACCTTTATAACCGGATCATACATGGTTACCCCGATTCCTGCACCGATAGAAAAGGCCACCAATGTTTCGGCCGGGTTTCGGCTGAGCTTTAGCTCGCCAAAGTTGACCGCGGTCATAACGGAAATCGGTTGGTGGGAAATATGGGTGTCCAGCATAGCGCGTTCCTTATGTATTTTTTGTATCATAATGTAATTCCGACAGCTTATAGGCAATATCGGCTGAACACATCCGGAACTTAAATTGAAATCAAAAAGCAGCTGAATCGGTACCTGATGGAAGCGACCCGCAAAATAAAAATTCGGGATTTGATAGTGGTTGTTAAAATACGTTCCGTTGTTCCAACGTTTTTTTCTACAACCACTTGTACCCCAATTCCGTAATGGGGTGTTTTTAACCGTATGCTTTGCACCCGGTCACACCCGCACCGATTAAGGTGACATTATTTTTTGGAATGGCAGTCGACACGGTTGATTGGATTTAGCGGGTTGAAGAATTTGTCTTTTTGGTCTATGGTTACGCTTATCAATTCAACGAGATAACGTGCGCATCAATCCTCAGATAGGAAAATCATATGGAAATAGCAAAGCGAATTCAGAAGTTGGGTACCGAAACCGCATTTGCGGTATCGGCCGAAGCGGCTGCCTTTGCAGCCAAGGGCAACAAGGTGTATCCATTCCATCTGGGTGATATGAATATTTTGACACCGGCCAATGTTATGGAGGGCGCCATCAAAGCCATGCAAGACGGCAAGACCGGCTATTGCCCCAATGCCGGCATACCGCAATTGCGTGAAATTCTGGCGGCTGATGTGAGCGCTGCGCGCGGGATACCGTATTCAATGGAAAATGTAGCCATTCAGCCCGGCGGTAAACCCACAATCGGCAAGTTTATTCTGGCGCTGATGAATCCGGGCGATGAAGTGCTCTACCCCAATCCCGGATATCCAATTTATGAATCGCAGATCGAGTTCAACGGCGGTATTGCTGTTCCCTATAGTTATCTTGAAGGCGAAGATAACTTTGACATCGATATTGAAAAGCTTGCCAAAAAAATTACACCGAAAACCAAACTGCTGATCCTCAATGACCTGCAAAACCCCACCGGCGCCGAATGTGCGATGGAGGAACTGCAAAAACTGGCTAAGCTGGTGAGCAAACACAACCTTTTTGTTTTGTGCGACGAAGCCTATTTTGACATCCGCTATGCGGGCCAAAGCACCTCCTTCGCTGCACTGCCGGGTATGGCTGAGCGCAGCATCATCCTGTACACCTTCTCTAAAAAGTTTGCCATGACCGGCTGGCGTCTGGGCGCCGCCATCGGCCCCAAAGAGATTATCGATGTGATTGCCAAATTAAACGTCAACGATGAATCCTGCCCGAATCATTTTATTCAATACGGCGCCATTGCTGGGCTCACCGGTGATCAGACCGAAGTCCGACAAATCCTTGACACGCTAAAAAAAAGACGGGATGCCGCGGTGGACATCTTAAATTCAATTGACGGCATTCACTGCTTTCGGCCCAATGCCACTTTTTACCTTTTCCCAAATGTGACCGCTGCCATGCAGCAAAAAGGCCTATACGACTACGAGGAATTCAGAAGAAGTGTTTTGACCGCAACCGGCGTATCATTTTGCTCGCGCTTACATTTCGGCCGTCCTTTAGAGGGTGAGAAGAACGCCTATATCCGTCTGGCGTATTCGGGAATCGATAAATCCGAAATCGAAGAAGGGCTCGCGAAATTTAAGGCATTCATTGAAGACTAAGCCGGATGGGGTTTATCATCATCCTGGCGCCTTAGGTTTTTTTCCCACTTAAACGCATAGCGGCAATGTCTGCAGACAATGTAGCGGCCCATCATCTCATCTTTGTTCACGTTCTGCACTTTCCCACATTTTGGGCAAATCAGTTTCATAGCAGCTCCACGTGGTTGTATTCATAAACAAGTATCATGCCATTCTGATCCGGATTGGGGATATTCTATAAGTATTCGGTATTAATAAATTATTTTATCTGAATCAGATGGGATGGCGCCAGAAAAAAAACGAACCGGGGGATATTGCCGAAGGTGATGGGGTAAATGGCGCAGAAGAATTATGAGAGCTGGTATTTATCCAGACGGTATCGCAACGTGTCACGGGTCAAGCCCAACAGTCGGGCGGCCTTGCTTTTATTATGGTCGGATTGCTCTAAAGCCGACAAAATCAGCTGCCGCTCCACATCCTCCAATACAATACCGCCGGGCGGGACGGTCCATTGGTGCGCTTGATGTTTGCCCGGTCGGGCTTGTGTTCCAGAAATAATAAGCGCAGAAGCATCCAGTGTGTCTTGATCGGTAAATATCATGGCCCTTTCCAGGCAATTGCTTAACTCTCTGACGTTACCGGGCCAGGAATAGCCGAGTAAAATATGACGCGCATCCTCGGTAAATCCCCTGACGTCTTTTTTGAACTCAACATTAAATAGTTTCAACAGATATTCGGAAATGATCATAATATCCGCTCCCAGCTCCCGCAGGGGAGGCATGGTCATAGAGACGACATTTAACCGGTAAAAAAGATCTTCACGAAAACGCTTTTCTTCTACCTCATTTTGTAAATTGCGATTCGTGGCCGCGATGACGCGAATGTCGGCTTCAATGGATTTGGTGCTGCCCAGACGGCGGAATTGTTTGGTTTCAAGCGCATTCAGTAGCTTGGCCTGCATGCTGAGCGGCATTTCACCGATTTCATCCAAAAACAGGGTGCCGCCCTGGGCTTCCTCCAATAACCCGCGCTTTGCGGTCACCGCGTGCGTAAACGCACCTTTTTCGTATCCGAAAAGCTCTGATTCAATTAGATGCTCCGGAAGCGCGGCACAATTAATTTCAACAAAGGGCGCATCGGCTGACATCGAACTATAGTGGAGAACACGGGCAGCCAGGTTTTTTCCCGAGCCGGTTTCCCCCATCAGCAAAACCGTGGCCGATGGGAATCTGCTGAGTTTTTGAATTGTTTCGCGGACGAGCTGAATGGCTTCTGAGTTGCCCAAAATGCTTTCGCTCAGAAACTGCTTGCGAAATTCCGGATCGCATTTGTAAAGATAAAGTTCATATCTTTGTTGATTCAATCCCTGGGCAGCCAATGCCTGATCCGTAGCATCCTCGAGTATGAGAAGTCCATGATTCGGCTGTTTGTCCGGCAGAACGAGCAAATTAAAATAAGTAGAACGCTCATCGCCCGTGGAGCGATTAATAAATTCCAGATGAAAATCGCTTTTTTTTTGCTGTATGATTTGATTTAGAAAATCTTCACTGCCAATCAATTCGGGGAAAAAGTCCAGCAAATTACCTTTGCTCAGTCGTGGCCCGATAGATACAAAAATTTCGTGCGCCCGTTTATCCGCCTCGACGATATTGAACTGCTCGTTAAAAATAACGGTCCCTAAATTTTTGTAGGCCAACAATTGCTCTAAGGCATCACTCATTGAGGGCACCCAATTTTTTGTGACAGGTTCATAAATGCCTGTTCAACCTGCTCGCCGGTCTTGGCGCTGGTTAAAATCAAATCGGTCTCATAATCTGCGGCTGTTGTTTTCAGGGCAGTGAGCGTTTTTTTATCTTCCTTGAAAATATCCAGCTTATTGCCCAAAACGACCACGATTGCGTCCGGATTGATGGACTTAAACCGGTCGCATACTTCATTGATGTACCCGATGGTTTCCGGCCGGGTCAGATCGGCAACGACCAGGGCACCTGCGGCGCCGCGGAAGTAGTTCATCACCGCACTGTCAAATTTTTCCAGGGCGGCAATGTCCCAGATGAGAAAGGTATGCTGAATCATCTGGCCGCTATTCGGAACTTGAATCGGTGGCAACGCTTTTTGACTGATTTTGACGCCGATAGTGGTTAAATATTTTTCATCAAACCGGTCGTAGACAAAGCGTTCGATCAGGCTGGTTTTCCCAACTGCAAACGACCCTAACAGGCAAATTTTTTTCTTGACAGAAGCCATTTGACCACCGCTAAGTTTAGTGAAAAACCGTAGCAAACGAGTTGAACTTTCAGCGCCAAGCAGAAACCACTCATTTATCGCATGCCTGTTCTACAATTGACCAACAGGCATACATATGCACAGGGCACAGCGCAACCGCAATTTAACAACGCGCCTTAACTTTCTTTCTCAATAGCAAAAATTTTAAAACTTCACAACAGGTTAAATTTCCTTGAAAAAGTTCGACTTTTAGCATAAAAGTGAAAAAGTATTCGATTTCCGGCATCGGTGCAACCCGATATTCAATCCATTGGAAGTGGTCCCAAAAAAAACAAACCACCTGTATACGGTTTGCCGGAGTATTTTTGAGATTGCTTCTGATTTAAAATGAAAGGAGCAAACCGGTGACAAAGGCCAAGAAAAAAACCCGCCCATCATCTTCGAAAGATAATTCTTCTACTGACTGCCCCCCGGGCAGACGACTTCAGGATTGCGCTCAAGAAGCAACAGAAACCCAGAGTGTCGACAAAATCAGAGAGATTATTTTCGGCAATCAGATGCAGGATTATGAAAAACGATTTGCGCGCCTGGAAGATGGCCTGCAGAAAAAGCTAACGGAATTACGCGATGCAACGCATAAACGTTTGGATTCAATTGAGATATTTATCAAAAAAGAAGTCGAAGCGCTCAGCGATCGACTCAAAAATGAGCAATCCATGCGCGATGCGTCCGCCAAAAAATTATCCAAAGAGTTTAAAGATTCAATGCGACTCATATCTAAAAATGTCGAGCAGCTGGAAGAAAAACAAAGTAAAGACACGCGCGAATTACGGCAGCAACTGTTAGAGGCCTCCAAAGATTTATCCAACGAAATCGTCGAAAAGCAAGACGACGCTTCCAAGGCACTCAAACAGGCATTCAATGAACTCAATGCAGATAAAGTAGCACGGACAACCCTATCTGAACTGTTGATGGAGCTGGCCGTGCGCACATCCAATGAACTGGCCGAAAAATTCAACCTGGCAGCAGGTGATTTGAAGCATGAGTGATTCGACTGACGATCAAAGTCAAAAAACGGGGTCGCCGGATTCCCACAAGCCGCAGGACGCTTTAAATGAACTGCGCGAGCTGCTGCTTAAACCCATTCAAGCGCAGCTGGACGATTTACAAAAGCGTCTGGACACCCCCGATCTACATGCCAAAGACGTCAGCCAGGTTCTGCCGGAAGCCATTTCACTGCGCGCTGCACATGATAAAAAAATTGAAATGGCTTTGGAGCCCATCACGGAAAATGCGATCAAATCTTCCATTAAAAGAGACCGCCAAGTGCTGGTGGATGCGCTCTTTCCGGTTATGGGACCGGCCATCCGCAGAGCCATTGCCTCGGCCATCCAAGGGATGATCCAAAGCTTCAACCAGATCCTTGAACATAGCTTATCCATAAACGGCCTGAAGTGGCGACTCGAAGCGCTCAGAACTCAGAAACCGTTTGCCGAGGTTGTGCTGCTGCATACGCTCATTTACCAGGTCGAACAGGTGTTTCTCATTCATCGCGAAACCGGCCTGGTCCTGCAACAGATCGCGGCCCAAACAGTTATCGCCGACGATCCGGATCTGGTCTCCAGCATGTTGACCGCCATCAAGGATTTTGTGCAGGATTCATTTGGTGCAACAACCGACGAAACCCTCGAGACACTGCGCGTGGGCGAGCGCAGTGTCTGGATCGAACACGGGCCGCATGCGTTTTTGGCAGCTGTCATTCGCGGAAATCCGCCGGTAAACCTGCAAAACGTATTAAAAGATGCTCTGGAGGAAATTCATTTCAGACTACCTGAAGCCATGAAGTATTTTGACGGAAACTCCGCGCCATTTGAAGAAATTCGTTACATTCTTGAAGACTGTCTAGAAGCTCAGTTCAAAAAAGAAAAACAAAAGCCGCCTTATCTGCTGTTGCTCGTTATGGCCCTTTTCTTGATCTTGCTGGGGGGATGGTCGCTGAACAGCTACCGAGACCATCGTCGCTGGTCACAATATGTCTCCGAGCTGCGCGATCAACCGGGTGTCGTCGTCACAAACGTCGAAAAAAGGGACGGCAAACACCATATCTATGGCCTGAAAGATCCTCTGGCACCGGATCCAGCAGCCCAACAGAACGCGTCCGGCCTGCATCCGAAGCAGATTATATTTCACTGGGAACCGTATTATTCCCTTTTCCCTGAATACGCCAATCAACGTCTGAATGCAGCTCTCAGCCCGCCTGAAACCGTCAAACTGGAATTTAAAAATGGTGCCCTGCACGCCAAGGGGGCCGCCCTGCATCAGTGGATCGAAACCAGCCGCAAACAGGTGTCCGCTTTTCCCTGGGTAGAAAAATATGATGACTCCGAGCTGCTGGATATTGAAACGCAACTGCAACCGCCCCGGAGGGTAACACTTGAAATAAAAGGAAGGACGCTTCACGCCCGCGGTGCTGCAAGCCAGCAGTGGCTGGTGGATGTTCAAAAAAAGATCAAATCCATACCGAGCATTTCAGATTTCCAATTTGATCGGCTTATCACTACGCACATTGAGCGGCTAAACCAGATCAAGCAAAAAATTGACCAACAGACATTGTTCTTCAAGGCCGGACACAAAGAGCTTGCGCCGGGCCAGCAGGCCGGCATCGATCAGTTAATCAAGCAATTTAAGGAATTTGATACCTTAGCCAAGGCGGTTGGACGGAACTATCGGATCGAAATCATCGGCCACTCGGACAGCACCGGAACAGAAGAATTAAATATGCAAATCAGCCGCCAGCGGGCTAAAACCATACTGGCAATTTTAACTTCTAAGGGCCTTGTTAACGAAAATTTCAATGCCAAAGGGGTGGGGACGAGCGACCCCCTGAAAGAAGAAACAAATGAACAGGCCCGCTTTTTTAATCGCGCGGTCACCTTTAAGGTAAAGATGCATTAAGGGGCCGACCGAGCGTTTTTCTTGCCGCCCTTGATATCCCCCTGCTGCGAGCCATTTTCAGAAAAAATAAGGCGCCAACCTGCATAAAGCTATTTATCTTCAGATCCGAACAACAAGCCAAATGGATGATGTTAGAGATCTTACTCTATATATTTATACAGGCCGGCGCGCCGGCATAGAAAGCGGTCGAAGCGACTGCCCCGATGGCTAATCTTTATGCTGATAAAGGTTAGCAAGCGAATAACCCCGATCTTGTTGCTTGCTGAATTGAGAGAGCAAATGGTTTGCCAAACCATCGCGGGTGATTTTTAAAAAAATATAATAGTCTTAAATTATTGTATAAATTGATAATTTGAAACTTAAATACCGCCGGTGGACATCGCGCGCGGCTAGGGGATATGCCCAATGTTTGGGGCATATACCTGAAAGCGGCATCAATTTGATAACAAAAAGTGGGCTTTTGGCCAAAAAAAACTCAAAAGAGCGAGCCATGCGATGGGCATTTTCTGCGCCAAGATGGTCGATCGCATACGCATAGAAAAGGATCGCTTGCGCATTTTTATTTGCGTCATCTGTGGTTCGGTAGCCACCGGGCAACCGCATAGAGCCTGCCGTATCTGAGAGAATCCGGCCTATTTTTACAAAGAAATTCCAAGCCTGGGTGTAAATTCACACAAAATTACGCCTAAATTAGCGACGAAACATTTTGACTGTCATTTCAATTAAGGCTATAAAACAGTACCAAAAATTGAAACCTATAAAGGAGGCGTTTAATGGCTGGTGGCTATGCAGGAAAAATTGGGTTTATCGATTTAACCACAGACAAAATTGAGATGGTAAAGCTGGATGAGCAGCTGGCCCGTGATTTTATCGGTGGACAGGGCCTGGGCGCACGGATCTTATTTGAACGTCAGAAAAAAGGCGTCGATCCCTTGGGCCCTGAAAGCTATCTGGGGTTTACGACCGGGCCGTTGACCGGCACGAAGGTGCCCACCGGCGGTCGCTATATGGCCGTCTGCAAATCTCCGTTGACCGGCGGCTGGGGTGATGCCAATTCCGGTGGGTATTTCGGGGCTGAATTAAAGGCCGCCGGCTGGGATGCAATTTTTGTCAGTGGCACGGCGCCGGGGCCTAAATATATTGCCGTAACCGATGATCGCATCGAGATCAAGGATGCCGCCCAACTCTGGGGTCATGATACCATCGACACCGAACGATCAATTCAAAAACAGGCCGGAGATAAAAAGATTCGGATTGCCTCCATCGGACCGGCTTCTGAAAAGCTTTCATTGATTAGCGGAATTGTCAATGACGCCGGACGCGTTGCGGCGCGCTCGGGGGTGGGTGCGGTCATGGGCGCCAAAAAGCTCAAGGCCGTCGCCGTACGGGGAACCGGCAAGGCCCGTATTGCCGACCCAGATGAACTGGTCCGGCTGCGCAAAGCCTTTATCAAAGACATGCGGGATATGGGCGGATTTGCGCAAATGCTGATGGAACATGGCACCTGCGGGCTGACGGGGGGACTGGTCGCCTCGGGGGCCACCCCTGTAAAAAACTGGCAACACACCGGCGAACAGTCATTTCCGAATCTGGAAAAAATTGCCGATGCCGATGCCGTTATCGCTTATCAGAGCCGTAAATACGGCTGTGCCAACTGCCCGATTGCCTGCGGGGGCATTTTCAATGTCGATGGTGGTAAGTACCCGGTGGGCGAAACCCATAAACCCGAGTATGAAACCATTGGCGCCTTCGGTACCATGTGCATGTGTGACGACTTCGAATCCATCATTAAATTAAACGATATGTGCAACCGTAGCGGCCTGGACACGATCTCTACCGGCACCACACTGGCTTTTGCCATGGAATGCTTTGAAAACGGCATCCTTACTGCCGCCGATACCGACGGCATTGCGCTCACCTGGGGCAATGCCGAGGCCATGATTCAGATGACGGCCAAAATGATCGCTCGCGAAGGATTCGGCGATGTTTTAGCCGATGGGGTCAGGCTGGCGGCTGAAAGGATCGGCAAAGGTGCCTCTGAATTTGCCATGCACGTGGGCGGCCAGGAACCCGGCCTGCACAATGCGCTGTTGCTTCCCAGCCGCGGAACCGGTTTTGTGTGTGATCCCACCCCGGGTCGTCATACCGCAGCACCCATGGCCCGCGTCGACGGCGGTCCCGGACAGTACGCGCCCTACCCTGAATTGAAGATCGGGGAATATGATCGCTACACTTATACCGGTAAAGGCCCGGTGAGTGCCACGGCCTCTCAATATCTTCAGGTGGGCTCCAGCGCCGGCGTGTGTCTCATGCCGATGATGTTTTTCGGCAATTATCCGCTGGTTGAGTTTTTCAACGCCGTCACCGGCTGGGACCTGGACGTTGATGAAGTCCTGACCACCGGCGCCCGTATCCAGACCCTGCGACACTGTTTTAACCTGCGGGAAGGGATTGCCCCCTCTGATGTCAAGCTGCCCGCTAGAATGGCCGGGTTGCCACCCCAGGAAGACGGCCCGCTGGCTGGTGTAACCCTGGATGTCGACAATTTAGCCCGGGAATATCGCCAGGCCATGGGCTGGGATCCGGACAGCGGCAAACCGGAAGAAAGTACGCTGAAGAAACTCGATTTAATCCAGCTGGTCAAAACACACGGTTAGTATCGATAAAATTGCCGGTTTGGAATCAACCCGCACAAAAACCACTAACCAGCACATCACCCTTGCCGACGGGCGCAAACTGGGATTTGCAGAATTCGGCGACCTGCATGGAAAGCCGGTTTTCTATTTTCATGGATTTCCCGGCTCGCGTCTGGAAGCCGGGCTGGCAGAAAAGATTTCCCGGGACACGCATGTCCGCTTCATCGGAATCGATCGCCCGGGGTACGGACTTTCCAGCTTTAAACCTGCGCGCAAGTTCATCGACTGGGCCGATGATGTCACCGAACTAGCGAACGCCCTTAAAATCGATCGCTTTTCGACAATAGGCGTGTCCGGAGGAGGGCCTTACGCGGCAGCCTGCGCCTCTAAAATTCCGGATCGCCTGGATGCGGTGGGCATTATAAGCGGAATGGGTCCGGTTGATGTTGCAGGTCTGATGCGGGGTGTGCCCTGGATGTATTGCCAAGGGTTACGTCTTGCCGGCCGCGCCCCGACAATCGCGGCCGCCTTATACCCCTTTTCGGCCATCTGTTTTCGGAATTACCCTGAGCGCATGCTCTCAATTTTGTCCGGCAAAGTCGCCGGTCCGGATAAAATCGCTCTAAAAAATACGGAGCTTAAAAAAGTCTTGAGCGCTTCATTTCGCGAAGCGTTCGGCAGCAGCCTAAAGTGGCCGGCAACCGATGTGATGTTATACAGCCGCCCGTGGGGATTTTCCCTGAAAGACATCCCTATCGTTATACATCTGTGGCATGGAGAAAAGGACCGGATCGTGCCGCCGGAAATGGCCCGTTACATAGCCCAGACCATTCCCAATTGCCGGGCCACCTTTTACCCGGATGAAGGCCACTTTTCAATTATCCTGAATCGAATAGAAGAAATTTGGAAAATCCTCTGTTTGTAGACTTTTCGAATAATAAATACGGTCTCTTGACTCAGAATATTCACAATCGAGTCTCGGAAAATAAACGTCTCTATTAGACCCATATTCAAACTGATGCAGGATTTGGTTTTTAGTCGGTTCAGTGAGATTGAACCGGACTGAACGAATTTTTATGATTTTAATTAGATATAAACTTGGCATATTTTTCCTGGCGATCTTACTAGTGTTTGGGGTCCTGACCAAACCCGCAGGGGCTCACCCTATTTCACGTCTCAAACTGAACGCCAATCGGGTGCCCTGGACTGACCTTTCATTTCACGCTAAAAATTTTTGGGTCGAGGTTTCGAGCGATATCCAATTGAATTCACTTGCAGCCTCCGAGCTTGATGCCGTGCTGCTTAAATCCCCCAAAGGCAATCCTGTTGAGCCGCAAACTGCACAAGCTGCTCAAATGACCATCCAGACGCGCATTAAACCCAGGTTTCGATCACCGGTCAACATATCTAACCGCATCTGGTTTAACCCAACGGATGGTTACGCTCTCGGGCGTGTCAGACTGCGCCGTGGCGAGGATGATTTTAAAAAAATGTATCGTTTTACCGATCAGGGCGTTTTTCGGCATCGGAGTGAACCGAAAGGCAAAGGGGAAGCCAGGCTGGAACCCGATAAATGGACAAATATCAAGGACACCTTCTATCCATACGAAAAAAACCATCTGAGATGCCCCGGCGTTTCCGAGCGTTCCGTGCTAATTTATATAATTTCCGCTGTCGCTCTTTCTAATGATAACAAACCATTAGCGCTTTGCATATTTGGAAAAAGGCAATTACATCGCGTACAGCTTAAAAAGGAAGGAACACTGCCCATTAACATCAATTACATCGAAAAAAACCAACAGGTTGAAACGCTAAAACAAGGCACAGTGAGGGCCATTAAAATCATGATAACTGCCCAACCTTTATACGCCGGTAAGGAAGAGGCTGAAACTTTTTCATTTCTGGGTTTCCAGAAAGATATTGCCGTCTATATAGACCTCACTACGGGCTTGCCCATTCAGGCCAGCGGAATCATTCCCACCGTTGGAAAGGCAGATTTAAAGCTGCGAGAAGTTTATTTGAAACAATAATCGATTTAAAAAAGCCGCAGAATCACACATTAAGATTCTACGGCTATTTATCAATTGTGACGATCTATGCTGTGGCGTCTTACGATGCCCGTGTAGATGCTGGCGCGCAAATACCCCTCAGCTTTTCTTAATAAGCTTCTGCGAAATATTATCGATAAAACGCATGATGGTATTTTTTTTGGCTTTGCGCGGCAGACTCTGCATGTACTCAGATGAAAACTGGGGCTCGATGACAGGCTCGGGGTTCAGATTCCAATCTTCACAGTCGTATCCAACGACCTGCATGTAAGGTAAAAAAGCTGGTTTGAAAAGCGCCAAATCTTTATCAACAAACCAATGACGCCAGTCACCATAGGTCTTCTTACGAACGACTTTTTCTTTGCCGGTACCAATTGGTACCACGGCTTCATTTTGAACCTTGAAGCCTAAATAATCGTTCAAGGCATCGAATTTCTGGTTTATCATTTCCTCGTATTTGAATAAATGCCAATCGCCATCTAAACTTTTAACGAATTTGCACATATTCGCATAGCGGTTCCGTTCTTCCTCGATGACGTCTTCTACCCCGCGTGGCCACCCGTTATGACCCGTGTAACGACAAATTTCATGAAATGCAACTGATTTGGGATCCTGTTCTTTTTTCAATACGAGGTCAAGATGAGCTTGATATTGCTTCTTGTGGCCCAGAATCCCTCGGTGCCAGCGATAGAGCATGCGACTGACAGCAGCATCCCTAGGGTCACGGGCCATCCAAATTTTGCGGTCATAATGCGCGCTTTTTAAATGATCGCGATAAAGATCAAAATTTTTGCCTTTGCGCTCCTCATAGGTATGTTTATAGACAGCGTTTTCGTAATCACCTAAATATTTACCGGGTTTGCCTCCTGAAAATGCCATACAATTCGGCAAACCGCCGGCTACCTTATAGACTAAGGCCGTCGTTCCTGTTTTTCCCGTTCCCAAAATAAAAACCTTCATGGTGTTTCTCCATCATTCATTTCTTTTAGCGAAGGCGACTATAGGACGAGGGTACTGGCGCTGTCAAGGGTGCCGTTTAAATTCCAACTTCAGGCACTAATCCGAAAAAACTGATTCAAAAATCGTTCCACCGTTAGCTCATTGCTGGAGCCTAACAATTGCTGAAATCGAGCCACTCGCTCCTTCATATCACTCAGCGACACTTCCGGATAACGGTGGCGTTGAAACTCCGGTTTGTTATGGGAAGCGGGTCTAGAATCTTTGTATCGCTTTACCATTGTTCGCACAGCATACAGAGACCAACCGTAAATGCGAGTGCCGACTCCCGGTTTCGGCCATTTCCGTCGACCTTTAACGATTTCTTCAATCACTTCAACCATGCGCTCACAGGCCAGAGGCCCCTCCTGGGCTGCCAGGTAGTGTTCAATAATCTGCTTGCGGTCGTCCCCATCCGCCGGACCGAGCTCGCCGTTTAAAATTTTCTTCAGACTCGCTTCCAGTTCATCCAAATTAAAGCAGGGATGGCTGATCAGATTTGGCAACCGGTAAAATCCGAAATCATAGGTCTCGTTGATCGATGCCCGGTAAGTTATGGCCGGAACCCCCATCACATAGGCTTCAACACCGGTTGTACAGCTATTGTGAACCAATGCTTTGGTGGCCAGAAGCCAGGGAACGACATTGCCCTCATTGGTAACTTTCACCCGACGGCACCGGGCTGCGATATCATGATAAATTTTCTGACTTTCGGTCGGATGGGGCCGAACAACGATATGATAATCCGGAAAGGCTTTATCAAGGGCAGGAATCAATCTCTGAAAATCTCTGAAAATCGAATGCTTATGATCCCGCAGGCCTTCGGCGTACGCTCGACTCATGCCTTTGGCGGCCCGGCCGAATTTTGGAATTTCATCGGGTTCTTTAATGGGTTGAAACAGGTTCTGGACCGGCGTAAAGGCATTGACGTGATTGAAATTTGTGTTGACCAGGATAAAATCACCGTACGCCTCTTTGATCTTTGCGACCTCGCTGTCATAATAGGCATGCAACTCCGGTCTGAGGAGATCATTGCGTGGATTGCCAGTAACCTCAATGACGGCCTCTTTGGGCAAATGAGGATATTGGCGCCACAATTCAGCATTATCCTCACCCCAGGCGAAAAACCGTGAAACATGGATCATCGCTGCCGGCGACAAGCGCCGTGAATAGTAGGTGTCAGGCGGCAGATGAACCAGCGCTTCTTCATCCCAGGCGCCAATTTCATGGCCGAGTTTTCGCATAATCCGAAACATCATGTCGCTGGCTGCCGTGATGCTTTTGGATAGATAAATGCCCTGTGGAAAGGAAGTGATATTGAAATGAATTTCCCGGCGGGATCCAATATATGACGTAAAGCCGCGTCGGGCAGCTATGCAGGCCAAAAGAATCTTGGAATCCAGCTCACGCACCTGATTCTCTACGGGAAGAAGCAGGGATACCTTTGCTGTGGTTATGCTCATGGTTAACTTTCAGTCATTCCCCGTTTATGGTGGTTGTCAAAAAAACGTTCCGCTCATCAAAACTAAATCTAAAGATAAAACTTTTAAACCTTTTTATCACAAGTTTCAAGCCGGATCAGCTCAAATAAAGTTTAAATTGAGCATAAACCCATTTTAGGAAAAATAAATACCGAATTGAGCCGCTAACGATAAGAAACACCTTTTCTTGACAAAATATGGCCCGAAAGTTAGATTGGGCGCCAAAATTAGGAATTCACCTCTAACACGAAAATTCTATTTTGAGACAATGACCCGTACGCCAGATTTTTTTGTATGGGAAACGTTAAAAAGAAAAATGAAATCGAAGAGATCAGCCTTATTGGTTCCTGTTGAAAACCAGGTGCGCGAGTTGGATGCTAAACTGCTGCTTGTCTGCATCGCAGCAAGGCGGGGTATCCCTTCAATCATCGGGCCCAAGCGGGAAGTGGAATTTCGCATAGCGTCATTTCCAAAAAGCATCTTCCTTTCGAAATCACTGCGGATTGGTAATCGCAAATTTTTCCCGATATCACGTCAGCTGGGTCATGAAATCGTGGCGTGGGATGAAGAGGCACTCGTGCATCTACCGGCCGAGATCTATTTTTCCCGACGCCTCTCACCTGCGGGAATGAATTATGTATCTCATTTTTTTGCGTGGGGCGAAGATAATGCCCAATTGTGGCGCCAATATCCTAACTTCCCTGCTGACAAACCGATTCACGTCACCGGCAACCCACGCAACGATTTACTGCGCCCTGAAATGTATTCATTTTATGAAAATGCTGTCAATAACATCCGGGACACTTATGGAGAATTTTTCCTGATCAATACGAATTTTAATCATGTCAATGCGTTTTATCCGGGACAGAACCTGTTTGTACCGGGAAAGCCGGCGGACGAAATCGCTGAATTTGGACAAGCTGCCAGAGGGATGCCGCGTTCTTATGCCGAAGGTTTTCGTGATCACAAACAGGCCGTTTTTAAAGATTTCCAGCAACTTATTCCTGCGCTGGAAAAATCATTCTCAGATCACACCATTGTTGTGCGGCCGCATCCCACCGAAAATCAGGCCATCTATCGCGAAATTGCTGAACGCTGCCGGCGCGTAAATGTTACCAACGAGGGCAATGTGGTACCGTGGCTGATGGCCGCCAAAGCCCTCATTCACAACGGCTGCACGACCGGAGTGGAAGCATATGTGATGCATATTCCAGCCATATCATACAGAGCGACCGTCAATGATTTCTATGATGATGGGTTTTACCGGCTGCCCAACCGATTGAGTCATCAGTGTTTCAATTACGAAGAACTGGAGGGGACCCTCCGAATGATTGTTGCCGGCGAACTCGGAGCAGCGAAGGGTGATGAACGCAAAGCACTTGTGAACCAGCATCTGGCAGCTTTGGACGGACCGCTGGCCTGTGAGCGAATCGTCGATGTTCTGGAAAAGGCCTTAAGCAAACTGAAAATGTCGCCGTCGCCGCCGATAAGGAATCGGTTTAACGGTTGGTTCAAAACAACAAAACGCCGTATTCGACAGCGTTACAAATCGTACCAACCGGGCTCTCTGAAAACACCGGAGTTCGAACGTCACCGATATCCCCCCGTTGACGCCAATGAGATCAGCGCCAGGTTGGCACGATTTCAGCAGTTACTAGGCGACGGAGCCGACGTGAAGGTTGAGCCCATTTTCGACAAGCTTTTTCGAATCAGCTGTTGACATGTGATAGGGGTTACAATAAGTGGGTGCCAGCAATCCGTTGGAATATAAACATGTAAAAAAAACGACAATTCATAAAATTTTAGGTGTATACAATTATTTTACAGTTTACCTTTTGAGGAAGTTATAATGAAAATTTTGATTTTAGGACGGGGTAAATCCGGAACGACGGCGCTTTTGTTCAAAGTAGCCGCCGGTCTGCCGAATTGCCAGGCATTTTCCGGCGGTCACCCCGGAAAATATGCGGGTAAATTTGAAAATGCTGTCTATAAGCACACCTACAGTGAACGCAAAGGGAAAACTTTTGAAGTTTATGAACAGCATGTATCCGATGAGCAATATGATCGTAAAATATGGATGGCCCGGGATCCGCGAGATGTTGCCGTCAGCCGCATGCTCTTCCGGTGGCACAAAGGGCCAAAGGGAAACTGGAAACAGTATCGAACGCACCTGGAGCTGGTTCAGAGGAAGGAACTCGGTCCGAAATCAGTCCCCTTCCACGTCCTCTGCCGCTACATCGGCCACGGCAACTGGCCCATTACCACCGAAGAGGTCGTTAAAGATGAACGCTTGCGGTATCAAAGAATGAGCGAATTCGTCAATAGCCTGGGCGACGACTGGTTTCTCTTTAAGTACGAAGATATGATCCAGGGAAATTTTAAGGCTTTGAACGATTATCTGGGTTTTGCGGTCAGAAATGAAGCCGAGGTGCCAAAGTCAACCGGTAAAGCCAAAGTGGCCCGCAAAAAAGCCTATGGAGATTGGCGCAACTGGTTTACCGAAGAGGACACGGAAGTTTTTAAAAGCGCCTATCTGCCTTATCTGGAAGCGATCGGCTACGATTGCAACGACTGGGCCGTGTCTGCAGAGCCGGCCATAGAGCCTGAATTTTCGTCAATGTATATGAAGCGCCTGGTACGTGAAAACAGGTTGAATCCGTTTAGACGACTGAAAGAAAAATTGTTCGGAGCAATTTGAAAATCAGTATTATCGATCCTTTGCGTGACCCACGATAAAGTTTTCGTAATTTCCAAGCACGTCCTTTTCTGCCCTGCCGCCGTAGACGACTTCTGTTACATAATCTAAAACACCGGCCTCTTCATAGGGTACGCCGGTTTTATTTTTTTGCAAAGACATTAATGCATTTTCCAGCTCATTTTCATCTTGTATCGTCCAGCAGGCCCCCAATTTTTCAAACAGCGTGGTGTTTGCATGCAGGTATTTGAGATACAGCGCGGGCTTTTTTCGCATGAGTGCCTCGGTGATCACGCTGGAGCCGACGACAAGGGAGACATCTGCCCATTCACATAATTCCGCGGTGAGAATGCGCGATGCATCCGGCAGGTTGTTGCCTTCAAACAGATGTTTTTCACCTCCTGCCCGGGTATGGGGTTTAATCATAACGTCAATATTCTCCATGCCGGCTAATATGTTACAGGTGGTATTCAATCTGCCTAAATCAGCCTGGCACTGGGGCTTGGACGGCATAAAGACAACTTTTAGTCTGTTTTTGCGATGTGCCGTCGCTTCTATCCGCCGTGGGATAATTTTTTTGTTTTGCTCCAGCCATTCATCGCTGTATCTGGCACATCCGAGCACAAAAATTTTTTCTGCTGAAACACCGGATCGCACCAGAAGATCCTTGCGCAACCCATTTGGTACGATAATATAATCAAATCCATTAAATTTTGCCAATCTTCTCGCATCCGTCGATTTAGGTTTGGTTGCTTCATTGGTGTATAGAAGAACGCCGTGGGGAAGTGAAAAAGAAGGTATGGACATTTCTTGCGCCGCTTTCAAAAGATTGCCGACAACATACAGCCCCGGCATGATGTGATCAAAACATATGGCCCGGGCGCCTGATTTTTTGAGGATAGACCGCGCCCACCGAAGGTCATAGTAGCCGAAGCGAAGGAGTTTGTAGAACATTGTCCCAGCCTGACCCGCAAGATATCCAATCAGCCTTTCATAAGATGGTGACCCCAGACGATGCGGTACGAATCTTTTTTGAGCGGCATAAGCTTTGTGCATGACAGAATTCACCAGTTCATGAAACCTGCCGCGACGACTGTCAAAATGATTGTGTAAATAATCGACGGTAACGCCCAGATCTTTCAGAAAACGAAGGCGATAATCACTGCAATAATCGAAACGCGGATTCATACAGTAGACTGCGACCGAATGATTCGCCTTCTTCATTTTCCACACCACGGGCGTCAGATGGTCTATGTCGTTAAAGTGCCTGGCAAAAAAAAGGAACATTTGTTAAGGGCTGATTCGAAAGAGTTTGGCGTGGATTGGGGCCATTAAAGCTGGCTTGGGCAAATTGGCAAGTCCATCCATTACATCTTCGCGAGCATCGATAATTCGCCCCCAGGCCAAGAGGCCCTTGCTTTTTTTTAAGGGTAGTGTATGACAAATGGGCTGTTGTTAGTCAAGAAGAAAAGCGCCACTAGATGTTGTGTAAGCTGATATGGGATTTGGACTGCAGCTAAAAGCGGCCGCCCATCCAATTTGCAAAGCGCGATGGATCCAATTTGTCCCCGCGAAAGCGGATCATTTCCATCACGGCAGGGCATTTGAGACAAATCAGAGAATCGACTTATACCTTTTAAGGATGAATCGTGCCTCGTTGCGGCGCAGTCCCTTCGGTGTAAAGATCATTCAGACCAGCCAAAGACGATTTGAGTGCCGTTCGGTTTTGTCCTTGAAAAGCTGCCGGTTTTTGGGTATTCATGAAGCGGCTTTTTGCCATTTCAGCGCACTATAATGAAACCAGTGTAACTAGCCACTGGGCACCTTTCAATAGCTCGATACACAAAACAAAATAACTGTTTAGTTTTATAACTTTTTGAATGTACATTACATTGTGTTGTCTACAAAGAACAGTTCCCATTTTTGAGTTCTGAAATGGCTTTTCGTGCAGGAGGAGTTGTTTTGCTGTCGCATATCAACAGACTGCCACCAAAAGTCCTGATATATGGTGGCACAGGACAGGCTAAAATCTTACGGGTGATTGTCGAACACTATGGTTCAATTGTTTCAGCTGTCATCGATGATACGCCCGGTCTTCCGTCCCCTTTTCCAGATGTTCCTATCTACGAAGGGTGGGATGGATTCAAGCATTGGGTTAAGACGCAAAACAGAAAAAAAACAGGTTTTTTGGTTGCTATTGGCAATCCTCATGGCCGGGTTCGATTGCGTTTGCATGAGGCACTCGTTGCAGAGGGACTGCAGGCCGTTACCGTAGCTCACCCGACGGCATGGATTGATAAGAATGCTGAGGTTGGTGAAGGTTCCCAAATATTAGCTGGTGCTAAAGTTTTAGCGGAAACTGTAATTGGAAAGCAGTGTATTATCAATACAAATGCAAGCGTTGATCATGAAAATATTCTCCAAGCGGGTGTGGAAGCTGCTCCGGGAGCAACTTTATGTGGTTTGGTCGAAGTCGGCGTTAATGGATGGATTTGCGCCGGATCAACAGTTCTTCCGCGCATTTCAATCGGCGCTGATGCGGTCGTCGGCGCCGGCGCGGTGGTAACCGAAGATGTTCCCGACGGTGTAACGGTTGTGGGAGTCCCGGCGCGTCCCATAGGCAAGCACCAGGCTGATTGATAAAAGCACTGAATTCAGGAAAAGCCCTCAAAAACAAGACAACTTAAAAAGATTACAAAATGCGAGTTCGTTTTCTGGGTACTAACGGGTGGTACGATACACACACCGGCAATACACTTTGCACACTTATTGAGTGCAGCAGCGCATTTATCGTATTAGATGCAGGAAATGCTAAAATGCTAGCGCTGGTGCATTTTGATGCAAACGAATATTCAACCTTAGAAGCAAGACGACATGCGGAAGCGGAAGCGCGAGAATTTTTTGACAGAACTTTTGCCGCGACTGATGATATGGAAATAGAAATTTAGTATCAAAAACTAGTCGTGATAAGTTTGTCATCAAATGGAATGGATATTTACCAAATCTTTGATACAATCATCTGCATTTTGGAGTGAATTAAGATGGAACAAATTTTCATAGCCGGGCCATGGATCACGGAACATGAAATCAAAATTGTCGAAAAGGCGATGCGTGACTGGTACGAACAACCTTACTTCTATTGTGAGGAATTCCAAAGAGTTTTTGCCGAATATCACGATCGCAAATATGCCCTTATGACTCCCAACTGCACCACATCTATCCACCTTTTATTGACCGGACTGGGTATCAAACCCGGTGACGAGGTCATTGTGCCCGAGTGTACCTGGATAGCCACTGCCGCTCCCATTACCTACCTCGGGGCAACACCCGTATTTTGCGACATTGACCCGGAAAGCTGGTGTTTGGACCCTGCGTCAGTCAGGGATAGCATCACTGAAAATACCAAAGCGATTATTGTCGTTGACCTGTATGGCAATATGCCGCGGATGGATGAACTCCTGTCGATTTCTCAAGAGTATGGCATCCCACTTATTGAGGACGCTGCAGAGGCGCTTGGTTCAAAATATCGTGGTATTAGAGCCGGCAAGTTTGGCATCGGCTCGGTGTTCAGTTTTCACCGCACAAAAACGCTTACCACCGGTGAGGGTGGCATGCTGCTCCTCGATGATGACGGTGTATACGAACGTTGTTTTGTATGGAGGGATCACGGTCGACGGCCGCAAGCCCGATGGCCCCTTGTACTACAATTACGAAGTAACCTTTAAATATATGCCTTTCAACATACAGGCCGCATTAGGATATGCTCAGTTTCAGCGTGTTGACGAGCTGGTAGGGAAAAAAAGAGAACAACTTCGAATGTATAAGGAACGTTTGAGTGATGTTGATGATATTGAGCTAAATCCGGAGCCGGAAGGCGGAATTAATGGAGCATGGATTACAGCCGTTGTTTTTGGGAAATCACACAACCTGACCAAACATGATGCTATAGAGAAGCTGGCAAAATTTGGGATCCCCGCACGACCGTTTTTTTATCCTTTATCATCACTGCCGGCTTTTCCAGATTGTCAGGAAAAATATGAACCACTAAATCCTGTGGCGTACGATATATCTGTGCGCGGAATTAATCTTCCGGGAGCCGCTAATTTGACAGAAGAACAGATTGATAGAATTTGTGATGGAATTAAAGCGATCCTGAATGATTAAACATATTAGAATCTCTGGATTAAGGAGATGAAATGCAAGCTAAAGCTAGTCTACACAGTTTAAAAGGCCTAAGAGTATTGATTACCGGGGGATTGGGGTTTATCGGTAGCAATCTGGCCCACAAGTGCATTGAATTGGGTGCCGAAGTAACCATTTTCGATTGTCTGGACCCCCGATCCGGTGGAAACCTATACAACATTCATAGTATTAAGGACTTGGTCAGACTGCGGTATCATGACATACTCAATTTTGATCAGATTTCCCAGGAGGTTACGAAGAAAGATGTTATTGTTAATTGTGCTGCTTCCACATCTCATCCTTTTTCGATGAAAGAACCCTGGATTGATCTGGATGTGAACAGTCGGGGAGTAATTAATTTGCTGGAAGCAGCTCGTCGGTTCAATAGGGATGTGAAGTTCATTCACATAGGAACCAGCACCCAGTTGGGCAAGCTACAGTACTCCCCCGCAGACGAAAAACACCCTGAATTTCCAACAGACATTTATTCTGCCAACAAATCTGTCTCGGAGAAATACGTTCTGATCTATTCGCATGCCTACCAGATGCGGGGAGGCGTCGTCAGACTCTCTAATGTTTATGGCCCTCGGGCGAGCATACATAGTCCGGAGTTCACTTTTAATAACTATTTCATTGGGCTGGCCTTACAAGCAAAAGCGATTACGGTCTTTGGTGACGGTAAGCAGAGAAGAAACGTGATTTACGTGGAAGATGCAATTGCAGCGCTCATTCATGCATTCCAGACGGATCGATTCCGGGGGGAGACCTTGTTTGCGGTTGGCGATGAGCATTACAGTGTGGCTGAAATTGCCGAAGCCACCGTGCAACATATCGGCTCGGGGAGCGTTAATTTCGTTAATTGGCCCAAACAAAGAAAGGCGGTCGAAGTGGGTGATGCAATCATCAGCAACCAAAAAATTAAGGAGGTTTTGAACTGGTCCCCGCAGTACGATCTAAAGAATGGCTTGATCGAAACCAAAGCCTATTACGAGAATTGTCTGAACGAATATCTACGGTGAAATTTATGAAAATAGTGGTAACAGGAGCTCTGGGTCACATCGGCTCACGTCTTATCAGGGAAATCCCCGCAACGTTTCCCGGAGCGCAAATCGTGATGATTGACAATATGTCTGCACAGCGTTACTGCTCGCTGTTCGATCTTCCGCGCGAAGGCAATTACGCCTTTGTCGAAGAAAATGTGCTCGAATACGATCTGGAAAAAATCACTGACGGAGCAGACGTGGTTGTCCATCTGGCTGCCATTACAGACGCTGCCGGTAGTTTTGAAATCCGGGAAAAGGTCGAATATGAAAACTTCACTGCTTCCAAACGGGTAGCGGAGGCCTGCGCGAAAACCGGCACAGCTTTAATCCATCTCTCTTCTACAAGCGTTTACGGCACCCAAAACGATAGAGTAGACGAGGCGTGTCCAGACAGTGAGCTCAAGCCGCAAAGCCCTTATGCTGAAACAAAGCTGAGGGAAGAAAGCTTTCTGGTTTCGCTTGGAAATTCAAAGGGATTGCGATTTGTCACCTGCCGGTTCGGCACCATTTGTGGGGTGTCGCCCGGAATGCGCTTTCACACCGCGGTTAACAAATTCTGCTGGCAGGCAGTGCTCGGCCAGCCCCTGAGTGTCTGGACGACCGCCTATGACCAGAAACGCCCTTATCTAGACCTGATCGAAGCCATAGAAGCCCTTAAATTCATCATTTCCCAAGACCACTTTGACGGACGGGTATACAATGTTCTTACGGACAATCTGACCGTAAGAGACATTGTTGCCATGATTCGCAAAAAGATGGGGGATGTAGAGGTGCAGTATGTCGAATCGCCCATCATGAATCAGCTGTCTTATGAAGTTTCTAACCGCCGTTTCAAAGAATGCGGCTTTCAATTTACGGGAAACCTGGAAAAAAGCATCGGTGAGACGATCGAATTACTCAAAACCGCAGGGAGGAATCGTGGGAGATAAAAAGCTTTATACCCGGGAGGAATTCGAAAACCTGAGAATTGAATCTGCCAGGGAGATGGCGAAAGATCAAGAACTTTGCCAGGAGGCCCTCAACGTATTGGTGCGAGCAGATCATTATCGATGGATACATCAAACCAACTGGCTGGGAGAGCCATGTCTTAATCTTCCTCAGGATATGTTTGCACTTCAAGAAATCATCTACAAAACCAGACCGAAATTTATCATAGAATTGGGTGTTGCTTGGGGGGGCTCCCTGTTGTTCTATTCGACTCTAATGGAGGTTCTTGGAGGTGAACGAATCATCGGGGTGGATATTTATTTACCCGAAAATCTAAAAGAAAGACTTGCTTCTCACGGAAAGCTTTCTGAAAGGTTAATCTTGATTAACGGCTCATCAATTGAACAAGACACCCTCGGCCGGGTCAAAGCCATCGTGGGGGACTGCCGTGAGGTCATGGTTATGTTGGATTCTTATCATACGCATGATCACGTACTCAAAGAGCTGCATCTCTATTCTCCATTGGTCGGTAAGGGGTGTTATCTTATATGTGGAGATACAGTTGTGGAGGACATACCGGAACAAGAACATCGCTCTCGACCATGGGGGCCTGGAAATAACCCGAAAACAGCCCTGCGGCAATTCCTCAAAGAAAATGATAGATTTGAAGTGGACCATTATTATGACCAAAAATTGCTGTTGACCTGCAGTCCGGGAGGATATCTCAGGGCTGTAAAGGAGTGATAAGAGCTCTTTTAATTTTATTACAGGTGCCCGGATTCATGAGGGCTAACCATTATGCACAGCTTTAACACATTGAAATGATGAAGTTTCTATGATTGATGAATCGTCAATTCCAGTTTAATGCTTTCCTTACAAACTACAACAGATCGTTCATTCTAAGTCAATTACCAAAGATATTGTACTCAAAGGTTCGGTTATTACTGTGCTGATATGGAGAATAGCTTTAGATCTAACAATTTATGAATCGGAGAATGTGTGGTGAATTTACCCGAAAAGCGGCCACTTGTTTCCATCGGATTGCCTGTTTTTAATAATGAAAAAACACTCGAACGAGCTTTGGGTTCTCTTTTAGGTCAGGATTATCGGAATATCGAAATAATTGCATCCGATGACAATTCACGGGACAAGAGTGCGTCAATTCTAAAAAGATATGCAGCTTCGAACCCACATCTTAAAGTAAATAAGAATGAGAAAAATATCGGAAGTCATTTAAATTTCTTTAAGGTTCTTAACTTGTCAAAAGGCAAATACTTTTTTTATGCCAGCGGTGATGATTATTGGTACCCAACCTTTGTTTCAACGCTAATCAACGCCTTACTTGAAAATGAAGGTGCTGTCGTAGCAATGTGTGCCACGAAAAGAATTTGGGAAAATGATTCTCGTACTGAAATAACAACCTTTAGCGGTAATGCGGCAAGTGAAGGGTACACAGACTCTGACCTTGCCAGATCGATTATCATATCCAGAGATAAACAGGGGCAATTTACCAAAAATAATTTATTTATCCATGGGATCTTTGAAAAAAAAATCTTTTGTAAATCCTTAAAATCTTATCCCGGCCTATTCAAGGAACGATTGTTATTATGTCAAATCGCTTTGGCTGGAAAATTTGTCTTTGTCGATAAAGTGCTTTTCGAAAAAACGGTAAGCAAACTTTTTAGAGAAAAAAATCCCAATGATCCATATTCTTTAATGCTCAATGAACGATTCCAGTTAACCAAAGATTCTTATCGTCTGGCAAGATCTTTAGTTTTTTCCGAAATCATACCGGTAAAGAATAAATTTAAGATAATTCCTTTGGTAATCATTTTTATATTTAAACAAAAAAACATCGGATTGTTCAGAAGAGCCAAACGGATTAAACAAAAATTTAAAAACATTCTTCCCGAATCGGTTAGAGACTTTTTTCTAACCTGACTTGATTAAAACAGGAAAATTAATTCTATGTCCCCAAAAGCTATATTTGCGCAGGCCACCATGTCATACTGGGTGGATGTGGCGGCCAAACTTCGAGACGACTATGGTTGGGATATCTGTTATTTCATCGGCAGAAAACAGCAGCAAAAAGTTTTAAAATCTTTTCCCCAGGCCGTATTTCACTCTAAGGCTGAGATCAGAAGGAACCTTATCCCTAAGGGCTGCGAAGCGCTCGTGCCCTCACCTCTTGACAAACCATTGCTGTCCTCTCTGTCCGGTCATGAGTCGATTTTTTTAAAGATGATGGACCGGCAAAATTATAATGGAGCACTTACCTATTTTGAGCGGATTTCCAGGTATCATTCTCAGATTATGTACTGGAAAAGTGTTCTAGAGCATTTTCGCCCCGACGTTGTCGTTTATCGGATTACGCCGCACGTGAGCCACGATTATGCGCTGTACTCGCTATGCAGGATTATGAATATCAAAACCGTCATGTTCGAGAGGACATCTCTGCCGGGGTTTGTGTATCCGGTCAGCTCGTTCGAAGAGGGGTCGGAGATTATCCGAAAAGCGTATACCGAAGCATTGGAAATGGGCAATCATCAGGAAGTATCTCTAACGCCTGAAACCGAAACACACTTGGAAAATCTATCAAAGACATTCGCCGATGCAATGCCATATTATCTGAAGTACAAATTGTCGCACCACAAAAAAAGTGGAGATGTCGGCGGGGCTGTTGCGATTCTTTTTCGCGTTGCAAGGGACTTCGTTAAGGGGTATCTGAACAAAAAAGCAGACTTCGATAAAGTTCCCAACTATCTTCAGAAACGATACCATACGAATATGGGAGGGTTTAAAAGGAAAAAGATTTTAGCCACCTACAATCAACTGGCAAAAGAGGTAAATTTGGCCGTACCTTATGTCTTTGTAGCGCTCCAATGTGAACCGGAGCGCCAGACATGCCCGACCGGAGGCGTGTTCGGCAACCAATACCTGATGATCGATATGTTGTCAAAACTTGTCCCGCCAGGCTGGAAGATTTACGTCAAGGAACACGTTTCTCAGTTTAAAGTGTATCAGGCGGCCGAGCGGTCAAAGCCCGTCGAATTCTACAACATGATTGCGTCCATGCCGAATGTGCATCTGGTACCGTTAACTTATACTTCTTTTGAACTGATCGATAAAGCCAAAGCTTCGGCAACGGTTTCAGGAACTGTTGGTTGGGAAAGCGTCGTGCGGGGAAAGCCTTCTTTATTGTTTGGCCACTCCTGGTACCGGGATTGCAAAGGGGTTTTTATCACTCACACGGTTGAAAGTTGCAGAAAAGCAA
>CAMYLV010000002.1:0-85824 GCA_947259495.1 uncultured Desulfobacterales bacterium | reverse complement strand
TGCATTTTATAAAAAATAATGCTAATTACTTAAAACGAATGTGGAAAATTTAGCGAGGGCCATTCACGAATTTGTCTTCTGAGTTCAATTTATCAACTACCGGTATTGGGTTATGGGGATTTACTTAATGGCCGGTCCCTGAAGCCAATCGAAATCGATTTGGGGGTCATTGTAGGGCATACGAATTTCGTCGTCAGGATTGTAGACGTGAGAGGTTAGATAAAAAAGATGCACAGGCCCCTGCGCTGTCTTGCAGCCGTGCGCAATGCCGGGCGGAATTTTCAATACACGCGCCGGCTGCAAATCCCCCATAAGGAAATCCATCGTTTGTTTGTACGTTCCCGATTCTTCGCGCAAGTCGCAAAGACCGACTCTCAAGACGCCGCTGACGATGTACCACCAATCCGTTTGAATTTTGTGAAAATGCCATGCTTTTATTACGCCATCAAACATGAGAGAGTGACTCCACTGCCCAAATCCCTCACGGAATGAATCGTCGGTAGAGCGTATGATCTCCCGAAAAAATCCACGATCATCGTTGAAAGTCTCGAGCTCTTTTATTACAACGCCATCAATCATATGAATTCCTTTTTGTGAATAATAAACTGCAGGTGTGCCCTAACCTGTATTGTTCTTCAAAGTTATCTTGAGGGATTTCACGTTCCTGCCCAAGAACCCTTGCAATATACGCAGATTTAAAAGCTAAGTCGTAATTTTGTCTCTTCATAACGTTGATAACTTCAGCTATATTGAAAAACCAAACAGGAATCCTGGACGTGTAATAGCTCTGAACCGTGGCGAAAGTAGGAATATCTCCGGCAGGAAGATCGGTAAACAGGAAATAACGGGGTTGATATCGGCATAGACGTGAAAGCAACTCTTCCCATTCTTCACAATAGTGCAGCGAGGAGCCCATATGAACGATGTCAAAGGTTAATCCCTCCTCCCGGGGCAGGGACGAATGAAAAAAAATGTGTTGCTCATCCTGGAAATACTCTTTTCCCACCTTGCACAATGCGTCTACCTCGACAACATGAAACTCAAATTTTTCGGCGTGCGGCAGCCCGTGCAGAACCTGATAATAGGAAAAGCCAACACCTCCGCCAAAATCGAGAATTCTCACACCCGCTAACTCATTGAGGGCAATGGCGGCCACAGGGGGAAGCAAGCTTTCACGGTATTGTGTGGTCGATAAGACCGTTACCTTTTTTGAGGCGCCCTGCCGCACCGCGTTTATCTTCTCCAGGGAATTTTGAATCCATTTCTCACCGCTGAATCCCGGACCGGATGCTGGAGCATCCTTGAACGATTTGTACACGCCTTCCCAGATAATTTTGCTCATAAACAGTGTTCCTTGATTGAATCAATTACAAACTGTACTTGACGCTTCGTTAACTGCGGATACATCGGAAGAGACAGCACCTCGCGTGCAGCTATCTCAGTATTTGGCAAGCTCACCGCAACTTTCTCATACGCAGGCTGCAAGTGGACCGGCACCGGATAATGGACCGTGGCGCCAATGTCTTTTGAGCGTAGATAAGCTTGCAAAGAACTGCGTTCTTTGACTCGAATAACGTACAAGTGATAAACGTGAACGGCGCCCTTTTTTAATATGGGTAAGGCAATATCCGTTTCAAAAAGTCCTTCACTGTATAGATTAGCCAGTTTAAAACGCCTGGCGTTATCGAAGTCTAAATGTTTGAGTTTAACCCGTAGGATCGCTGCTTGAATCTCATCCAAGCGGGTGTTCCAGCCCTGGATATGGCTTACGAAGCGCTCGGCCCACCCGTACTCGCGGAGAAGTCGGGCCTTTTCGGCTAATCCCGGATCACTTGTGACGACCGCGCCTCCGTCGCCAAGTGCACCTAGATTCTTTGTGGGATAAAAGCTAAAGCAGGCCATATCTCCAAAAGAACCAACACGCTCACCCCGATAGGTCGCACCGTGGGCCTGCGCGCAATCCTCTACGACGCAAAGGCCGTATTCTTTAGCAATCGCGAGGATCTCCTCCATGGGTGCAGGACGGCCATAGAGATGTACTGGAACAATAGCCTTGGTCTTTGATGTTATCCCCTTTTCCAAAAGATCCGGATCCATATTATAGGTCACCGGGTCGATATCGACGAACACTGGCTTCGCCCCGGCTAATTCGATGGCCGCCACGGTTGCCACGGCCGTGTGGGAAACGGTAGCCACCTCATCACCATATCCAATACCACAGGCCACAAGAGCCAAGTGAAGGGCCTCAGTGCCGTTACCCACACCGACAGCGTGGTTTACACCCAGGTAGACGGCAAATTCTTCCTCAAAGGCTCCCACCTCATCGCCCAATATGTACCACCCGCTTTCCAAAACCCGGTTGATTGCATCATCTATTTCTTGCTTATGTGCCAAATATTGAGCTTTAGGATTTGCGCAGGGTATCAATGGAAGATCCTCACCTCTGGTACGTAGACAAGCCAGTTGCCGCCAGCATCTGTAAATTTCGTCTCTTTGGACATGATCTCCTCGCCATGGTTCCAGGCAAATAGGAGGGCGACGTCGGGATACTTGCTGCAGAACTCATCATAGGGTTTGATCGGTATGTGCGTGCCGGGACTGTATTTCCCCTGCTTGGTGGGAGTGGTGTCGCTGATGAACGCTATTAGATCCGGCGTAATGCCACAGTAATTAATAACCGTAGTACTTTTCGAAGTAGCACCGTATCCGATAACTCTCTTCCCCTGGTTCTTGAGGTTCGTGAGGGTCTGCACCAAGCCGTCGCGAGATCGTTCCACATTGAGTCTGAATTTATTAAAAATTTCCTTTTTATGCAGGCCGAGTTTTTCCTCTTTTTGAATCTGAGACTTAACTTTCGCAGATACTGGAAAGACACCCTTATGGGCGATAAGGTAACGCATGGATCCACCATGAACGTTCTGTGGCATGATGTCAATCACTTGCATTCCATGCATATTGAAGAGATATTGGACAGATGTTACGGAAAAGTAGAAAACATGTTCATCATAGATCTGATCATATGACGTTATTTCTATGATATCACCTAGATATGGGTCTTCGAAGATAAACATGCCCTCCGGTTTAAGTAACCTTAGAACGCCCCTAACGATGGAATCCAGATAGGGAATATGGCACATGACGTTGGCCGCAACGACAACATCCGCCTGTCCATGTTCAGCCTTAATATGGTCAGCTACGGACTCCTCAAAAAACTCGCACAGGGTTTCGATACCTTTCTCTCGAGCAACTTGGGCCACGTTGCCCGAAGGTTCTATTCCAAGATGGCGGATTCCTCTGTCCGCGAAATGCCTGAGCATGATACCATCGTTGCTGCCGATTTCGACGACAAAAGGATTCTTGTCGGGAATGTAGTTGTCCATCACAAGTTTAGCGAAATCCCTAAAATGAGCCGCCATCATAGAGGAAATTGAAGAAAAATAAGCGTAGTTATCGTGAAACATCATATCCCGGTCAGGCTGCTCAACCAACTGGACCATCGTGCACTTGGTACAAAAACCCACCTTCAGTTCATAAAAGTATTCTTTTTCAAATTCCTCCGAGGTCAAAAACCCGTTGGCTATCGGCATTTTCCCAAATGAGATAAATGGATCAAATGTATTGTCACATATGCGGCATTTTGACATGGATCAGCCTTTCTTTACTTTCTATGAATTAATTGCAGCAAATATTCAGCATAAAAACATTTCCCTAAGTTCTCAGCCAAATTTTCAACCTGCTCGGCATTTATAAAACCCATTCGATAAGCTATTTCTTCGACGCAAGCTATCTTCAATCCTTGCCTCATCTCTATGGTTCGAACAAAATTAGCAGCCTCCAGAAGAGATTCATAGGTGCCAGCATCGAGCCATGCAGCGCCGCGGCCCAAAATAGTTACAGCTAAATCGCCACGTTTTAGATAGACACTATTTACGTCTGTGATTTCATACTCACCCCTCTTCGAAGGCTTTAAATCAACTGCAATATCGATGACATCATTGTCATAAAAATAAAGACCCGGAACAACGTAATTAGATCTAGGCTTTCGGGGTTTTTCCTCGATGCTGAGGGCCTTTCCATGATCATCCAACTCAACTACGCCGTATCTTTGGGGATCATTTACCCAATATCCAAAAATAAGTCCACCCTTTTCCAACCCAGCGGATTGCTGCAATAATTCCTGAAGGCCCTGTCCGTAGAAAATATTGTCCCCCAGAATCAGACAGACAGTATCATTTCCGATAAAATCCCTGCCCAATACAAAAGATTGAGCAAGTCCTTCAGGCCTGGCTTGTTCTTTGTAGGCGATATTTATCCCGAATTGTGATCCGTCTTTTAACAATTGTTGAAATCTCGGCAGATCCAGAGGAGTTGATATAATGAGTATATCTTTGATGCCTGCCAGCATTAATACCGATAGCGGATAATAAATCATCGGCTTATCATAAATGGGCAAAAGCTGCTTCGTTCCACCAAGAGTGATTGGATAAAGCCTTGTACCCGACCCTCCCGCTAAGATGATTCCCTTCATTTTTTTATCCAATTGATCGTCAAGGAGTTTGATGGCAGATTCAGCCTGCCACCCGCAGGCCCGCAATGCAACACGGTTTGGTTATAAGCCAACAGCCAGACTCAATACCTGGCGATGGAGCTCTTTGGACTTACTATCGATAAAGTCCAACTCTTCCTTTGAGAGCGTTTTGTATCGATTGAGCGTGCTATTCATGATTCCATGCTGCTGGGTGTCGAAGCTTGTGTTGGCCTTAATGGGAAATTTATTAAAAGTGGGCATCAGCAAGCCATCATCAAATTTTATTGCTAAAAATTCTGCCAGATAACGCATAACGGATTCAGTCTTGCCGATTAAATCTTCAAAGGTGAGTATACAAACACGATCGCCATATCTCTCTTTATTCCACAGCATTGCGTGCGCGCTTTTTTCCCACAAGCTTAACGCTTCCCTGATATCTTTGTATAGTGAGGGTCTGTGTTTTGCAGCCGATGGGTACCAATTCTTTGGGTCTCGAATAACGGATATTAATCGACCGTTAGGGTATATCTCAAAAAAAGCTTCCATGTTCTCCTTTTTCATTGATAGCCTTGCCGTAAAGGCCGAAATATATTTTTTTTGGCCAAAGCTGTTTTGATTGTTAAGCCAGGCACCAAAATAGGAGGTCATGTAAGCATCGAAAACATCACGCAATGTTGCAGCGTCAATAGATTCTAAATAATTCAAAAATAGCTCGCTCTGAAGAGAGGGCAGGAATAGAAAAAGAAAGGTTTCATCTATATTTTTTTGTTTTTTATAGCCGGTTTTGAAATGGTCGAGGACGCTGCGTTCGAATAGGGTTTCAAACCACTGTCTGGGATTATCATTGAGGTCGAGTTTCGGCCATGTATATTTTCTTGGGTATCCAATCTTCAGTTCGTGCGGATGGGCATGGAGTTCCGGATGACCATCGAAAAGCTGGCTGAGGAGTGATCCTCCGGAACGCTGGATCTGGGAAATCAAAACGAGCGGAGAAGTCACAGGCCGCATATGTTCGACACAGGACCGATGCAAGCTTTCCAGATGCAGGTTGCTTTTTCTAAATTCCTTATTTAGATTCTTTTGACGTTTTCTGTATTTGTGGTATTTTTTTAGAGTAATTTTACCATTTTCGGCAATAATCGACTCTGTCGCGCCATTACCCAGCGTCGATTTTGTAATTCTATTAAGAAGTTGCTGATAAATCACACCCATTGTTCTCTATATACCAAAGTTGAAAACCAAGAGATCAAAATTCAGGGTAAAATGAATTAAACCCTAAGGTTAGATTTCCTCAGAATATTCCCGGAGAGGCCTAAGTTTGGAAATTAAAAAAACGGTATTCTTCCAGCAGCTTTCTAACCCTTGTTTTCTCGTCTTCATTGATTTGGCGATAGTAAGAGGTCACATATGCATCACAGATACCTCTTAATTTTAGAATATACTTTTCATCGGCCGCCCAGAGGAAATTATCTTTTTTGGTATTCTTTGAAAGCGCTTTAAGAAAGGCGTTGAGTCTGTGTTGAGCCGCCAGGGATTCTTCAATTTTTCTTTCAAGAAACAATTCGTGGATTTCGATCATCGGTTCCGGGATGCAGCATGACAAACTCGATGTATGCCCTTTAGACCCCATGCATAAGCAGGCATGTAGCTGGCTGGCTACAGCCGTTATAACCTGGAATTGATCATCCGCCATACCAGCGACTTGAGTGACTGCCACCGTATCCTGGTTGCTGAATTTAAAGCCAGCAATATTGGGGTGTGGTTTTAAGTTGGCCACAAAATCCGGAGTGACCGACCGACTCCAGTTGCCGCTGACATACATCCAAAGCGGCTTCGGGCAGTTATCCGCAATGTGTCGATAGAACCAATCGACGCGATCCAGACTGAGCTTCGGATTATATGGCATTACATGATAAGCGTCGAATTCTAGTTGTTTTGTTTCTTCAATAAAATCAAAAATATCCTCTAATGCGAAAAAACCGGCACCTAAAATGAGCGGTGTTTTACCAGCATTGACTTCGCAAGCGGTCTGGGCCACCTTGATCCTTTTGGCAAAAGATAAGTTCATGTCTTCGCTGCCGGTGCCCAGCACCCATAGCCCCCCGATTCTTTTTGTATTTAAAAACTCGATAAGCCGTTTTAACCCCGGCACATCAATATCCTCATCTGCCGTTAATGGTGTATCAACTACCGGAACGATCCCTCGCACGGGTCTTGTTTTAATCATCTTGATCGATCCCCTCTTAAATGGTGCCTGATCTTTCGATCCCTGTTTCTACTTTTATGGTTGCCGCCTTGTTTTTGCCAGATAATTTAGATAGGTTTCCGCCATCAAAAAATCGGCTTCCGTATCTACATCCACTGAATAAATTGGATCCATAATAAGCGGTACCTGTCGCTGTGAAATCAATTTGTTATGCTTGATGAAATAGTCCCTTTTTACGGCGTACAATGCTGCATTGTAAATATAAAAAGGTTCGGTATCTGCTGGATCCTGTACCGGACAATAATCCTCTAAAACGCCGTTTCGGATGGCCTTTAAAATAGGATCTCGTTTTTTAAACGGGCCTTTGACGCTGACAACAGAATCCAAATCCGAAGGCCAGAGCATATCAACAGCTTGATCAATGTGAGCCGCGTTTCTGATCGGGCTGGTCGGTTGCAGCAGCACGATAATGTCGTAAACTATCTGCTTTTCGGTTTCCATATACTTTAACGCATGCGCAACGACTTCGATGTTTCGAACCGTATCGGTCGCAAGTTCCGGTGGCCGGATGAACGGAACCGGCGCACCATAATTTTTAGCGACGTCTGTAATTAGCAATGCATCAGAAGTTACCAGATAGTCGGTCAGTCGCTTTGCTTTTTGGGCAGCTTCTATTGTCCAGGCGACCAGAGGCTTCCCGGCCAACATTCGAATATTTTTATTTGGAAATCTTTTTGAGGAGCCCCGCGCAGGGATGACACCAAGAACTTTTGGTAACTTCTCGATATTTTTTAATGGGTGTTGATCTTCCATTTCAGAACGGATTCATTTGTTTAAGGATTCTTTCAGCAGGAAAAAAATGATGCTTAAAAAGAGAGCCACTTCGCTCAGAGAGAAGTGGAGCATTTCGATTAACACGAATACAAGAAGGCCCTAATTATTCAGATAACTCTTCATTTTTATTTGCGCTTAGCCTAACGATTTATCCTGATTTTGTCAATGGTGTTAATTTCAACATTACCTTGGATAATTGCTCCACCTTTAATTCTCGATTGTTACCGAGTAATTGCTGAAATTGCAATAACTTTTCATGAAGTGCCTCAGCGGAAATGCCTGGATAACGGTGACGCTGAAATTCGGGCCGATTATGGGATCCGGGAAGCTTTGATTTTATATTTTTTGCCAGGTGCAGCCCCCGGGTTATAAGCCAGCGCTGTGTTCGTTTTGAGATGGATCTTTCACCGGACATTTTAAAATTTATCTTTTCAAGCACATCAACCATTCGCTCACATGCCAGCGGCCCTGTTTTAGCTGCCAAATGAAGATCAACAAGACCCTCGCGCTCGTCACCGTCTGCAACGCCCACTTCGCCTTTCAGGATCTGTCGCAACAAATCGCGCAGCTCTTCAAAAGTAAAACATTGATGGCTCACCAGGTTGGGTAGGCGGTAAAACCCATTGTCATAGGTTTCATTAATGCTTGCCCGATAACTAATGGCGGGTGTTCCAGTGACATAGGCTTCAACTCCGGTGGTGCAACCGTTGTGAATAAGGGCTTTTGTGGCGATTAGCCAGGGCACGACGTTGCCTTTATTGGTGACGTGAACCCGTTGACATCGATCTGCAATATTGCGATACACCTGGTGATTTTCCGTTGGATGAGGTCTCACAACAATGGTATTCTCCGGAAACGCTTCCTCCAGTCGGGGAATGATCCGTTGGAAATCTTTAAAAACGGCCTGCTTATGGTCTCGCAGGCCTTCGGCATATTCCCGGCTCATGCCGCGGGCAGCGCGTCCGTACTTCGCCTTTTGGCCGGAACCTTTAACCGGTTTGAATAGATTCATATCCGGTCCAAAGGCATTGACATGATTGAAATTGGTGTTGATTAGGATAAAATCACCGTATCGTTCCTGAAATCCATCAACCTCCTTTTGATAAAATTGCCGCAGCTCGGATCGCAGCATGTCACTGCGCGGATTTCCGGTGACATGAATCGGTATTCCATCCGGTAGATGAGGATATTGCCGCCACAGCTGGGCATTGTCCTCACCCCAGGCAAAAAGACGGGAGACATGTTTGATGGACCTGGGATCAAGGCGACGTGAAAAGTAAGTTTCCGGCGGAAGATGAACAAGGGCTTCTTCGTCCCATGTAACAATCTCGATATCAAAATACAGCGCGACCTGAAAAAATAGCAGGCTGCGAATCGTCATGCTTTTTGAAAGATAAATGCTTCGCGGAAATGCATCAATATTAAATTCCATTTCCCGGCGAGAACCGATCACCGAAGAAAAACCGCGCTCAGCCGCCACGCACGCCAGCAGCAGCTTGGGATCAAGCTCGCGCACCTGGTTTTCTACGGGAATTAACAACAAAGGTTTTCTGTTTGCCATAAGGTTATTGAATTCCGTCTAAGCGACAATCAATCAAGTCGCTTTAACGGATAGGGGCTTGGAGATACAGCCGGCAATGGTAAGTCTCCGTTTGACACCAAATGCTTGGCCAGATTCCAGTCATAAGAATTATTTACATCAAATCCTTCAAAGTCTTTTGTAATAAAAGGCATCAAGACAGTGCCCGCAATTGTTCGTTCTTCGAAAACAACCCGCGCCCAGGCAATCTCAAGGCTGGCATTCTGCACATAAACTTCTGGCAAAGATTGATATGGACTGCTATGCCAGGGTAACTCCGGTGTGCCCAATGGCAAAAGCGGCATCATCCGCCCCCGGTGGACAACCCACATTTTGCCGGGGTGTTGCTGGCATCTCTCAACAGCGCGGAGTGAATCAACGCCGTCTTCCGCAAGAAATGTCTGCCAGGCACGCTGGACGGTGTCCGGCAAACGAAACGGGTTGGTCGGCCGCAAGATGCTAAAGCAATCATATTCGCGTCCAATTTCCCGCAGCCTTTTTAAAGTGTATTCCACCCATTCAATGTCAGGAGAGACATCGCCGGCCAGCTCCGGCGGACGCAAAAAAGGTACATCTGCACCATAATACCGTGCGATGTCGGCATATTGCTCCGAATCTGTGGAAACGATCACTTCCGAGAAAATTTCACTCTCCAGAGCCACTGCAATGGTATAAGCCATTAGCGGATGCCCGGCCAGCAGCCGTATGTTTTTATCCGGCACGCGCTTTGACCCGGAGCGCGCCGGAATCAATCCGACAATTGAGGGTTGTTTTTTTGCCATATCAATCCGTTCTTAAGGAATATGACCTTTATTCCGGGCTAACTATTAAAAGGTCGGCACCCGTCTTCGCCTAAGGCTTCGCCTTGCCAGGCAGAGGCCGACCCTATAATAAACCAATAACGAATGACAAATAACGAATAACTGACCTTCTGTCCTCTGACATCTGCCTTCTGAATTCTGCCTTCTGAATTCTGGCTTCTGAATTCTGGCTTCTGACTTCTGAAATGCTACCATGCAGTAAAACCACCATCCACTACGAGCTCTATTCCGGTCACATAGGAAGACGCCGCAGATGCCAAAAAAAGCAGCGGCCCGCGTAAATCTGAATCATCGGCCATCCTTCCAAGCGGGACGCGCTCACAAAATTTTTGTCTGAATTCAGGGTCTTGATCGCCCGATACCCCCCCCGGTGACAATGCATTTACGCGCACCCCGCAAGAAGCCCACAAAGTCGCCAAATAGCGGGTCAAGTTAACCACGGCTGCTTTGGAAGCGCCATAGGCCGGTGGTTTGAGAAAGGGAGGATCGCATTTGATATGATCGTAAAAGCGCGAATCAGGCGCAACGCTGGCATAAAGTGAGCCAATATTGATAACAGACCCCCGACCCGCTTTAACCATCTGGCTACCGAAAACCTGAGTGACCAGAAAAAGACCCAGGGCATTGACCTCAAAAACTTCGCGGTTTAGCTCAAAAGGGATATCTTCCAGGCAACATCCTTTTCCCGGCAGATCGGGTGGTTGATCGATACCGGCATTGTTCACCAGGACAGAGGGCACTCCGAAGGCTTCCTGGCATTGTTGGGATGCGGCCTCTATCGCCTGGCGCTCTCTGACATCGGCAGTTGCAAACTTAAGGCGCCGGTCATCATAATGGGTCTGCAGCTGATTGAATGCTTTGGATTTTTGAGATTCTGGATGATCCAGGGCAAAAACACGCGCGCCGGCCGCCAGCAGTGTATCGATCCAGATCGGACCCAACTTACCCAGGGCACCGGTTACGACCGCGACCTCCTTTTTCAAACTGAACAAATCCTTCAAGATGCTGCCGCCTCCGACCAATCCATAGCGCCGTTTAAAACATCAAATGTGATGTCGTCGTCTTCAGACAAGGGCTGCAGGGTCATTCGACCAATCACTTTTTCGATTTCATAAGGCGGTAAGCCATCTCCGGGTGATTTCAAGGTCAGGTCTTGGCGCCGAATGGTGTAGCCTTGCGGTAAATCCCGGGCGGCCACAATTTTTTTGCCCATCTTAATGATGGGGTTAACTTCGCTGTCATAGGTCTGTTTGACCCCGTCTCCCATAGCCACCCGGGTGCGCTTGAGGTCCCGTACCATTTTAGTGAAACCGATGGGTTCCAGAGAGAAGGCATGGTCAGTGCCTTTCCAGGTGTGGTTAAGGGTAAAGTGCTTTTCGACGATGCGCCCGCCCAGCATGTAAGCCGCCACTGCCATGGCAATCCCGTTGTCATGAGATGACAAGCCGACAACCGTGTCCGGAAACCGTTCCCGGAAGCTGGTAATCACTCTCAAATTCAACTCAGAAAATTCGGCCGGATATCCCGCTGTGCACTGGAGCAATGCCAGCTGCTGATTGATCGGCATAATGGCATCATAGGCCCGGTTAACGTCTTCCATCGTTCCGCCGCCGGTACTGACGATCATGGGCTTTTGAATTTTGGCAATATGAGTGAGCAGTGGGATGTTTTTCAAATCACCGGAGGCAATCTTGTAAGCCGGCATATCCAGCTTCGCTAAAAAGTCGGCGCTGGGAAAATCAAAAGCAGTGGAAAAAAACGTAACGCCAATTTCTGCAGCGTAATCTTTTAATTCTTTGTATTCGTACCATCCAAATTCAAGTGCCTCTCTGTGCTCACCGTATGTCGCACCGTAGCTGTTAATATTTTCATAGGGCTTGTCGTACCCCGCTTTAGTGTAAAGTGCGCGATTTTCCCGCTTCTGCAGTTTGACAGCATTGGCACCGCATTCTTTGGCGACGCGAAACATCTCTTTGGCAGTTTCGAGTTTGCCTTGATGGTTGTGTCCAATTTCAGCAATCATCCAGCAATCACCGTCATCTTGGATTTTTTTCCCATCGATAGTTAATTCTCTCATCTTCCTCCCTCCTCTTTTAAAGTCTCACGCAAAGCCGCAAAGACGCAAAGATTATTTAAGTTTAAACGTTAAAACTATTTTCCTTTGCAAGTTTTCAGCTTTGTGCAGATAGTCATACTGTTCACTTTGTATTTAAGCTCCATAATTTTTAAATCCCGGTGAATTCATTTGTCTAACCCAACTCCCCACTTTTAGGCGATCCAGCTATTTCGCTTAATAGGTCCCGGGTTGTCATGTCGAAATGAGCTGAATACAAGACCCGCAACACCCGGCAGCTTCAAAAATTCTTTTTCTTTTGTTTTTGACCGCTCCTGCCATTGTCTCGCCACGTACAATTTTGTGTTTTTCCCGTCAAATACAGGTGCGTATGTTTTGGCGATATCTTCCTCCAGTAAGTTCATACAGCGGCCATTTAAATAATTTTGAAGGTATCCATACCCGCGGTGCATGGGCCACAGCTCATGCCACATGGACGGGCATTTTGAAGAATTTTGATCGATAATCAGCTGGTCAATAATGCCCGCGCGCACCCATATCGGCCATTGCAGCGTGGTGTTTCCCATGGCGGGGCCGAGAACCGACCCGCGCGGCACCCCGACCGCCAATTTTACCTGCTCAGTGCTTAATACTTTGCGTAACTCTTTTAAAAAACGCGTTAGGTATTCCCCTAAAAGATCGCGCCAGGTCTGTAAATCAAAGTCTTCGTTCCGAATGTCAACTCCATATCGTTTTAAATATTCCTGTTGTATCGGAGTATTAAAACCATATTGATCTGCGTGCTCCGCAGGCCTGGACTGCGTTCTCAAACAGAGGAATAAGCCATCAAAATTTCCATCTCGCAGCAGCCGAATGAATCGAAGGATCAAATGATTTCGAACTTCAGGATACCCTAAACATAAAACGCCCCATTGATGGTTTCGCAATGTTCGATCAACTACCGTATATTCAGGATTTGTTCTGCTAAAATCGCTTTGCCAACTTACATGCTGATAGTGCATTCTGTTGTGATAGCTTACTTCTCTTAATTTTTCAGGAAGAAGGGGCCAGCCTTCATCAAACAGCGATACATATAAAAACACCTGCATACCACGCCGATGTGATAATTCCGGTACAACCTTGAAATCATCCCAATCAATCTCTGACTTCCCTGTTTTAAAAAAATGCTGATACCCTTTGGCCGCGTAATATCGACCTTTGAGCCGATCTCGAGTGCAGCGCCAATGAATGCTGCCGGCATTTAACTGCTGTTTCCAGCAATCCATCCGCCGCTTTAACGCTTCAATGGTTGTTAACCTTCCATCTCCTTCCCCGAAAACAAGATGGTCACTCCACGAAACACTGACGATGTTTCGTCGCTCGAATGCACTCATTTGAGCCCTAAAGACAGATTGAAACAATCCGGAATAATAGAATCCTCACGCAAAGGCGCTAAGACGCAAAGTGTCTTTAAAGAAATTAACATATATTTTCCTTTGCGAGCTTTGCGGCTCTGCCTGCGAATAAATTCAAAAAGAATCTCGATAAAAAAATTTAAAATATTAATGATGGACAAATAATGGAAGCATCATTTTGCCAGGATTTTTTCAAATATATCGCAAACTTCACGAACGGCTCCGTATCCACCGGGATTCCGCGTCTGATAACGGGCAATTGAAACCACATCCGGATGCGCATCGTTTACAACAATGGGCAGCCCAACGTGGTTCAGGCACGGTTGATCATTAACATCGTTGCCGACAAAAGCAATTTCTGCCAGGGAAATACCCATTTCCTGTGCAAGGCTTTCAAGGGTTTCGCGCTTATCCTCACAGTTCTGGAAACACCGGATTTTCAACTTAGCCGCGCGGGCGGATACCACCGGATTGGATTCGGTTGAGATAATAACCGTCTCGATGCCCAATTTTTTCAATTTCTGCAATCCGATACCGTCACCGCGATTGCAGCGCACAGCCTCCAAGCCATCCTGCAGGACATATACCATGTTGTCGGTAAAGACGCCGTCAAAGTCAAATGCGATCAGGCGCACCCTTCGAACGGCCTCTTGCAAAACTGGATCTATAGTTTCAGAATCAGCTATATTCATAAAGCAATTACGATCATCACCGCATTAGCGAATCGACGCCTTAAGCAGTGGCAGCGGAGATATCCACTTTCGTGGTGTCGTGCGTTAACAGATCCGAAACCAGAGTCGCTTTTTTATTTTTCAGACGATAGGCCCGCTCGGCCACCCCCAATATTGCCGGTTGGTGGGAGATCGCCAAAATTGTATGTTTCCCCTTAAGATTCCGCAGTGTTTTGCATATAGACGCCTCATTTTCCGGATCCAAAGCAGTGGTGGCTTCATCTAAAATGAGCAGTTTCGGCTGGTGCACAAGTGCGCGAGCAATGGCGATGCGTTGTCGTTGACCGCCTGACAACTTGTGCCCGCGTTCACCAACCACCGTAAACACGCCCTCCGGCAGATCTTGTACAAAATCCCAGGCCCCGGCGGCACGTAAAGCACCTTCGGCATCTTCGGCTTTGAGCGTCTTGTCACCCAAGGTTACGTTTATGAACACACTATCATGCAGCAACAGCGATTCCTGCGGCACGTAGCCAATCATCTGCCGCCAAAGCTTTAGATCGATTTCAGCCAACGGCACATCATCAATCAATATTTCGCCCTCCTGAGGTCTCAGCAGCCCCGTTACCAGATCAACTACCGTTGTTTTTCCGACTCCCGATGGACCCACAATTGCTGTAAAGGTTTTTGCCGGAAAGTCAAAGTCGGCATCTTTGAGTATCCACCGATCCTCATAGGCGAAACGAATCTGCTCCAAGCGAATGGATTGGTTCAGGGAGGGTTGCCGGCTGCCAGATAGCGTTTCTTTTTCTTCCACAGCCCTCTGGAGTTTAGAATGATAAGACCAATACCCATTTTCTGCTGTGACCACATGTTGATACAAACTTTGAACCTTCTGCAGCCTTTTCATTAGCTTTGAAAGCATATAGACCATGACCAGCACGCTGGCCAGAGGCATTTTCCAGAGGACCAAAACGCAATAAAGACCGAGGGCGGTAAAACCAACCGTCAGAGGTTCTTGGGAAGCAGACAGTGCATGTTTGCTGAAAACCTGCTTTTTAATTGCCTTTTTCAAGTTCTCGGTTTTCTTTCTCAATACGGCATCGGCTAAATGCTCGCGAGCCATGGTTTTTAAAGGTTTAATCATAATCAAACTATCAGTCAAATGAGACATCAATGATTGAAGTATGTTGGTGTGACGCTTACCTGCGCGCTTCGATTTTTTAATGAAACGCTTCACCATGAATAAAATGGTAATGCCCGCCACAAGAGCCACCACCGTTGCCTTCCAGGAGACCAGTAATACAATCATTCCGTAAACGATCGCCTGCAGTATGGACGCAAGCATTGTAATTGCACTGAGGTAGGCTTTTGATGCTTTGGTTACCTCGCTCGCGATTGAATTGGTAAGGCTGCCTACCGGTTGGCGAATGAAATATTCCCAACGGGTAAGAAACAAGGCCTGGATCAAATCGAGGCGTAAATCGGTGGCAACCCGCGCAACCATATAGCCAACCCGTTTATTGGCTACCAACGTCAGTATCGCTTTTAAGGTCATGCAGGCGACAAAAATAATGAGCAGCATGCCAATGGTGGGCGTGATGCCAATCGTCTCAAATACCTTATTGACCATTTGATCTAGGGCAGAGGCTGCGCCACCGGCAGCTGCACCGGACGATCCACCGTTTACTTCTCCCGCAAGCCCCAGTAATGGCAACAGCATTGAAAGTCCAAACCCTTCAATCAGGCCTGCAAAAAGCAGTGCCGCTAAAGTTATGGAACTTTGCAAAGGATAGGCACGCAAAAAAATAATAATTAATCGCATATTAAAACTTATCCGGAATCAAATTTACCGCAAACAGGGAAAAATTCAATTTAAGCCGTCTCCGCCTCCCGAACAACTTCCTTCAGAGACGCAAACCCGTTACCAATTTGTTCAATCTGCTCCGGGCTATGCCCGGCGCTCACACTGCAGCGCAGCAGGCATCCGCCGTCCGGAGTGGCCGGCGGTGTAACCAGATTAACATACACGCCGTATTCCAGAAGCCCCTTCCAAAGCGCAATGGCCTCGTCGATGTTGGCAACCCGCACGGCAACGACCGGGCTGGGTTCCGGCCCCAGTCGAAAGCCCAGCCCCTGCAGCTTTTGATATAGATTTTGCGCATTATCCCACAGTTTGTTTCGCAGTTCAGGGCGTGCTTTTAATATTTTTAAGGCTGCGCGGGTTGAGGCGATGATTGAAGGTGATGAGGAAGCGGTGAAGATATATGGTCGCGCCGCCAGGGGAATCATTTCCATGGCGGGATTATTGCTGACGCAAAATCCGCCGATGGCGCCCAGGCTTTTGCTGAAGGTGCCGACAATAAAATCGACGCTATCCTCTACGCCGGCTTCCTCGGCCAGCCCGCGACCTTTTGGGCCGAGCACCCCTAACGAATGGGCTTCATCAACCAGAAGACAAGCGCCGTATTTTTCTTTGACCCCAGCAATTTCCGCCAGGGGCGCGCGATCCCCCATCATACTGTAAATACCCTCCACCACGATGAGTGTGTTGGATGTGCGTTCACCCAGTCGCTGGAGTCGTTTCGCCAGATTGTCCGGATCATTGTGCCGAAATCGAATTATTTCGGCTCCGCTCAGGCGGCAGCCATCATAAATGCTGGCGTGGCTGTCGGCATCGATTAATAAGACATCGCCGGGCCCGGTTAATGCAGATAACATTGCCAAATTCGCAATGTACCCAGTCGAAAAGACCATACCGTATTTGCACCCGAAAAATTCGGCCAGCTCTTGCTCCAATTGAAGATGATCGGAGTAGCTGCCGTTGGCCATTCTAGAGCCGGTCGTACCGGTGCCTTGTTGCCTGACGGCCCTTGAAGCAGCTTCGATACAATTCGGATCAAATGTGAGGCCCAGATAATTGTTGGTGCCCGCCAGGATCACATGGCGGCCGTTAATAACAGCTTCTGTGGATGAGATAACTTTTTCCATGACCACATTCGATCGTATCCCTCGCTCCACCAATGGCTGCCGTGCTGCCGCAATTTGTTGAAATTTATCAAAAAGACTCATGTGTCAGTCCTTGGTTGATGAATCATAAAAACCAAATTCATCAAGTGTTTGGTGTTTTGTATGTTGTTTTTCGTCTTTCGAACAACTTAAGAGACCATTAATTTTTGAAGTTGTATGATAAAATCTTTAACGGTTTGCACATCGGGAAGGATATTTAAAGGTATAGATATATCATACTCATCCTCAACTTGTTCCACCAGTTTCATGACTTTTAGCGAATCAAAGTTAAGATCGGCCACAAAGTCTGAATCTTCCTCTGGTGCTGTGCCTTTCTCGACATAGGGTACCAGCAGCTCACATACGCGCCTGAGTATTGTTTCGTAATCTGGATGACCTTCCATCTTGTAATACCGTTTAACGCTTTTTTGCATTAATTCATATCTAAAGTGCGCTTCAAACCGTCCTCAAGCGAAACATGGGGCTTCCATCCGGTCTCACGGGTGATGGCTGCATTTTCACACACCCAGTTGGGATGTCTCAGTTCTCGCAGCTTTGCCGGTGTCAACATGGGTTCGTATCCCAGCATCCGGGCTGCGATAAAATTCAGCGTTGCCGCTAGCCGAACACCCGCAACGGGCACGTGCACACGACGCACGCGCTTAGTACCCAGACGTTCAAACGTTGCAATAACATCCTGCCACGAATACCCACCGGGATGTCCATCGTGGAGTTCCAGCACCTGCTCTTGCGAGCAATCGTCAAGCAACCAGTATCGGATCGCTTCAGCCAGATCATCAACATACAGCATTGAAAACCGGGTGTTGCCGGATCCCAGGACAAATGCGATGCCGCGTGCCATCCATCGGATCAAGGGAAGCATTTCGCGATCTCCGGGGCCATATACTGCCGGCGGTCTGAACACCGTCCATGGAATCTGTCCGCTTTTGGCGGAGAGAACAACTTCGCCTTGCCGCTTGCTGAACGCATAAGGCGAAATTTCGGGTTCCCGGGCTGCCAGTGACGATATCAACAAAAAGCGTGGCAGCGGGTGCTGTTCACTGACTGCCTGCACCAAACGCGCCACGCCATCGACATTCAAACGGTCAAAATGGGCCTGAGTCGCTCCACGAACAGCGCCTGCACAATGGACCACAGCATCAACACCGTGCACCAAACGTTTCAAGCTGTCAAGGTCTTCGAGCGCACCTTCGACCCAATGAATATTTAACCCTGAAAGACGGCTTCGATCCGATGTGATACGGGTCAGCGCCTGAAGTTTGCATCCATTCGCTACAAGCCGCCGGGCTACCCTGTTGCCAATAAAACCCGTTGCCCCCGTTAAGGCGATTGTATGTTTCATGAAATTGGTGCGGATAACTCCTGACCGAAGGATTTATGACTTAAAGCCGTCTGGCCGGATAAAGCGTCACCGGTGAACCCGCTCGGCCTCCGCTGCCACCTGAATATATGAGAAAAGTTCGAACAGTTTCAACTCGCATCAACCGTTTATCCAGCCTGGACACGGTTAGCCGATATAAATATAGGCCGTTCGGATGACTGCAGTTGATCCCTCTCAATCCGCTTCAAAAATTCTTTGCGCGCTTTCGAACGGGAAAGCTTACCGGAAGTCGTGCGCGGCAGCGTATTGCGGGGCACCAGATCAATATAGCATTCGATCCCGAGTTCCTGGTAGATCAGGCGCTGCACGCGTTCCCGCAGTTCGGTGCGCTGGGGATCGCTGGACACCCGGCACTGTACCATCATGACCGTTTTTTCCTGTCCATTCGGGCCGGGTACCGAAAAAGCCGACGCATCCCCTGTTCTGACCTCAGGCTGCTGCTCGGCGGCAAACTCAAGATCCTGCGGCCAAATGTTACGGCCATTGATAATAATCATATCTTTTTCCCGGCCGGTAATAAAAAGCCCGTTATTAACAAAATAGCCCAGATCACCCGTGTTAAACCATCCATCGGAGGTCAACACTTCCTGGGTTAATTTTAGATCGCCAAAGTAACCTGACATGATGCTGTCCGCCTTTACATAGATGGTCCCAACGTGTCGCTCGGGCAGCGGGCGACCGCCGGAATCTCGCACTTCCACTTCATAATCCGGCAGCGGCGTGCCGCAATCTACAAACCGGCTCGATCGAATCTCGCCTTCGGGAACATTGGTTTCTACCGGTAATGCCTGACGGTGTTCGGAAAGATAATCGCCATCGACGGAGTCGATGTTTAATCCTTCGTCAAGCGATGCAAAACTGACAGCCAGAGAGCATTCCGCCATACCGTAACAGGCACAGAATGCCTCCTTGTTAAACCCACAGGGTTCCAACATTTCTGCAAATTTAGACAACGGCGCGGGCCGTATGGTTTCAGCACCAACGCCGGCCAGGCGCCAGGCACTCAAATCAAATTTTTCGATATCACTTTGACGCAGCCGCTGCAGGCATAATTCATAACCGAACGGAGGCCCGATAGAAATAGTGGCCCGATTTTCGGTCATCAATGATAGCCATAACCTGGGACGCATCGCAAAATCACGGGTTTTCAAATAATCAACCGATAATTGGGCGGCCAGTGGCGCCAATACGAGTCCCACTAAGCCCATATCGTGATAAAACGGCAGCCAGGAAGCTCCCCGATCACCCGGTCGGATCTTACAACCAGATTTAACGATGGCGGCAAGGTTGTTCAGAACAGCCGTCTGGGTAATCATGACACCCCGTGGAAACTTTGTGCTTCCTGAGGTATACTGGATGTAAGCTAATTCTTTGGGGCCCAGCGGACTCAGCGGAATCGGGGCTTCAGGAAGTTCGGCATACGCCTGCGGCGTGCCGCAAAAACGTAAGTCGAGTCCTTCGGCGGCTTCGCTGAGGAATGGAAAGTAATCGTCAGTCGCCATGGCGACATTAGCACGGCAACTGATCAGTAGTCGGTGAAGCTGATCCACATAGGTTTTTCGTCCGCCCATATGAATCGATGCCGGTAACGGAACGGGTATGAGTCCGGCATATTGACAGGCGAAGAAAAACCGGATGAAATCTGGATGGGTGTCCGCTACCAGCGCCATGCGCGCACCGCGCTCAAGACCCAAACCGCTCAGTCGTTGGGCCAGCGATTGGGCTTCATCACGCAGTTTTGAAAACGGAAGAACGGCAGATAATTTGCCGCGCCCATCATAGAAATTGTAACCGGTTTGACCCTGAGCCGCATAATTGAGCGCCTCGGGTAAAGTGGAAAAGTCTCCAGCTCGTAAGGGTATAGTGTTTATAGTCGGCGTTGCTTCCATAGTCACTTCATCCATCTCCTCGTTTGATATTCCGTTTTTTTCAGACAAGTTAAGTAAGCAAAATGCAGCTCTGAATTAATGCATTAATTTCAGGGTGTCGCCTCTTTCATCTGCAGCCTTTAATAAAAAAGTAAAACCTGTTAAGAAATTTATCTAAATAAAAAATGGATGTCAAATAATTTATTATAATTTTACTAACTTACAGCATTTTGCCCCTTTTCGAGGAGTCAATTTTTTGGCACAGCGACCGCAAAAACAAAAAAAATAGGTTTTGAGACATCAGTCGGCTTAACTATCCAAAATAACTACGGTTTAATCATAAATTTGACTGATCTTTGCAAAACCAGTCGGCGACAAGCATCTGGGGTGTATCCAAATAAACACACAATATTGTTTATATGTGCTCATTTGGAAACAAATGATCAAATTTTACTGTCACTAAAAAAAATTGTGATATAAGCATTTTCGCACCTATTTTTGCCAAATCGCCCGACTTTTTCGTCTTGACCGGAGCTGGATTAGACATTTGTTTTTCCAGAAAAATGGTATTAAATGATACGAAATTCTTTAACGCTTTGCGGATGGTTTATACCATTAAAACCTCTAGTCAATGTAGTCATTTCCTAAAACTAAATAGCACTAGTCATCGTTTTTTCATTTCTACCGTAGCGGTTGGTCTTTGCATCGCAGTTTGGAATAACCGTCCGATTTTCAGCAAAGATAAGGCTTGAAAAATAATTTTACATTTGGCACAGTCTCGGTGGCATTCAATTACCGCTAAAACGCCAGCCACCTGCACAACTAATCAGGTAATAGATCACTCAAGAAAAAAGAGATAACCCTATGCTGCAAATCAATCCAGTCAGCGACCGTCACAAATTGCTAGAATTTATCCGCCTGCCCTGGTCTATTTACATGGATGATCCCGCATGGATACCGCCATTGATTCTGGAACGCAAAGAACATTTAGCACCACACAATCCTTATTTTGAGCACGCCCGCTATCAATCCTGGATCGCCTACCGCGAGGGTACGGCGGTGGGTCGCATCAGCGCCCAGATTGACCAACTCCACCTGGATCAGCACCAGGCAGATGAAGGCTTTTTCGGCATGATCGAAGCTGAAGACAATGCCGAAACGTTCGCGGCGCTGTTCCAGACTGCTGAGTCCTGGCTGCGCGACCAGGGTATGCGGCGGGTTTTGGGACCTTACAATTTATCCATAAACCAGGAACCGGGATTACTGGTGGATGGCTTTGACACGCCCCCCTATTTGATGATGGGCCATGCCCGGCCATATTATCCAACTCATATCGAGAACAATGGCTTTAAGAAAGAAAAGGATTTATTGGCCTATCGAGTTGCAGTCGATGATTTTACACTCACCCCTGCTATGCAAGCTATCACCAAAAGGGCAAAAAAACGCGTGAAAATACGCTCTTTGCGAAAATCATATTTTGACGAAGACCTGAAGATCATTGGCGACATTTTCAACGACGCCTGGTCTCAAAACTGGGGATTTATCCCGTTTACCCCGATGGAGTTTAAACAGCTGGGCAGGGAATTTAAGCTGGTGTTGAAATTTGAAATGGTTAAAATTGCTGAAATCGACGACAGGCCTGAAGCATTTATGGTGATGGTGCCCAATATCAACGAAGTCATTCGCGATTTAAACGGTCGACTGTTACCGTTCGGCTGGCTTAAGTTGCTCTGGCGTTTGAAAGTCAGATTTCCCGAAACAACGCGCATTCCTTTTATGGGGGTCAGACAGCGATATCAGGATAGCCTGATGGGGGCGGCAATGGCGCTCATGATGATCCAGGATTTATATTCACCGTCTGTCAAGCACGGCGTAAAAGAGGTGGATATGTCATGGATATTGGAAGATAATAAAGGCACGCGTGGTATCATTGAAGGGATCAAGGGCATCGTTTACAAGCGCTATCGAATTTATGGCAAAGATCTGATTTAAAAGCACACCACTGGTAAAATATTCAGGTAACAGATGACTGCTGAGACGACAACGCCCTTTACAGCGATAATTCTCGCAGGCAAACGGCCGGACAGGGACCCGGTGGCCGAAGCTGCCGGGGTGGCCTGCAAGTCATTTGCTCCGATCGGCGGCCGGCCGATGGTCCAACGGGTTTTAGATGCATTAGCGGCTGCACGACAGGTCGGGCCGCGGGTTTTATGCGGCCCCTCGCAATCCTTAATAGCGCATGAACCCGGGCTTAAAGCCTGTCTTGAAACGCGGGAAGTCCAATGGATTGCCAGCCAATCAACACCAAGCTTAAGCACCTACCACGCCTTACAAGCTTTCCCCGACAACAAACCGGTGCTGGTCACCACAGCTGATCATGCCTTGTTGACCCCGCAGATAGTTGATTATTTTTGCAACGAAGCTAGCCGGCTGCGATGTGATGTGGCCGTCGGCCTGACGGCATATGAAGGTGTTATGGCTGCATTTCCTGACACCCGACGCACGGCCATAAAATTCAAAGATGGCGCGTATAGCGGCTGTAACCTGTTTGGTTTTCTGAATCCCCGTTCTGATCGGGCAGCTCAATTTTGGCGCCAGATTGAACGGCAACGCAAGAAACCGCTGCGAATGATGCGGATTCTGGGTCTGCGGACGGTGGTGCGGTATCTTCTGGGCAGAATTTCATTAAATGACGGCTTGGACCTGCTTTCAAACAAAATGCAGGTAAACGTGCGCGCTGTGCTGCTTCCCTTTCCGCAAGCTGCCATAGACGTTGATAGTGTTGATGATTGGCATTTCGTGCAACGCTTGGCTAAAAAGCAGGCTTTTTGACCATCTGATCCGGCGTAAATGATTTATTCGGTCAGACGGTATTCGTCCTCTGTATCGAAACGCTTGTCTTTATTGACATAACTCCGCACGCTAACCTGTATATCCCAGCCATCTGATCTTCGCGACAAACGATAAAGATGGTATCGTGCGCGACGCCTTGGATCCTCACCGGCAGCTGAAGCTGATGGGACGCCGATCACCGGAATGCGGCCGTGGGATGTCTCCAGGTAGGTGCGAGATGGGTGATGCGAGTGACCATGCAGAATCAATTCAGCCCCACAATCCTGCATCGCGTTTTGCAAAGCTTCGGCATCGGTGAGCCTTTTGCGCCAGCTGACCACACCGGATTTCGGTGGATGATGAATAAGAACGATGCGAAACAGGCCTTTTTGGCCCGTCTCGACGAGTATTTTCTGAAGTCGCTGCAACTGGTCATTTCCAACACAGCCAACTGCTAGAAAGGTCGAACACGGCTGTGCCGTGGAAACACCGATGAGCGCCACACCATCGCGCACCCGCAAACTTGGAAATAACGCGCTAACCGCGGTATCCGTTCCATCGCAAACTTTTATTCCATCGGAAACCATATAATCCAACCATTCAAGCAGACGGCAATCCAGGGCACCGTCAACATAGGCGTCATGGTTTCCGGGAATTATGGTCACCTGAGATGCGGGCCCCAGAGCCTCCAACAATTCTTTTGCTTTTGCAAACTCAGCCGGCAGACCCAGGTGGGTTAGATCCCCGGTAACAACGACATGATCGGGTTGGCTGTTACGGACATCCTGAATCATTCTGATAAGAACGTCGCTATGATGTTCGGACTGTCGTCTCAAACGCCACTTAAGATACCCGAAAAAACGTTTGTTTAAAAAATCGGAAAATCGGCTGCCTCCAGGATATGCCATGTGCGGGTCTGAAAGGTGCGCCAAAGTGAACGTATCGTTAGGGTTCATCGGTTTGGATTTAAAATTGTAGGTTTCAGCAGTCTGGGTCCCGTATGACTTTACAAAAAACACCATTTCTCGTATATAATAGCGAATTGTTTTTTGCAATGGCGTCTCGCGTCGGCTGGTCACACCGGTTGATAAGCGCCACTTTCATATCGAAAGAAAACAGGCGGACTGCCCGCCAAACAACCCGTATGAACCGACTGGTTCTAAAAACCAACTCACCGTTGGGATCACCTTTGCACTTTATGGCATCCAATTCCACCTTACGTATTGGTATATTACACAATCCGCTGAGCGGCGGCAACCGAAACGGTTTGAAAAAAATCCGTGAGGCGGCAGCGGCATCGCAACCCGCGGTGTTGCAGCGTGAGGTTCAAACCCCATCAGATGTGTCTGAGACACTGGCGGATTTTGCCCGTCAGGAGGTCAATATTCTGGTTGTCAACGGCGGAGACGGGACAGTCCAGGCAGCTTTAACTGCAATTTTTCAACACCGCCTTTTTGAAATAAAACCCGCGCTGGCAGTTCTGCCTTCAGCCGGCACGACCAGTATGATTGCCGGAGATGTCGGATTAAAGGGATCTCGTATAAGTGCGCTTCAAAGACTTTTCAGCTGGGTGCGCACAAAAAACGACCGTGCCATTATGATACAGCGTCCGGTCCTGAAGGTGAAAATGCCTTCTCTAAAAACACCGATTTATGGAATGTTTTTCGGAGCAGCCGCCATTTATCAGGCAACGCACTTTTGCCTTCAAAAGGTTCACACAAAAGGCGTCCGCGGCGAAATAGGCGCCGGCGTCGCCATGGCCCGATTTTTATGGGCGGTGTTTTTGAAAGATCGCAACGTAGTATCTTCGGTGCCCATCACCATCGGCTTGAATCAAAATGCACCGCAAAAACAACAATATCTCCTAGTTCTGATTACGACCCTGCAACGGTTGTTCCTGGGCCTGCGTCCTTTTTGGGGTTCTCAACCCAAACCGCTGCATTACACAGCGATTGATGCCCATCCCCGGCATTTTCTGCAAGTATTGCCGTCAGCCATGCGCGGTCATCAAAGCCGTCACGTTAAACCAACGAATGGCTACGTCAGTCACAATATCGACGAGGCCCGGCTGACCCTGGACAGTGGGTTTAATCTCGATGGAGAATTATATAAACCTGACAGGAAGCTTGGGCCTGTCGTGGTCAGTTCCGGCGGACAGGCATCGTTTCTCCAATTATAATCATGCCTACGAAAACAAAACTTATTGATCAAATTTACCGACAGATGGCCCAGCCTGCTTCACCGGCGGTACATGCCCTGACCGATAGGCTTTTAGCAAATTATGGAGATGCGATTGAAGCAATTCTGTTTTACGGCTCATGTCTGCGAACCGGTGAAGATCGTGGCGGGCTGGTTGACCTGTACGTATTGGTGGATCGTTACCGCACAATTGAACCCAGAAGTCTCCTGGCCGCCCTGAACAATCTGCTGCCACCCAATGTATTTTATATCGAAGTGCCTTTTGAGGATCGTGTGGTACGCGCCAAGTATGCAGTGCTTTCGTTGAATGATTTTACCGCGGGAGCATCCCGCTGGTTTCACTCTTATATCTGGGGACGATTTGCCCAACCGGTGGGTCTGATCTATGCCCGCAATGATCAGATTGTGGGGTGCATTCAATCTGCATTGGTACAAGCTGTATTGCGCTTCGTTGCACGGGTGCTGCCCCGCGCGCCGGCTTCTTTTACGGCTCGCGACTTATGGCAACTGGGATGGAAACTCAGCTATCGCGCTGAACTCCGAGCTGAGCGATCGGAGAAATTGGTGGGTTTATTTGAGGCTGCACCGCGTTATTACGAAAACATGACCCGTGCAGCGCTGGGCCGCCTAAATTATCCCATCGATATCCAAAAGAAAAATGGCACGTATCACTACATGACATCGATTCCCGACCGTGTTCGTCGCATAAGTCAGTTGGACTGGATGGTCAGGTCCTGGCAGGGCAAATTGCTTTCTGTTTTAAGACTGCTCAAAGGCCTGCTGACTTTTCGCGGCGGGGTTGACTACATTCTCTGGAAAATAGAACGTCATTCGGGTGTAAAAGTCGAAGTGCCATTGCGGCTAAAACGCTACCCGCTACTGGCAACTTGCGTGATCTTTTGGAAACTCTATCGACGGGGGGCATACCGTTGAAATCCTTTATTGCTCAAATACCCAAAACCCATCTGCTGTTTTTCGGCAAAATACTGGGCAATCTGCTGTATTACCTTGCGGTGCCCCAGCGGCGCATTGTTAATCGCAATTTACAATTTTCCCTTGTTGAATCATCGCCGCAGCAAATCCAAAGTAAGGCCAAACGTATTTTTCAGCATTTTGGCGTTACCATCATAGAACTTCTGCAAATGGCTTGCTTATCTCAACAAGAGCTCGTCTCAAAGGTGCGCATCGAAGGTGCAGAGATCTTAATCGAAGCGCTGGCCAAGCAGAAAGGTATTATTTTGATTACGGCCCATCTGGGTAACTATGAAATGGCCGCGCAATCCATCCCCTGTCTATTGGGACTGCAAATGGCGGCCGTGGCAAAAAAAATGCGAAACGTCCGGCTAAACCGCTTGATTCATAACCTGCGCACGCGCTTTGGCAATAAGGTTATCTATAAAAAAGGCGCCCTTCCGGAAATGACACAAACACTGCGCCAGGGAGCGATGCTCGCTATTCTGATGGATATCAGCCGGAGATTTGACGGAGTGGAAGTAAATTTCTTCGGACGTCGAGCGACGGCCACCCCGGCTGCTGCCCTGCTGGGTCTTCGCTGCAAGAGCCCGATCATTCCGGGATTTTGTCATCGCAATCCAAAAGGCGAACTGATTGTGCAGATTGAGACCCCTGTCGAAATTCAGCGAACCAAGGACCTACGCTACGATTTACAGGCCAATACCCAGCTAATCACCGACCGCGTGGAACTCGCGATTCGCAACTATCCGGAACAATGGAACTGGATGCTTAAGCGCTGGAAGGATTTTTACCCGGATCTTTATCCGGAATCAGAAAAACGCCTGAAGCGAATAAAAGAAAAGAGATATGAATCCACTATCGCAAATGTCCTCGGAAAGCTATTAATGTTAACGGCTGTTGCCGATATCCCTCTGCAATAAATTATGGCGTCCCCAAGGGGATCTGTAAAGTATCATTATTTATCAGAAACGATCAATTTGAGTTGGGAATGATATCTTGATCAATTATTTCAAGTGTGGCCTATTCTATTCGACAAAAATTGGTGATTGTTTGGTTACAAGATGAGCAAGGAGGCGTTAAATGGAACATAAAAGTGAAGGCTTTTGCAGATTTTGCCTCAAAATATTTTCCGGCGCAGGAATGGGACGACATCTGTTAACATGCAAAACTCGTAAAGATAGTAATGGGTTGGATCTGAAAGAGAGACAAAAAAAATATAAAATTTATCACTTAAAAATTACCGGTGGTAAATGGTATTGGCTGCACATTGAAATCCCGGGAAACGCCACGCTTTCCGATCTGGATGATTTTTTGCGTGACATCTGGTTGGAGTGTTGTGGCCATCTGAGTGCGTTTACCATCCGCGGAGCGAAATACGATGATAAAAGACTTCTAAAAGAGCTGTCTTTCACGGATATGTCAAATCAGTCGATGAACAAGCGCCTCTACTCTGTTTTGAATCTGAAGGACACATTTACGTATGAGTATGATTTCGGTAGCACAACCTATCTCGATGGCCAGGTGCTGGCGGTGCGTGAAGGCTTTTTGGGAAAAAATAAGATCCGCATATTGGCCCGCAACAACCCATACGCCTCTGTGTGCGAGGACTGCGGCAAACAAGCTACCAGCATGTGTGTTGAATGCGAGGGCTTTGTTTGTGACCAATGTCAAGATGCGCACGAGTGCGGTGAGGAAATGATGCTTGATGTGGTCAATTCCCCTCGTATGGGCGTGTGCGGTTACGAAGGCCCGGATATGGTTGATGAATGGACTCCATAATATGGATATGCGACTTCCGGCGCACTATCGGGCCTGATCGGCGGTCAGCTGGATAAGCTCTCTGCCGAAGAGGTTTTTCAGTGAATAAAGTGCTGCTCAAGGCCAGGTTAGATGAAGCGGACAGTGAAGCATGACAGATGGTATGATTTTAAAATCTACTGTGAAAATACTCAGTTTAATTTTTGTAGTCCTATGTCTTGAATAAATAAGAATTGTCAGACTTTGATCGATCTTACAAGGAGGGATAGAAATGAAAGTCAAATATTTTCCGGACACAGACACAGCCCATGTCGAATTCAAAGATAATAACGTTCTCGAAACTAAAGAGATCAGTGAAAATATTGATATTGACATAGATGTAAAGGGCAATCTTGTAGGCATGACGATTGAACACGCGAAAGCCAACGCGGAGTTGTGGGAATTTTCCTTTCAAGAAATGCCTCAACAAACTGCATAACTTCTTCTTCTTAATATAGAATCTATCGCCTTACCTGATGTATTCACCCGCTATATTTGCCATTGATATTCGTTAGGATCAAAAGATCATACTAAGCTGTATTAAAATAAATAAAAGCGGTTATCATCTGTTTGATAACCGCTTTAAAAATTGGCGTCGATATGAATCCACTATCGCAAATGTCCTCGGAAAGCTATTAATGTTAACGGCTGTTGCCGATATCCCTCTGCAATAAATTATGGCGTCCCCAAGGGGATTTGAACCCCTGTTGCCGGCGTGAAAGGCCGGTGTCCTGGACCAGGCTAGACGATGGGGACGCAATTCACTTTTAGCGCTCTGATTCCTGTATGTCGGCGTCCCTAAGCGGATTATGAAACCCGTTGTCCCGCATGTTATGCGGGATGTCCTGGACCAGGCTAAACGATGGGGACGCAAGATAAAACTGTGAAACGGTTTTATATATGGTGGGCCGTGCTGGGCTCGAACCAGCGACTCTCTGCTTAAAAGGCAGATACTCTACCGACTGAGTTAACGGCCCGGTTAAACGCAATTAGTTAACTATATCGTCTATATTTGTCAACAAAAAAAAATGGATAGCCTTTGGGCGTGAGATGCATTTTTGAGTCTGCTTTTACTTTCGCCAGAACTCGGGGACTACGAGAATAATCACCGTGAAAATTTCCAGCCGTCCCAGCAACATGCACCAGATCAGTAGCCATTTGCCTAAATCGGGGATCTGAGCATAGTTGTCCACCGGGCCCACCATACCAAAACCGGGCCCGATGTTGCCGATACTAGCAGCAATGGCGGCAAATGAAGTTCTAAAATCCACGCCCAGTCCCGCCAATGCCACAGTGCTCAGGGCAAATAATCCCATGTACAAGGCCAGGAATCCGACCACGCTGCGCATGACATCGTCCGGCACTGTTTTGCCGCCGATTTTTATCGGGGAGACCGCTCGCGGGTGAATCAGGCTGAATAGTTCCCGATAACAATATTTAAAGCACAGCATGATCCGCAGGCACTTCATGCCGCCCCCGGTGGATCCGGCTGATGCGCCGATAAACATACACAATAATAAAATTAGCTGGGACATGGACGGCCAAAGCTCATAGTCGGCGGTTGCAAAACCGGTGGTGGTGATGATGGATACCACCTGAAATGCGCCGAAGCGCAACGCGGTACCTAAAGTTGTATATACCGAACCGTAAAGATTCATCGTGACCACAATGATCAAGAGCAGTACCGTTCCCAGAAAAAAACGACACTCAGAGTCCCGCCAGAAAACCAAAGGCTTTCCCTTTAAAAATTGGTAGTGCAAAGAGAAGTTAATGCCGGCCATCAGCATAAAAAATATAAAAACGCAGTCAAAATAGATGCTGTCATAATGGGCTATCGATGCATTTTGGGTGGAAAATCCTCCAGTGGGCATGGTGGTAAAGGTGTGGCACAAGGCATCGTATAAACTCATGCCCCCCAACAGAAGTAAAACAGTCTGCACCAGGGAAATCAGGGCATATACTTTCCAGAGAATCATGGCCGTGTCCCGAATACGGGGTCTGAGTTTGTCCGGGACCGGGCTGGGGACTTCGGCTTTGTAAAGCTGCATACCACCGACGCCTAAAAAGGGGAGAATGGCCACCGACAGCACAATGATGCCCATTCCGCCGAGCCACTGGATAAAGCTGCGCCAGAACAAAAGACCTTTTGAAACCGCTTCGATATTGGTTAAAATCGATGCCCCCGTGGTGGTAAAACCGGACACTGATTCAAAAGCCGCATCGACAAAGGTCTCAAAACCGCTGGATAGATAAAACGGCAACGCTCCAAACAAGCCCACGGCGGTCCACCCGATTGCAACGATGGCCATGCCTTCCCGCTGGCTGATTACCTCGGCTTTGCCACTTCTGAAAATCAGGTGAAACAATAGACCGCTGACGACAGTTATCCCCATGGAATTTAACAGTGGTGCAACACTCTGATCGCGATAATACAGACCAACAACAAGGGGAACAATCATAGTCAGCCCGAAGAAAAAAGACATTACCGCGACTGTGTGAAGGATATAGCGCCAGCGCATCTAGAAATACTCCAGCTTTACGGATAGAATCTTCTCGATTTTAGAGATGGCTTCTTTCCGGGCAAAAATGATGACCCGGTCATTGGGCTGGATGACGCTGTCGCCCGTCGGAATAATAATCGATTCCTGGCGGATAATGCCTGCGACCATGGCGCCTTTTGGAAAAGAAATGGCATGCAGGGGCTTTGCAACGATGTCCGATGTTTCCAGAGCTACCGCTTCGATAACCTCGGCCTGCTCACCTTTGATGGATATGGCTGATAGCACTTTTCCCTTGCGGATGTGCTGCAGGATGGTGTTGATGGCAGACAGCCGCGGGCTGACGACCTGTTCAATCCCAATGGCATCCGTCAGCGGAAAATAACTGAATTTGCTGATGCGGGTGATGGTCTGGCGCGCGCCCATGCGCTTGGCCAGGAGGGAGGCCAAAATATTGGTTTCCTCATTCTGGGTTAGCGTAATGACGATATCCATATCCTGGATATTTTCTTCTGTGAGCAGTTCTTGATCCGAACCGTCCCCGCAAAGCACAATCGACTTGTTCATGCGTTCGGCCAGGTAGGTGCAGCGGTCCGGATTGCGTTCGATGATTTTGCAGTAAATCGAGTGCTCTTCCAGCAGACTGGCCGTTCGGTAGCCAATGCGTCCGCCGCCGATAATCAATGCTCGCTTCAGCGGCTGGTCATATTTATTAAACAGCGAAAGGGTATCCAGTAATTTGTCTTCTTCGCTGATAAAATAAACCAGATCCCCAGACTTGAGACGATCGTCTCCCCTGGGGATGATGAGCTCATCTTTGCGCACCACTGCCGCAATCAGAGGTCTGGCCTTGCCGACAATGGTCGGCAGCTCCGAAAGCCGTGCGCCGGCCAGTTGTGAATCGTCTTCTAAATTCACCCCGACAAATTTTAGACGACCATCGGCAAATTCACCGATATCCACAGCGCCCGGCACGCTCATCATGCGGTAGATGGTCTTTACCACTTCAATGTCCGGGTTGATAATGGTGTCAATATGCGGTGCCATCTCCCGAAAGTTTCCATGATAAGTGTCAAAATCAGCATTGCGGATGCGGGCCAGTTTTTTGGTCGATGGCGAAATGATATTGGCTACCAGGCAGGCCACCAGATTGGTTTCGTCACTATTGGTGACCGCCAGTATGATTTCAGTGTTTTGAATACCGGCTTCTTCCAGGACCATCGGGCTGCTCCCCGAACCGGTGACAACCTGAACATCGAGATTATCGGAAACCCGTCGAATCGCATTCGGGTTTTTGTCGATGACCACCACATCTTTGTTTTCCAGCGCCAGATGGCTCGCAATGTGGAAACCGACCTCCCCGGCTCCGACAATAATAACTTTCAAAAAATTCTCCCCGTCAGTAAGGATGAAGAATAGGATTGGGCGTTCATTGGTGCACCCCAGGTCTGTATTTGTATAATAGTATGTTCATGGTGACATCGTCAAAACAAAAGCGGTTTAGGCCTTACTATAGTGTTCAGCATGTGTCAATTGGTTGCTTATTCTATCTCCCTCACTGGTTGCATGCAGCGGCGTGACATGTTGCCGAACCCAGCCGTGCTTTATTTTAAAAAACAATGATATCAATAGGTTATTCTGTTTGATAAATATCGTAGGCGAGAAAATGCGCATAAAGGAGGGCCGGGTTAAAAATATCACCGTTTCCAGGGGCGTAATATAAAATTCAATCCCGCAATTCAGATACTCACGATCCCGCCGCATATGATAAAGATGATTAGAAGCGCTATCCAATCGATTCGCGTCGCGGACAGGATTGCATCGGTACGATTTTCAGAATAGCATCTGGCTTCCATGGCAACAATCAGCCTGTCGGCCTGCTCAAAGGTTCTGCGGATGATCGGCACCCCCAGCCGTATCAGACGATAGAATGGATTTTTCCTGTTCTCCAGGCAGCGGGCCCGCTGGGCTTCGGCGGTTTCTTTAGCCTGGTTAAGAATAACGGGAATAAATCGCACAATCAAACCCATCATGGTGGCAATATGTTTGGCGGGGATAAACTTAAACGGTTTCAGAAACCATTCCACCGCCGCTTTGATCTCTGACGATCGAGTCGTAAATACAAAAAGGAATCCCAGCAATGCGATGACAACCAGCCGCCAGCAAATGCGTATGCCGGACATCAGCCCCGGCCGGGTAATCGCAATGGATTTGATTTCGAACAAGGCCGTCCCGGGTGTGGCGAGCATGCGCGCCACCAGAATCAACAAAAGTAAAATTATAAAAAACCGAAACTCCTTGAAGCCGGATTTAAGCGGTAAATGCGAATGCATAATCAGCGCAGTCAATAGACCGGTAAGAATACAAAGTCCCGTGAAACCGCACCCCAGACTGATGAGGCTGATTAGAATCAAAAAAAAGATTTTAAAACGAACATCCAATTTGTGCAGCAAAGAGGAACCGGGGTGGAAGCTAAAGGAGGTCAGTTCAGCCATGAAAGAACCTCCATCCCCAGCTGAGATGCGCAGGGCGCTCTTACGCCAAAAGTTTCAATATCACCGATAATTTCGGCGGGCACGCCATCCCGCACGATATTTCCTTTGTGCATAATGATTAAACGATCGGCATGGGCGAGCACCTTTTCCAGATCGTGGGTAATGACTAAAATCGTGTCGCCGGCCTGATGCAGGGTGAGAATTTGTTTGAGGACCTGCTTGACGCCCGGATAGTCCAAACTGGCAAACGGTTCGTCGAAGACAATCACCTTGGGCTCCATCGCCAGAATACCCGCAATCGCCAATCGGCGTTTTTCGCCACCGGACAACAAATGGGGTCGCTGATCGGAAAAATCTTTCAAACCGACGACCTCCAGCGCAAGGGCCACGCGCTCACGGATTTGATCGTGATCAAATCGCAGATTTTCAGGCCCAAAAGCCACATCCGCGTAAACCGTCTCGCCGACGATTTGGCTGTCGGCGTCCTGAAACATCATTCCCACCAGACGCCTGGCACGCAGCAGGTCCTGTTGTACCGAAACCCCGGCCACTTTAACGCTTCCGATTGTCGGCCGCAGCAGACCGTTTAAATGCCGAATGAGGGTTGTTTTACCGGAGCCATTAGGCCCGGCTACAACCACAAAGGCACCGGCTTTAATCTTCAGGTTAATATGGTCGAGCCCCAACGTGCCGTCCGAAAAACGGTGTTTGAGATTTTCGATTTCGATGATGTCCATATTTGCATCCCGTGTTATTTCATACTAAAGAGCAAATTTTCATTTTTTAGGTGCAAGGTCTTAATTTCTCGATTCTCAGTACGGGCCGCAAGGCTTTGGCAATGGCGGCGGCTGCCGCTATTTTAATCGCATCGCCAATGAGAAAGGGAACCATTCCCAGCGCCAGTGCTTTTGTCAGCGGCATGCCGCTGACGATTTTCAACCATGAAACGCCACAGGCGTAAAGCACCAAGGTGCCACAAATCATCGCCAGCACATCGGTAACCATCCGCGGATGGGCTCTTTGAGCAATTTTGCCGATTAAAAAAACCGTCGGCAGATAGCCGATCAGGTACCCGCCGGTCGGCCCGACGAAGCGGCCGATGCCACCAAGTCCGCCGGCAAAAACCGGTAACCCGCAAGCGCCGGTCAGTAGATAGACACCAACACTGGCCAGCCCCCAACGACCACCCAGCAGCAGGCCGGCTAGATAAACAAACATATTCTGCAACACGATGGGAACCGGGCCGATGGGAACCGCTAAAAAAGCGCCCACCGCGGTTAGAGCCGCACATAAAGATGCATAGACCATCATTCTTAATTGATTCGACGATTCCAACTTCATTAACTCCTGATTGAATCTTAACCAGACAGGCTGAAATTCAACTTCAGTTATATCGAAAAGATCACGAAGAACACGAAGAATGACATTATTATATTCTATCTAAATCTTTGTGAACTTCGTGCCCTTCATGGCAAAATAAAAAAGTTTGAAATCGATGTCCCAAACCATCACCGTCCTAGTGCGTTTGATGGAAACAATCTCCGTAGCGTATCGTTTGAAGGGACCCATCGGAACATTTCAGAACCAGTGCGCCAGTATCGTCAATATCGATTGCCTTTCCGGTTAAGACTTCATGGGTCGTCACCACCCGAACATCACGATTCAATGTCACTGTAAATTGCTTCCACTGTTCAATCACTTCATCATACGCTGGGGTTTGCATTTGCGCTTCAAATAAATCCAGGTAGCGGACTAAAATCTCTTTAATTGAAACCTTGCGGCCCAAAATATTTTTCAGCGATGTTGCCGCCGGTTCAATCGGTGACGGATCATTGTTGACATTCAGGCCGATGCCGATATTGATAAAAGCCACCTGATCCACCTCAGCTTCTAATTCAGAAAGTATGCCGCATATCTTACGCTCATCGACCAGAAGGTCATTGGGCCATTTGACCCTGACATCAATACCAAAAATTTCATTCAATATTCGGGCAAGCGTCACCGACGCTAGTAAACCAACCCTAAAGCTTAAGACGGGCGGCAGATCGGGCCGCAAAACCATTGTGAAATACAGGCCGCCTTTTTCGGAAAGCCATTGCCGGTTCAGGCGCCCGCGACCATTCTTCTGACGTCCGGCGATGACGGTTGTAAAATCCGGGCAACCTTTACGTGCCAGATGCTTGGCCGCATCCATGGTAGAGGTCAATTCCGCATAGTAGATGATTTTGGATTCTCGGTCTGCAAATTCCCATGGATAAGGCACATCCGGAGAATTTACGAGGCGGTACCCCTTGGCAGATGATGTAATTTCATATCCAAGAGCCTGAAGTTGCTGAATATGCTTCCAGATCGCTACCCGCGATATGCCCAGCTGTGCACTCAGAGCCTGGCCTGAAACCACGCCCTCTTTTTTTCTCAAATTTTTAAGAATCCAGGATTTCATATTTAAAAATCAGATTGTCGTTAACTGTTACAATCAGAAAAGTTAACGAAATTTATCGGGCGTGTCAATCGGAATGTAGACCTTGGATATGGGAATGGGTTTCAGGTGTCAGTAAAAAAAAAGGACTGGGGACTTTGAATTATATCGCTTTCCATAATCGTGTTCCGATTCATGGAATTGCGGCATTAGGGGTTGTAGAAACAAACGTTTGAATATCGAAACGTTTTTTTGACAACCACTATAAACTGACGACAACAAGCCAGCAGCCAGGGACCAGAAGCAGTCAATCAGGATTGATGCGAACTTCTACGCCCCAGGATTTTAAATTTTGGGCAATAAATTCAACCACGCTGCGATGGGCAGCCTGCCCGTTGCCGACAACTGCAATGGGCTTGCCGAATTTAAAATAAATCAGTCGGTCAGGATAAATCGGTCCAATATCTTTTAACCAGTGGCCGGTGCCGTGAAAGTCTGTTTTAAGCGCAACCGGCACTACCGGCACCCCTGATTTGCGGGCCAATTTTACACCAAGCGTGTTAAAATTATTGACATCGAAGACCGTACTGCGGGTGGCCTGGGGGAAAACAACTACCGAGCAACCCTGTTGAATACGATGTCGCCCTTCGTTTAAAACGATTCTTAAGTCTTCACGGGGATTTTTGCGGTGTACAGCGATAAAATCAAGCGCTTTCATTACCCAGCCGATGACAGGATAGTGTCGTAATTCGTCTTTGATAATAAACGTGACGTCGTTAAAAGGCAGGGTAAATGACGGCAGAATGACGGTTTCAAGAATGCTCATATGATTGGCAATGAAGACCAGTGGCCCTTTATGAGTGTTGAGGCCTTCAAGACCCATGACGCTCAGACGGCCGCCGGCAGCTTCGACAGCCTTAATGCAGTTGAGGGATGCGCGCAGCCATCTTTCGTTGTGCAACGTTCCGCGGCGCCCTGCCAGACCTGCGGTGAGAAAAGCCAGCGCAATACGGGCATAAAAAATTGATGCCGGCCATCCCGGAATATGGTGCGCCAGCAAACGCCGTTGAGCCGGAGTTTGATATCCCTGTTCGATTTCAATAATCTGCCGAAATTGAGTATTATCCATTTTTATTTAATTCTGGTTGCCGGGAACATTTATGACGGAATAACCGTTGCCCGAAAGCGCAAAATGTTGTTTCACACAAAAACAAATATCAGCGCTTGCATCGCTCAATGATCAAACATGTGCCACCGTATTTGAAACAGAGGGAAAGTGTCAATTGAATATTTCAGAGGGGTTACAGTCGGTCAAGCAGTTTTTCATGGATATTATCAAATCCGCCGTTGGACATCACCAGCACCAGGTCGCCGGGGGCGGCATGCTGGACAAGAAATTCAACGATGGATGCAGTATCTGCGAAAAAATGGGCATCCTTACCGCGGCGCCTTAACTCAGCAACGAGCTTTTCAGATGAAAATCTTTCTGCGACGGGAATCTTTTCTAACAGCGGAGGTTGGCGAATACAGATCAAATCCGCAAAATCGAACGCCAACGGATATACGTTTTGAAAAACATCACGCATGCTCGAGTTGGTGCGGGGCTCGAAAACGGCAATCAAACGTTTGGGTGAATAAAATGATTTGACCGCCGCAACTGTTTCCCGCACTGCGGTTGGATGATGAGCAAAGTCATCCATTACCGTAATTTGATTTTTAAGGCCGCGGATTTGCTGACGGCGCTTGACCCCTTCAAAAGTTGCCAGTGCCGCGCCGATTTTTGCACGCGATAAACCCAGATGATCTGCGATGGCAATAACCGCCAACGTATTGTACAAATTGTGCAAGCCGACCATTTTTGTCTTAAAGCGACCATAGGGTTCCCCGAATTTCAGCACCTCAAATATGCTCCAGGGCGCATCAACCTGAATGTCGCCCAGACACCAGTTGGAATGATCATCACTCCCATAGTATTCGATCCGACAATGCGCCTTGGAAATGATCTGGCGTATATTTTCATCTGCATCAAAAACGAGCAGCAGGCTCGAACGCTTGAGCTGAGATAGAAACCGGCTGAATACCAGTTGGACATGATTGAGATCGCGAAAAATATCGGCATGGTCAAATTCGACACTGGTCAACACGCTTATGGCGGGCTGATAATGCATGAATTTGGGGCCTTTGTCGAAAAATGCCGTATCGTATTCGTCACCTTCAATAATGATGGGGTCGCCACCACCCAGCCGGTAGTTGCTGTCAAAGTTCTGCAGAATACCGCCGATCATAAAGGACGGGTCCAATCCGCCTTTATGGAGCATCCAGGCTAAAATGGCGGCGGTGGTCGTTTTGCCGTGAGTACCGGAGACCAATAGCGGTTTTTTATTTTTAGCGAAAAACCGGTTCAATGCCTGGGGCATGGAGCAAAACGGGATCCCCATTTGCTTCATTTTCTTCACTTCCGGATTTTCGCGGGTGACGGCGTTGCCGACAATCACCAGGTCCGGACCGTAAGAAATGTTGGCGGCATCGAAGCCGTCCATGATGTGAATTCCCTGTTCCCGTAAAAAATCGCTCATCGGCGGGTAGACTTTTTGATCTGACCCGGATATATCAAAATTCAGGCTTTTAAGCATACATGCCAGAGCACCCATTCCGGTCCCGCAGACGGCGATCAGGTGAATTTTTTGAACATGCTCAGGAATGCAATTTCGGCTTTCAGGCATTGAAAAGCTCCCCCTCAATGGCAAATAAAACATCGTCCCAGGATGGTTTTCATTTTGGCGGGAGGGCGCGATGTAAAAGGCAGGTCAAACGGTGACCGCAAATAGGGCCTATTCTGCTTCCAGTATGGCCCTGATATTTTGTGACAGCTTTTGCAAATTAAAGGGTTTTTGAATAAAACTGTTACACCCCCGATTTAAAATTTCAGAAGCTTGACCGTTAATGCTAAATCCGCTGGACAATAACACCTTCACGTCGGGTTTGATTTTCTTGATGCGGTCAAAGGTTTCACCACCCCCCATCTGGGGCATAATCATATCCAGAACGATCAGATCAATTTTATCCTGGTGCTTCTTAAAAATCGTAATGGCTTCTTTGCCGTCTCTGGCGGTAAAAACCTGATAGCCCAGTTTTCTAAGCATCCGCGTACCGACATCAATGATCATGTCCTCATCATCCACCAGCAGGACCGTCTCCTGGCCCTCAACAAATTTTTCGCTGGCCTTTTTAGGGGTTGGTACGGCTTTGCCCGAAGCAGGCAAATAAATCTCAAATTTTGTCCCCTGCCCCTTTTTACTAAATACTTTAATAAAGCCTTCATGATTTTTAACAATCCCGTATACAGAAGCCAATCCGAGCCCCGTGCCGCGGCCCATTTCCTTGGTCGTAAAAAATGGATCGAAGATGCGTTGCTGAATGTCTTCATCCATTCCAACGCCGGTATCTGCGATGGTTATTTTGATGTAACTACCCGCCTTGACATAATAAGGGCTGTATTGGTCCTTATCAATGGTAACATTTCCGGTTCGGGTTGTCAGTGTTCCGCCGCCGGGCATTGCCTGCAAGGCATTCAAATAAAGGTTCAACAATACCTGTTCGATCTGACCCCGATCCGCCTCGACACTCCAGAGATTTGGTTTGGCTTCATTTTTAAAAAGGATATCCTTGTTGGTACGACTAAACATGAGATTCTGCTCTTTGATCAGTTCATTCAGATAGAGCAAACTGATTTCATATTTGCCCCCCCTGGCAAAGCCCAACAGCTGTTTGGTCAAATCCACACCATTCTGAACGTACTGCTCAATTTTTTTTAGGTTCTTTACCAGCGACGAGTTGGGCTCGATATCCAAAAGGGACAACGAAATATTACCCTGGATACCCATGAGCAGATTATTAAAATCATGAGCGATACCGCCGGCCAAAGTGCCGATGGCTTCCATTTTCTGGGCCTGGCGCAGCTGCCTTTCCAGACGGACTTCGTGCGAAACATCCCGCTGGACGCTGACATAGTTGGTAATAGATCCAGTTTTGTTTTTGATCGGAGAAACAGTGGCTTCGGTTTCATATAACGAATGATCCCTGCGCTTGTTAACCATTCGGCCCTGCCATATTTCTCCGCGCTGCAGCGTATCGATGATCGTGCTAAAAAATGCTTTCGAATGCTGCCCGCTGTCCAGCAGTTCGATGTTACCGCCGATAACCTCATGGCGCGAATATCCAGTAATTTTTTCAAAAGCAGGATTGACATATTCGATAACGCCTGCGGGATCGGTCACGATAATGGACTCTGCCGCATGTTCAACCGCGGTAACCAATTGGGTCTGTTCTTGAATAGTGCGTTTGAGTCCGGAAACATCAACTGCAAAAACAGCCAGCCCACTATCGGCGGCCGCTGAATCGAGCGCTGAAACGTTGAGTTGAACCATCCGGGTCGCGCTCGTTTTGCTCCGGGCGGTTGTTTCGAAAATGAGTGTTTTTTTTTGACCCAGACATTGCCCGATCGATGTTTGCTGCTCGGCCGTAAGATCAAACAAAATGTCAAGCGAACGCCCCATTATTTCTGATTGGCTCAATCCGCTTAACCGTATTGCAGCCCGGTTGGCGAACACGATCCGACCGTGGCGGTCGGTAGTGATAGCGAAACCGTCAAAATGATCGATCAGGGATGAAGGCAAAGCACTGGGATTGGCATGCAGGTAATGCGGGTGCTTGGGTGCAGATTTTTCTCCAGGGGTTAATTTGGCCATAGGTTCATCGGCTCCATTTCTTCCTCCTGGCTTTAGACCGGCCTGAATCTGTTCAAAACAGTTCAGCTATTCCACTGTACAATGACCGACAATGCCTTCAGCCCTAACCTCTGAACAATACGCGCAAAGACCGTTATCTGTGGTGCGGGTTTGCACCCGCTCATCAACCCCCCTCTTGGCCGATCGCTATTAACATATTATGGCAAATATTTGCATATAAATCAATATATTTGAATCGCTACGCGACCGTCTTGATTCTATCAATCAGACCGTCGTCAAGTGGCTGTTCCCATTTTACATTGATAAGATACTCATTAAACAGCTGACCATGAACGCCAACGATACGGCCCTCCTGATCGATGCTAATTTCAGGAAAAGCACCGCGCAGCGTAAATTTTAAATTGAGACGGCAACCCAGCAATGTTTCGGCCGCCGTTGGTGAAGTGTTCATAATAAACGACACCCCGCTGGCGGAAATGTCTGAAAGATCTCCTTTAAAAACCTTACTGCCTTGTTTATCTAAAATTTGAATCGCAGCGCTGCCGGCTATGGCGCATCGCGGATGTGCCCGCCGTTCGAGTTCCTTTTTTTGAAGCAACTCTTTAATGGGCTCCAGGCCTGTACAGTAATCCTGCAGTTTATTGGCAAGGTTGGGCGCCTCAGCCTGCCATTTCTGCAGAACTGCTTTTTCTAAATAATTTAATTTGACCGTTGAATGGGCCATCACAGATATTGTACAGGTTGAATTTGTGAAAAAAGTATCCTCGCCGGCAAGATCGCCGGGTCCTAAAGTATTCAGCAGAATTGTGTGTTTATCCTGATGATAAAACAATTTTAACTGGCCGGCATTTATGAAATACAAATTTGCGATCATCTCACCCTGCCGAAAAACAATCTGCTCTGGTTCATAGACGGCAGTTTGCATGCTGTAGTAGAGCGCTATCGACTCTTCTTTTGTCAAATTTTTATACAGATGAGACCAAGTTTTCATATGCGCCTGATCCATAGCAGTAATTTTGGCATTCTCGATGATTTCAGCAGATTTCACAATCTCATCTAGCGCCATAGAATCAACTTCAAAAAGTCTTTCTCGCAATGATTCTGCTTTAGCAAAATTATGGGTTTGCGCGTATTCGGCAATCAAATCAAAAAGCAACTCAACGGCCTGCTCTTTTTTATTGTCCTTTAAATAGGTCTCGATTAATTTTTCTTGAGAACTGAAATCTTTCATTTATGCGCTCTCCTTAATCGACAATTCATTTTCCGAAAATTAATGAAACGGTCTCGGAAGAAAGAGTCGTTACTTTGGCAACAAATGGGGCGGCGGTTTTCATATCCACGTATCCGGTATCATTTGAGCTGAACCAGGACGCGCTCGGCCGCCTTGAGGGTGGCTTCAATGTGTTCGGTTTCATGCGCAGCGGAGATAAACAACGCTTCAAACTGAGAAGGTGCGATGTAGATGCCCGCTTGGCGCAATCCATTGTAAAATGCAGAAAATTTTTTTAAATCACTGGTTTTGGAATCATCAAAATTTTTGACCGCCCGGTCGTTAAAAAAGAAACCGAGCATGGAGCCAACCCGCTGGGCCTGCACCGGTATGGTCGCTTTTTGGGCAGCGTGTTGCAGTCCAGACAAGAGATGCTCTGCTTTCTGGTCCAGGGCTTCATAAAACCCGTCTTTTTGAATCTGCTCAAGGGTCGCAATTCCGGCTGCCATGGCCACCGGATTGCCGGATAAAGTTCCGGCCTGATAGATCGATCCCTGCGGAGCAACCTGGGACATCAACTCGCGCTTGCCACCATAAGCGCCCACCGGCAGTCCGCCACCAATAATTTTCCCGAAGCAGGTCAGATCCGGATAAACGCCATACAGGGCCTGAGCTCCCCCATAGGCCACCCGAAAACCGGTCATAACTTCATCAAAAATCAGGAGTGATCCGTATCGGTCACACAGCTGTCTGAGTGTCTCCAAAAAGCCTTTTCCCGGCGCCACCAACCCCATGTTGCCCGCAACCGGTTCCACAATGATGCCGGCAACGAATTCGCCTTTTTCCGTCATCACCTTGTTCAGAGAATCCACGTCATTATATGGAAGTGACAGGGTGTGCCGGGCGATAGATTCAGGAACCCCCGGGCTGCCCGGAATACCCAGAGTAGCTAAGCCCGAGCCCGCAGCAACAAGCAGCGTATCGGCATGCCCATGATAGCAGCCATCAAATTTTATAATCAATTCCCGCTGGGTGACTCCCCGTGCCAGTCGCACCGCGCTCATAGTCGCTTCGGTACCTGAATTAACCATGCGCACGATTTCAACCGATGGAACTGCTTCAACCACCATCTGCGCGAGCTGCACTTCAAGGTCAGTCGGTGCCCCAAAGCTGGTTCCACGTTCCAACACCACAGTAACGGCCTCAATCACCGACGGGTAACGGTGCCCGAGGATCAGCGATCCCCAGGAACCGATGTAATCAATGTAGCGATTGCCATCGGCATCAAAAATCAGACAGCCCTCGGCCCGATCGATGAAAAGCGGTTCAGCACCCACCGATTGACATGCTCGCACAGGGCTGTTGACCCCCCCTGGGATTAACTTTACGGCACGATCAAACAATTTTTTTGAGTTGGACAGATTCATGCGATTGGTATCCTTTCAGTTGGTGAAACTCACCGCGCTTGGGCTTCCCACTTGTGACAGATTAAGATCGTCGCACCAAAACAGACATACCTGTCGTACTGCCCGGGCGAAGAAAGCATTGGGCGAAGACCAACAAAAAAGTTGACATTTCTGATGGTTATGAAAAATATCAGATAGGACGTAACAGGTCAAGAATGCATATTGGAATCTAAATGGTTAAATCCAAAGCACGCCAGCGCCTCGCTAAACTCCTTGTTTACATCCTTGAGCGCCGGCCCGATGAGTTCGGGTTGGTCCTTGATAAGGAGGGTTATATAAAAATCAAGGAACTGATAAAGGCCCTCAACGAAGAAAAGGGGTGGAAGCATGTGCGCCGATTTCATATAAATGAAATCCTGTACAGCATCCCCAACCCCCCTTTTGAAATTTTGGACAACCGCATTCGTGCAAAACGACGTGAGCATTTACCCCGGCCTGATGCGGCCCCGCAACTGCCCAAGCTATTATACACCTGTGTCCGCAGGAGAGCGTATCCATTTTTAGCGCAGAAGGGCATTTCCCCCAGCGGGAATCAACAGGTCGTTTTATCCGCCAAACGGGATCTGGCAGAAAGAATGGGAAAACGTGCCGACTCGCAGCCGATAATGCTCACGGTTCACGTGCGGGCTGCGGTTGAGAATGGCGTTTTATTCCAGCAGTTCGGTGAATTGCTTTTTCTGGCGCCATCCATACCACCCACCTGCTTTAACGGCCCTCCTTTGCCAAAGGAAAAACCCCGTGCCCAAAAACAGGAACAACCTTCTGAGGGCGCAACGCCAGAGTTGAGGGGCAGTTTTTGGGTCAGTCTGGATACGGTCGGCAATCTGATGGGTGCCAGGGCCAAAACTCAAAAAAAGGAGCCGGGGTGGAAAGGCAAAAAAGAGCGCCGCAAAAAACACAAACGAAAAAGAGAGCGCCCGCCCTGGAAGAAGTAAAAGGCCTCTTTGAGGCCTTTTGTTGTCCGTTACTTGTTATGGCGCACATCGATATTTTAAAAAAAAAATTGACATCCGGCGGCGAACTTGTTACCAAAATTCTCCGATCACGGGAAACAGCAAATGCGGGCCACTAGCTCAACTAGGCAGAGCACCTGACTCTTAATCAGTAGGTTATAGGTTCGATTCCTATGTGGCCCACCAAAATAAAAAAGCTTTCAGGAGTCAACGAGCACCCGCACAGCGGGTGGCTTGAATTTTACCGCCAAAGGCGGTAAAAGGCAGAGGCACGAAGTGCCCTAATCGTTGCGGGTTAAACCGGGTGCGAAGCACCCGGTTTGGAAACCCAATCAAACTTGAAAGCTTTTTTTAAACCAGACAGAAGCCCAATAGCGTGCCTACTAATCCCACCAGCACGTCCGCTGCGTCCGGCGTCCGATCCGGCATGAAAAACTGAACCCCTTCAATAACAAACGGGTGGATCAGTATCAGAGCTAAATAAGGATATTTAAAGCGCTTAAAGGTCGGGTATGACAAAGCCATCATCATACCTAATATGAAATGTTGCAGGGTCGCTTCATCGACCATGGGTTTCACTTCCTAACGTTAAGCATAGCCTTAGACATCCAAATATTATAAAAACCGGCCAAATAGCAAGCATTAAATCCGCTGTTGAGGAAAATATGAATTTTCGCTGAAATTCGCCTTGACACCATATCTTTATTAATGTTAGAAATTTAGTTTTCAATTTCACTGCCGAAAAACGGCGTCACTTTCCTTGCTCTGGAATAAACCAGGGCTTTATCAGCCACAAGGAGGTTTTATGCGACGATACGAAACCATTATCATTACGGATCCGGATCTGTCCGCCGAACAGCGCGAACCGATCTTACAAAGGATTCAGGATGTTATCAGTCAGGAGAATGGCTATCTGGCGTTTACAGATGAATGGGGTGCCCGAAAACTTGCCTATGAAATAAAAAAGAAAGCACGCGGTTATTACATCCGTTTCGACTTCTGCGGCACCGTGCTGGCGGTAGACGAAATGGAGCGATTTTTTCGCATCGATGACCGCGTGCTGAAATATATGACCGTTTTGCTTGATAAAACCGCCGATATTGAAAAAATTAAAGAAGAGATAGCCAGCACCCAAAAAACCGTTGAGGCGCATAAAGAAAAAGGCCAGACTGCCGAAACTCAGATCCCGCAAGAAACAACTGAAACGACCGAATCAAAAGCACCTGAAGCGCAACTGACGTCGGCCAAAGACCAGACACCTGAAGAAGCGGTTCAAGCGGATAACGCACAGTCGCTTGAACCTGAGACCGGTGAAAGCGAAGCCGCCACAAGTGAAGCCAAAGAGGAGATCAAATAAAATGGTTGCTAACACAAGCAGAACCGGCCGAAGGCCAAAGAGAAAAAAGCGCATCTATCACCGGCGTAAAGTATGCCGCTTTTGTGCAGATAAAAGTCTGGTCATAAATTACAAAGACCCGAATTCGCTAAAGCATTTTATCACCGAACGTGGAAAAATTATTCCCAGGCGCATATCAGGTTCTTGTGCAAAGCATCAACGATCGTTGACCCATGCCATAAAGCGCGCCCGAACGATTGCGCTGCTGCCCTATGTTGGATCCTTAGACTTGCGTTGACACGATCATTTTTGATAGGGGAAGGATATTCCTTAAACTTCTGGGGTGTGCCAGAGACATGTTAAAGGATATCGCAAATGGTGTTTTGATCACCTGCCTGATATTGGCTGCTTCTATGTTGATCCCGATGGTCGGAATTTTCTGCAGCCTGCTGCTCCCCTTGCCGACCCTTTACTATCGCATCAAACTTGGCAGAACCATCAGCGCCTTGATCCCCATAATCGGACTGGTTATGTTGGTGATCGTAATGAACACGTTCCCATTTGATATTGTGTTCGTTGCCGCGCTGCTCATCATCGGATTTAGTTTGGGGGAGTTGCTTGAATCTCAATTCTCAATCGAAAAAACTGTGCTGGTGACTTGCGGTCTCGTTTTCTTGGGCGGCGCGTTCAGTCTAATTTTAATCAGCGCCGCAACCGGCCATAGCCTGCTTGCTGACTTTTCCCAGTCGGTGGCCAATAACCGAGAATTTCTATTGCAATTATACCAAAGCATGGGCCTGCCTGCGGAAGGCATTCCGGATTTTACGCGTTTTCTAGATGAGATTCAAAAAATTGTGATCAGAATTCTGCCGGCGCTGGTCATCACAACAACATTTTTTGTCGTATGGATCAATCTATTGCTGGGTAGATCGCTGCTGAAAAGCAGGCACATGGGATATCCGGCTTACGACAGGTTGAATTTATGGCAGGCGCCCGACCATTTGGTTTGGGGGATCATTGGCTGTGGTTTGTTGATGCTCATTCCCGATGACTTTTCACAAACGATCGGGCTAAACGGCTTGATAACATTGATGATGGTTTATTTTTTCCAGGGCATTGCCATCGTTTCCTTTTTTTTTGAAAAAATGAAGGTTCCGCGCTTTGCGAAAGTCATGTTGTATGCCTTGCTCGTTTTACAAGAGGTTTTGCTGGTGGTCATTGTGATCGGTTTTATTGATGTGTGGGCAAACTTCCGAAAATTAGCAACAACAAAACCGTGATTGAACGCAACAATCAATCACCGATGCTGAACGTCTTAATTTTATAGTAGTTGTTAGAAAAACGCTGCGGTATTCAAACGTTTTTTTCTACAACCCTTACGCCGCACTTCCGTATTGCGGAATATTATTATGGAAAGCGGTATAAATAGGAATCTCCCCGCTTAATGCCAGACATGGAGGTTAAGATATGAAGGTCATATTAAAAGAAACGATTGATTCCCTGGGTATCATCGGCAGCGAAGTTCGTGTGGCAGACGGTCATGCCCGCAACTATCTTTTGCCTCAGAACAAAGCGGTTTTAGCAACGCCCCAAAATCGCAAGCTGTTGGAGCGCGATCGCACCAAATTCGACGTCCAAATCGCCAAGGAGAGAAAGGTGGCAGAAGAAATGGCTCAAAGGCTCGCAAGTGTGGCCGTTACAATTGCCGCCAAAGTTAGCGAAGAAGATCGACTTTACGGGTCTGTTTCTGTGCGCGATATCATCGATGCGCTGGCCAAACAGGATATCGTCCTTGAAAAACGAATGGTACTGCTAAAAGAACCCATCAAAGCAATTGGTTCGTATAAGGTTCCCATCCGGGTATACAAAGAGGTTGAGCCCGAAATAAGCGTTGAAATCGTCCCGGAATAATTTGTAATTTACAATTGATTCAAGAGCGTGTATTGAAGGGGCAGTAAATCGATCAGCGCGCATCAGCGCGGCTTTAAAATGGGTTGTGCCCCCTTCAACCGTTATGACTGATTAAACCTGAATCTTGTATGAAAATTAATGCGGAGTTGAGACTGCACTTAGAGGCAGCACGTTAAGCAAATTATGGAGGCACAACCAAATTCCTGTTAGTATAATGGATGAAAATCATTTTATCACATTAATTTTCACCCGATGGGCGAGTCGGAGGCTTCCATCTGCTGCGTTATTATGGGCGAAGCATAGTTCACTATCGCTTCGCCCTTGAATGTCCCGTTCCGTTGGATGACGCATCTGATTTTTTAATATTAAGGTGCGCCTCCTTGCATATGAAAGCCTCCGACTCGTACAAAATTCAGGTTAGAATCTATGGCGAATCAACAATTGCAGAGCCAAAAAGATCCATCTCTTTACCACCTGCCCCCGCAAAGCATTGAGGCGGAAGAATCCTTGCTTAGTGCCATCTTGGTCGATAATAATACCCTGCTGGATGTTGTCGAAATTCTCTCAGCCGCTGATTTTTATCGAAGCGCCCATCAAAAAATATTTGCGGCCATCATGGATTTGTTCGATCGGGGTGAACCCGTTGATCTGGTGACATTGGCCAACCATCTGAAAGAAAAGGGCCATCTGGATGCGGTCGGGGGAGCAAGCTATCTGGCAGGACTGCTCGACGCGGTACCGGTAGCCGTCAATGCACAGCATTACGCTAAAATCGTGGCCGATAAGGCCTCCCTGAGGCGTCTGATTGAAAAAGCCAACGCCATCACCAAGCGCTGTTATGAGGATCGTGGCGATGTCGACGATATTATTGACTTTGCTGAGACCTCGATCTTTGAGATATCAGAAAGAAAGACAAGTCAGGCATTTTATCCGCTCAGTAGGCTTATCATTGGCAATATTGAAACATTGGAAGAAAAACAGGGCAACAAGAGCCTGGTCACCGGTGTGCCAATGGGCTTTGGACAGTTGGATAACCTGACTTCAGGGTTGCAGAATTCCGACCTCATCATCCTGGCCGCCCGCCCGAGCATGGGCAAAACTGCGTTGGCCTTAAATATCGCCAGAAATGCATCTGTTGATGCGAACCTTCCGGTGGCCATATTCTCATTGGAAATGTCAAAAGAGCAATTGTCCCTCAGAATGTTATGTGCGGAGGCCCGTCTGGATTCGGCTCGTATGCGGGGCGGATTTTTCAGCATGGATCACTGGCGCCGCTTAACCGATGCGGCCGGCATCTTATCAGAATCCCCTATTTATATTGATGATTCTCCCAGCCTAACGGCCATGGATATACGGGCTAAAGCGCGCCGGTTAAAAATGGATAAAAATATCGGACTGGTCATTATCGACTACCTGCAACTCATGCAGGCCCGTCGCGGCTTAGAACGTAGAGATCTTGAAATATCAGAAATGTCGCGATCGCTAAAAGCACTGGCCAAAGAGCTTGAGATCCCGGTTCTTGCACTTTCGCAGTTGAACCGGATGCTTGAGCAGCGCACTGATAAACGCCCAAAGCTATCTGATTTACGGGAATCTGGTGCGCTTGAGCAAGATGCCGATGTCGTCGCTTTTATTTACAGAGATGAAATATATAATCAGGACGAAAATAATCCCCTCAAAGGAACGGCTGAGATCATTTTGGCCAAGCAACGCAATGGGCCCACCGGAAAAGTCCAGCTCACTTTCCTGGACGCGTACACCCGTTTCGAAGTCATGGCGCCTGAGGATATGGTCGACAATCCTTAATGAAAAGAATTTTTGGAAATACCGTCGGTCTTAAAGCCAACCAAATTCGACGACTTGAAAACTTTTACCGCCGCCGCGTCCAACCCCAATTCTTAATCAGCGCTGCGCTAACACGCGATTTGAACCGTCTGTCCCATGAGACACGGCGCCAGATCGGTCTGTTGATCAACCGTCAGGGTAAGGTTGCGTATGTTATTGTCGGCGACCACAAAAAAATCGTTATCCCTGCAATCAGTGAATACCGGGCGGCTCCCGGTCGATTGACGGGACTGCGATGCGTTCACACCCATTTGACCAACGAACCGTTATCCGATGACGATCTTACCGATCTGGCGCTGCTGAGACTTGACATGATGGCAGCTGTTGCCAATGGTGAAGCCGAATCACGCCCGTACATCCACGTCGCCCATATTCTTCCCAAAAACGTGGACAACAATCCTTATCGCATCTTAGCCCCGCTGTCACCTTCTCAACTCGATATTGGCTGTCTGGCAATGATCCTGGCGTTGGAAGACGAGCTTGCGCGCACGAGCAGGGGCTACAGCGCAGATACGAATAAAGAGCGGGCATTGCTGGCCTGTGTGTCTTCGACATCAAAGCACAAAGCGCTGGAATCGCTTGCCGAGTTGAGCGCACTGGCAGAATCCAGCCGTATCGAGATCGTTGGCTCGCTTATTCAACAGCGCAAATCCGAAAGGGCTCAGAGTTTGATCGGCCCGGGGAAATTGCAAGAGCTCGCTATGCTGGCATTGCAGGAGGCAGCAACTGTTATCATATTTGATCAGGAATTAAACCCTTCGCAGATACGCTCCATTACCGATCAGATCGAGCTGAAAGTCATCGACCGAACGCAGCTGATATTAGATATTTTTGCGCAGCGGGCCAAGACCCGTGAGGGTAAATTACAAGTCGAGCTCGCACAATTGAAATATTTACTGCCGCGCTTAATCCTGAAAAACACCGCCATGTCTCGCCTAACGGGCGGAATCGGTGGGCGCGGGCCAGGCGAAACCAAACTGGAGATCAATCGACGGCGCGCACGGGACCGAATCGCGCGGCTCGAACAAGAATTATTGGCCGTACGAAAACACCGCAAACAACAAAGGGCGCAGCGCCAAAAAAAGAGACTGCCGATTATCTCGATTATCGGCTATACCAATGCGGGCAAGTCCACCTTGCTCAATACGCTGACCAAAAGTAATGTCCTGGCGGAAAGCCGGCTGTTTGCAACCCTGGATCCTTCAAGCCGGCGGCTCAAATTTCCAAAAGATTCCGAGGTTATTATCACCGATACGGTTGGCTTTATTAAGGACTTGCCGGAAGACCTGTTGGTCGCTTTTCGTGCAACGCTTGAAGAGCTTGAAAGTGCCGACCTCCTGCTGCACGTCGTCGATATCAGCAGTCCGCAGGTTTTGTCCCAAATCGATTCGGTGGAACAAATTCTTAGTGATCTTAAATTGCAGCATACCGCGACGCTGCGGGTACTCAATAAAATAGATCGGGTCGACCCCAATAAGATCCAAAATTTAACGCATAGGCTCGGTGGGATGGCGATCTCGGCCAAACAAAAATCGACGCTCCTGCCCCTCATCAACCGGATGGAAGCGATCTTGTTTGAAAAATCAACGCTAAAGGCTAATGCTTATGGATCTTGAACATGCAAAAAAAGTGGGTATCGAAGCAGCTTACAATGGAGCAAAGATACTGCAAGAACATTTTGGCCATATATCGCGAATCGGTCAAAAGGGCGCTTTTGACCTTGTGACCGAAGCAGACACCGCATCTGAAAAGAAAATCATTCAAACCATTCGTAAAGCTTTTCCCGACCACGCCATCTTGGCTGAAGAAAGCGGCGTCAACCATGGCAATGCGGAATATCGATGGATAATCGACCCCCTTGATGGAACAACCAACTATGCCCACCAGTTACCGCTTTTCTCGATTGCGATAGCATTGGCTGTGCATGATGAGATGGCTCTGGGATTGGTCCTCAATCCGATGGATGGTGAGCTTTTCTCAGCCATAGCCGGCAAAGGCGCGCTGTTAAATGACTCGTCCATCCGGGTGTCTTCAACGACTTCTGTTCACAACAGCCTGCTGGTAACCGGCTTCTCTTATGATTTCAGCGAAATCATTGAGCCGGTAATGAAGCGGTTTAGCGTTTGTCAGAATACATCACAAGGTGTTCGACGCTTGGGTTCAGCCGCTCTTGACATTTGTTACGTGGCCTGCGGGAGATTTGACGGATTCTGGGAACAGAACCTAAAACCCTGGGATAAGGCTGCTGCAGCTGTGATTGCCGCAGAAGCCGGCGCGGTGGTTACCGATTTTGCAAATCAGCCTTTCGTAATAGACCAAAAAGAAATCCTGGTCACCAACGGTAAGATTCATAAAGAGATGCTGTCGTTATTAGAGCTAAAGAACTAGCGTCCTGTCTTTTAAAATATTCATTCCTCCTGGGCCGATCATGTCATTTCCTTCCATGCGCTATGATTATCAAATTACCAGTCGCCCGATATTTGGGATGAGTCCCACGCTGTTGTTAAACTCAAAGACTTAGATGCCTGTCACCCCAAATATCGGGCCACACTATACCATGGGGGTAAAATATCAGCATGGCGCATTCCACAGCGCCGCCATGGGCACTTAGATGCGCTTTTAAGATGGGTTTTAAAATCTTCCTGACTCGAGCTTCTGATTAAAAAAAGCAACCTGTTTTTGAATCGCACTATTTTCTTTTAATCCCCGCTCAATACAATGAATGGAATGAAGGGCCGTGGCATGGTATCGGTTAAAGGCCTTACCGATGCTCTGGAGAGGTGCGTCCGTATAGCGGCGAGATAGATAGATTGCCATTTGTCTGGGCCTGACAAAATGCTGTTTCCGTGAGCACGAAACCATATCTTTAAGTGTGCAATTATAATATTTGCACACCATTTTTTTGATAACATCAATGGTGATTTTTTTGCGTTGACGGACCATGTTTTTGACAACACTTTCTGTCAAGTTCAAATCAATCGGAGCGCCTAAAAGGGATGATTTGGCCGCAACACCATTTAAACCGCTTTCAAGCTGTCGGATGTCCTCTGTCAGTTCGCCGGCCAGATATTCGATAATCGGGTCGGGCACATGATAGTTATTTATCAGCGCTTTTTTTCTTAAAATGCGGACCCGCGTTCTGAAATTAGGCGGATCGATTTGGGAAATCAGGCTGCCGGACAGCCGCGATCTTAATTTATCGTGTAATTTGGGAATGTCACCGGGCAAATAGCAACTGGAGAAAATAATACGCTTGCCGGCTTCAAACAACGAATCCAAGGTTAACGCCAGCTCTACCTGGGTCCTTTGTTTGCCGCCTAAATAATGAATATCTTCTAAAAGCAAAACATCACATTTATTTCTGTATTTTCCCTTAAATGTGTTGATGGAATCTTGGCGAAATGCCTGTACCATTTCATTGCTGAAGTCTTCTGCTGTTACGTAATAAACGCGCTCTTTGGGATATTCGGATAAGACATGATGTCCAATCGCCTGAGAAAGGTGGCTCTTTCCCATGCCGGTTTTGGAAAGTAGAAAGAGCGCATTTTGCTGATTCTCTCTGCGGGAAGCCAGTGATAGAGAGGCTGAAAAGGCAAAATCGTTGTTGGCTCCCACAACGAATTGATCAAAGGTGAACTCCCTTCTTAAATAACGGCCACTGTGTGGACGAATAGAGACGTTTGGAAGCGGTAATTGAGGATTCGGCAGTTTTTCGTTGAGGGGATTTGCATATTTTTTAGAACCAACCTCAAAGGACAGATGGCACTGATTGCCGGTCGCGTTGTTCAATTCTGCAGCAAGCAGTTTTCCATAAAGATCATTTACCCGCTTTTTGAAGAAGAAATTCGGACACGTCACGATCCAGTGATCGGGATCGTCATTTCGCAAATCCAGCGGTTCGATCCACATTTGAAAACTATGTTTCGCGATCCGGTCCTTGATGACGGATTTAACTTTTTTCCAGACAACTTCCATCGGCTCTTAAATAACCCCAATTAATGCAAACTGAGTGATGACGCTATTTTAGAAGAAATTTAATGAAAAAAATTGCGAAGCTAAACGCTTTGGAAGGTTGAATTCTGATTATCTTAAAATCAAAAAACAGGTGCTTATTTAAGGCATGACACTGATTCAGTCAAACCTGATAAAAGCTGTTTTAGATCGTATTCCGGGGCCTTTTTAAACAATTTATATCTATTTGTTTTCATTTGACTAAATATATAGATCGCCACAAGCATCTTTAAATGCGACCTTTTTCAAATGAAGGGTATATTTAAGTATTTTAAGTATATCCATATCCCGCAACAAGTTATGAACAAAAAAGTATACTTCCAAAATCTTTAATTATCTTCAATTATCCTTGATTTTCGAAAAAATAATTCCTGCCTTTTTTTAAATAACCTTGAACGACGGAATAACAGGGGTTCACATCCTTTCGCGAAATTTGTTTGAGTTTTTTTTTTATGACGGCTACACTCAAAACAAACAACACTCAGAAAAAATTGCCATGATCTCAGATAAAATAATCATTCGGGGAGCTCGAGAGCACAATTTGAAAAATATAGATGTTGATCTGCCGCGTGAAAAACTGGTGGTTGTCACGGGTCTATCGGGTTCTGGGAAATCAACGCTTGCATTCGATACTCTCTATGCCGAGGGCCAGCGCCGCTATGTTGAGTCGCTGTCTACTTATGCCCGTCAATTTTTAGAACGCATGGAAAAACCCGATGTTGAATTGATCGAAGGCCTTTCGCCTGCTATCGCCATTCAACAAAAATCCGCCGGACACAACCCGCGGTCAACTGTCGGCACAGTTACCGAGATCTATGATTACCTGCGCCTGCTGTATGCGCGCGTCGGGACTCCGCATTGCTATAAATGCGGCCAGGAGATCCGTTCCCAGACGCTGGATCAGATCGTCGACCACGTGATGTCATTGGGCGATAAAACTCGAATCATCGTCTTATCTCCGCTCATTTCAGATCAAAAAGGTACCCATGAAAAACTACTCAAACGACTCAAAAAGGAGGGTTTTGCCCGGGTTCTGGTAGACGGGAAAATGAGCGATATCGAAAATGTCGCTAAACTGGATAAAAATAAAAGGCATTCCGTGGATGTCGTTGTGGATCGTCTTATCATCAATGAAACGGTTAAGAACCGTTTGGCGGACTCACTGGAACTGGCCCTGGCCCAATCAAATGGACGCGTTAATGTTGATACCCAGGAGTATGGCTCCATCTTTTTTAACGAACAGGCTGCCTGCACCCGATGCAGTATCAGCTATCCGGAATTTACACCTGCCAGCTTTTCATTTAATTCACCCCAGGGTGCCTGTTCCGATTGTGATGGACTGGGCTCTATGACGGCGTTTGATCCGGAGCTAATCATTCCAAATCCGGAGCTGACATTGCGCGAAGGCGTCATTGCCCCCTGGGCCAATCGGAATAGTGTCCATTTTGCGGAGTTTTTAGATGCCCTCACACGGCAATACGGCACTGATATTTACACGGCCTACAAAGATCTGCCTGATAAATTCAAACAGGTGTTACTCTATGGCTCGGGGGAGACACCGATTACCTTTTATTTTGAGGATGGTCATCGCCGCATCAGCTATCAAAAACCCTTTGAGGGCATTATCCCGAACCTGCAGCGCCGCTACCGCGAAACCGGTTCAAGCTGGTCGCGCGAAGAAATCGGGCGTTATATGAATTTTCGACCGTGCCCTGAATGCAAAGGCCAAAAATTAAATCGCGCCAGTCGATCCGTCAAAGTGGGCGGCCTCACCGTTTCGCAATTAACCGCATTATCCATAGCCCAGATTCGCACATTTTTTCTGGATTTGAGACTGGCAGGCAAAAAAGAGATCATCGCCCGACGCATCCTCAAGGAGATCGTTGAAAGATTGGGTTTTCTGGAAAATGTCGGGCTTTCTTACCTCACGCTGAACCGCTCCGCCCAATCACTTTCTGGCGGCGAAAGTCAGCGGATTCGCCTGGCCACACAGATCGGATCGAAATTAACGGGGGTACTTTACGTATTGGATGAGCCTAGTATCGGCCTGCACAGGCGGGATAACAAGCGTTTGCTCGAAACCCTGCGACAGATGCGCGATCTTGGAAATACGGTGCTGGTGGTTGAACACGATGAAGAAACCATTCGGGCGGCAGATTATGTAATCGACATCGGTCCGGGAGCCGGAATAACGGGGGGTGAAATTATCTTTGCCGGACCGCCGTCTGAATTGATCGCCCATCAGGCTTCGCTGACGGGCCAGTATTTATCGGGCCGCAGACAGATTGAGGTCCCTTCAACCAGGCGCTCAGATAAAGGCCCGTTTTTGATCATTGAAGGGGCTGCGGCCAACAATTTAAAGACGATTGATGTAAAATTTCCAATGGGCTGCTTCATTTGCATTACCGGAGTATCCGGTTCCGGCAAATCAACCCTCGTGCTGGAAACGCTTTACCGGGCGCTGATGCAAAAACTTTATCGAGCCCGGGTGCCGGCCGGCGCCCACCGGCAAATCAACGGTGTGGAACATATTGATCGCGTTATCCATATCGATCAAAGTCCGATCGGCAGGACACCCCGTTCAAATCCGGGCACGTATACAGGCGCCTTTACCCATATTCGCGAGCTTTTTTCACGCACGCCTGAGGCCCGGATGCGGGGCTACAAGCCCGGACGCTTTAGCTTTAATGTCAAAGGGGGTCGATGTGAAGCGTGCCAGGGGGATGGCATCATTAAAATTGAAATGCATTTTTTGCCGGATGTTTATGTCACCTGTGATGTCTGCCAGGGCCGACGCTATAACCGGGAAACGCTTGAGGCCCGCTACAAGGGCAAAACGATAGCCGAGGTCCTGGGCATGACCGTTAATCAGGCGCTGGATTTTTTTAGCCGAATTGGCAAAATACAAACCATCCTGCAAACGCTGACCGATGTCGGTCTGGGCTACATCGAGATCGGTCAGCCGGCGACCACCTTATCCGGCGGTGAAGCGCAGCGCGTAAAGCTTTCAAAAGAACTCAGTAAAAAAGCTACCGGCAATACCGTTTACATTCTTGATGAACCCACCACCGGTTTGCACGCTGATGACATTCAAAAACTGCTCAGGGTGCTCAACATGCTGGTCGATCAGGGCAATACGGTCCTTGTGATCGAACATAACATGGATATCATCAAGACCGCAGATTACGTAGTTGATTTAGGCCCGGAGGGCGGAGATGAGGGCGGGTATATTGTTGGCTGCGGTGCGCCGGAGGAAATTGCAGAAATTAAAAATTCGTATACCGGTCAGTATTTAAAGGCAGTCCTTTAGCACTATATGACCGTTTCCAGGAAAAACGTGTCGGCGATGAAATTTTAAAAGCAATTCAGGTGCCCTAAAGGAATCCATGGCCCGTGCCTGCGGTGTTTGCGGCGGTAGGACTGCCCGCATAAAAAAACGGGGCGTAGCCGAAAACCCGGTTCGCCCCGTTTGGGGGTAAAAAAAAACGGAAAAAGAAATCAACTAGCCAGCTTAAGCAAATAATGCGGCTATCGACGCTGCCTGCGGATGGGCAAAGATTAGAATCAATGCAACAACCAGCGCATAGATACACAGCGATTCGATCAGGGCCAGGCCAATGATCATGGTAACGGTTACTTTACCCGAGGACTCCGGATTTCGGGCGATACCTTCAACCGCGGACCGCAATCCGATACCCTGGGCAATACCACAGCCAAATGCCGCGATGGCAATTCCGAAACCGGCAGCCGTTACGCAGGCGATAAAAAACTCTAATGCTTGTGTTTGAATCGTCATACCTTCCATACTATAGACTCCCTCCTTTGCTAGATATATTATTGGGCTTCTTTCATCTTCCCATTAACAGCAATATTTTTAGTGTGCTTCTTCCATGGCCCCCGCAAAATAAATGATCGATAAGAGTAAAAATACGAATGCCTGCAAAAGCGCGACAAAAATGCCCAGTGCCATAATGGGCAGCGGCGCGAAGGCCATACCGGCCAGTAAAAACAAGATTCCCAGCACCAGCTCATGACCGGTTATATTGCCAAACAGACGAATGGACAGTGACAGGATCCGTGCGAAGTGGCCAATCAGTTCAATGATCAATATCAGCGGAGCCAGCCACCAGACGGGCCCCAGAAAGTGTTTGACGTACTTGGCGCCGTGAAATTTAATGCCGATCACATGCGTAAACACCACCACCGTTAGCGCGCAGGAAAGGGTCGTATTAATACTGGCGGTCGGCGGATAAAACCCGGGGATCAAGCCCAGCAGATTGCAGGTGGCTACGTAGAGAAATACCGTGGCGATGAGCGGAAAAAACGGGCGGCCTGCTTCCCCCGTAATATCCACCATAAATTCTTCGATGCCCGAAATAATGATTTCAAAAATATTTTGCGCTTTTGACGGAATCATGTCTATTTTACGAACAGCCAGGAAGGCCAAAACAATCAGCAAAATCATCACAAACCAGGAGTAAATCACCCAGGGGTAGGCATGGGCAAAATGTCCAAATCCGATCAGTTCAAAAAATTTCACAATGAATAGATAGGGATGTTCCATCCTTAGACTGCCTCCTTAAAGAGAAGTTTCTTAACTTCGCAGATGGTTGCCAAAACAATACTGAAAACGACAATGGAAAGGCCGATAATCAGTCCGACAGGATGAACTATGCGGCCAGCAATCAGCAGGAAGATAATAAGTCCGCTGATCAAAAAACGAAGGTAATATTTGGCCAGAACCAGGTTATGGGATGCCAGGTGAGGTGGGGTCAGGGCTTTTTTTAACGTTTTGGCCAACAGATGGAAATTGACGGTGACCAGCACTCCCCCAAAAAGAATACCGAGGGCAATGCCTCTTGAAAAAATTGCAAAGCCTGCAATGCTTGCTGCACCAAACAATATCCAATTGGATCGGGTGACAAATTTAATGATGCGCTGCTGAATATCCAATATGTCTTTACCGTTTCGTTGTTTCGGGGCCGATTAGAACTTTCTGGTTTTGCGGATGACGATCGCAATGTTTCGGAAACCGGCGATGATCCCAATGACCAAAAAAATAAGGGTGCACCACGGCGATGTTGCAAATCGGCGATCCAAATAAATCCCCACAGCCAGACCGATAAATATGGAAAGGGCGACTGAAAACCCCAGACTGCTGTAATATGCCAGTTCCCTCAAAGACCGTTTGGTTTCTTTTTTCATGGAATTCAAGCACCTTCCACCATTTCAGGAAGGTGGTAACCAAACTCATGTGAAGATTGAGCAACTAACATAGGATCACACCCAAGTCAACGCTAAATTTTGCCCTAATTGGAGATAAACCAGATGAAAATCAGGAGTCGAGTTTCAAATTTTAGATTCTAAGATCACGCGTATCAAAAACCGGTCCGTCTTTACAGGCATGCAAATATCGATTGGTGTCTTTCCGATCGGCAACCGCACATCCTAAACATGCACCCATGCCACAGGCCATCATGGTTTCAATCGAAACCTGGCAGCAAACATTGTATTTTTCTGCAATTCCGGCAACACAGGCGAGCATCTCCATAGGACCGCAGGCAAAAATAATATCTGGCCGGTTTTTGGCCACCGCAAGGTCCAGCGGATCTGTGACCAGGCACTGATCTCCGGAGCTTCCGTCATCGGTGGTCACATGGACCGACGTACCGATGGCTGAAAAAGCTTGTAGACATAAAACATCCGCTTTGGTCCTGCCGCCTATAAAAACCTCAACCGTTGATAAATTGCGCTTTGATTCGGTGAGCGTTTGGGCTAAAAATACCATTGGGGCCACACCGATCCCTCCGGCCACAATTTTGACATTCAAAACATTTGCCGGAATTTCAAATCCTTTGCCCAGCGGTCCAGTCATACTTAATATATCTCCGGGCTGCCGGAGCGAAAGCATCTGCGTGCCTTTGCCGACTACCTTGTAAAGCAATTCCAGGCCGGCAACCGAACCCTCTTTTTTGACCAATTGATGGATGGAAAACGGACGCGGCAGGAGTGGATCGATCTGCTCTCCTGAATGAACCATAACAAATTGACCGGGAACGGCCTGCGCATAACGCCGGTGGCAGCTTAACCGGATTCGATGGATTCCATTACCCAGCGCAATGTTCGATAACACTTCGACGGTTTGATATGTAATTGGGGTCATCATCAGGCCTTTTGGTGTTTGGTGATACCGATGACCGATGCAAACCGGCCCGTCTGCCCTTCGCCGCGATAAGAGAAAAAAAGCGCCGTATTGCAGCGCGTACATATGTTGCTGACTTCAATATTTGCTGGGAGGACTCCCGCATCAGTTAACTGGTCGCGGCTGATGGCCCAGAAGTCAAAATGATCATTGGCCGATTTGTATGGCCACAATATTTCGGGTATTTCTTTACGATATTGAATAAATTCGGCGCAGCAGGGCCCAAGCGAGGGCCCGATCCCCGCCACGAGATGAGCCGGATCGGTCTTAAAATGTTTTTGCATCACAGCCACCGTTCGCCCGGCAATGTTGCGAATGCTGCCGCGCCAGCCGGAATGAATGTTGGCCACAACCTGGCGGGTCGCATCATATAGCAAAATGGACTGGCAATCTGCCAGCTGGATCATTAAAAATTTTCCCGCGGCAGCCGTAACCACGGCATCACCGGCTCCCAGAGCCCGCTCACAGCCAGCATCGAAAACGAATTTTTCTGGATTCAATATGAGCACTTGATCACCGTGAACCTGCTGCACATCAATCAGATCATTGCCGCCAATGGCCCGGGCGATGACCCGACGGTTCTGCTTTACGTGAGCAGCCGCATCACCCAGACCAAAACTGACATTTAAACTTTCAAAAGGTGCTGAGCTGTTTCCAAAGTGGCGCGTGAAGATGCCATGCCGGATCTCAGAAAATTGGGCCAGGTTTTCAAATTTGTAAAATGATACCCCGTTTTTGTGAGTTAGAATCACGATTGAAATTTATCTAGAATTTCTTGAATGATCGTGCTCGTCGACGCATCCTTCACCAGCGGCACCCGCACCACACGACCGCCTCTGGCTTTGACATAATTAGCACCGATTATTTTATCTTCACTCCAGTCCGAACCCTTGACGAGAATTGTCGGTTTTAAGAGTTGAATTAATTTGAGTGGATTAGATTCATCAAAAAGGGTGACATAATCTACAACCTGCAAGCTGGCAAGAATTTCCGCTCTTTGATCCTGCGCCACAATCGGTCGCCGACTTCCTTTGATCAATTTGATGGATTGATCTGAATTTAAACCGACCACCAGTATATCGCCTTCGTTTCTTGCAGCAAACAGATACCGAACATGGCCGACATGTAAAAGATCAAAACATCCGTTGGTAAAAACCACGTTTTTGCCGGCCTTGCGAAGTCCTGCGAGCCTGCTGGCCAGACTGCGGGCGTCCATTATTTTTAATTGGATATCCATTAAACGGTCGGGGTTCCTTTCTATCCATGTCTTACATATAAATTACAAAATTTGAAAAAGGAATTCTATAAAACCAATTTGCGTTTTGCAAGTTGCATAGCAGGCAACTCACGAGCAGGCATCTTAAAAACACCCTTATCGAGGACGAGGAGCAGCACGAGGACGAGTACGAGGATAAGCAACGGGCCTTCGCTTTCGTACTCGTCGTCGTCCTCGTTATCTAACGCCAAATAACTCCCAATTGATTTTAAATCAATTGGGGTTTTAGATTGCGCGGGCCAGCGTCAAAACATCGACCAGCGCAGCTCCGGCTTTCAACAGTGAGCGGGCACATTCATCGACGGTCGCACCGGTGGTATAAACATCATCAACCACCAGTACCTTCCTGCCGTTAACCGCCTCTCGCAATCGTACGCTGAAGGCCCCCTTGATATTTTTCAAACGCTGACGCCGGCCAAGTCCGGTTTGGGAAACAGTAGCTTTGCTTCTGATGAGCACATCCGTCCTTAGGCGTTTATTGAATGCTGCCACCGGCTTTACCGAGCAAATCGCCTTCCAGCTGTCAATCATCAAATAAGATTGATTAAAGCCACGGCTCCTAAATTTTTGGTTGTGCAAAGGCACCGGTAAGATTAAATCAATGGCTTCAGGATGCCAATACCGCAAATAAGCGTTGAGCATCAGAGCGCCAAAAGGCATTGCCAGCTGAGTTTTGCCGGCGTATTTGAATCGATGAATGACAGCCATCGACTGCTGGTCACATACCATGGCCGCCCGGGCAATCCTGAATTTTTTGGGTTGGATAATGCAATCGCCGCAGAGATGATTGTCTGCTTGCGGCTGTTTGAACATCTTCCCGCAACACGCGCATAATGGTTCGGAAATGGCCATCAACGCATTCACACAATCCCAGCAGCATAATACGTTCAGCAACCGGTGCGCTTGCGGTAACAGGTCTCTAATCTCAGTGACCGTATGCGCTGTTTGGCCGCTTTCGGGGCTGGCAAAAGCGGGCTGAAAAAGACGGCGACACACCAGACATTTGGGAGGAAAGACAGTGTCCAGAAAACTATTCCAAATGGATCTCAACCCATTGGGTGCTGTAATTTTAGCACTGAGATTTATACCGCTTTCCATATTAAAATTCCGACATACGAAATTAGAGTATAAGCGGTTGTAGAAAAAACGTCGGAATAACGGAACGTTTATTTGACAACCACTATAGATGCACAACCGCAGATTCTGCCAAACGGATGGTGAAAATGATTACAGATTTTCATCGGCCCATCGCTGTCGATAACACTCGTACATTGCGATTGCCCCGGCCACCGAGGCGTTTAGCGACCCGAGCGTTGCGTGCTGGGGGATGGAAATCAAAAAGTCACATGTTTTTTTCACCAGGGGCCGTATCCCTTTTTCTTCTCCGCCGATAACGAGACCAAGTGCCCCTGACAGGGAGGCACCATAAATCGGTTGCCGGGCGTTTGGGTCCAGACCCGCAATCCACACATCCCGTTCTTTGAGGGATTTAACACAGCGCACCATATTGTTGACCTGTGCCACGCACATATGTTCCAGGGCGCCGCTGGATATCTTGCTTACGGCTGGCGACGGATATGCAGAGCGGTCTTTCGGGATAATCACGCCGTCAACACCAGCACAAAGGGCGGTCCGAATAATGGCGCCCAGATTATGCGGGTCCACGATATGATCCAGTAAAAGCAAAAATGGTGAGCGCCCGTCTGATAAAACGGATTTGAGGATATCACCAACATCGGCCAGCGGATACGCGTTTACGCTGGCCGCAATGCCCTGATGAGAGGCATTACCGGCGATGGCTTGAAGTTTAGCAGGGCTAAGCTCTTTTATAGACAGCTTTTTGCGGTCTGCCGTTAACCGAATGCCTTCAATGCGTTTGTTCGGCTCTTGTTTAGAAATATAGATCTTGTAAAAGGTCCGGCGGTCCGCCCTCAAGGCCTCATGAACCGGATGGAAACCATAAAGTATTTCAGCCTTCACGTCGTTTGCTGCCTGTTGATAGTTATTTACGCGTAAGACACGATACTTGAACCTATCTCAACAATAGTAGCTCACGTCCCCCGCTTGAAGGCGGGGCAACAAGGTCCTTGGGCGCCTGGCCGCCGCAGGCGGGGTAGATGTATTTTTGAGATGGTTTTAGGTGCGATACTGCTCGATGATCGATATCAATTGCACCAGGGCAGCTGCGAGCTCATCGTTCACAATAACATGCTGGTATATGTCTTGCTGGGCCATTTCTTTTTCAGCATTTTCCAATCGTACGGCGATGGTTTCAGCACTGTCGGTTCCCCTCTTTTCCAGGCGCTGCCGCAACGCTTCCAGCGATGGCGGCCGGATAAAGATGGCCACACATTCGGCATAACGCTCAAGCAGCTGGCGAGTTCCCTGCACATCCAAATCAAGGAGTATATCCTTTCCGGCTCTAAGACCCGCATCCAAAAAATCTGCGGATGTGCCGTAATAGTTGCCGTAAACCAGCGCCCATTCCGCCCAGCGTCCATTATCGATACGATTTTCAAATTCATTCCGATCAATGAAATGATAATCGACGCCTTCCTGCTCGCTCTTACGGGGGTTGCGCGACGTGTACGACACCGAATAAAGCATATCTGGAAATTGCTCGTGCACTCGGCGGCAAAGGGTTGTCTTGCCGGCGCCGGAAGGGGCCGAGATAATAAACAGATGTGGTAATCGTGACGGCATGTGAGAGGATAGCCTCCGGCCGTAAAATTGAGCGTTCGAAATAAAATTGCCCTGCCCAAGGTTTCTGTGCTTCGTGATTTAAAATTTAGCGGTTTATGGTCCAGTCAGATCTGTTCTTCTGAACCGATTCCAGTTTTGTTGGTAAAAAATCAAGCGAGCTCTTAGAGCGTTGCGTAACGTTGTGAAACCGTCTCTGCCTGAATGGCTGACAGGACGATATGATTGCTGTCCATAACAATTATTGAACGCGTTCTGCGGCCATGGGTGGCATCAATGAGACGCTTTTCTTCTTTGGCCTCGTCTTTGAGGCGTTTCATCGGAGCGGAATTGGGCGATACGATCGCAACGACACGATCTGCGACTACCGAACTTCCAAACCCAATATTTAGTAATGTCTGGTCCATTTTACCTCCAGGTTTAATTCCTGAATATTACATGAAAATCAATGAGAATGTTAAAATTCCCCGACTTGTTCAAAATCCAGTGATTATATCGCGTAGCGGGCGAACTCAGCGGTTATTCAGAACCAATCACTTCGGGCCAAGGCTTTCACCCTTTGCACGATTCTATTCTACGTTTTGTATTTGCTCCCTTATTTTTTCGAGCTCGGATTTAACATCAATGATTAAATGGGCGATGGCAGCATCGCCGATCTTAGAACCCATGGTGTTAAATTCTCGATTCAGCTCCTGTAACAAAAAATTTAACTTGCGACCCGCAGGTTCTGCGGCCTTCATGATCTGGTCGAATTGGTTCAGGTGGCTTGAAGCCCGCGTCAGCTCTTCGGAAATATCACTTCGATCTGCTAAAAAGGCAGCTTCCTGGGCAATCCGCGCCGGGTCAAGTTCAACAATGTTTTGGGTTAAAGCCGCAATCCGTTCTTTTAGCCGCTGCTGGTATTGCGTGATCAGATTCGCAGATCCTTTTCTTATGCGGTTCAGACAATCATTGATGTATTCCAGACGGCCCCTAAAATCCGCTGCAATAAAATCGCCTTCTTTGCGCCGCATGGCCTCAAGATCATCAAGCGCCAAAACGATGCAATTTTTTAGCACCGGCCATAAAATTTCGTCATTTTGCAGGTTATCAGCAGGCTTGATTATACCACCGGCGTTGAGCAACATGTCCAACGTTAATTCATGTTTCAATCTAAACTTGCTTTTTAATTTCTTAAAGATGGTCATCAAAGCGTTGGCCCGGGCATCGTCAATCTCAAGGGCGGCGGCTTCCTTGGAGTGATCCTCAATTTGTAGCCGTATCTCAAGTCGTCCCCGGGCAATTCGTGTGCTGATCAGTTCTTTTATTTTATCTTCCAGGAACTGATACGGCGATGGGATCTTTAGAAAAATATCGATGTGTCGGCTGTTATAGGATCGCATTTCAACTGCTGCTGTTAGATCGTCAGTTGTCTTTTCAACCGTTGCATAGGCCGTCATGCTTTTGATCATAATTGTCGTTTATCTCCATTGATTCATCTTCAGAAAGCACAGGTTTTAAAGGTTCTGCTGCGCTTGTAATTGGCACATACTAACAGCCAGCCATAACCATATTGATTCGGCAGGGTTCCCTGCGGGATGCTCAGAGTTTAAAACATCAGGCTTTTGAACGGACATCCCAGATGTACTTACTGCGAACCTGCTCCAAAAAATTGAGCATGCCGTTATCGGCATAATCGGGATAGGTCCACGGTAATCGCTGAAAGTTACCTTTTTGATAAATCAGTGTCAAATCGGCATAAATACCGGCACCGATGCATATGCGATGCGTAAAATTTTTACCGGATGCCAGCACGAATCGCTCGTGCAACATATAGCCCGGATCAATATTAACACGGCGTCGCCCACTTTGTGAATAGGCTTGCTCAATCTGATGAGTAGTAATTTTAACACTGGCCAGATCCTGTTGACCAACCAGCGGCTTGAATGAATACAACCGCCTGTGCAAAGGAGATCCCATCTCTGATTCATAATAAGCAGTATAGTTAAATACCATCCAAGGACTCACCAAATCGATTTGACCGAATCGGGAAATGAAATCCGGCACCAGGTTTTCGATAATTTTAATCTCGCCCGTAAAAATACCGATGACCAGTTTTGCTGGCTTGGGCGGTTGCAACACACTCATAGGTATAACGTGATGGGTTATTGGTTATTTGTTATTTGTTATTTGTTCTAATCGGCAGACCTCAACAAATAAGGCGAACACCCATAACGGATAACAATTAACGATTAACTGTTTAACCATCAAGCGGTTTGGCCTCATCGATCAGCATAATCGGGATGTCATCTTTAATTTCGTATACGAGCTTGCAATGATCACAGATCAGTCCATCTTGGCTGTCGTTGAGGTGAATGTCACCTTTGCATTTCGGACATGCCAGTATTTCCAATAACTCCTGACTAATGGCCATAATGTTCTCTCCTTATTCGGCGTTAATCAGATTTAAAACAGCATAACATGAAAAAATAATATTTGAAATCCAGGCAGCGACGATGGGCGGCAGCAATCCGCCATATCCGAGTGATAGGCAAAAACTGTGAAGAACCCAATATAGAAATACCATCACAGCACCATATGCAATGCTAACCGACAGCCCCTCTCGGCCTTTGCGTTTAACGGCAATCCCAATGCCGATAATGCATACAATAACCGTTAGCACGGGAAAGGCAAATCTGGCATGCAGGTCTACCCGAAAAGTCGTCGCATCATAGCCTTCCGATTCTACTTCACGGATATAGGAAAAAAGCTCGGCAACATTCATCTCTTCAGACTTTGTAAACACACGCTTTAAATCCTCCAGCAGAACATCCAGTTTTATTGTTTGCTGGGGATAAATACTAACGACATAGGTTTCCGATTCTTTATCGAGCACCTGTTCCATAATGTCAGAAAAAACCCATTTGCCCTTCTGATACACGCCGCTGGTGGCATCAATTCTTTTGGACAGTTTAAAGGCTCTATCAAAATAGTTCAAAGTGACGCCGGAGACGCTTTGATTCTGAGGGTTAAAATATTTAATATAGTATATGGCGCGATGTCCCTTGATCCAGATATTTTTCTGGCGCGTCGCTAAAACCGGTTTTTTTTTAACTTCACTAAACCAAATTTTGTTGGCCTTGCTGATGGTTATCGGCACGACAACTTCGGATAATAGAAAAAGGGTTATACTGAGAAAAACCGCGATGGCCAAAGCCGCTCTCATCAAAAATAAGACACTGACCCCCCCGCTTTTTAAAGCAAGAATTTCATTGTGCTTATTCATCAAGCCAAAAGCAACCAAAACAGCCAGGAGAATGCCGATTGGTGTAATTTGGACCATGATCTGGGGTAGCTTTAATTGCAGATAGCGGATCAGCCGAGAAATCGATAATCCGGCTTCCGTGAAATTATCAGCCTTGTTGAAAAATTCGACAATGATATACAATCCCAAGACGACGGTCAAAACGATGACAAAGCATTTGAGAATCTCTTTTACCACATAGCGGTCTAATATCGTCATGGGCAAAGACCTGAATTTTGCGCGGGTCGGAGGCTTTCATATGCAAGGCACTTTAGGGCGAAGCTATAGTGACCTATGCTTCGTCCTTAATAACGCAGCAGATGCAAGCCTCAGGCCCGCCCATCGGGTGAACATTAATGCGATAAAATTATTTTCATCCATTATATCTAGCAGGTATTGTGTTGTACTCCTATACTTTGCTTAACGTGCTGCCTTTATAGTGGTTGTAAAAAAAATGTTCCGGTATTCAAACGTTTTTTTTACAACCACTTATACCGCAATTCCGTGATTCGGGACATAATTATGGAACGCGGTGAAAATGATATCTTAGCTTTGCATTAATTTTCATGCAAGATTCAGGTAAGAGTTTCCGACAGCTTAAATTATCGAGTCCACCTTGATAGTAAGTTTTGCAGCCAATGATTAACAGCGTCGAGCTTTAGTGTGCGTTCATTGGCCGTGCGAATGAGAAAGTACGCCCCTAACCCGCCGATAACAGCATTGGGAAGCCACATGCCGATCTGCGGCGGATAAGCCCCTGTTTCTCCATAAACTTTTCCCATAGACATAAGCAGGTAATAAAACAAGAAAAAGAGAAGCCCTAAAACCAGGCCAAACGACCGTTTGGCGGGTCTGGCTTGCACACCTAACGGTACGGCGATCAGTCCGAGCGCAAAACAACCAAACGGGATAGACAATCGCCGATGCAGTTCCAGCAGTATACTGAAATAGCGTTTGTCTTTAGTGTCGGTGTCTCGGAAAAATCGGCGCAATTCGCCGATGCTCATTTCTTTTGGACGCTTCGGTTTTGCATCTTTCCGGGCTGCAGACCGGCTCGTATCAAGGCTGATTTCATAGGTGTCAAAATGAATGGCATGCGCGGTTTTGTCATTCAGGTTGGTTTGATGAATGCTGCCGTTGAAAAGCCGCAAATGGGCAGTGGCAGTGTCGGGGTCGTTAAATATGATGCCCCTCGGTGCGATCACCGTATTGACCTTTTCGGGCTGACGATTGTCTTCAATAAAAACGTCAACCAAATTTTTATTTTTTAAATTGATCTCGTTAACGTAAATGGTGACGCCGCTGAAGCTGTCATCAAAGGTACGCTCTTTTAGGCCGATATCGATGCTCTCAGACACCACCTGAACTGTCAACTCTCTGAGCGCAGAGCGTCCCCATGCCTGGCCATAGAGGGTCATGAAAATTGTTAAAACAAATCCGATTAGACAAAACGCACATACAGGGGCCAGCAGGCCATAAATGCTAATACCACTGGATTTTATTGCCAGAATCTCATTTCCACTGGATAATTTTAAAAAGGTCAATAAAACGGTAATCATGATAGATAGGGGTATGACAAAGATTAAAAAAAAAGGCGTCTGGTAAAAAATCATCCGTAAAATGGTCGACAGATTGATATTGTAATTGACGATCCAGTTGGTAATTTGAATGAGTTCGGCCATCAGGAATATAAATGTAAAAAACAATACATTCACCACAAACGGCGGAACAAATTCTTTGAATATATATCTGTTTATCAGAGAAGGTGTTTTCATTTCCTTATTCGAAACCGATACCGCCTGGTGGGAGCGCCATACCTGAACGTATCGCCAAAAAAGGTGAGGCCGGCTGAGATTAGATACCGCACAATAATGGAAGCAAACTTGAAAAGGCCGATTAGGATTTTACCCGAGCGTGGCCATAATTTCGGCTTCAGCGACAACCTCGTCTTCTACAAACGCTTTGGCGGATGCTTTCACGATATTTGATCGGGATTTTAAAATTTGGATTTTTAATAAAAGCTGATCACCGGGTACAACCGGTTTTCTGAATTTAACTCTATCCAGTCCCATAAAAAAGACCGGCCTGCCTTGTTTTTCGGCGGGCATCGATTCAAGAGCAAGAACGCCTGCTGCCTGAGCCATGGCCTCCACAATCAAGACCCCCGGCATAATCGGATAGGTCGGAAAATGCCCCTGAAAGAAGGGTTCATTAATGGTGACATTTTTAAGGGCAGTGATCATTTCACCCGGTACAAGATCCAGGATTCGGTCTACCAGGATAAACGGATACCGATGGGGCAAAAATTTCATTATGGCCTGAATATCATATGTTTTTTCCATTTTCCCTCCTGATGGGTGCTCTAAGAATGAACCGCACACAACCGGTTTGTACCCGACGCGCTAATGCCCGGGTCACTTCTTATAGCGGGCATTAAGCTCTTTGATCAGTTGATCGGTAATGTCGATTGAACCCGGTGAATACAAGACGTCAAAGTTATTGATGATCAGTAAATAGCCTCCTTTTTTTCCAATTTCCTCAACCAGCGCGAATACCGCCTTGCGCATCTCGCCCGCCAGTTTTTTTTCGATCGCCTGCAATTCGCCCCGATAGCGCTTCTCAAGTGATTTTAGGTCGTTGAGTTTAATTCGGAATTCTCTTTCCTTGTCCTCGCGTTTCTCCTTGCTCATCACCATTGACTCACGTTCAAGTTGCTTTTTAAGCTCTTCTATCTGGTCGCCCTTTTCTCTTAAAGCCACAGTCATTTTATCACTCTGTTGTTTTATCTGCGCCTTGGCCGCTTTTCCTTGGTTGGATGCACTCATGATTCGTTGAATGTCAACAATGCCAATTTTGGCGACATCCGCTGCATGCGCAGAACCGAGCCAAGTGAGACAAAAAAAGCCGATGACAATAGCTTTAGTTATATTAGATGTTCGCATTCTTTTCCCCCTGATTAGTTAAAAAGATGGTTTAGGTTGAAATTTAAACGGTTTCAAACCTTTTTAAAAGGCGGACGCCATCGAAAACTCCCAGTTGCCCGGGCCGCTATCTCTTTTTTCTGGGTCAAGAATAAAACCGTAAGCAAAGACGACGGGTCCCATCGGTGACAGCCAGCGGATGCCAAGCCCCGCGCTTTGCCGCAGATCAGCGGGGTTCAATTCTATCTTCTCATTATCGCCATAAACTTTGCCGGTATCAAAAAAAACGTCGCCGTATACCCCCTGATCTTTTAACAGCGGAAACGTCACATCAAAATTAAACTGAACGTATTTGTCGCCTCCGATGGAGTTTCCATCCTCGTCTCGCGGGGCCAAATCGTCGCGTTCAAATCCCCGCAGTGAACCGATTCCGCCCAAATAAAACTTCTCATAGTCGGGCAATTTCTTATCTTTGGTTTTATTGACATAGCCGGCTTCTATATGGGGTGCCGCCACAAATTTCCAAAACAAGGGTATGTAATAGGCGGTTTCGCCAATGTATTTCATAAATCCAATGTCGCCGCCGAGACCGGCAAATTCAAAGGAAAATCCATGAGTGGCGCCTCGTGTCGGGACAAAGGTGCTATCGCGAGAATCATAGCGCAGCCCCGGGGTGATGCTGCTTTTTACGTTTTCGCCTTTAAGCTCCTGGATGGATCCGGGCGCTGAACTGTCAATATTGCTGATGTTGGCCAAATCAAAAATATAGCCTGCCCGTGCTCGGGTAAAATTAAAAATGGGGTAGCTAAAACTGAGCCCAACGCCAAAACTGTCCTTATCATACTCATCATAACTGTATTGCCAGTTGTAGAAGTTAATGGTACCGCTTAAGGGAATGTCATAGATATAAGGTTCGGTAAAACTGAGGTTAACATTTTGGGTTTTACTGCCCAGGGTGCCTTTTAGCTCGAGCGTCTGCCCCCGACCAAAAAGGTTGCGTTCGGCAATGGAGATCGTCCCAAACAGCTGATCGGCATTTCCGTAACCGGCCCCAAAACTGAACGCGCCGGTTGATTTTTCGGCAACATCTATTTTTAGGATCATCTTGTCATCGGCACTGCCTTTTGTGGTATCCACTTTAACGTCTTCGAAATAATCCAGGCGATAAAGATTGCGAATACTGCGTTTAAGCCGACGTGAGCTGAAAATCTCCTGTTCGTAAACGCGCAGTTGCCGCCGGATGACTTTATCACGTGTTTTGGTGTTACCAGAGATGATAATTTCTTCAAAATAGACTTCCTGGCCTTTTTTGACATCAAAGGTTATATCAACCACCAATTTTTCAGGATCCTGTTTGACCTGCGGCGCGACATCTGCGTAAGCATAACCTTGATCGGCATATAGGTCGGTGAGGTTTAAAACATCGTTGCGCAATATTTCACGATTATAAAACTCCTCTGTGCTGATTTTTAGACTCGCACTCAATTCTTCTTGTGATAGAATCAAATCCCCGGTCAGTGCGACCTTGCCGACCTTGAAGCGAGGCCCTTCGACAATTTTTATGGTGATTTCAATCTCTTTGCCGACGAAATTTACCACCGGCTCACCCACCCGGGCCTGCATATACCCGTTATTTTTATAAAAGGAAGTTAGCCTGGCGACATCTTGTTCAAGATTATTTTCGTTTAAATCTCCGGCGGTGGTGAACCAGGAAAGGATGTTTGTTTCAGAAGTCGTCATCTGGCGCTTAAGTTCCTTATCTGAAAAGGCCGTGTTACCTTCAAATTTGATTTTTTCAATCTGAAACTTTTCCCCCTCCTCAATAATATACTCAATATCGGCCTGATTGTCTTTATGCTCATAAATTTTATAGTCGACTTTTACGTTGTGGTAATTGTCTTCTTTGTACAGCTCTGTAATTCGATCTATATCATTTTGGATAACATTGATGTTTAATATGGTACCTCTTTTGGCTGTAATGACCTCCTCGACTTCCTCATCTTCAAATGCCCAGTGAATACCGCTGAAAAGCACTTTGCGTAAAGTGGGTTTTTCCTTGATATTAAAGGTTACGATCATTCCATCGGGCTGAGTTTCAGCTTCAATTTTAATATCATCAAAATAACCCATGGCGTAAATCGCCTTTAGATCATCTGACAGACTTTTCAGATTATATAGGTCGCCGGGCTGCGTCTTGACAACCCTTTTTATCGCATCAGCCTCAATCCGCTGGTTGCCGACTACGTTTATGACCAGAATTTTTTTGCGTTTAAATATCCTCACGGCCAGTTCTTGCGCAAGTTTGTCCACCGCGGTCGGCAAATTTTCGATCCCCTTGCCTTCAGCTGTAAAAGGACGCGGCCTTTCGGCAGGCGTTTCAAACAATTTTAAGTCCAAGCTGAACTGTTGCCCGATCCAGGTAAGGCTGCCCCAGATAACATGATCAGCTCCGGTCTGAACACTTAGGCCCCGGATCGCTTCTGTAGTGGCCACCCGCGTTTTCCATTCCGGCTCTGAAAGCGGATCGAGTAACAAAACCCTTGCGCCTGCCTGTTCGAGAGATTTTTTTAATGCCAAAGGAATTTCAGTTTGCAAATAGGTCAGATCTTTTTCAGAAAATATTTCAAAAGGCAATATAACAACACTCGGCGGTTGCTGAGCGTTTGCTGTTTGCTGGCATATTCCCATTGCGGCAATAATGATCAAACAAATTTTATTGATCACCTGCGTCTTACATGAACGCCACATCCTTAAAACGGCTGAATCGTGTTTGACCATTTATTTTTATCTACGAAAGAACCAATCGTTTAAAGCTGATTTCGGCTGCATTCAAAAACCGTAAAGACACCGGTCCCAGCAATCACACCTGCTATTTATTTGACTTGCTGCTGCAGTTGCCCTGCGCTTATGGTGACGCAGCGAGACATGTAGGAAGCCAGCTCCATATTGTGGGTCACCACAACCAGTGTCATGGATAGTTCCTGATTGAGTTCCATTATCAACCGATGCACCTGATTACTGTTGCTGTTATCCAGATTACCGGTGGGTTCATCTGCCAGAAGAATAGCCGGCTTCAAAACCAGTGCCCGGGCCAGGGCCACGCGCTGCTGCTCACCGCCTGAAAGCTTGCCAACCCGGTGGTGCAGCCGATCTTGCAAGCCAACCCGAACCAATATTTCTTCAGCAGCCGCAGCAGCCTCCGGTTTGTTTAGGCCACTGATTAAGGCCGGCATCATCGCATTTTCCAGGGCGCTAAATTCAGGTAGCAGGTGATGAAACTGGAAGACAAAACCGATAGTTTGGTTGCGAAATTGTGCCAGTGTAACATCATCATATTGAAAGACGTCCTCACCCTTAAACAGTAAGGTACCGCTGTCCGGCCGGTCAAGAGTGCCGAGGATGTGAAGCAACGTCGATTTGCCGATCCCCGAAGCGCCGACAATTGCCACCGACTCTCCGATGGCCAGATCCAACTGGACGCCTTTTAAAACATCAATGCTGACCCCTCCGTTCCGAAAACTCTTCACCAGATCCCTGGCACAAACCCAGCCGCCACTCTGCGTACGTTGACGGTCTGTCTGGCCGGATCGTTCTGAATTATCAAAAGCCTCTGAATTATCCATAACGAATGGCCTCCACTGGGTCCAGTTTGGCCGCTTGCCGTGCAGGATAAAGCGTTGCCAGAAAGCAAATGGCCATGGCCGCCGATACGATTCCAAGAACCCAGAATATCTCTACTTTTACCGGAAGTGTGGTCGTAAAATAATAGATATCACCGGTTAACTCATAAATATCGTAATGTTTGAGTAAAGTGCAAAGCAAAAGCCCCAGACATAGCCCCAGAAAGGTGCCGATGGCACCAATGACCATCCCGTTAAAGACAAAAATTTTGCGGATGCTTTTGTTTGTGGCGCCCATTGCCTTTAAAATGGCAATGTCGCGCGTTTTTCCCATAACCAGCATGATTAGACTGCTGGCAATGTTAAATGCGGCGACCAAAACGATCAGAATCAAAATGATGGCCATCACCCAGCGTTCCATTTTAAGCGCTCGAAATAAATTTTGATTCATTTGCATCCAGTCCCGCGCCCAGTATGGAAAGCCAAGCTCGGAAATGATTTTTTCCGCAATATTCCGAGCCGCGTAGATATCGCTGACTCGAATATCGATACCCGTCACCGAATCGCCCATCCGCAGCATTTTCTGAGCATCATTAATATGAATAAACGCAAAGGTCTGGTCGTACTCATACATGCCGGATTGAAAAAAACCGGTCACCCTGAACTGTTTCATCGCCGGGAGATGTCCGATCGGCGACAGCATGCCGTGCGCCGATATGAGATAGATCCGGTCACCTTCAATCACCCCCAGGTTGCGGGCCAATTCCTTGCCCAGCACAATGCCAGGCTCCCGGGGTAAAGCCTGCTGGTTGGCCTCCTTCGAAGATAAATCCGGCAAGGTCACCTGCTTGAGGGTTTTCATCACGCGCCCGGCGGTCGCAGGATCGATTCCGCGAATCACAACGCCTGCAGCGCCGGATTTAGACCGCAGCATGGCCTGGGTGGCAATAAAGGGGGTTGCCGCTTCAACGCCCTTGGTTTTTTCAACTTTGGCCATTGCCATGCGGTAATCCTTAATCTCGCCGCCATGGCGCATCAGCATCACCTGGGACTGTCCTCCAAGGATGCGGGCTTTGAGATCGGCGTCAAAGCCGGTCATCACAGCAATAACGACGATCAAGGCCATCACCCCGACTGTTACGCCGGCAATGGAAAGAATGGTAATCAACGAAACGAAAGCTTGTTTTTGTTTGGCCCTTAGATAACGGCGACCGATATATAATTCAAAAGACATGGATTTGGAATGGGCGTATAGTTTTTGCGTTATCGGTTAACGGCTCCCAGGCAATAGGCGGACTTTCATTATTTTTTATATAGGCGCTGCTTTGCAGTTTAAAGTCTACATTGCAATTGCGCCAAATTCAATATCGCTGAATCACTATAAAAAATAAGATCTTCATTAGCAACTCAGATCAGCCTTTTAGTCCCTGGGTTTCATGTGCGGAAAAAGGATGACCTCGCGAATTGAGTCTGCATCGGTGAGCAGCATCACCAGTCGATCGATACCGATACCCTCGCCTGCCGTCGGCGGCATGCCATATTCTAATGCTTCAATATAATCGTGGTCCATCAAGTGCGCATTTTGATCTCCGGCTGTGCGACTTTCAACCTGTTGGCTGAAGCGTTCTCGCTGGTCGACCGGGTCATTGAGTTCTGAAAATCCGTTGGCAATCTCGCGGCCGCCTATAAATAGCTCAAAGCGGTCGGTGATTTCAGGTTCATGATCACTGCGACGGGACAGCGGCGAGACTTCTACCGGATAGCCGGTAATATAGGTGGGCTGGATTAATTTAGGTTCAACCACGGCATCAAACAATTTCGTGATGACCTTGCCTAACCGGCCGGTTTTGGTCATTTGGATTCCGCTTTGAGCTGCAAAATTCAGAAGCGCATCTTTATCTTTTAAAAGTGCGGCATCAATGCCACCGATATCCACCAGCGCTTTTTGCAGGGTTATTCGACGCCAGGGGCCTGCCAAATCAATGGTATCATCCTGATATGAGATATTGGTGGATCCGGTTACGGCCAGCGACACCGTTGAAAACAGCTGCTCGGTTAAATCCATCAGATCGGTAAACGTCGCATAGGCCTGATAAAATTCAAGCATGGTAAATTCCGGATTATGCTGGGTCGAAATACCTTCGTTTCTAAAACTTCGGTTGATTTCAAAAACCCTTTCAAATCCGCCAACCACCAGGCGCTTTAAATAAAGTTCAGGTGCAATCCGCAAATAGAGATCCATTCCCAGGGCGTTGTGATGGGTAATGAATGGCTCTGCCTCTGCACCGCCCGGGATGGGTTGCATCATCGGTGTTTCGACCTCTAAGAAATCATGCTGCAGAAAAAAATTTCTAATTTCCTGAATAATGCGACTGCGCTGGACGAAGAGCTTCCTCGCGTCGGCGTTCATTATCAGGTCCAGATATCGCTGGCGATATCGCTTTTCCGGGTCTTTGAGACCGTGAAATTTTTCTGGCAGGGGCCGGATGGTCTTACAGAGCAGTTGCAATTCTTTTACAAATAAAGTCCATTCGCCGGTTTTGGTTTGAAACATCTCTCCGCCAAGGCCGACAAAATCTCCCACATCCAGCTGTTTGAAAAGCTGGTAGGCCTCATCGCCAATTTGATCCTTGCGGATATATGCCTGGAGCTGTCCGGTCCGATCCCGGAAGCGGATAAACACCGTTTTTCCAAATCGGTTAATGGCTACCATGCGGCCGGCAACAGCAAAAGACGGTGAATCTGCTTTTAGCGTTTCCGGCGATTTTTCAACTAGCGCCTTAATTTCATTGACGGTGTGGGATACCCTGAAGTCGTTTGGGAAAAGCTGCAGCTTGCTTTGTTTGAGCGTATCGAACTTATCTTTTCTTTTTTGAATGATTTCGCTGGTTTTTACCATAATTAATCCAGTCACGGGTTAGGCCGTTTGAGCTTCTCATTAATTTTCATGCAAGATTCAGGTTACAAATCGATGCACTTATAGTGGTTGTCAAAAAACGTTGCGTTATGCCAACGTTTTTTTCTACAACCCATTATACCCCAATTCCGCAATGGGGTGTTTTTAACCGGGTGCTTTGCATCCGGTTACACCCGCACCGATTAAGGCACGACCGTGCCTTTGGTTTTTCCGCTGATGGCCCAAAAATCCAATCCACCCGCTGTGCGGGTGGTCGGTGACCCGGAATATTAATATGAAAAGCGGTATAACCTGCCAAACGGTACAAATTATCAATATAAACTGAATTTGCTATCTTATTTTACCGGTAACTGTCAAGAGCGAGTTTGGTTGATGTCCGACGGGTTAGCCCGGTGGGGCAATTTGCTTGAAATGGAGTGTAATGGTGGTGCCTTTATTGAGTTGACTTTCAACGTTTAACCAGGCGTCATTGGCCTCAAGTATCCGGTGGACAATCGATAAACCTAAGCCGGTCCCGTTTGGTTTGGTGGTAAAAAATGGGTCAAAAATCGTCTTTAACGTCTCTGAGGAGATGCCGCATCCATTGTCGGTGATTTTAACACAGGCGTACTTGTTTTTGGCCGAAAACATTTCAATCCCGATTTTGCCTTCACCATCAATGGCCTCGGCCGCATTCAACAATAAATTCCACAGAATTTGGTGAAGATGACCCGGGTCTATAGTAATCCATACATTAGAAGACACATTTTTGGTCGTTTTGACGCGCCCATTGTTGGAACCATCGATTTCAAAAAGTTCTGCAATTTCAAGCAATGCCCGGCTGAGATCAATTGGCTCAATCTTGCCCGCAGGAGGTCGGGCGTAAAAGAGAAAATTGCTGGCCAGGGAACTTAAGCGATCGGCTTCACGCAGAATAATTTGCATCAAACGCGCGTGATCCGAGTCGTAGCGCATATCTTCTTGCAGCAGCTGTATGGAACCCGTCAAAGCCGCCAGCGGATTTTTGATTTCGTGGGCCAAACCGGCGGCCATCTCACCGATGGCAGCCATCTTTTCAACGCGCTTGACATGGCCCTCCATGGTGCGCAGTTCTTCTTTGGTTTGGCGGGTCTGTTCAGACAACAAACTGCTTAAGAACGCCACCGCAAAACAGGCCGTCATGGTGATCGTCAATTTAAAAAATATTTGACTCCAATCGTAGGCGATGGCAAGTGGATTGCCATTGGGGCCTACCGGATTGAGGAAGCCGAAATATTCTAGCTCAACCAATGCGCCAAACTGCAGACTGCACAGCGCTGCGATGACCATCGTCCCCCGCATGGGAAGCAACATACTTGAATAGATGATGACCACTAAATAAAGAAACGAAAAAACACTCACAAAACCGCCGGTCAAGAAAACAATCAGGGTAACAAATAAGGTATCGATGCAGGTTTGAATAAATGCAAATGTGATTTTGCTTTTTACACGCTTGAGAAACCAATAATAAATCACGGATATCACGAGTATCGCAACGATGAGACCGTAAAGAACCGCCAAAGGCTGATCCACGGGGGTGGCCGTTTCTCGAAATTGCAAGACAATAGCGGAGCCCAACAACAACAACGAAAACAGGATACGGATAAATATCAGTAATTTAAGTTTTGTTTTGTCATCTTTTTCAGGCATGGGTAAACAGGCAGCTCTTCAAATGAATACTCTGAAAGGTGTTTTAAGATATGGGGCCGCAGTTCAGCCTCTGCTCCCAAATGAGTTGTATCACAAAAGAAGGGTTTTAGCCAAACAAGCGATATCAAAAAAGAGATGTGTCCGCTCCAAGCTCGGACAAATCAGCGAGATTATTGAATGGCGCCGGCCATCTTGAAAATCGGCAGATACATGGCGACCACCAGCCCGCCAATCGTTGTCCCTAAAAATACGAGCATAAACGGTTCAATCAACGCGGTCATGTTTTCAACTGCCTGGTCAACTTCTTCATCATAAAAGTCGGCGATTTTCTCCAACATGGCGTCCAACGCTCCAGTGGATTCGCCCACAGAAATCATCTGGCACACCATCGCCGGGAAAACACCGGCTTCCTGCAATGGATCGGCCATGGTGCGGCCTTCAGCAATACCGGATCGGACATCATACACGGCTTTTTCGATCGTCCGGTTTCCGGCCGTCTTGGCAACAATATCAAGTGCCTCCAGGATAGCTACTCCACTGGAAAGCATGGTCCCCATGGTACGGGTAAATTTTGCAACAGCTACCTTGCGCAGCAGTTCACCGAAGACGGGAATTTTCAATACGAGATTATCGACTATATCCTGTCCTTTTTCGGTTTTATACGCTTTTCGGAAAGCAAACGCAAAAATGACGAGCCCGATGATGATATATATAATCTTACTCTTTACGATCTCACTGGCTGTGACCACAATTTGGGTGGGTACGGGCAATTCACCACCAAAATCAGCGAACATTTCTTCAAAAACCGGGATAACAAAGACCAGAATAACAGCCAGCACGACAACGGCAATAAGCAAGGTTACGATGGGATAGGTCATTGCGCCTTTGACTTGGGATTTGAGTTTGGCGGCTTTTTCCATATAGGCGGCCAGACGTCTTAAGATGGCATCTAAGATACCACCGGCCTCACCGGCTGCGATCATGTTGACAAAGAGATCATCAAAATGCTTTGGAAATCGCTTCAACGCCTCGGCAAGCGTCGCACCGCCCTCGACCTTTTCTTTAATCTCTTTGATCATGCGTTTAAAGGTCTTATTATTTTGCTGGTTATGGAGTATTTCCAGGCATTGGATAATGGGAAGCCCCGCATCGATCATTGTGGAGAATTGACGGGCAAAAAGAATGATATCTTTTTCTCTGACCGCTGGTTGCAGCCAGGAAACGTTTTCAAACAAGTCTTTGGGCTTCTTTTTTATTTTAGTAGGCGTAATTCGAAGCCGCACCAGATTGGAACGAACCACTGCTTCATTGGCAGCTTGCATTTCGCCTTTTCGGGTTTCTTTCTTTTTATTGGTACCTACCCATTGATAAACTGGCATGATCGAGCCTCCATATTCGTTTAAAACGCTCCAGACCAGCAAATGGCATTGCTAGGTCGTCAGGATGCAAAAGTCTCTGGTTGTTTTATTATCCTATTTGTCAAATCAGAACCAATAATTTGACATCTGATTTTTGTATATCTTGGGACAGAGCAGCGCTCAGTCCGCCAAATCGTTAGAATTGCACAGTTTGTAAACGGGATAACGGACAGACTGAGTTGCAGAATGTATATCGGCTTATCAAGTTGCAAACTTAAGATTTTTATTGGCGCGGTGCGAAATACAACCGTTTTCGCCAGCACCAGCAGACTGAATGAGCCGCATCACCGAGCTATCCGAATTTTTCGAGTCAACGTCATCATGTTAATATTACAACGATTTCAAATAGTTGTCAATAAACCTCCCGGCAAACCGAGAAATCTCGTTGGCAATCTGGGGCTTATTGTGATACCGTCTAAAAAATAAAAATTTGATTTATTTTCAACATCTTAAAGAAATCCAAAACCGACTGACGGATGGTACCAAAGAAACAAAAGCAAAGGGCCGAGGGCCTGACTATCGTTACAACCCATGTGAATGCTGATTTTGATGCACTGGCTTCTATGCTGGCGGCGCAGAAGCTGTATCCAGAAGCACTGGTGGTATTTCCAGGCTCTCAGGAAAAAAATCTGAAAAATTTCTTTATCAATTCAATGGCATATCTATTTAACATGACCGATATCGGGCAGATCGACTTTGCCAAAGTCAAACGGCTCGTGCTGGTAGATACCCGCCAGCCGAAACGCATCGGTAAACTGATCAAGCTTTTAAAACGCAAAGACCTTGATATTCACATCTACGACCATCATCCCGCTACGGATAAGGATATCAAGGGTGCTATCGAGGTTCATCGCTTGAGCGGGGCTAACGTAACGTTGCTTGTCGAAATTATTGCTCAAAAAGGCATTGAGATCAGTGCCGATGAAGCCACCATTATGTGCTTAGGGATCTATGAGGATACAGGTTCATTTACCTTTCCGTCCACAACCGAGCAGGATTTTAAAGCCGCGGCGTTTCTACTGTCCAAAGGGGCAAACCTGAATGTGGTTTCAGATCTGATTGCCAGAGAGTTAAGCCCCGAGCAGGTGAGTTTACTAAATGATATGATTCAATCCGCTACGCGTTATAATGTCAACGGCATCGAGGTGGTGGTCACGATGGTGACCACCGAAAAATACATGCCTGATTTCGCGTTTTTGGTCCAAAAAATGGTAAAAATGGAAAATCTGGACGCTCTCTTTGCCATTGGCCGGATGGAAGATAAAATTTATGTTGTCGCCCGCAGCCGAATTAATGATGTCGATGTGGGCACCATTATATCCCCTTTGGGTGGCGGCGGACACGCGTATGCCGCCTCTGCATCGATAAAGGGCGATACCCTGGCACAGGTTGAAAACAAACTCGTAGAGCTTCTGTACAACAAGGTCAAAGCCCAGCGTCAGGCCAAAAACCTAATGTCATCACCGGCCATCACTGTTGGAAATGAGGTGTCGTGCAAGGCTGCCAATGATTTATTGACCCGGTACAACATCAATGCCCTTCTGGTCACTGAAAACCGGAACGGGCAGGATAAACTTTGCGGCTATATCACCCGACAGGTGATTGAAAAGGCATTGTATCACAAACTGGAGTCGGTTCCGGTAAAAGAATACATGACCACTGAACTGGCAACCGTTGAGCCAGATGCCGATCTGAACGAAGTTCAGGAAAAAATCATTGAAAACAAACAGCGCGTCTTACCCGTAATCGACAATTCCATAATTGCCGGCGTCATCACCCGAACCGACTTGCTGAACATCCTGGTCCGCCAGTCTAAAAAAGATTCAACCGGTTTACCGGACCCGCTGCGAGAACCCACACATGCCCAAACACGAAACGTTGTCAAATTTCTGACAGAAAGACTTAGCCGGCGATTATTGAACATCCTTAAGACCATTGGTGAGGTTGCAGATGAATGCGGATACGGCGCATATGTGGTGGGCGGATTTGTACGCGACCTTTTCCTTTACCGCTCCGATGAAGACGTCGATATCGTCATCGAGGGAGATGGTATCGCCTTTGCCAAAACATACGCTAAATTGCAGAAGGCGCGGATCCATACCTATGAAAAATTTGGCACCGCCGTGATCATTTTTGAGGATGGATTTAAAATTGATGTGGCTTCAGCCAGATTGGAGTACTATAAGTTTCCAGCCGCGCTGCCGATTGTAGAAATGAGTTCCATAAAGCTGGATCTGTTCCGGCGGGACTTCACCATCAACACGCTGGCGATTCAGCTTAACAGTGAAAAATTCGGTACCCTGATCGATTTTTTCTCAGCACGCAAAGATCTGAAAGAAAAAATCATTCGCGTGTTGCACAACTTGAGCTTCGTGGAAGATCCCACCCGGGTTTTCCGAGCCATTCGGTTCGAGCAGCGCTTTGGGTTTACTATCGGTAAATTGACAAAACGACTTGTCGAAAATGCAGTCAACATGAACTTCTTTCGGGGGCTCAGCGGACGCCGAGTTCTAACCGAATTGAAACAAATCCTGCAGGAAGACAATCCGGTACCCGCAATTATCCGGCTCAATGACTTTGATCTGCTCAAGTTTATACACCCTTCGATTGAACTAGACAAACGCTTGATATCTGTCTTAAATTCGGCCAAACAGGCTCTGGCCTGGCATGATTTGCTTTTTTTAGACGAATCCTATATGAAATGGGTCGTTTATTTTTTGGGCCTGATTCACACCTGCGATCCGCAGCGATCAGACGAAATATGCAACCGTTTTGAGCTGGCACCGCGCTATTGGAAAATATTTTGCAAAGAACGATTTGCGGCCGAAAAATGCGTATTGGAGCTGGTGCGGAATCTGCCGCTGCCCAATAACGCGCTTTACCGCAAGCTCTCCGAATTCCGGACCGAGTTGATATTGTTCATGATGGCGATCACCCAGCAAAACGCAGTTAAAAAAGCAATATCGCACTATTATACCGGCCTGCGAAAAGTGCGGGTATCGATCAGGGGCAAAGATCTGATCAAGATGGGCGTGAAACCCGGACCGATTTATCGGGAAATTTTTCAGGCCGCCCTGGATGCCAAATTAAACGGCAAGCTCAAAACAAAAAGAGACGAACTGGATTTTGCCAGAAATTATGATCGGTAATTTTGCTGTTCTTCAATTCATCTTGATGATTTTGCCATTGGTCGTGGCAGTGGTGTTGCACGAAGTGGCGCACGGATATGTCGCCGATAGAATGGGCGACCCGACTGCCCGTCTGGCCGGTCGTTTGACGTTAAACCCGATTAAACATCTTGACCTTTTCGGATCGTTTCTTTTGCCGGTCATCTTGAAGATGTCCGGATCGCCGATAATTTTCGGCTATGCCAAACCGGTGCCCGTTAATTTCGCCAATTTGCGCGAATTACGCAAAGGAACGATATGGGTAGCGTCGGCCGGTGTGTTGACCAATATGCTCCTTGCGGTCATCTCCGCAGCGCTCTTTCAGATGATAGCAGCTACAGAGGCCACCTGGGCGCAGTCGCAGCTCGGGCTGCCGGCCGCTATTCTTTTACAGTTGCTCACATACAGTGTCATCATTAACTGTGTTTTGGCCTTGTTTAACCTGATCCCCATACCGCCGCTGGACGGCAGCCGTATCGTGGCTATGCTGTTGCCTGCAGCGCTGCGGATACCCTATGCGCGTCTGGAGCGCTTTGGCATGATTATCATATTTGTGCTGCTGATCACCGGACCACTGGGCCGGCTGATGGCCTTTTTATTGGAACCGATGCTGGATTTTTTACTGGGACCTTAGAAGCAATTTCAAAACTGCATCTAACGCCCAAGGGCTGTGTTAAAAACCGATTCAAAATGCTCGAATACTGACGTGTATGCTCCACTTTTAAATCGGTTTTCGCCTTGCCCTTGGACGTGATCTACGATTTTTGAAATTGCTTCTACATTGACTTAATCTTTCGCAAGGACGGATTACATGAGCCGAAAGAAGCGAATTTTGAGCGGCATGCGCCCAACCGGACCCCTGCATTTGGGCAATTTACTCGGCGCCCTGGCTAACTGGGTAAAGTTGCAGGATGAATACGAGTGTTTCTATTTTATCGCCGATTGGCACGCGTTAACCAGTGATTATGAAAATACGGCCTTGATTGAGCGTTATCGAAAAGAAATCATGATCGACTGGCTTAGCACCGGTTTGACACCGGAAAAAAGCACCCTCTTTGTGCAATCTGAAATCAAAGAGCACGCAGAGCTGTATCTGATACTGGGCATGATCACTCCGGTGTCCTGGCTGGAACGCAATCCAACATATAAAGAGCAGATCGCCCAAATCAGCAACAAGGATCTGTCCAATTTCGGCTTTCTGGGATATCCGATCCTGCAAGCTGCTGATATTATCATGTACAAGCCGTATGGCGTGCCGGTCGGCGTCGACCAGGCGCCCCATGTTGAAATTACCCGTGAAATCGCCAGGCGGTTTAACTATTTGTACGGCGACGTCTTCCCGGAACCCAAAGTGATTTTAACCGAAACGCCAAAGATATTAGGTATGGATCGACGCAAAATGAGCAAAAGCTATGACAACGCCATTTTTTTGTCAGATACGCCCGAACAAATCAGCACCAAGGTTTCCCAAATGATCACTGATCCTCAGCGCGCCCGGCGCAGTGACCCCGGCAACCCGGATGTATGCAACGTTTTTGATTTTCATAAATGGTACACGCCGGCCGCTGAGGCCAAAGAGATTGACCGAGATTGCCGCTCGGCGCAAATAGGCTGTGTGGAATGTAAAAAGAAAATGGCGCTCAACTTAAGCAAGGCTCTGGAACCCATACGCGAAAAACGCGCCTATTATGAAGCACACCCGCATCAGGTTGATGAGATTATGGCCGACGGATGTGGCAGAGCCAGAAAAACAGCCCGGTCCACCATGGAATCTGTGAGGGCTGCAATAAAAATATAGAAGCGTATCTTGATGCAGGAAAAAATTTACAAAGTTCAGCTGGAAAATATTTTTGAAGGGCCGATGGACCTTCTGGTTCATTTGATCAAAAAAAATGAATTGGATATCTATGACATCCCCATCGCCATGGTCACCGAGCAGTATCTGCAATACCTGGAGTGGATGAAGATCATGAATATTGACTTCGCCGGAGATTTTATTGTCATGGCGTCCACCTTAACCCAGATTAAATCGCGGATGTTGCTGCCAGCATCCGCTGACCAGGAAGAAGAGGACGATCCACGCCAGGAAATCATCAAACCGCTTATCGAATACCTTCAGATGAAATCTGCCGCTGAGCAGCTATCTGAAAGACATCTTCTGGGTGAAGAAACATTCGTCCGCAGCAGTGATCGTCAGGAATTTTTAGCCGGGCAGCAAGAGGCCTATATCAAAGTCGGTCTTTTTGAACTCATTGACGCCTTTCAGAAAATTCTGGCAAAAATCCCCGGCGATCATCAGATGGAATTTACGCCCGATAAAATATCTGTTAAAGAAAGGATAACCCAGATTGCCGATATACTGGAAGCCCAGGGTTCGGTAACCTTCGATCAATTATTTTCGGAACAACCCGATAAAAGTGAGGTCATTGTGACTTTTCTGGCCATTTTGGAAATGGTCAAACTGGCATTGATTCGCCTTGCTCAACATACACAAACCGGCGTCATGCGCCTTTTTTATGTCTAATGGACGATCTAAAAAATATTATTGAAAGTTTACTGTTTGTAGCCGATGAGCCTTTAACGATTGAGCGCTTGAAACAGATCATTTCCGGTGCGGAGGCCAAAGCGCTGCGGGCGGCCCTTGAAGAGTTGACTGTAGATTACGAAACGCGTCTGGGCGGTTTTTACCTGAACCAGGTTGCCGGCGGATATCAAATTCGCTCCCGCCCTGAGTACATGGAATGGATCAAGCGCCTGCTGCAGCCCAAGCCGCAGCGCCTGAGTAAAGCAGCTTTGGAGACATTGGCTATCATCGCCTACAAACAACCGGTCATCCGCAGCGATATTGAGCAGCTGCGTGGTGTTGATTGCGGTGGCGTGTTGCGAGTGCTTTTAGAACGAAAATTCATTCGGGTGCTGGGCCGCAAAGAAATTCCCGGGCGACCGTTGATCTATGCCACAACCAAACGGTTTTTGGAGGTATTTGGGCTTAAAAATCTCAAAGACCTGCCGACGCCAAAAGAAATTGAAGAATTCGGCACCACGTTATCGGAGGAGATGTCTGAAACTGCCGGAGACGATCAACTGGAGACCGAAGATAGTGAAGATCAGGAACAAATCCAGCCGCAGCCGGAAAGCACTGATGATACGGATTCAGTATCTAAAGAACCGTCGCCGTCTGAATCCTAATGTTTAGGGATGTTTCAAAAATCGCTTGACTTGGGTACCAACAATTCTTTATTGAATAAATGATTTTGGATCTTGCACGAGTCGGAGGCTTTCATATGCAAGGAGGCGCACCTTAATGTTAAAGAATCAGATGCGTCATCCAACGGAACGGGACATTTAAGGGCGAGGCTATAGTGAACTATGCCTCGACCTTAATAACGCAGCAGATGAAAGTCTCAAACAACAACTTCTCATTAATTTTCATGCAAAATATGGGCGGTTAACTCAGCGGGAGAGTGCTACCTTCACACGGTAGAAGTCACTGGTTCAAATCCAGTACCGCCTACCAGAAAATTCAAGGGGTTGCGGACATATCCGCAGCCCCTTTTGATTCAAATATGCC
>CAMYLV010000001.1 GCA_947259495.1 uncultured Desulfobacterales bacterium | reverse complement strand
GACTCAGCTAAGGTTGGTGGTGGGGGGAGGATTCGAACCTCCGAAGGCTTCGCCGACAGATTTACAGTCTGTTCCCTTTGACCACTCGGGAACCCCACCTAAAGAAAACATTGCGCTTCAAACGGCCATGGTTAAAAGGTTGCAGGAAGTTTTCCATGCCCGCTGTCATTCCTGGAGCCAGCGAAGGGATTCGAACCCCCGACCTACTGATTACAAATCAGTTGCTCTACCAGCTGAGCTACGCTGGCCTAACAACTTAACCTTTTAAAATTATTTTAAATTGACTGAAACTTTGATGAGATGATTTCCTGCACCTAAAACTGTTATTTTTAGTTATATCGTGTACAAATAGCAACTGTTACTATATGGTATTATAGTCGCTTTTTTGGAAATATAGGATAGGAACGGTCATTTTCATTTATTTTCTTTTAATTTCTTTAATTTTTAATGATTTTTATAATATTTTAACTTATTTTGTATGGCGGATTTTTGATCAGGATACCTAAGCCAAGGCGCTTGGATTAAACATTTGATCTTATTTTATCTCCCATTGGCTTAAGGTGAAGGTGAAGGGATCCGTTCCAAAAAATAATTTTAGGGTGTTCATTCAGATCAAATTTTGATAACATGTCAATATATCAAGCAAATTATTGAAGGCCGTCCGAGCAGAATCTATCATAAAATAGCATTCTACGACTAATTCCAGGGTCTTTCAAGCTTTTTCCGGTCGAATCATAAAAAAGCCAATGTCCGGTGTGTGCCACCTCCATTCTCAGGCCACATCCAGCGTTTATTTTTCAACGCCCCCCGGCAGGAGTTAAGTTTTTATAAAAATTGACGATATTGAATACCATCAAAACAAACAGATTTCTGTATTTCATTTTACTAACCTAGGAAATGGTGATATAACAAAACAAAATTATACAAGATAGGAATTGAACTGATGAAGAGAGGCTTAGGTTTTCTTGCTGGTTGTTTGTGTATTTTCTTTTTAGGCTGCGGACATTTAATTCAAAACCCATCTTTGTCTCCGGATAAGCGGGGTCAAAGTACTGCATTTACGGCCACCGCCGCCGGCCATCCCGATAGAAGCGCCGAGTTTAATCATACTGCCAATACGTCTAAGACCAACGGTTCTGCCCTGGACGAGCAAGAGCTGGGATCTTATGAAGACGAAAAAGCAGCGGCTTTGGCTAAAAAGAGTGAAACCGTGCTGGACGAAGCGCTCGATCTGTGCCAGGTTTCGCAAGAGTTCTGGCAAAACGGCGAACTTGAAAATGCGTTGGACGCGCTCGACCAGGCGTACGCTTTAATTCTGACAGCCGATCCATCCGACCACACCAAATTGATCCAGCAAAAAGAAGATCTGCGTTTCATGATATCAAAGCGCATACTGGAGATATATGCCTCTCGCAATATCGTTGTAAACGGAAGTTACAATGCGATTCCTAGAGTCATGAACAAACACGTCCAGGCCGAAATTGATCGGTTTACCGGCCATGAAAGGGAATATTTTATCCAATCATATCGGCGCTCCGGTCTTTATCGACAGTACATCGTGGCTGCACTGAAAGAAGCCGGGCTGCCCGAAGAACTGTCCTGGCTGCCGCTCATCGAAAGCGGTTTTAAGGTAAAGGCCCTTTCGCGCTCCCGAGCGTTAGGCCTGTGGCAATTTATTCCATCTACCGGTTATAAGTTCGGGCTCAAAAGAAACAAATTAATTGATGAGCGCATGGATCCGGCAAAATCGACCCGGGCTGCGATTGATTATCTCAAGGAGCTACACGCCATTTTCGGTGACTGGACGACTGTTTTGGCGGCATACAACTGTGGTGAAGGAAGAGTTTTGAATGTCATTCGTCGCCAGAACTTAAATTATCTGGACAATTTCTGGGATCTTTACGAACGCCTGCCCCGCGAAACCGCACGCTATGTCCCCCGGTTTCTAGCCACCCTGCATATACTGGATCAACCGGAAAAGTATGGGCTGGACCTGACGGCTTTGGATGAGCCGCTGCAGTATGAAACGGTTTCGATTTCCAAGCAAGTGCATCTCAAGGATATTGCCCGTTCGATCGGCGCAGCGGAAACCGCGCTATACGAACTGAATCCTGAATTGCGTTATAAAATCTGCCCGGTGGATCCATATCCGCTCAAAGTGCCTCTCTATAGGGGTGAATTTCTGTTAACGCAATTGGATAAAATACCGGTTTCTCGCCCCCCCCAGCGCGCCTATGTTTATCACCGCGTCCGTCCCGGTCAAACCCTCTCACTAATCGCCAAGCAATACCGGACCAGCGTTGGAAGAATTATGCGGGCAAACAATTTACGCAAGTCCAACTATATCGTTGCCGGACGCTTACTCAAAATACCACGCAGCGGTTATCGTTATCGTCCGCCCAAAACGTCAAAGTCGCGATACGGTCACCGCGTTGTTCACGTGGTTAAAAAGGGTGACTCGCTTTGGACCATAGCCAAACAATATGGGACGTCAACCAAAAAGATTCAACAGCTCAATCAACTATCATCAACCAGCCTTCATAAAGGGCAGAAACTGGTTATATTTCAAGGCAAGAAAACGCATAAAGAAGTTGAAGATTTAGAGACATATAAAGTAAAATCAGGCGATAGTCCCTTTTTAATTGCCAAACGGCACAATATGGCCCTGAACCGATTTCTTTCTTTAAATCAACTGTGGCCAAGTTCCAAAATTTATCCCGGGCAAACGGTTTTTGTCGAATAGTAATGACCCGATAGCCGATCCCATTGAACATCAGAACAAAATCGCGCATCCTGCCAGTTTTCACGGTTCCACTCTCTGAAGGCCGCTAAATACATTCATTTCCGTGCCTGCCACGGGCAGCCATTTTGGCTGCTCAAACCCTGCTCTTAGACGGTGGTGCAAGCGCAATCTGATGAAGGCTTCCATGCACACGACCAATTGGTATGTCATAACAGGGGCGCCCTGTTCCGGTAAAACAGCTGTCATTAACAAACTGGAACAACGGGGCTATTCTGTTGTCCACGAAGCCGCACGGGCTCACATTGATGCTGAATTGGCCAAAGGCAAAACCCTGGAACAAATAAAGGCCGACGAGTGGGCGTTTGAGCGCCATATTCTCATGGCAAAAGTCAAACTTGAAGCCAAACTGGCGAGGGAAAATTTAATTTTTTTTGATCGCGCGGTACCCGACAGCATTGCCTACTACAAATTGTGTGGACTGGACCCCACAGAACCCAAGCAGAAGAGCCGGGCAGTTCGCTATCAAAAAATTTTTCTTTTTGAAAGACTCACTTTTTTAGCCGACCCGGTGCGCTCCGAGGATGAAACGACCGCTGATCGCTTGAGCCAGCTTATTGAAGAAAGCTATCAAGCGCTGGGCTATGAAATCATTTCCGTGCCGCTGCGCAGCGTTGCGGATCGCACCGAATTTATTCTAAAGCGCCTTTAGCAGATTTTCTCTTTCCTTTCGGGTCAGATACCGCCAGCTGCCGGATGGCAGATTGCCAAGCTTGATGTTCGCTATCCGAATCCGCTTTAAACCAACAACCTGATTTCCCACTTTTCGAACCATGCGTCTGATTTGTCTATTTTTGCCTTCCTGTAAAATAATCCAGAAGCGTCTGGCGGAAATTCGCTTAACGCGTGCCGGGCGCGTACGGGTCCCCATCATAGGCAATCCGCTCGCCAGTTTTCGCAGGGCCCCCTGAGGCAGCGGCTTGGCTACCGTGACTTCATATTCCTTCTCGTGGTTAAAAGACGGGTGTGAAAGCCGATGATGCAGCTGGCCATCATTGGTCAGCAGCAAAAGTCCGGTTGAATTCTTGTCCAGCCGGCCGATGGGATAGACTCTCTCGGAAATATCCAAAAGATCCAGCACAATTTTTTCATCGGGTTGATGACAGCTGGAGACATAACCGCTGGGTTTGTTAAGCGCGATATAGATTGAAGCGCTATCGGATCGAATGGCGTCACGATCGACTTCAACAAGGTCCCTGTCCGGATCAACCTTTACGCCAAGCTCGGTGACGATCTTCCCGTTAACCTTTACCCAACCTGCTTTAATATATTCTTCTCCCTTGCGCCGGGAACATATACCCGCTCCGGAAAGAAATTTTTGCAACCGCATCTCAGTCATAAAGAGGTTATTCTGTTTCTTAAAATTGAATTGGAACACCGCCCTCGGGCGAAAGATGAGGGTTTAAAAACAATTTTCATGAACGATAGTCGGCGTTGATCTTAACATAGTCGATGGAAAAATCGCAGGTAAACACTGAGGCCTTTCCCTTGCCAGCCTTTAAGTCAATTGTAATGGTAAACTCCGGCCTTTTAAGGACCCGAGTTGCTTCGATCTCTGTTTTTTGACCGCAACCCATACCGTTTTGCACGATGCGCTCATTTGCAAAATAAACATCGATAACCTCTGTTTGAACCGGCACCCCTGCCCTGCCGACAGCGCCAATGATTCTTCCCCAGTTGGCATCTTCACCAAACAGCGCGGTTTTTACCAGATTCGAATGCGCGACGGTATCAGCAATTTGACGGGCATTGGCATCGGATTTAGCCCGTTGGACGACAATTTCGACAAGCTTGGTGGCACCTTCGCCGTCTTTGACCAGCTGTTTGCCCAGCGACATCAAAACTGCAGCCAGAAGGTCTTGAAACGTCTCTTTTTCAGCATCATGCTTGACCACAGCCCCGCACAGACCGTTAGCCAACAACAGGGCGGTATCATTTGTGCTGGTATCACCATCGATGGTGATGCAGTTTAACGTGCGCTTCGTTGCGGTCACAAGCATCTCTTTGAGCAGAGCCGGCTCGGCCGCGACATCGGTCATTACAAAACACAGCAATGTGGCCATGTCCGGGCGGATCATTCCCGCCCCTTTGGCAACCCCGGTCACCGTAAATGGTACGCCATCCAAATTGCCCTTCTGGCTGACCATTTTGGGCACGGTATCGGTGGTCATAATGGCCTCGGCAAAATGGGATATGCCAGCCGGATGAAGCGCTTTGACAAGATCGGGCACGGCCCGTTGAATCCGGTCCATGGCCAGCGGCTTCCCGATAACACCAGTGGAAGCCACCAGCACCTGTTTTTCGGAAATATCGAGCCCGGCAGCCGCCCAGCGCCCCATTGAAATGGCATCGCGCATTCCTTTTTCCCCCGTACAGCAATTGGCATTGCCGCTGTTGACAATGACGGCCTGACAGGCACCTGAGGTGATGCGTTGCATATCCAGAATGACCGGAGCGGCCTTAACTTGATTGCGGGTAAATACACCGGCAACATGTGCCGGTCTTTCGCAATAAATAAGTCCAAGATCCTTTTGGCCATTCTTCTTCAATCCTGAAGCAACTCCTGCAAATTTAAATCCCTGACACATGCGCACCCCGCTGGTAATGAATATTGATGTTTTGAATCAATTCGGATCGCTAATCATATAAAAAAATACCGTAGCTGTCTACAGCGATGTCCGGCTATCTGTCAGCCGCTTCATATTTCCGGCCGGCATTTGACAGTCTGATTTCTTTTCGCTACGCTGCAGGCATGCAAACGAACAGAACCCCGATAGCGTGTGCGCCACCGCACCCCAGCATATAACGCTGGGGGCAAGGATGATTAACGCATGACCGCAAAACACTTGGCCGATTGCCCGCGTTGCGGAACTGAGCTCATCATTGAAAGGGCTTGACCTTATGTATATCTGCGCTGCAGGGTCTGCAGCCAGCGCTTTACGGTGAAACGGCTCTCAGATTCCCTGGATGAAGAACTTGAATCGGCTCTCGGTAATTTTCCCTGTGACAGGCTATAAGACAGATGGTTGTCAACAATCTTTTCCCGGTATTTGCCCTGCTGCTTTTCGGCCATCTGCTCAATCGCATGGGCATTACCCATGATGCGTTTTTAAAGACCGCCGACAAACTCATATACTTTATTTTTTTCCCGGCATTGCTTTTTTGGAAGATTGGTGCCGCCGCATCTGATCACATCGGCGATCCCGGACTATACAAAGCCGCGATATGCGGGGTGTTCAGTGTTTATGTCCTCAGCAGCCTCTATATTAAAATCTTCAGGGTCTCCGCCTATCAGGCCGGTTCTTTTTCCCAGAGCTGTTATCGCTTCAATACCTATATCGGCATGGCGGTTGTCCTCAGTGCGCTGGGAGAAGATGGTGCCCGGCAGTTCAGCATCTTAATCGGTTTAATCATCCCGCTAATCAATGTCCTGGCCGTCAGTACTTTATCCTGGTTCTCCGAAGATAAAGTGACATTGCGAAAACGGGTGTCGCTCACCACCAAGGCGCTGCTCACCAACCCATTGATCATCGCCTGCCTGGCCGGCATAGCATACTGGAAATGGATCGGCGGCTTTCCGGTCTTCATCGACAATACCTTTCGGCTGGCTTCTTTTGTTACCCTGCCACTTGCACTGCTTTCAATTGGCGGCGCATTGACGTTGAGCGGGATGAAAAAACATTTGAAATTATCCCTGGTTGCCGGTGTGTTCAAATTGATCGTTTTGCCGCTGGCCGGATATCTTTTCCTAAAGGCGTTTGACACCAGTGGCGTATCCTTTAAAGTCGGCATGATCTATTTTGCACTGCCGACTTCAACGGCCCTTTACATTTTGTCTGCCCAGCTCAGCAGCGATACCCGGCTGGCATCTGCGGCAATTGCACTTTCTACAATATTATCGTTTTTTTCATTATCGCTGGCGTTGCTCGTCTAAAACTGACACGCGCTTGCTCAGCCTTATCGGTCATGACCAAAAATTTTAAAATAACGATTGAATACGATGGCAGCCGCTATCACGGCTGGCAGCGTCAGAAAAAAGATTGCAGCATTCAGGACGAAATTGAAAAAGCCCTGAAAAAAATGACGTCTTGCAAAGTGTCGCTAATCGGTTCCGGGCGCACCGATGCCGGCGTGCATGCCGCAGGCCAGGTGGCGAATTTTAAATGCGACACCCGCCTGGAACCCGAAGCCTTTTTCATGGGCCTCAACAGTTTGCTGCCAGAGGATATCATTATCAAAGATTGCAAGTCGGTCGGCATGGCCTTTCATGCCCGTTATGATGCCCGCAGCAAAGTCTATCATTATAAAATTTTAAACCGTGCCGTTCCGGCTGCTGTCGGGCGCCAGTATTCATGGTTCCTGCGCAAAGCATTAGACCGGCAAAAAATGCGAGCCGCGATAGCACACATCATCGGCCGCCATGATTTTAAAGCATTTGAGGGCGCTGGCAGCCCCAGGCAAAATACGACCCGCGAGGTCTTTTCAGCCGAACTCATCGAGCACGAAGGCGGCACATTGATCTTTCAAATCGAAGCCGATGGTTTTTTGCGATACATGGTTCGCAACCTTGTCGGCACCCTGGTGGATGTGGGTTTCGGGAAAATTACGCCAGCTGATTTTAAAGATATCTTAGATTCAGGGGATCGCTCACAGGCCGGTGCTACAGCACCGGCACGGGGGCTGACGCTAATAAGAGTTAACTATTAGAACGACCTACTTGAAAAATCTTGTCCTAATAAAGCGTTATTTGCGGGAAATGGAGCATAGAGCATAGGGCATAGCGTTTTAGCAAGAGGCCAAAATTTACCATTTTTAACGCTATGCGCTTTGCTATGCGTTAAGCCTCCACCTCGCATGCGTCCTCGTTACCTGCTGCTAACGATTGTTTAAATATACTATATGGTTTTTCCAATCTTCAGGGTTGATGCGGCATCTGTCCAATGTTATAGAGGCGGCTGCTGGATATAGGGCAAACATGATCATATTTATACCGCTTTCCAAAATAATGTTGCGAAATACAGAAGTGCAGCATAAGGGGTTGTAGAAAAAAACGTTTGAATAACAGATCGTTTTTTTGACAGCCCTTATAACATCAGGCAAAAGGAATTGGAGAAATGACGGATTTTAAAAAACTGAGCGATCAGGAACGTCAAAATATAAGAGAAGAATTGTTGCAGCGCTATCAGGATATTAAATCCCGCCGAATGACGCTGGACATGACCCGGGGAAAACCGTGTTCCGAGCAGCTGGACCTGGCGCTGGGGATGCTGGAAGGCGATACGGGCAAAGCCTATCGGACCGAAGATGGCCTGGATTGCCGTAACTATGGCGGACTCGATGGTATACCGGCGGCCAAAGCGCTATTTTCCGAATTTATGGCGGTTGAGCCGGATGAATTGCTGATTGGTGGGAATTCAAGCCTCAATTTGATGCATGATACGATTCTGCGGGCCATGGTGAAAGGAATGATGAACGGCGCGCCTCCCTGGGGTCATCTGCCAAAGGTCAAGTTTCTGTGCCCGAGCCCCGGATATGACCGCCATTTTTCTATCTGCGAGTATCTCGGCATCCAGATGATTCCGATTGAGATGTCAGACCGCGGCCCCGCGATGGACCCCATTGAAAATCTCGTTGCCGAAGATGACCTGATCAAGGGTATCTGGTGTGTCCCCAAATACAGCAATCCAACCGGCGTAATCTATTCCGATGACACAGTCGAACGCCTGGCAAATATGAAAACCAAGGCAGCCGATTTTCGAATCTTTTGGGATAACGCCTACGCTGTCCATCACCTGGCAGACAAGCCGGCCACTTTAAAGAATATCCTGACTACTTGTAAACAGGCCGGCAACCCGGACCGGGTATTTATGTTTGCGTCAACGTCAAAGATCTCTTTCGCCGGCAGCGGTCTGGCAATTATGGCAGGAAGTCAAACGAATCTGGCATGGGTTAAAAACCAGATGGCCTTCCAGACCATCGGCCCCGACAAACTCAACCAGCTGCGTCATGTTCTGTTCTTTAAGAATATGGCCGGAATTCTAGACCACATGCAAAAACATGCTGCGATTTTAAAACCCAAATTTGATGCCGTCCAAAAAGTTCTCGCGACTGAACTGGAAGGGAAAAAGATTGCCCGCTGGAGCAAGCCGCAAGGGGGCTATTTTGTGAGCATTGACGCCCCGAAGGGCTGTGCGGCAGCGGTCATAAAAATGGCCGCTGATGCCGGTGTAAAGCTGACGCCAGCCGGTTCGACATACCCCTACAAAAAAGATCCACTGGACCGGAATATACGCATCGCCCCAACATTTCCACCACTGGAAGATATTCAGGCTGCCATGGGACTGGTGGCGATCTGTATTCAGCTGGTCAGCCTTGAAAAAATCTCCACCTGAGCTAAACTGAGGGCCTCACGCCAAGACGCAAAGACGCCAGGGGCTCTCTTTTATTTTTTGAATTGGAATGCTTTGCGAGCTTAGCGGCTTTGCGTGAGCAATTACCTTAAAATAAACGGGAAGATGCCGGGCAAGGAAGACCAATAAAACAAAAACCCCGCCCTGCACGAGGACGGGGTTTTTATCGAAACGAACCAATTCTCTTATCTGCTCTTGCGTTTGGATGCTTTTAGCGGGTTAATTTTTGCTTTCGCTTTATTTGTTTCGACAGTTACGTGGGTGGCCAGATTGCAATTGCCGTTTTTCCACTTAAGGGAAGGATCCGGACAGGCGCTGCAGTACCAACCTGAGGAAAGCTGGGTGCCACGGTTGCAGCCGTCGCATTGTTCGACGACCTGATGACAAATACCACCATTGTAAGAGCAGCCTTTTGAAGTCATAAAAGCGCACTCTGTGCCTTTTTTAATCGTTGCGCAGTCCATTGGAATCACCCCCTTCCAGCGCTATACTGTAATTAAAAAACATTCGATCAAACTTGAGCAATATTTATGCCAGCTTAGATAATCCACAAAAAAGGTGGAATATAATGAGGTCAGGGTTGCTTGTCAATAACAATTTAAAAAAAGGTGACCCATTGGTGGTAAGTCTGTCCGATCACCAGTCTTACAACCGTTTCGGCGCCTCAAAACTTGATTAACAGCGCCTGATCGCAGCCCGAAATCACGCTTGGAGCTGAAAGTATGTGCTCATTGACTTTCTTATAAACGCCATTATTTTGGCATCAACCGGGTCATTTTGTTGATCAAATCAGTTTTAAAGCGCTACCGGCAATAAACAACAATAGCACCGGTTTCTATAACCCATGCCTTACGTTAAAGGTGATTATGGATTCAACATCAATACTGACTGACATACCTAAATTGGGCAAAGCCAAAATACCTTCACCGGTTCAAAACTGTGCCAAGGGTGACACCAACAGCATCTCATTTGTTTCAGACGATGAACGCGTGCTGATAGATGTCAGCGCACAAAGACTGGTGCAGCAGTTCCAAAACGGGCAGACACCGACCAGTTTTCAAAGGGCAGGTCCCCGAAGCAATATTTTTTTTGATCCCAGCAAACTGCGCTGCGCTCTGGTGACGTGCGGCGGCCTGTGCCCGGGGCTAAACGATATTATCCGCTCAATCGTTTTGGAGCTTCACTGGGGCTATGGGGTCCGCAATATCTATGGCATCCGTTATGGCCTACAGGGGTTTATTCCGCAATTCGGGCATGATATCATCGATCTATCACCGGATGCGGTCGTCAATATTCATGAAAGGGGCGGTTCGATCCTGGGTTCTTCAAGGGGACCGCAGGATATCGCCGAAATCGTGGATTGTCTGGAACGCATGAATGTCGGTATTTTATTTATGATCGGAGGGGATGGGACGCTGATGGCCGCAACCCGGATCGCGGATAACATCCGGCAACGCAACCTGAAGATCAGCGTGGTCGGTGTCCCCAAAACCATCGATAACGATATCTATATGGTATCCCGGTCATTTGGTTTTGAAACGGCCGTAGACGTCGCCACCCGTGCTATTATGAGCGCTCATAATGAAGCGGCAGGCTACCCAAACGGCATCGGTCTATTGAAGTTGATGGGCCGCCACTCGGGATTTATTGCGGCAACAGCCACACTGGCGCGTCAGGATGTGAATTTCGTGCTCATCCCCGAAGTCGATTTCGATCTGAATGGACCCAATGGTTTGTTAGGTGCGATAGAGAAGCGACTGGCAGATAGAGGGCACGCGGTTATTGTTGCGGCAGAAGGCGCCGGTCAAAGATTTTTTGATGACGAAAAAACCGAACGCGATGCCTCCGGCAATATTAAGCTCAAAGATATCGGCCTATATCTTAAAGACGCAATTGTTTCATATTTTGATGCCAAAAACACTGGCATCACCATAAAATATATCGACCCCAGCTACATGATCAGAAGCTTGCCGGCCAATGCCAACGATCGTGTTTTTTGCAATTTTCTGGGCCGCAACGCCGTGCATGCCGGTATGGCCGGTAAAACAAATCTGTTAATCGGGCACTGGAACAACTTCTTTGTCCATGTGCCCATGCAGACGGTTGCCGGCAAACGCAAACAGATAAATCCTAAAGGGACGCTCTGGCGCAGCGCACTGGAGGCGACCGGACAGGGATCACTCAAAAACGATTAGCGTACTAACTCAACAAACTCCCTGCCTTTAATCCGCAGAAGGTGCAGTTGCTTTTGGGCCTCTCCATTTTCATCAAATTGCGTCGGGCCGGTGACGCCCATATACGCATCCATGTTTAAGAGTTTATTTTTCAAATCACTTTTAAATCGAATGTCGGGTTGCGCGAGCACGCCGAAAAGCATCATGGCCGAATCGTAAACCACCGCTTCGATAAAGCCAGGCTTTTCCTGATAAGTTTCTTCGAATATGCTGACAAAAGCCTGAACAACAGGTGCCGAACTCCCGGCAAAAAAGCCGTCCGGCATGATGGCGCCCTGAACATACTGGGGTGCCATTTTAATCAAGGCCTCAGAATGCCATAGATTCGTGCCGAGGAGATAGACATCTTTGACATCATAAAACGCCAGCTGCGGAATGATGAGACCTGCTGTTTTAGGAAAATCCGGTATAAAAACGGCATCAAAATCAACAATTGCTTTCGGTTCTTCATTGTCCGCAGCACGCTCGCTTTGCGGATTATCGGTATTGTCGCGATTCAACGTTTGCTCCCGATCGCTTTGACCACCGGCCTCCACAACGCTCAAATGTGCAGCTTCTTTCAAATCCTCAGGAATATCATAGTAAAGTCCCACCAGCTTTTTAATGGGTTCGGCGAAATCCGTATGCTGCGGATCGTAGGATTCGACGCCGACGATTTTTCCGCCGTGCGCAATTAACTCATCCCAAAACAGATTCATAAACGTGATACCATACGTTTCATCCGGGTAAAGAATGGCAAACCGATTCAAGCCCAGCGAAGAAGTGGCGTAATCAACGATGTTATTTACCTGCATTTGCGGTGTAATAAAATTCCGAAAGACATAATCCCCGATAGGCGTGATATTGTCCTTTTGGGTTAAGGTCATGATGGGAATCTTATTTGCCTGGGCTTCGACGGCAGCAATCTCAGCAGTGATAATCGGACCGACGATGGCAGCCACTTGCTCATCAATCAATTCTTGCATGGCCTCACGTGTCTGTTCAGGGTTCCCGCCGGAATTTTTAATGAGGATATTCATCTGAGGGCCGCTGGTTTGAGTGCTAAACTGATCAAGCGCGAGTTCAATGCCCTTTAAGGCCTGAAAACCGATTTTCTGGTAAGGCCCGCTGAGCGGCAGCAGACAGCCAAGCGTGTATCGATTAAACAGGGCGCTTTGTTTGATCTGTTGGATCAGATCTTCAGCCACAGGCGCATTTTCATGCGCGGGATGTTGATCCAAAAAATTATCCAAAGCTATGAGCGCATCATCATATTGGTCGACCATGGCGTAATTCAAGCCCAGCTGAAACATGAGGTCCCCCCGGGGTATACTACGATCCCCGCTTTCCAGCAGTCGGGTAATTTGTTCTGAATCCAACTGGGCAATTGCTGCCTTGATTTTCTGGTCGATCGCTTCCTGCTCCAGCTCTGTGGCAACATGCGAGGCTTCGCCATAGTATTGGAAGGCCTCCATGGGCGAATCCAGTGCCAGATAAGCGTCACCCACCAGGGCATAGGTACTGAAAATATGGGTTGTCGACTCGATACTCCACAAAACCTCAGGCGCCTGCTCTATAACCGCCCGATAATCTTCCTGCAGGTAAAACGTTGACAAAACCTCTACCTGGGCGTCGGGTTTAAAGGGACTCTGGGGGTATTCTGAAATCACACGCCGATAAGCGCGACGCGCTTGAACATAATTTCCCAAAGTCGAATTGATCTTGCCGATTTTCATCAAAGCAGCAGGCGCCAGGGGCCTGTCCGGATACTGGTTCACATAGGCCTCATAAGCCTCCAATGACGCAGGGTAGTCTTCAGCCTCAAACAGGGTCTCGCCCTCCACAAAAAGCTCATCTTCAGCACCCACTGGCACCGGACTGGTCGAGACAGGTGGTTTTTGCACACAGGCGCCAATCGCCCACAGAAAAAACAAAAGGATAATGATACGCTTTGTCTTCATAGAACCTAACTGGATCCTTATGGTTAAAATGGTATCAAACAATTCCAAACGAGATGATCGATGTCGGGATTTCAGGTATCCGTTTTCAAAAAACAGATGAGAGAGAACAGAAAACAGAAGGCTGTTAGGGTGCTTCATCTTTCATTTTTTTTCATCTGTCATCTGTCTTCTGACCTCTGTCTTCTGCCTTCTGACCTCTGGTCCCAAGAAATAATATAAAATAAATCCTTGTTTCGTAAATGCCTTGGGAGCATCACACTAGTCTGTATCTCGATACCTGCGCTGAATCGCGCGCAGAAAATCCAGACTGCTAAAAAAAATTTCAACGAGTTCCGGATCAAAATGTTTTTTGGATTCACTTTCGATGGTGTCAAGGACTTTGGATTCGTCCCAGGCGTCCTTGTAAACGCGTGCAGATGAAAGCGCATCGTAGACATCGGCGAGGGCCACAATTCTGCCGTATAGCGGGATCTGTTCGCCTTGTTTACCCATCGGTCGACCGCCCGACTGCGCATAACCCTTTTTGGCCTTGCCGGATTGGACGTCCACATGTCCGGGATAACCGTTTCCGTCCCAGCGTTCATGATGGTTCAGGGCAACCTGAGCGGCGGCTTCATCAAAATCCGACTGGCGGTCTGAGAACAACCGGGCACCCAGAACCGTATGCTGTTTCATCGTCGTAAATTCCGTTTCGTCAAGGCGACCGGGCTTTTTGAGAATCAGATCCGAAATGGCAATTTTGCCAACATCATGCAGCATGGCTGCCATTCTCAGGATATCCCGGCCCTGATCAACCTCCCTTTGGTTTAAATTCCGCCTCCTGGCCCAGCGTTCGTAAAGCTCAACCGCATAACCGCCGACGCGATTGACATGCGCACCGGTTTCTTTGGGATCCCGCATCTCTGCCATTTGTATCATGCGCAATAAAATGGCCCGGGTCATTTGAGCCCGTTCCAGCGCAACCGCCGCAATACTGGCAAAATGAAGCATCATGCGCTCATCATCTTGCGAGAAAGCAATCACCTTTTGACTCGCATCCTCGGCGTTAATTATTTGTAGAATACCGATAACGTCATCATGATGGTTTTTCAGAGGGATCGTCAGCACCGACTGGGTTTTATAGTGTGTTTTTTTATCGAATTCCTTGCTGAAATGAAAAGGGCAGCTGGGGTCTATTGAATAAACGTCAGTCAAATTTAGGTGTTTGCCCGCAGCCGCCACATAGCCGGCAATGCTTTCCTTGTTTATGGGTATGCGAAACGTGGAATAGATGAGTTTCTCTCCCTCAGATAGCCGTTGTTGCAGGGTGTTGTTTTGGGTATAGGTGAAATGAAGCATATCTTTTTCACGGATATAAATGGAGCCAGCATCCGCATTGACGAAACGCCGGGCCTCGGTAAGAATATGTTCCATTACGATATCCAGGTCCTGCACCCGGCTGAGTTCAATACCCAGGTTGGCCAAGGCATCCAATTTTTCCTTTTCATTGAGCACGGCAAGTCCTTTCTGGGACAGGTTATGCACTTAAAGGGGTAAAAAAGTAAACTGATTTTTTAAAGTATACGCTTTTTTGGTCGAAATTAAAAATAGAAGGGTCCCGCAAACACAAAATTTTTACCGGACCATACCGTGATTCGAAAGCTGATGGCCGGGCGACTGGGGATTCAAGCGACCGATCCTTCATTTGATAATTTGCAATCAAGAGCCGCATGTGATAAATTTTTAGTATAGAACCATATATTCGCAGGCTCCATACCGCTAGGGAGAATTTATTTATGAACTACATCAAATATTTAATATTAATTGGTTTTTTATTGTTTTCGGTAAATGCCTCGGCCGAATTTTACAAGTATGTGGACGAAAACGGTAACATAAGGTTCACCGATGATATTAACGAGGTGCCCGAGGCGCAACGCAGCAAGATTCAAAGTTATATAGAATCGCAAAGCAAAGAAGTCCCCGAGCAAAAGGAAGCGCTGGAAAATCAGGCCGAAACGGAAGAAACGGCGCCTTCCGAGCAGCAGGCAAATTTCCCGGATTTATTGGAAGATGAGCAAGAAAGCCTTGAAGATGCCAGAAACCGGCTGGATCAGATAAAAACGGAAATTGACCAGGAATATGAGGCCCTGAAGGGAGAAAAGGAGCAGCTGGCCGAAGAAAAAAAACAGGCTAAAACCCGGGAGCAAATAATCGAGTACAACAAGAAAGTCGATGACCTTAACAAACGCGCAGAGGCCTATGTCAAAAAGGGAAAAGAATATGAAACCGGGGTCGATGCTTATAATGAGCGCATCATGAAAAAAAATAAAGAAAAAGAAGAACAAACCCCGTAAGCGCCTAAACTAACAACCGGCCTGGTTTGCTGGCTGAGCATAGCCGGCCGAATCATATTCGGGGCCCGGATTCGCATTGTCCAATAATCCTAAGCACTCTTATATCACCGCCATTAATCGGCGGTTCCATCTATTCCGTCTATTCCGTCCGCCGATCTGCTACACCTGAATATTGCCAACCTCAGGGAATCGTTTTCTACACAGTTTATACCGCTTTTCATAATAATGTTCCGAATGACGGAATTGGGGTATAAGTGGTTGTAGAAAAAACCGTTGGAGTAACGAAACGTTTTTTTGACAACCACTATAAAGCCGATCTCCACCCTTCCTTAAAATTGGCCGGAATAAAAAATATTATTGGGCATTTAAGTGATTTTTTTCTTGACAGCCGCTAGCATTTATCCTTATTCTTTGCTACCAGCCCATCCATAAAATAGAGGGAACATTCAATGGCCGTTAAAATATTTATCAGGCGTAAAATTCCTGACGATCGGACCAATGATTTGTTACCTCTTTTCAGACGTTTACGAAATTTAGCGACCAACCAACCCGGATATATATCCGGTGAAACCTTAAAAAGCGTCGATGATCCCGGCGAATATATGGTGATCAGTACCTGGCAGGCTCTTGACAACTGGCGGGAATGGGTCGTTTCGCGCGACAGAATCGAAATTCAAAATGAAATCGATGCCAGGCTGAACGAAGAGTCCATTTACGAGATCTATCAATATGGTTAAGGCCTAATTTATTGGGCTATATCAGCAAAATAGCAGAGGACCGATGGATGTTTCAACTAATACGAATCTGATACCTTACAGCCAGCGTCAGTATCCGGTTCAGCCTTATATCCTGGAAAAGACGGCTGTGAAGACGAGGTCCGTCTGGGATTCCATCGAGCACCACAACCGGACCAAGCAACCGCATGAGGCCGATGCCATCCATTTGCGCTATTGCGGTAATCGTTACGATACCACCCAGTGTTTGCATTACGCCGACGATTATCAGGTGGGAAGACGTATCGACCTTTATGCCTAACGCCGCCAGACAGCGCCAAACTCTCCGTATGAAGATCTCCCACAAAAAAGCCAGCCAGATTATAAAGTTGATTCCGATATAACTATTTAACATAATTATGGTTTAATTTCCGATCGCCGCAGTGCTTGACAATTAGGATTTCATTGCCAAGATAAGGGCATTAGAAACGAATCCTTTCGAATAGAAACCATCAGCAGCAGGAGAGACGCAGTTATGTCGAAAAAGTTTGATGAAGCGCTTAAGGTAGGTCGACCACCGAATATTGTGCAGCTTTTTCCAAATTCCAGAGCCTTGATTGTAAGCGGCAAATTTATCGACAGGGCTATGCTGGCCAGGGGCAAAGCGATTGCCATGGCAGCCAATGGAAGAAACAGTTTTGTGATACGCGGCGCCCTGCGCGCCGCTCAAAATGCCAATGCCGCCCTGATCATCGAGATTGCAAAATCCGAAGGCGGCGCCAATGCCTATTGTGCCGTTAATTACTGGAATATCGCCCGCATCGTTGATGCTGCCTGCAACGAATTGGGCATTACCGTCCCGGTGGCCATTCATGCCGATCACTATGGAATTAAAAACGACAGCGATATTGCAGCTGCCAAAATAGAGATCCCCACCATCTTCGAGGCCGGCATCACTTCGATTGCTATCGATGCATCCCATATGGCGGATGATAAAAATTTAATGGCCAGCATCGCGCTAAATGCGTATGTCCCCGAATGGGCGGGACTTGAAACCGAAGTCGGTGAAATAAAAGGAAAAGAGGGACTTTCCACCGTAGATGAAGCCTTATTCCTGATCCAGGGGTTAAACGCCCATGACATTTTTCCCGATTGGATCGCATTAAACAACGGCACCACCCATGGCATCGAGGCCAGCGGCCAGGGAATACAGGTTGATTTAACCGCCCGCATTCATGATGCCTTAACCGATTATCGGATTTCCGGGGCACAGCACGGAACATCCGGGAACAGTTCGGACCGACTGCGAGAAATTGTTGCCCGTACACGGACCACCAAGGCAAACGTGGCGACTGCCCTGCAAATGATTTCATGGGGCCTGGAGGTCAATGATTATGGCAATGCCATCCTGGATGACAACGGTAACTTCAAAAAAGTCAAAGACGCCGGCGTAACCGAACCGATGTGGTCTGAAATGCAGGCTTATGCAGAAGCGCAGGGATACAAAGGCGGCAATTTCAAAAAATTGAACCTACCTTTTGAAAACAAGTTGCTCGGTCAGCCGCAGGCAACGCGCGAAAGAATGATAAAGCGTGTTGAGGATTTTGCCTACAATATGATCGTCAATGTCTTCAATGCCGAAAATACAGCGTCATTGGCCATCGAAGCTATTCTTGATGCCGGGTCCTGCGCCAGCGGCCCGAAAGCCCAGCGCATTGAAGATCCCCAGAAGTGGACGCCCGATCTCATCGCAAAACGCGCTGCCAAAATCGACAGTGATAAAGGACCGGCCGGCGATTTTGACGATTAAAGCAACGTATTGCAGGCGTCAAGGAGCAATCCCGTTCGCCGGGGCCGCTTTTTTTACAATTTACCCTCCCGGATCAATTTATAGCGGTTGTCAAAAAAACGTTCCGATTGCGGGACGTTTTTTGCTACAACACTTATGCCGCCATCCTTTTTTCGGAACATTATTATGACAAGCGGCATAAATCGAATCGTTGTTTTACCTGCTGATCGACGCCCATCCAGCTTACACCGATCGCTTTAAATATTATTAATAGTTACAAATATTTATAAAAATTACCGCCCGCCAATAGCTATTTTCCCCTAAAGTTTAAACATAGCAAGCCGATAAATAAGACTGGGGGAAAGTGTTTTATGTTTGTATACAGTTATCAGATTCATAATGTGTTAAGCGCTTACAGCAAACAGCTCAGTCAGGACAGAAAAGCCCGAAAGCAGGAAGCGGAAAGTAAAAAACAACTGTCCGATCAAATTCAGCTGTCGGCCGAGGGCAAACGCCGAGCCACCATCGAAAAAGTCGCCAAGGATATTTTAAGTAAAATTTCCGACTACGGTGCCAACGGTCAAATCAAAAACGATGAGCAATCGCTGTCTGGGGGTAAAGGGAAAAACACCATCGAATCCGATAACAAAAAGGAAACCCCGTTTGTATTTAATGTTATGGACGATCTAAACCAGAAAACAACGACCGCGTTATCAGTCAAAGATACGAATTTTCTGACCAACAGGGTCGAGCAGCTTGTAAAAGACGCGGTTGAGGAGGATGCTGCCAAATAACGATTGGTAGCAAACGCAGATGAGTCAGGAGGACCCATTACAATAAAAGGAGGACACCATGCTGAATGCTATTGGCGACGCCGCCATGCAACAAACGGTGCGTATAAATTACGATAGTGAGATACATGACCAGGATCTCGCTGTCAAAAAGAGTGATCAAACCCGGAAAAAAAGGCCTGTTGAAAAAACAGAAGACAGTGCTAAATCAAAACAGAATCTAGAACAGGAAGAGCAGACCCATCGAAAGAATACTTTCGAAGACGGCGAACTTATCGTCGTGGAATATAACGAAAACGGAGAAATCGTTCGTAAAACGCCCCCCGGTTACGTGTTGTCGAATGAAATGGCTTAACGCAGCCGTTTTGGCCATTTCGCTGAAGCATAACGAATCAGGCCGGTCGAAAGACCTGACCTGAAATCACACCCTGGCGATGCTGCGGGGGTTACCCCCCGTGGGCACTATGCACCAGTATTTTTTTGCCCTGCCTCTGCGAGTAATATTTTACCAGGTCTTGCGGATCTTTACGCCGCTTTTTTCCAGAAATGACTTAATTTCAGTTATGGTATAGGTCCCGTAGTGAACCATAGAAGCAATCAGGGCCGCATCGGCTTTGGCAAGGGTCAGGACATCCCGCAGATGCTCGGGGGTCCCGGCGCCCCCGGAGGCAATTACCGGGATATCAACTTCTTCAGAAATCAGCGTGGTCAGATTCAGTTCATATCCTGCTTTGGTACCGTCGGCATCAATCGAATTCAGGCAAATCTCCCCTGCCCCGAGCTTCTGTGCCTCAATTGCCCAGTTTAAGGCATCCATTTTCATGGGCGTTCTGCCGCCGTTGATATAAATCTCATAGCCCGAGGGTGTTGCTTTGCTTTTTCCCACGAATTTTGCATCCATACCGAGAACAATGCATTGATTGCCGAATGCTTTGGCCCCCTGAGCAATAATATCCGGGTTTTTTACCGCCGCACTGTTGACGCTCACTTTTTCGGCGCCGGCCAAAAGGACATTTCGCATGTCTGCTACGGTTCGAATCCCACCTCCCACAGAAAAAGGAATAAATATCGTCTCAGCCACCTGCCGGACAACGTCCAGCATAATTTCGCGTTTTTCGTATGAGGCCGTGATGTCATAAAATACAATTTCATCGGCTCCGGCTTCATAATAGAGCCTGGCCATATCGACCGGATCGCCAATATCCACATTGTTCTTAAACTTGATGCCTTTGGTGGTCTTGCCTTCACGCACATCCAGACAGGGTATGATTCGCTTGCTCAACATGTTACATTCCTTAAATTTAAATCAGAGTATTTCTGAATCTGCCTCAGAGCTCAACGTTAAAAAGGGCCATATTGTTTTCGGAAATGCGCTATGCCGATAAACTGCCCCCAAGGTAGGTGGCGGGCTGATGTTTGGGATGAGCGGCACCCAAGCCTTTGGGTTGTGAAACACCGTGGTTCTAATCCCAAATATCAGGCTGCAGGCACCTTCCCTATCTTAGCGCAATGAAGAAAATAATATGACCGCTCAGCATTTATAAGTGACCGTTGCAGAAGCGCATTAGGGGTTCCATTTGCAGAAGTTTTCCAATATCTTCAGCCCCGGTCGGCCGCTTTTTTCGAGGTGAAACTGCGTCGCAAATAAATTGTTAAGCCCAAGAATTGATGCAAATGAAATCCCATATTCCGTAACGGCAATCACGCAATCTGGATTCTGCGGCTCCGGGTAATAGCTGTGCACAAAATAAAATTCATCATCAGCGTCCACACCGGATAACAGCGGGTGGGATTTTTTTATATCCAGCCCGTTCCAGCCCATGTGAGGGATCTTTAGTTTTTGGCCTTTCTCGGATCGACGATCGGGGGAAAAGCTGCGCACGGTTCCGTCTAAAATTCCCAGACAAGGGGTGTCATTCTCTTTGCTGTGGGCCAGAATGATTTGCGAACCGATGCAAATGCCCAGCACAGGTTTACCAATGGCAAACGCTTCTTTGATGGCGCGGTCTAAACCATTGCGCCGCAAGCTTTGCATCGCTGCACCGGCGGCACCGACCCCTGGGAAAATGATGCGTTCCGCAGCTTTAATCTCAGCCTCTTCTTTGGTTATCACACACTGAATACCCAGATGCGAAACCGCACGCTGCACACTGGCCAGATTGCCGGCATCATAGTCAATAATTGCAATCATTTTAGGTTTTTGAATCCTCTTTTGCCATCTGCCTAAAGCGCTCTTCAAATGCTTTGACCGCTCCGGAAAGGGCGGTTTCAGGGTGAATTTTCAAGAGCCGCGCCAAATTAACCAAAGAAAATAGATAGCTTCCGAAATCTTTTAATGTTCGATCGGTATCGTTGATATCAATGGCCCGCTTTAGCTGATCAAACTTAGATTCCAGCTCGATTAGCAGGTTTTCGCGATTCTCCCGGTTAAAACCGTATTGTGCTGTGCGCGCGCCAATCTGGTAAGCGCGCATCAGGGCCGGTAAATTACTGGGCACGGAATCGATGATGGATTTTTTGGTGAACTCTTTCTTTTCATTCTGTTTTATTTTCTGCCAATTTTGTCTGACCTCTTCTGTGTTCTGAACTTTAGCTGCCCCAAAGACGTGGGGGTGACGCCTGATCATTTTAGCGATTATATCACGGGCAACATCGTCAATCGAAAATTCGTCCTTTTCCTGAAATAATTGCGTTATGAAAAAAATATGAAATAAAACATCCCCCAATTCTTCTCTGACCGCTTCAGCACGGTTTGACTCGATGGCATCGGCAAGTTCATAAATCTCCTCTATCAGATAGACGAGCATGCTTCTGGGGGTTTGCTTTTGGTCCCAAGGGCATCCATTCTCACCGCGCAAGGATTCAATCAGGGCAACCAGCGCTTTGATCGAATCCTTGGCTGATTTTATTTTGGAATTTTCCACGCTTTTTTGAATTCGTCGAGTTTGCCAAAAAAATCTTTTTTCATTTCTTCGGAAACAAGACCGACCATTTTTTCAGAAATCCAAATGACATGCGGGGCGAGAATAGATTTTTTGATTAGCGGTGCGCCTTTGGTAAGAAAAGTGGTGAGAATGATAAATAAAACCGTTACAATTAAAACACCCTTAATTAATCCAAACCCAACGCCACAGACGCGATCGATCCATCCTAAAAAGGCAACATTCAATAAATATTTGATGACAACCCCGAGGATGCTGATAATGATGAGGATGCCACAAAAAATAATTAAAAAACTCAATATGTTAAGATATGATTGCTCTGCAATCAGACCGGAAAGCAATTTGGCCACCATCGGATAATACGAATAGGCGGCATAAAATCCCCCCAAAACACCAATAATTGAGGATACTTCTTTCACCAGGCCTCTAAAAAGGCCCCGGACAATGCTGTAACCGAGTACAATTATAATAAACACATCGAAAGGATTCATTTAATCACATGAAAGGCAAAACATAAAAAAGCTTCAAAGTGCATGATTTTTCAACATCTGCCCCTATTAAATGAAACATCTGCAGTTTACATCCGCATCCGCCGGTTCAACTAACAGAGCCGATATTTGGAGTCAAGGTATTTTTATCGCCTAACAGAAAGCTCTGATTTGTATTTTGCGGCGGTTCGGTCTACAATAAGGTGTTGAAACTAGCTTGCAATCAATTACGGTTGTGATAGGACTAAGCCCGTAATTAAAGTGGCGCATCGCTGTTTGGGCTGATCTCAGGACATCGGTCCCGAGCCCATAAAATTAAAGATGAATGAACTTTTAGATAACAAACAAACGACAGTCGATTTTTCCGATATTGAACTCGCCCGGCAGCTGTTTGGTGAGCACAACCGCCATTTGCAACGTATCGCCGCGGCAACAGATACCGCTGTGAATGCCAGAGGCAGCACGGTTTTTATTCAAGGAGAGTCTATTGCCGCGCGCCTGGCTCAAAATGTCCTCGAGCAGCTTTACAGCATATTAAAAGAAGGATATCCCATTCACGCCAATGACATTGATTACGCCATACGGGTACTCAGCGGAAATGACCGCGCCGATCTGAAAAAAATATTTTTAGATACTGTTTTCATCACCTCAAAAAAAACAACGATAAGCCCTAAAAGCCCGGCTCAGAAAGAATATATTGATGCCATGCGAAATTATGATATCGTTTTTGGGATCGGTCCGGCCGGCACAGGAAAAACCTATCTGGCGATGGCAATGGCAGTATCGGCCCTTACCAAGGGAGTCGTTGATCGCATTATCCTGACGCGACCGGCAGTCGAAGCCGGAGAGGAATTGGGTTTTTTGCCCGGTGATCTTGCCGAGAAGGTTGATCCATATTTGAGGCCCCTATATGACGCCCTGCATGATATGATACAATTTGAGAAAGTCGCGAATTTGATGCAAAAAGGGGCCATTGAAGTAGCGCCGATTGCCTTTATGCGGGGGCGCACTTTAAATGATTCCTTTATTATCCTGGATGAGGCCCAAAACACGACCCCGGAACAGATGAAAATGTTTCTGACCCGCATCGGATTCAACTCAAAAGCGGTCATTACCGGAGACATTACCCAGATCGATCTGCCGGTGGAAAAAACATCGGGTTTGATACAGGCCAAAAATATTTTGCAGGGAATTGAAGCCCTTAAATTTGTCTTTTTTTCAAAACTGGATGTCGTCCGGCACAGACTTGTTCAGGACATCATTAACGCCTACGAGCAACTTGATGCCGACAAAGAAAACGAAAATCCAAATAGCGCTAAAACCCAATAGGAAAACCCGCGTTCCGAAAATGGCTGGATTGCCCAATTGGAATGAATTCGGCGTTTGTTTTTCTTCACGCGCCGCGGGCACTGTATCTGTAATGGTGTAAGGCTTGCCGGCAGCACTGGCAAAATGCTTATGAATTTCGATAAACGCAAAGAATCGATCAACAAACTTCTGGATAACAACACCCGAATGCGGTGGGGGATTCTGGTGTTGTTCGTCATTTTATTTATTATCATTTTATATCCGAGTCTGGTCATCACCCAGCACCGCTATAACCTGGGAGATGTGGTCGAAAGGGATATCAAGGCCTCCCGCGACTTTTTTATTGAGGATCAAGCCGCCACCGAAAAAAACCGTCAGCTGGCCATGGCAGACGTGCTCACGGTTTACGATTTCGATGCCAATTTGGCCAAAACCCTGATGCGTAATGTATTGCAGGCATTTGATGACCTGAGAACAGTAATCGCTTCAGCTCAAAACAACCCGCCTCAGGAATTGGAAATTGGGTCCCAACCTGACGTGGCCCAGCTTGATGATGCAAAACCCTCTGTGCAGGCCTTGATCTGGGAGAAACAGGCACAATTTGAGGAGGCTATCGGCATTCGCGTCAGTAAAGGCGCTTTCCAGGCCCTTGCCAAAGAAGAATTTTCCAGCGACATTGCCGATCTTAATGTTAAAATTCTAAACGCTATTTTATCTACAGGCGTCGTCACCAACAAAGAAATTCTGCTAAAGGAACTGGACAAAGGCATTCTCCTGAGAGATGTCGCAACGAAAAATGAAAAATTTGTGGCTAATTTAAACCAATTTTACGGCCTCAATCAAGCTAAGGCCATGGTCCGCAGCATCAGCCAGCCCTACCTTCAGGATCTGGATTATACATTAAAAAATTTGGTCGTTGATTTTGTTCAGGAACTCATTCAACCCAATATCACCCTCAACCGCAGCGAGACCCAGGAACGGCAAAACAAAATTGCGGCCGAAATCAAACCGGTGTTGTCTAAAATCAAGGCCGGCGAAATGGTGCTCAGAGAAGGTTCGCTGGTATCTGAAATTGATTTACTCAAACTTGAGGCCATGCAGGCCCAGACCCAGAAGGAACAAATTCTGCTCAGCAGTCTTGGGGCTGCCCTTTTGTTGATGTGTTTTTTGATCACCACCTACATTTTGCATCTAAATCAGCAGGGCCCGATGGTCAATTATCACAACAAAAGCTTGCTGCTGCTTGCCAGCCTGGCCCTGACCTTTTTCTTTCTGTCAGAGGTCTCGGTCTCTTTGTCAGAATTGCTTACCCAGAATTCACCCGTCTTTATCCCCCGATCTTCGACTTATTTTGGCATTCCATTAGCATCAGCGGCCATGATTATCTGCCTGTTCTTGGGACTGTCAGTGGCGGTTCCGATGGCCCTGGTAATGGCCATGGGTTTTGCCCTTATTTTTCAAAACAGCTTTGAAATGTTTATTTATTTCCTGATAAGCGGCACGATGGCGGCTTACTGGCTGAGAAGCTGCCGCGAAAGGAAAGTGTTCATCATCGCCGGAACCAAGCTGGGTTTGTTAAATATTGTGCTGGCCACCGCAATCCACTTTTATAGCGGAGAATTGCCCGCTGCCAAACTCATATGGGATTGGGCTTTCGCTTTTCTGGGGGGTATCAGCACCGGTATTGTGACGGCCGGAATCGTGCCCTTGGTTGAAATTGCCTTTGATTATACAACTGATATTACACTTCTTGAGCTTGCGCATCTGGACCGGCCGATCATGCGCCGGTTGATGATCGAAGCCCCCGGCACCTATCACCACTCGGTAATTGTCGGCTCTTTAGTGGAAGCCGCCGCTACGGAAATCGGTGCCAACCCGATGCTCGCAAAAGTCTGCGGTTATTATCATGACATCGGCAAAATCAGAAAACCGCTATACTTTATCGAAAACCAGACTGAGGGCAAAAATCGACACGATAAGCTGGCGCCTTCCATGTCGGGCCTGATCCTGATTGCCCACATCAAAGACGGCGTTGAAATTGCCAAAGAAAATAAACTGGGTCAATTGATCAGCGATACGATCCGACAGCACCATGGCACCAGCATCATTAAATTTTTCTATGAAAAGGCCAAACAGAAAAAAGGAGCGGCTGCCATCAATATTGATGATTTTCGATACCCGGGTCCCAAGCCGCAAACCAAAGAAGCCGGTCTCGTCATGCTGGCGGATGTGGTTGAAGCGGCCACGCGATCGCTGGATAATCCCACCCCGTCAAGAATTCAGGGGCTGGTCCAAAAATTGATCAACCAGATTTTCTCAGACGGCCAGCTGGATGACTGCGAATTGACCCTCAAAGACCTGCATAATATTGCAAAAAGCTTTAATAAAATATTATACGGCATCCATCATCACCGCATCGAATATAGTGAAGGCAGCACAGCCGGAAACGGTAATGAAAAAGGGAAATCGAAGAATGGAAGTTCAGATCGACAACCGGCAAGGCAAACACAGGATCTCAAAGAAAAAGATTCGACAAACAGCGAGGGCCATCTTAAACGCCTTGGGTTATCCTGACGCAGAGCTTTCTATTCTCATCGTTGACGATCAACAGATTGCACGCCTCAATCGACAATACCTGAACCGTGACGGTCCGACAAATGTAATTGCGTTTGCAATGCAAGAGGGCCCGTTCTCAGAAATCGCGCCCGCCCTTCTGGGCGATGTTGTGATTTCAATGGAAACCGCTCACCGGCAAGCACAAAACGCCGGCCTCAGCATGCTGGACTATTTTGACCAGCTTCTCATCCACGGTATTTTGCACCTGCTGGGCTATGACCACGAAAACGACAAATCCGAAGCTCACAAAATGGAGCAGAAAACAAATCAAGTGCTAAAATCCATTAAGTCGAAATCGGTATTTTAATCGCTGCGATCAGATTAATCGAACAGAAATATGAGGTGTCAAACCCAGGAAAAAGGGAGGTTCATCAATGGCCGGATTAGCAGTTAAAATAGATCTGGTGGCCGCCTTGCGAGAAGCCAGGAAAAGCTCATTTCCCGATCCGGTGGCCGCCGCAGTTATGGCCGAATTTGCCGGTGCCGATGGTATTGCCATGCACTTGCAGCAAGACCGGCGGGACATCCAGGATAGAGATGTCCGAATCCTGCGTCAGACGATACAAAGCAAACTGATTCTGGAAATGGCGTCAACGACGGAGATGGTCGGTATGGCCCTCGATATCAAACCGGATCATGTTACCCTGGTGCCCGAAAAACGGGTGGAATTCAGTGCCGGCGGTGGTCTGGACCTCGTTGTCCATAAAGAAGAAATTAGAGAAACCGTTGACACCCTGCAAAACAGCGGCATCCCCGTCGGCCTCCTAATCGACCCGGATCCCGAACAGCTCAAGCAGGCCCACCACACCAATGCCAAAATTGTGGAACTTCACACCGGTGTTTATTGTGATGCTAAAACATCTAAAAAACGGCATCAGGAATTTTTAAAAATGGTGGATGCCGTCAAACTGGCACACAAGCTCAATCTCAATATTAAAGCCGGGCATGGCCTCTGCTATAAAACGATCAAGGCATTCAGGGGCCTCGGTGAAATTGATGAATTCAGCATCGGCCACAGTCTGATTTCGCGTGCGGTGCTGACCGGCATGGAAAAGGCCGTCAAAGAAATGATTGATCTGATACGGGCACTTTGAATCTCTTGAAAGCAAGCTTGAAACAATCGGCTATTTTTGTCACGAAAGCACGAAAGAATAAAAACACAAAAACAAAAATTAATTTTATGCTTTCAAATATTCTTGTTTTCGTAATCATTTTTTGTTTTTGTAAATTGACATATTTTCACTGTAGAAAAATTATCGTTGTGCACGGCTTTCCTTACTGGAGTCTCAGATGATTCTCGTAACCGCTGCTGAAATGCAGGAAATGGATCGCCAGGCGATCGAAAAGCATGCTATTCCGGGTCTGGAGCTCATGGAAACCGCCGGACAGGGCGCCGCGCGCGTGTTGCTCGCGCAATTTGCCGATCAAGCCGAAGACGGTGTAGGTATTGTTTGCGGCAAGGGAAACAATGGCGGCGACGGGTTTGTTATTGCCAGGGAGCTTGCCGCGCAAGGCCTTGAGGTAGCGGTCTATTTGCTGGCCAAAACCGGTGCGGTCAAAGGTGATGCCGCGACCAACCTCAAACGTCTGGCTGCGCTCAATATACCGGTCATTGAGGTTCCGGACGAAGATTCGTTTTCAAAAATTAAACCCCGTCTCGCCCGTTCAGGCCTGCTGGTGGATGCCATTCTGGGTACCGGCTTAACATCCAATGTCAGAGGGTTTTTTAAAGCCGCAATTGATTTTATCAACAGTACAGGAATTCCGGTATTTGCCGTGGATATTCCATCGGGCCTAAATTCTGATACGGGCCAACCCTGTGGGACAACTATCCATGCGCAATGCACGGCAACTTTTGCCTTGGCCAAAATCGGTCATTACACCTATCCGGGAGCTGAATGCACCGGAAAGCTTGAAATTATCGATATTGGCATACCGCGCACTGTTGTGGAATCCGTCAGCCCGAAGCAATACCTGCTGACCGCTGAGCGCATTCGTGCCTACTTTCAGCCGCGCGCTGCAGAAACGCACAAGGGAAAAACCGGCCATCTGCTGGTTGTTGCCGGCTCAACCGGCAAAACCGGTGCCGCGGCCATGACAGCCGTTTCAGCCATGCGAGCCGGTGCCGGTCTGGTGACGCTGGGGGTTGCTGAAAGCCTCAATTCGGTTGTCGCAGCTCAGGTGTTGGAAGCGATGACAACCCCCTTACCGCAAATCCGGCTTGGCATTCTAGGAGACACCGCCCTGGATGAGATTCAAGGGTTGACAGCCGGAAAAACATGTTTGGCCATCGGACCAGGTATCGGCCAGGCCCTGGAAACCCGAAGCCTGGTCGAAAAGGTAATACGCCAGATTGAAATCCCCATGGTCATTGATGCCGATGGCCTCAACAACATCGTCGGCCAAACCGGGCTATTGAAAAAACTTAAAGCCCCGGCTGTGCTGACCCCTCATCCCGGAGAAATGGCTCGGCTGATCGAAACCTCCCCCGCAGCGGTTCAACAGAATCGGCTAGCGTGTGCCCGGGACCTTGCAGTAAATTTCGGTGTGCACGTTGTCTTGAAAGGAGCCGCAACCGTCATAGCCCATCCCAATGGCACTGCCTTTGTTAATTCCACCGGCAATCCCGGCATGGCCTCCGGCGGTATGGGGGATGTGCTGACCGGTGTCCTGGCCGGATTTATCACCCAGGGTTTTTCCCCGGAAGCAGCTGCCCATGCCGCAGTGTATCTGCATGGAGCCGCCGCCGACACCCTTGCAAAAACAATTGGTCCGATCGGCTACCTGGCCGGTGAGGTGATGAATGCAATTCCGGGAGCAATTAAAAAAGTAATTCAAACGTGAAATACGCCAGAACCACCCGCAAACGATGCCTGACAAGCACATCCAAATAACGACCCATTCGGTAACGAAAACCCAGAAGCTGGGACAACATATGGGCGCCGCAATTCAGCAACCGATCATCATCGCTTTAACCGGAGATCTCGGAAGCGGTAAAACCGCATTTGTTCAGGGGCTCGCAAAGGGTCTCGACGTTTCTGAGAAGTACTACATTACCAGCCCGACTTTCACCTTGATCAATGAATACACCGGACGCCTCCCCCTGTACCATGTGGATCTTTACCGAATCGAACACCTCTCCGAACTGGAGGACGTCGGCCTGGACGAAGCGCTTCGGGCAGATGCCGTCATCGCCATCGAATGGGCCGAAAAAATCTCCAATGATATGCTTTTAAACCACTTGCAGCTGCGGTTCGAAATTGTCAGCGAGAACGCCCGTCGGATAGACATATTTGCATATGGACAATCAACCGATAATTTGCTAAAAGCTCTGGAATTCCAACTTCAGAATAGTTAAGACCAATTTCAAAAGGTAAAATCGGAGAAGAAACTGTGGCTTTAATTGTTCAAAAATACGGGGGCACCTCCGTTGCCAACCTGGAACGAATTCAAAATGTGGCCGCCCGGGTTGCGAAAACCTATGACAAGGGCAATGCGGTCGTCGTCATTCTTTCGGCTATGGCCGGCATCACTGACAATCTGATCGATATGGCCAGCAATCTTTCCCAATTACCAGACAAACGTGAGCTGGATGTATTGCTGGCCACCGGCGAGCAGACCACATCCGCCCTGTTGGCCATGGCGCTCAAATCAATGAATTACCCGGCCCAGTCGCTGCTGGGGCATCAGGCCGAAGTTCTGACCGACCAATGCCATGGCAATGCTCGCATTCTCGACATTCGGGCCGATCGTATCCAGAAATTGCTCAAGGAGCGTCACATCGTTGTGGTGGCCGGATTTCAGGGCTGCGATCCCAATGGCAACATTACAACCCTGGGACGGGGGGGATCGGATACATCCGCCGTAGCAATCGCCGCAGCACTTAAAGCCGATGTCTGTGAAATCTATACCGACGTGGATGGCGTTTATACGGCCGATCCCAATATCTGCCCGCAAGCCCGCAAGCTGAGTGCCATTTCCTACGATGAAATGTTGAACATGGCCAGCCTGGGAGCCAAGGTTTTACAAATTCGATCGGTGGGTTTTGCCAAAAAATTTAACATACCGGTGCACGTCAGATCATCGTTCAGCGAGGAGGAGGGAACCATGGTAGTCAATGAAAATTCCGGAATGGAACGCCTGGTGGTATCCGGCGTCACCCATGACAAGGATCAAGCCCGTATCACCTTAAAAAAAGTTCCTGACATACCGGGGATTGCTGCCAAAATTTTTACACCGGTGGCCGATGCCGGAATTGTCGTGGATATGATTATTCAAAATACGCGCGCCGAAGGACAAACCGATTTAACGTTCACGGTTCCAAAAGCCAATTTTAAACAGGCGCTGGATATGCAAACAACGATTGCCAAAGATATTGATGCTGAGGATGTTTTCGGCGACGAAAAAATTGCCAAGGTCTCCGTTATCGGGGTGGGCATGAAAGATCACTCCGGCGTCGCATCCAAAATGTTCAATGCCCTGGCCAAAGAAAATATCAACATCATGATGATCAGTACTTCAGAAATCAGAATCTCCTGTATCATCGAAGAAAAATACACCGAACTGGCTGTGCGCGTGCTGCACTCGGCTTTTGAATTGGACAAAAACGGATAGCCCATACAGATTGCAGGACCCACATTACGCTTTGAAAAATGCGCGTGCGCCGCGATTTTAAATTTAGCAAGGTACATGAAGAAATTTAGCAGAGAGCAGGTGTTTTTTGCGCTTTTCGCCGGCGCCCTTATTTTGGGTATATTTGTGTATCGATATTTTTACATATTCTGATCGCTGTCGGTTTACATTGTCCGGCAGGGGCCGAATTTATTGCTGCTTAAACTTTGCATCAATGTTGACTTCGTCACATGAGACCTGCTAAGGTCAACTACAGCGCAAGGATTCGGCCAACCGTAAGGCGCCGCAAGGGTTGAAAATGCTCAATGTCTTGGAATATCCTTGTGCTACTGCCATTTTAAAAAACCGAGCGGATTATTAAAGCACCGGATCCGGGATGCTTTATAGGGCTTGTCAAAAAAAGCATTCTGGTATTAGAACGTTTTTTCTACAACCCCTTATGCCGCACTTCCGTATTCCGGAACATAATTATGGAAAGCGGTATAAACCCCGTTTTACAATCGAAAAACGGGGTTTTTGTATCTGGCATGGGGTCCAGTGCCACTGCTTACCCAACGCTAACCAGACAGCACCCGGCAGTATGGTTCAACATCCAATTTCCCACCCGGCGGGGCAGACGAAATATTTGACAAATTTCAAAATTCCTGTTTTGCTTATGAATGTGAGTAAGAAACCATCGGATAAGGGGTGTTTGCGAAAACAATATTCAAACTCAAATCAAATTTACAGATCAATCAAAATCATAGGAAAAAGGAGGTTGGCCATGTCTAGAAAATTCACGTTTATCGTCTTGAGCCTGTGTTTTTTGTTTTTTTTCTCCTGTGTCTCAAAAAGCAAGTATGTCGAACTTGAAAATCAGATGAGTAAAACCCAGGCCCAAATGATACAAGAAAACAAGGGCCTATCAGAGCAGATTGCGCAGTTAAATCGTGAGCTGGAAAAAGAAAGGTCAACTGTTCTGGTTCAGAAAGAAGAAATCTCGGAATTGGATCAAACGCGCAAAGAAATCGAAAACAATCTTAAAGCACAGATTGCCAACAAGGACGTCCGAATAGAGGAAATCGAAGGAAAACTAAAAGTAACATTTGTCGATAAAATTTTGTTCGATTCCGGCAGTGTGAATGTCAAACCCGAAGGCCAGGAAGCGCTGTTGAATTTAGCAAATTCTTTCAAAGATAACCGTGATCAGCTTATTGTGGTCGAAGGGCACACAGATGATGTGAAAATCGGCTCAGCATTGCTGGGTAAATACCCAACCAACTGGGAATTATCGGCCGCCAGGGCTACCGCTGTCGTGCGCTTTTTGCAGGAAAAGGGAGAAATCGAACCCGAAAGATTAACGGCCAGCGGCTTCAGCTATTACAAACCGCTCGAATCAAACGAGACCGAGGAAGGGCGAAAACAGAATCGCAGAATTGAAATTTTGTTACTTCCCGTACGGTAAAAAATGTGGCAAAAACCTAAACCTGTTTTGTTATATACAGCAGGGCCAGAAATGGCCCTGCTTTTTTATTCTTTTTTGCTGCCGGTATTTTCAATCTCGGCGGCAATGCGAGCCGCCGCCTTTGCGGGATCCTTTGCATCCCGAATCGGCCGGCCGATGACCAGATAATCCGCGCCGGCGCTGATGGCCTCCTCCGGTGTGGTAATCCGGCGTTGATCCTCTTCTGCCGTCACCGCCCAGGCCGGACGTATTCCCGGCGTCACCGCCAAAAAATTCTGTCCCATTTTATCCTTGATCCGACTCACTTCAAGACCCGAGCAAATGACACCGGCACAGCCGGCTGCATGGGCTATCGCCGCTCTTTCCATCACGGTCAGCAGCATGTCGTTATAAAAATCCTTGCGAAAACCGGCTGATTTCAGATCCTCGGCCGAGACACTGGTTAAGACCGTAACACCCAGAATCGCCACCCTGCCGCCGCTGCCGTCGACCGCCGCAGCCAGCATCCGCCGGGTCTCGCCCACATGGACCGTGGCAAAGGCAACACCCAAATCTGCGATACGCGCCATGGCCCGCCCCACCGTAGCCGGTATGTCATGCAGCTTGAGATCGAGAAACACCCGTGCCTGAGTCTGTGAATGGATGAACCCAATAATTTCAGGACCGGCCTGAATAAACAGTTCCAGCCCGACCTTAAACAGCCCCACGTTCTCGGACAACAATACAACATATTTTTTGGCTTCATCAACTGTCGCGACATCCAGGGGGAATATAATTCGGTCTTTAGCTGGTTTCATAACACTCGCATAAAGTCCTTTGTTTGTTTAATGTGGCTATACGACTCCAATATTTTTTATCCTCCACCATACTGTTGCTTCATCCAACGCTGATAGTGCGCACCGCTTTTGACCAGCTCCACCCAGGCCTGATTGTCCAGGTACCAGTGAATGGTTTTTTGGATTCCGCTTTCAAACGACTCATGCGGCATCCAGCCCAGTTCATCCGTCAGTTTGCTGAAGTCGATGGCATACCGCATGTCATGCCCGGGCCTGTCCTTTACAAACCTAATCAGCTCGCGGCGCGGAGGCGCATCAGGCCGCGGTGCGATCTCGTCGAGCAGGTCGCAGATGCGGCCGACCAGATCGATGTTGGCCATTTCACATTGCCCGCCGATATTGTAGGTTTCACCCCGGCGCCCTGCTTTCATTATCTCCCAAATCGCCTGGCAGTGATCGATTACATATAGCCAGTCTCTCACATTGAGCCCCTTACCGTAGACCGGAAGGGGCTTGCCCTCCAGAGCATTTAGAATAATCAGCGGGACCATTTTTTCGGGGAACTGATAGGGGCCGTAATTGTTTGAACAATTGGAAATTGTCACCGGCAGACCATAGGTTTTAAAATATGCTCTGACCAGATGATCGGAAGATGCTTTGGAAGCCGAATAGGGACTGTTGGGCCGATAGGGCGTTTCTTCGGTGAAGTGACCGTCCCTACCCAATGAGCCATAGACCTCGTCGGTGCTCACATGGTGAAACAATTCCAGTTGATGTTGGAACTGGCGGGCTAATTCCAGCAGGCAAAAGGTACCCTCAATATTGGTTTTAATGAAGGCATCCGGCTTAACGATTGAGCGGTCGACATGTGATTCAGCGGCAAAATTACAGATGGCATCCACCGCATAAAGATCAAATATATCCACTAATGCCCGGGCGTCACAGATGTCGGCCTGGTGGAAAATGTAGCGCTCCTTAAATTTTTTTTCGGCAGCCACCAGATTATCCGGATTGCCGGCATAGGTCAGTTTATCGACGTTGATAATTCGCCCCTTGTAATCGGCCGCTGACAGCATATAGAATATAAAATTTGTACCGATGAAGCCACAGCCACCGGTAACTAAAATATTTTGCATCGAAGCTCCTGCTTTTCTCGTGAAACCGCTATGGAAAGTTTGGGCTCTTTAGAGTAATCCGGGTTTCAACCTACCGAGTGTCTGTGCTAGAAGGTGTCAGAATAGACGGTACCGGAACTCCTCCAGACCAGAAGCTGAAACCCGAATACTGAAACCTGATATAATTTTATATCTTATATGAATTGGATCATAAAGTAAATTTTCTTTCCCGGACTTGCACAGTTGAGAAATCTGTTGAAACAATTGACTTTATAATGATATATAATAAATTTGTAATCTTTACAGATAAATATCCAATATACGCCCACCTGATGGAGCGATAGGACAATCCTGATGCCGGAAAAACACCGCTACCACGTAGCTGCCGGAAGCTATCGTATTGATACCCAAAAACCAATAGTCTTGGAGGCCTATCTGGGAACGTGTGTGGGCGTGGCGCTTCATGATCCGGTCGCCGGCGTCGGTGGTTTGATCCATTTGCTGCTCCCTGAGCCGGCAACCCCGGGCGACACGTTTCAGCCCGAAAAATACGCATCTACCGGTTTTCCACCCTTTGTTCAGGCTTTGTACGATGCAGGGGCTACAGCTGAAAATGTAAAAGCCTGCATCGCCGGTGGGGCGCTGGTGGGCCCGGTAAACGATACCGATTTCGAAATGGATATCGGCGGGCGGACCGCCGAGCAAGTCATGCAGCTAATTCGCGCGGAAAACATACAGGTCGAGAAATTGGAAACCGGTGGATTTTTCACCTGCCGGCTCGAGTTGGACCTGAACACGGGTCGATTTCATATCGAGCCGGCTGGGTTTGACAAGCTGTCAGCCGATGCCGATGTTAAAATCCCAAAACCCCGGGATATCAGTCAATCCATAAAAGATTTGCAGCCCATTCCGCAAATTGCCTTAAAACTATTGCGAATCATCAATACAGACCATTATGAAATAATAAAAGTATCCGAGGAGATTCGAAAGGATCAGGTCCTCAGCGCCAGGACGCTGAGGCTTTGCAATTCGGTCATGTTTGCCCTTCGTAACAAGATCGAGTCTTTGGACCATGCGTTGGTCATGCTGGGGCAACATCTTTTTCTGAAGTTTGTTATTTCGGCGTCTTTGGATAACTTCTTTAAACAGATTGGTTCGGGTTATTCTCTGTGTAAGGGCGGCATATACCATCATGCAATCGGAACGGCAGTGATTGCCGAAAAATTGGCGGTCTTAACCGGCCGAGCGGATCCCGCTTTGGCCTACACGGCGGGTCTGCTGCATGATATCGGCAAGGTGGCACTTGATCAATTCATCCAATCTGGATTTCCGCTCTTTTATCGAGAATTAAATCAGGAAGAAAAAAATTTCTCCGAAGTGGAAAAACAGGTGCTCGGAACCGATCATACCGAAGTGGGCGCTGAGTTAGCGATAAACTGGTCATTGCCGGAATCCCTGATTGAAACTATCCGGCATCACCACCAGCCTGAAAACGCGGCCCAACACGATGCGCTAGTGCATATTGTTTACCTGGCCGATCTGCTGATGAGCAGATTTCACGCCGGACTGGAGCTGGAACGAATAAATACCGACACCCTCGCTTCCCGGCTGGAAGCCATCGGATTGACGATTTCTGACTTTCCAAAGCTTATCGACCATATTCCTATAAAGGTGCTGGAGTCATCACCTGAGCTGGCCCTGATGTAAGCCCGAAGCTGCTGATAAAGGAGCCAGACAGAAGTGTTAAGCGCTATGCCTGCAGATTAACATCATGACCAAAGCAAAATTACAAAAGAAAAAATTGGTGCCCATCAGCCCGGACCAGCAGGCCCTGCTGCGCGCGCTTCCGGCTGTGGATTCCCTGATGGCCCTTGTCGCCAAAGAAACCTTCATTGAAAGCATCCCGCACACGGTTGTGGTCAATTCAATCCGCAAGGTGGTTGGCCACAGGCGACAGCAAATCCTCGACAATGATCCCGCCATGAATGAAGACAGCGTGTCGGACGCACGGATGATCGAGGTCGTTAAAAACGTGGTTCACCAGGCCATGACACCGAATCTAAAACGCACGATTAATGCAACCGGTATCGTGGTCCATACGAATCTGGGCCGCTCGCTGCTGGCGCCTGAGGTTATTGACAATCTGGTAACGATTGCCGGCCGCTATTCCAACCTGGAATATGATCTGGCCGCTGGCAGGAGGGGATCGCGCTATAGCAGCGTCGAGGAGTTGATCTGTGAAATCAGCGGGGCTGAAGCAGCCCTGGTGGTCAACAACAATGCCGGTGCGGTCCTTTTAAGTCTGGAAACCCTCGCGCGGGACAGAGAGGTGATTGTCTCTCGCGGTGAACTCGTTGAAATTGGCGGCTCCTTCCGCGTGCCGGATGTGATGGCTAAAAGCGGCGGTATCCTGAAAGAGGTCGGAACCACCAACCGCACGCATCTAAGGGATTATGAAAACGCCATCGGCCCGAACACCGGCTTGCTTTTAAAAGTCCACACCAGCAACTACAACGTCGTCGGCTTCACAGCGGAGGTATCACTACGTGAACTCGTAGATTTAGGCGCAGCGCATCAATTGCCGGTCATGGAGGATCTGGGCAGTGGAACGTTTATCGATTTTTCGAGGTTTGGCCTGCTAAAAGAACCCACCGTGCAGGAATCCGTGACCGCTGGAGCGGATGTGGTTGCCTTTAGCGGCGACAAGCTCCTTGGTGGTCCTCAAGCCGGCATTATCGTCGGGAAAAAGAGGGTCATTGACGCGATCAAGAAAAATCCGATTACGCGGGCGCTGCGGATTGACAAACTCACCCTGGCCGCTCTGGAGGGCACCTTGCGATTATATCGTGATGAAGAGAAAGCGGCGCGCACTATACCTACATTGCGCATGATCATGCTTCCGCTGCCGGAGATTCAAGACCGCGCCCAGGGCTTTGCTGATCGCTTAAAGCGAATCGGCGGCCCCCGCATGCACATTCGGCTTCTGGAGAGCGCTTCCAAAACCGGTGGGGGTGCATTACCCCTCATCGACCTCCCCAGTTTGTGCGTTGGCATCCAAATTGATGGTCTCTCACCAAACACTGTGGAAAAAATGATGCGGAACAACAACCCGCCAATTATTGGTAGAATTGAAGACGATTTATTTGTCATGGATCCCCGAACGATCCAGGAAGATGAGTACGCAACTATTGAAATTGCATTTGAAAATCGGATAATGAAGGCTTGATATGCGAAAAGACCAATCTGAACTCTATCACCACCGGGAATCTACGCGGCATTTCCTGCACGCCAAGGCCGAAGCAGATGATTTGCAAAACAAGCGAATTCAAATCCCCGTTAGGATCCAAAAGGCCATTCAATCCATTTACCCCGGCCTGCTGACAGGGCAAGCATTTTTGGATCATGCATTAGAGCAGTTGACCCCGGCTACCCGGTTTGCCGGTCTTGTTTTCCAGATCGATGATGAGGTGGCCACCGATTCTAAGAAACCGCAAGCCGACCCGGCGGTAGCCCATAAAAGGGCTGTCAAATTATTTAATACCTTTTGCAAGAAACACAATGGCACCTGGGGCCTGTTAAATCAGGGTTTGTTCGGCGCCTTTTTTGATCAAAAAAATAGCGCCAGCTGTCTAAAACTCGCACAACAATTTCAACAGACGTCAAAAAATAAGGCCGCTTTAACTGTCAGCGCCGGCATCGCCGAATATCCGACCCTCAGTTTTCAACCGGCGCAGGTACTGGACAACGCCCGCAAGGCATTGGATCATGCAGCTTTTTTGGGGCCTAACAGCGCCATGATCTTTGATGCCGTGAGCTTAAACATCAGTGGCGATCAACTGTTCGATCAAGGCGATATCAAAGGTTCAATTGAAGAGTTTCAACAGGCCCTGAAAATGGATCCGACGAACATCAATGTTCACAACAGTCTGGGCGTTTGCTATGGTCTGTTAGGAGAATATGAAAAGGCGAAATTGGAATTTCAATCAGCGGTAAAGTTGGATCATCTTGAAGTCATGGCCTGGTACAACATGGGTTTTACCCACATGTTGAACGGCGACCGCAAAAAGGCGCTTGATCTTTTTCTGAAAGCCAATGCCATCAATCAAGATGTGTTCGAAATCACTTTTCAAACCGGCAGGCTGCTGATGGAAATGAAACAGCCCGAAAGCGGTAAGAAATTTCTTAAACATGCCGCTTTATTGGAGCCGGCATCGGGTGCGGTTTTTCGGTATCTGGGTGAATGCTATATGAAAATCGGCAACGTCGACGCGGCTATTGCCGCCTATAAAAAGGCCATCAAACATAATCCCGGCGATGCCGCTTCCTTATCGGCAATGGGGTGTTTGTTTGCCGAGCAAGAAGAAAATCCGGAAATTGCCCAGATGTTCTGCCAGGAAAGTGTTCAACTTGCCCCTGATAACGGTCTTTTCCGGTATCGATTGGGCCAGCTTTATCTCAAACAAAATCGTCTGGATGATGCTTTAAGAGAATTTAAGCAAGCCGAGCGCCTTGGTAAAGACGCATCTGATGTGATAACGGAAATCGCAAGTAAATTGCCACCCAAAACGTCGCGCTCAACGGGTTGAGTGAAATAACGCTATGAAAAAAATTATTTTGCAGCAGCTTGAAGAAAGTCTTCAGATCAAGCGCCAATTTATCGAAAAGCACCTTGATCGCATTATTTTTGCGGCTGAAAAAATAGCCGCCTGTATCAGCGCCGGAAATAAAATTCTTATTTTCGGAAACGGCGGCAGTGCCGCGGATGCACAGCACCTGGCCGCTGAATTTGTCAACCGCTTTAAAATCGAACGCCCTCCCCTGGCGGCCATTGCCTTAACCACCGACACCTCCATTTTGACCAGCATTGGAAACGATTATCGGTTTGATGACATTTTTTCAAAGCAGATCGAAGCACTGGGCAAAAAAAATGATATTGCCTGGGGCATAAGCACCAGCGGAAATTCTCGAAACATCATTCAGGCCATTGAAGTCGCCAATGAAAAAGAAATTTTTTCCATCGCATTGACCGGCCGCGGCGGAGCCCTCGCTAAATGTGCGAAACTGGTGTTTACGGCCCCATCCGATGATACCGCCCGGATTCAGGAAGCCCATATCACCCTGGGCCACATCTTATGCGACCTGGTTGAACGCACGCTTTTTCCACAGGAATGAGAGACGTTTTAATATATGAAACGCTCAAAAAATGGGTGACGTTATGCCAAAAAAGATAAAGCCGCTGGATCTCAGGCAGGTCAAAACCTATTCCCTTTCGCAGCGAATCAGCAAAGTCAGCACAGCCGACTTTGCAAAAACCTTCTGCAAAGGCAGCTCTTTTAAGGATTTTTTAAACGCGTTGCCGGACATTCTGGCCGCCAGCGATCTAAAATTTGTCATCAACGCATTGGCAACGGCTGCACGCACCAAAAAAACGGTTATCATGGGGATGGGCGCACATGTGATCAAAGTGGGCCTGAATCCGGTGGTCATCGATCTTATGGAACGCGGCATTATCAGCTGTGTGGCCTTAAACGGCGCCGGCATAATCCATGATGTCGAAGTGGCCATGGCCGGACATACTTCAGAAGATGTTAACGCTGCAATAAGTAACGGTTCTTTTGGCATGGCCGAAGATACCGCTGTCTTTCTGGGAGACGCTTTGGCTGAATCGCAGCCGGATTCAGACGGCCTGGGGCGAGCAGTCGGGCGTGCCGTCGTGGAAAAAAAGTTGCCGTTTAGCGAACAAAGTATTCTGGCGGCCGGTTTTCGCTTAGGCATTCCGGTCACCGTACATGTAGCCATCGGTACCGATATTATACACATGCATCCGCAGTTTGACCCCGCCCGTTGCGGTGTGGCCACTCACCGTGATTTTCGCCTATTTTCGACAATGGTGGCCCGCCTGCAAAAAGGCGTCTATTTGAATGTGGGATCCGCCGTCATTTTACCGGAAATATTTTTAAAAGCCGTCACCCTGGCACGAAACCTGGAACACAAATTGAATGATTTCACCACCTTCAATTTGGACTTCATCCAGCAGTATAGGCCCTTGACCAATGTGATTAACCGTCCGACAGCCAGTGGTGGCAGGGGCATAAATCTCGTCGGCCATCATGAAATCATGCTGCCATTGATCGCAGCCGGAGTGATTGAACAGCTCGAAGATTGACAGCCTGATGGATTTTATGTTTATTAATTTCTTTTGGGTGATTTCACTGCAAGAGCTTGCTTTTAAAGCGTTGATGATTATCAAATCAGGTGAAGCTTGACACTATTTTAAATAGGCACTGGGAGAATTTTATGCCGATCTATGAATATCACTGTAAAAACTGCGACCAGGAATTTGAATACCTGGTTTTCGGAAGCGAGAAGCCGGGCTGCCCTTCCTGTAAAAGCAAAAAAGTATCCAAATTGATGTCCCCCTGCGGATTTATCTCTAAAGGCGGCCGTGGGGAGACTGTATCCAGTTCCGCCGGCGCATCCTCCTGCAGCGGCTGCGCAGCATCCAGTTGCGCCGGCTGCAGCCACTAACCAAGATGAACAACCCCATCAGAATCGGAACCCGCGGCAGCAAACTGGCACTATGGCAGGCCAACTGGATCAAATCCTTTCTCGAAAAAAAATTCCCGTCAACCCCGATTGAGCTTATCATTATTAAAACCCAGGGGGATAAGATTCTGGATGTGCCGCTTGCCAAAGTAGGCGGCAAGGGCCTTTTTGTGAAAGAAATCGAACAGGCATTGCTGACCCGCCGCATTGATATCGCGGTGCACAGTATGAAGGATATGCCGGCTGACATTCCAGAGGGTCTGTGTATCGGTGCCATCCCGGAACGTGAAAACCCGGCGGATGTATTCATATCCCGCAACGGTGCCGAATTTAAAGAACAGGTTGCGGGCTGTGTTATCGGCACCAGCAGCCTGCGACGGGGTGCTCAGCTGCAATACGCACGGCCGGATATTGTGATTCAGCCCATCCGCGGGAATCTGGATACACGGCTCAAAAAACTCGAATCCGAAAATTTTGATGCCCTGGTACTGGCGGCGGCGGGCGTGAAGCGGTTGAATCTTGAACATAAAATTACCGAATACTTGGACCCTGCAACCATGCTGCCGGCTATCGGCCAGGGCGCCCTGTGTGTTGAAATTCGCAAAGACGACTCAACTGTGGGGTCTCTGGTGGCAGCCATGGAACATGCGCCCACGCGGGCGGTGGTTACCGGAGAACGCGCCTTTCTCAAGCGGCTCGAAGGCGGCTGTCATGTGCCCATTGCCGGTCACGGCAACATCAGCAAAAACAAATTTAGATTAACCGGATTGGTTGCCGATCTTGATGGCTCCCGGGTCATCAAAGGGGAAAAAAGCGGACCGGTGGAATCATCTGAAGCCATCGGCATCGATCTGGCTGAAGAGCTGCTTGCCAGGGGAGCAGATCAAATTTTAGAAAAACTCAAAACAAAAGCACCCGAGGGCTATGAAAGCTAAAGTATATCTGGTCGGCGCCGGGCCCGGTGATCCGGGCTTGATCACGCTAAAAGGCAGGGAATGTATTGAAACGGCCGATGTCATTATCTATGATTACCTGGCCGCCCCTGCCCTGTTAAAATACGCCCACAAATCCGCCGAACTGATCTATGTGGGTAAAAAAGGCGGTGACCACACCCTCTCCCAGGACGAGATCAATAGCTTGATCGTGGAAAAGGCCAGATCCGGCGGTGTTGTCACCCGCCTCAAAGGCGGCGACCCGTTTATATTCGGCCGCGGCGGTGAAGAAGCCGAAGTGCTTCTAAAAGCCGGTATCTCCTTTGAAATCGTACCCGGCGTCACTTCCGCGATTGCAGCCGCAGCCTATGCCGGTATCCCGCTCACCCATCGCCAATTAACCTCCACCCTTGCCTTTGTGACCGGCCATGAGGATCCGAAAAAAGAAGATACCAGCATAAACTGGTCTTCTCTGGCCACCGGCATCGGAACCCTGGTTTTTTTCATGGGCGTCAAAAATTTGCCCGATATAGCCAAACGCCTGATCGAGCACGGCAAACCGCCGGATACGCCGGTTGCGGTAATTCGATGGGGCACGACTTCCCGCCAGAAGACGGTAACCGGAACACTGAACATGATTGCCGCAAAGGCCCGGGCCGCCGGCCTGAAGGCACCGGCCATTATTGTGGTGGGCGATGTCGTTAATTTGCGTCAATCGCTGAAATGGTTTGAGAAGCGACCTTTGCTGGGCAAACGCATCGTTGTAACCCGGGCACGGCAGCAGGCCAGTGACCTGGTTAGATTGCTTTCGGATCTGGGCGCAGAATGCCTCGAGTATCCGACCATTGAAATTAAAGCGCCCAAAGACCGCAAACCCCTCAATCAGGCGGTAACGAACTTATCCGCCTATGATTGGATTGTCTTTACCAGTGTGAACGGCGTCAGCTATTTTTTTGAGCAGCTCTTTGCCGCCGGTAAAGACGTCCGTGCCCTGGGCCATCTAAAAACGGCAGCCATCGGTCCGGCCACCGCCGCCCGCTTGCTGGAATTTGGATTGTCCAGCGATATTGTGCCGGAGACCTACCGGGCGGAATCGGTGGTGGCAGCATTTAAGAAAGAAAAATTGAAAGGCAAGAAAATACTGCTGCCACGCGCCAAAGAAGCCCGTCCGATTTTACCGCAAGAGCTGACCAAAATGGGTGCCGCGGTCGCCGAAATTCCGGCCTACGAAACCTTAAAGGCCGTCGAAAACGCGGATGATCTGGTTCAGCAGCTCAAGGACAAGCGGGTTGATATGATCACTTTCACCAGCTCATCCACGGTAAAGAATTTTAAAGCGCTTCTGCCGGCAGAAGACTTTTCAGCGCTCATTCAAGGCGTCACCATCGCCAGCATCGGCCCGATTACATCCGATACCGCCAAGGAGCTGGGCTTTGATGTCCACATCTCCGCAGAATCCTACACCATACCCGGACTGGTAGAAGCTATCCTGCGATACTATTGAATACCGCAACGTTTTTTAGACAACCCCTATATAGCTGACTTCAGATCGGAAAGGAGGACACCGTGAAAATCCTGGCCCTTAACTCCAGCCCCCGCACCGGCGGGCAGAGCAAAACCGAACTTATGCTCAATCATTTAGTTGCGGGCATGCAAGAAGCAGGCGCCGAAGTCGAAGTCGTGAACCTGCGCGAAAAAAAAATTGAGAAATGTATCGGCTGCTATACTTGCTGGACCAAAACCCCCGGCAAGTGCCTTCATAAGGACGACATGACAAAAGAATTGTTCCCCAAGTGGCTCAATTCGGATTTGGCGGTCTATGCCACACCGCTGTATAATTATACGCTCAACGCCGAGATGAAGGCCTTTATGGAGCGCACCCTCCCATTTTTGGAACCTTTTTTTGAACAACGGGATAACCGTAGCGTGCACCCCGTGCGTCACACACCTCCCGATGCGGTCGTGCTTTCGGTGGCGGGTTTTATCGAGATGCCCGTTTTTGATCAACTTTCAAATTATGTCCAATTTTTGTTTGGCCGTCATAATGGACTGCTGGCTGAAATATATCGACCCGCCGCAGAAACATTATCCAGGGATGAGAATAAAAAAGAGACGGTGCTCGCAGCAACGATTCAGGCGGGGCGTGAATTGGTTAATTCCCGCCAAGTTTCTGCCGAAACATTGAATCAGATCCAGCAACCCATCATTGATTTTCAGACCTTTGCCCTGACCGGCAATATATTCTGGAAAACCTGTATCGCCGAAGGCGTGACACCAAAAGAATTTCGCGAGAAAAACATGGTTCCGCGGCCGGATTCCATTGAAAGCTTTATGGCGCTCTTTCCTGACGGTCTTAATACAAAGCCAGTCGGTGAGGGAAAGACAATTTTACAATTTAATTTTTCAGGTGAAGTAGCGGATTCGTGCACCTTCAGCATTGAAAAAGATAAGGTGTCCGCAGAACAAGGTCACAAGGAAAACCCCGACATCACCATTGAGGCACCTTTCGAATTATGGATGGATATCATGACGCGCAAGGCGGACGGGCAGCAAATGTTCATGGAGCAAAAATACACGGTCAGTGGTGACCTGGAATTAATGATTCAATTATTTCAAAAACCAAATGCCGGATAAAAATTCAAACAATTATAAATACATATCATCCTTCTGGGTCAGGGCCAAGTGGGCCTAATTATTATGAGATATTGACCTGGTCTTTGAAATTGGTGTAACTTAGGATAATTTAGCGCTGTTGGGGGAAAATCCAATATCTGTATCTTGCGAAATCCACCGATCAAGTGAATGGACGGTTCACCGCTTTTCATTATAATGTTCTAAAATACGGAAGTGCGGCATGAAGAACATTCTCGAACAATTACCAAGCCTTGTCGATCAGATAAAATCGCTGCGGGAAATCATCATTACCAATATCGTATTGATCGGCCAGACACCTGCGCCGACATTCAGGGAAAAAAAGCGCAGCAAATTGTTCATGGAGCGCCTGGCCGAATTCCAGGTGGATGAAATCACCACCGATGGCTATCGCAACCCGATTGGTATTATTCGCGGAACGGATTCCAGCAAGCCGCCGATTTTTGTTCTGGCCCACATGGATACATTTTATGAAAAAGATCGTCGACCGAATTACACGATCAAAGAAAACGCCATCACGGGCGCCGGAATCCTGGACAATTCGTTGGGTGTCGGCGTCATGACGTCCCTGCCGGCGATATTTAAGGAATTGGATATTGTTTTTGAATCCGATATCGTGCTGGCCGGAACCATTCAGTCCATCGGCAAAGGAAATCTGCGGGGTGTCAGACATCTTTTAAAAACATGGCCCACCCCTATCAGAGGCGCAATTTGTATTGAGGGTGTCGAGCTCGGCCGGCTCAATTATTACTCGGATGGGATGATCCGGGGTGAAATCGGGTGCAGTATTTCTGAGGAAGGCAATCGGCTGAGAGAATACACACCCAATGCGATTATCATTTTAAATGAAGTCATCAACGAAATAATGAATTTGAAGATTTCCCAGCGACCCCGGTCGCGAATCGTTATCGGCCGCATTAACGGTGGTGCCAATCATGGCAAATTGGCCCCCGAAGCGAATCTGGGGTTCGAGATACGCAGTGACTCATACAAGGTCGTCAAAAACCTTTTCAGTGAAATTCGAGACATTGTTGAAGGTATCGGTCACAGACATGAAGCTAACATTAATTTAAAAACCATCAGTAACTTGAAGGCTTCGCGTCTCAAACATAACCACCCGCTGGTTAAACAGGCTGCTGAGGTCTTGAACACTTTGGGTATAAAACCAGTCAGCAAGCCGACAGAATCTGCGCTGTCGATTTTTCTTTCCCGTAAGATTCCGGCAGTTACGCTGGGAATTACCTATGGCGAGAACCGCTATATGGAAAATGCCACCATGGAGATTGAACCCATGTATCAGGGGATTGCGCAGGTCATCGGTGTGTTGAAAGCAATCGACGGTGGGGTGTGTGATGAACAATAAATGGCTTGAAAAAAATACATTTCATTATTCGGATTTTAAGGATCTAAACCGGCTGGTTGAAGAAAAGGCCAAAAAGAATCTTAAAATATCCCTGTGTCTGCCGACGCTCAATGAAGAAAAAACAATTGCCAAAGAAATCATTATTATGAAATCAGAATTGATGACCCGCTATCCGCTGCTGGATGAAATCGTGGTGGTCGATTCAGGTTCAAGCGATAAGACCCGCGAAATTGCCCGCGAGTATGGTGCTGATGTTTATCAAGCCACCGATATTTTACCCCATCTGGAACAATTTAAAGGCAAAGGCGAAAATCTCTGGAAGGCGCTCTATATTACCAAAGGGGATATCATCGTCTATCTGGATGCCGACATAAAAAATATTCATCATCGCTTCGCCTACGGTCTGCTGGGCCCATTGCTGCTTTACGACGGCATTAAATTCGTAAAAGCATTTTACGACCGGCCGATTTCGATCGGCAAAAAAAGGATGCGCCCGACCGGCGGCGGCCGGGTCACAGAACTTGTCATCCGCCCCCTGTTTTCGCTATTTTTCCCGGATTTGACCCAGTTAATTCAGCCGCTCTCCGGAGAATACGCCGGCTTTCGCGATGTATTTGAACGCATACCGTTTCCGATTGGCTACGGTGTTGAAACCAGCATGAATATGGATATTTATGAAAAGTGGGGCCTGGATGTTATGGCTCAGGTCGATCTGGACCGCCGGATCCATCGCAATCAGGACACAAAAGCGCTGGGTCGGATGGCCTTTGTGATACTCAAGACATTTATCAATCGCAAAATTCGCTTAGGATTAATCGATTTAAAAGATGAACTTTACGAAGAAATGATTCAGTACAATCTTGTTCGCGACCATTATGAGCCCGACATCTTTAAAATTGAAGGTCACGAGCGGCCCCCGATAATTGAGATCCCCGAATACTGCGAAAAGTTTAAGACTGACCGGCAACAGCTGCAAAAATTCCAGGAGGCCTGATTGCAACAAAAATTGAAAATGAGTATTGGCAACGATTCAAAGCTCATCGACAACTGCAACCGCCATCTGAACTACCTGCGCATATCCATTACCGACCGTTGCAACTTGCAATGCCGTTATTGTGGGCCGCAAGAATTAATTCCCAAACTGTCGCACACTGATATATTGACCTACGAGGAAATTTTAAGGGTCGTGCGGGTGGCCACCCGGCTGGGCGTTTCAAAGGTGCGCGTTACCGGCGGCGAACCGCTGGTCCGAAAAGGCGTCTATGAATTTTTACGCGAACTGGTGGCAAGCGAGGGCCTCAAAGACGTGTCCCTGACCACCAACGGGGTTTTATTAAACGATAACCTCGAAAAAATTCAAGCGGCCGGCATATCCAGAATCAATATTAGCCTGGACACCCTTAATCGATCAAAATATCACGATATCACCGGCTTTGATGAATTTGAAAGGGTATGGCGGGGAATCGAAAAAGCCTATCGGATGGGGTTTTACCCGATCAAGTTGAATATTGTGGCGCTGCGGGGCATCAACGATGAGGAGTTTGTTGAGATGGCGCGCCTCTCATTTCGATATCCGTTTCATGTCCGCTTTATCGAATACATGCCCATCGGCCAAGCCGATTTTAATCCGGAGTCTCATTTGCTGGTCCCGGAAATTAAAGACCGGATTAGCGTCCTGGGAAATCTGGTGCCAGTCCAGGAAGCCGCCCACGACGGTCCGGCCCAGCGCTATCGATACCCGGATGCAAAAGGCGAAGTCGGTTTTATTCCGGCACTCAGCCAGCACTTCTGCAATACATGCAATCGGCTCAGGCTAACCGCCAGCGGCCAACTCAGACCCTGTCTGTTAAGCGACCATCAGGAAAATTTAAAAAAAGCGCTCAGGGAGAAAGGTTCGGATCAGGAATTGGCGGAAATCTTTATCACAGCCGTGAATCACAAACCTTCAGACCACAACCTGGTCCCCCAAAAGCCGGCACACATCTGTGGGCAAATGCGCGCCATCGGGGGATAATAAAAAAAGCCCGGATCACAGCAGTGGGAGGCTACATTTACTCGCGCACATGGTATAGGATGCAATCCGGGCTTAAATTGTAAAAGCCTGAAAAGGTTTGTGGCAATCAGGAATAGTGCCACAACGTATCACAGGCTTATGAAAATGAGCATGTATCAGACCCGTTCACAAAGGTCAAGATTTTTTTTAGTACCGACGCATTTTTTCTACTCGGTGAAAAGGGGTTAAAAATTCCGCAACGGAGGGTCTCATGGAAATCACCACCGTAAAAATCGAAAACCCGGAAGGACTCAATTTTATCCTGGGCCAATCGCATTTCATCAAAACCGTTGAAGACATCTACGAGATCATGGTGACCACGGTTCCCATGGCAAAATTTGCTGTGGCGTTCTGCGAAGCTTCCGATAAATGCCTGATCCGGCATGCCGCAACAGATGATGTGCTGTTGGAACTGGCACAACAAAACGCCCTCAACCTTTCCGCAGGGCATAGTTTTATTATCTTTATGAAAGATCTATTCCCCATCAATGTGCTCAACGCGATTAAAAATGTGCCTGAAGTCTGCCGGATCTTTTGTGCCACGGCCAATCCGGTGGAAATCATTTTGGCTGAAACTGAGCTGGGTCGGGGAATTTTGGGAGTCATTGACGGATTTAAATCTAAAGGCATTGAAGATCAAGCGCAGATAAAGGTTCGCAAAGAATTCCTGAGAAAAATCGGTTATAAACAATAATACAGCTGACGTTTCGTTTAAGATACTGAAACTATTCAATCTATTTTTTAATCAGCGATTGATTTTTTCTTTGACATCGGTATTTTTTGGGTTTATTAATCGGCCTGATAACATCCGTGAAATGGTGTCGGCCTACACCATTTTTCTCAAGCGGTTGTAAACCGTCTGGAATGTGGTATCCAGGTAATAGGGGGAATGAATGAGAAATTCTGAGCAACGCGGCGCAACGCGTGTGAAACACAAAGCCAACATCTTGCTCGAAAATTTACCTGCTGGAACTCATCACAAAGCCAAGATGTACAATTACAGCCGTGGCGGTATGTATTTCGAATCTGATTATGCACCGCTGCCCGGTACTGAAATCTATATCGGAATCGAACGCTCACCCTATGATGCCAGCCCGGATATCTATCGGGTTCAGGTTCGATGGCGGCGGGAACTGGCCGCCCAGAATTCCCGCTACACATTCGGCGTCGGCGTCAAGTATCATTATCCCATCGAGCCCTAACGCAAAAAAACTTAACACCCTGCCGTTTCAACAAACATCACTTCTGCACCAGGCGTATGGTCTTTTATTCTCCTTTGGCTGCTCCTCAATATCCATCCCAATCGATCCCGATTCTCAATCATCAAAAATTAACGTTAATTTTAAAGACCTGGATTATACCGGGCATTTCAAAATTAAGGTACTGGAACTATCTGACACATGGCATATACCGTTTTCCATAATAATGTTCCGGAATTCAGATTTAATTGCATATTTTAAGGTAGTTCGGATCCCAATTCCATTATCAACAAAATTTTTTGTCCGATTGGCTATATGGAGCAAAATGACGCCTTTTGATGATTAATAGTAATTTTAAGCAAGTGCGCAGGAGCATGCAAAAATATAAATTTATTACATTATTACGAATAGTTATTTTTATCTCAATTGACAACAAAGAAGGAATTACATAAAATTGGAATTATCAGCGTGGAGCGGATTTTTATGCGATACCTGATGTTAACAAGAATTCCTTTATTTCATGTTTTGGAGTTTATGGCAAAAATCAGAGGGATATATCCATGCAAGAAACTCCGATAATACAAATCATCGATCTTTGCCGTAAGATTGACGAGATTGCCTGCTATGTTTATACGAAGCTGGCCGATCTTTGCAACGACCCAGAGCTTTCGACGTTCTGGCGGGATATGGCGAAGGAAGAGGCCATGCATGTTTCTTTTTGGAAGCAAGCTGAGCAGATAAAGGAATTCTCAGGCATACCTGATATTTTTGATCAACCAGATGAAGTTATTTTGGAGCTTAGAAAGGCATTAGCAAGCTCACAGGATCTTCTTCGTACTTGTGAAGAAGGATTCAATCTTTCGAAAGCATTTGTTCTTGCTTACCGTATGGAATTCTATCTTCTTCATCCCGCATTTAAAATGCTGTTCCTCCTCCTTCGCCCTATGGCAGGCGGTGAGAGTCCTGAGGACGAGTATGAATCACACATTGCCAAGTTCATTGATACACTATTCAAACATGGCGGCGTGACACCAGAACTTGAGCTACTTGGTGAGACCCTTCAACGCCTTTGGAAAGAAAACAAAAATCTTGCATTGCAAGCTACCCGTGATGACCTAACCGAGGTTTATAACCGTCGAGGTTTCTTTGCTGTTTCCATGCAGTTAGCGTATCTCGCGCAGCGAAACGGCTTTATGATCGGTGTAATGATGGTTGATTTAGACCATTTCAAATCCATTAACGACCGTTTTGGTCACAGAGCAGGCGATCTGTTGCTGCGGAGAGTCGCTGACCTTTTCAGCGAGGCGCTCCGAACTTCCGATATTGTTGGTCGCTACGGAGGTGAGGAATTTATTGTCATGCTTCCGCAGATCAGTCATGGTGCAACGGCCATCGTTGCAGAGAATCTTTTAAAAAAGTTAAGAGCGAATCCCCCCGAAGGTATTCCCTTGACGATAAGCATTGGCGTTGCCGAGGGTATTTTGGGACGAAATGTGCAGGAGGATTACCAGTATCTTATTCAGAAAGCTGATAAAGCATTATACCAGGCCAAATCATCCGGCAGAGACCGGGTCGTGGAATATATGCCAGACGACCATAAGCCCCTAAAACCGCTGGCTGGCGACAGTTGATATCCGCGTTTAAAGACTTTGCAAATCCGAAACATATCACTCAAATTGTGGAATTTTTCCTGCTATGAAGCTCTGACCCTCTATTTTACTGATGGCATATAAGCACCTGATTGGCGATTGATAGAATTTAGTCAAAATACTAGTAGCGCGTATGATCCACGATCCTTTAAAAACCCTTGCGATTTAAGAATAAGATCTGTTAATTTGTCAGGGTCGATCGTCTCTTAAGCCCCGGAATGAAATTGAACTTAATTTGACTCTGATCCAGCTGATATCACAAACCATTATTCTAAAACGACCCTATCTCAATATCAGTTTTGTCCGTGGGATAGTCTTGTTTATGAAAAATGCGAAAAAGAGGACTTGCCATGTTTAATTATCCATATCTAGTCGAATTGCTGTCACCGAAAAGATCGACTGGCGATCAATCTGAGGCCCTCCTGGATAGATTCGCTGAGCGTTATCGGAAGATTATTGATGCGGGGTGCGGCGTATCCATACCCGATAACCCAATGGGACAGCCACGGTTAGGCGCACTGGAGAGCTTTGATCTCAAAGACCTCTCAGTCGATTCCGATAGGGTCGTTATGAATTTGAACACTTTCCATACTAAAAGCGAGCTTGACGGATTACTGCAGAAAGCCGCTAAAGTAAACTTGAAATACATTCTTGTTGTCAGAGGAGACGGCGGACCCTTGTTGCCCAAGCTCGAGTCTGAAAGCATCGGCGGCAACCGAAGCGTGGCCACCTCTATTGATTTGATCCGATACATTAACACAGAATATTCCAACCAATTCATAACCGGTGCGGCCTTCAATCCTTATAATCCACTGCCTTTTGAATTAAATCGAATGAAACAAAAGATAGAGGCTGGCGCAAGGTATGCGGTTACCCAACCGGTTATTGGAAATGACAAAAGCGTTGACATGTTAAAAGATCTTAACATTACGATCGTCGTTGAGGCATGGATGTCAAATAACATCGATCTTCTTTATAGAAGTGTCGGAAAAAAGAAAGATGAAAATGCTGGAAAATATGATCCCATTGAAAATCTAAAAGCACTTCACGAATTTTATCCGCAGTGCTGTGTATATCTGTCAATGCTCAGTTTCAAACAGAATTGGAAAAAAATTTTACCGAGGCTTACAATATAAAATTCATTGTATCATTTAGCCGTAGGTGGGACTCTAGTTTGATTCCAAATTTTTTCTTTAATCAGTGTGCTGATAGCATGCGTCAAAAATAAGTCATTTTTGCATCAGGCAACTGAACTATAAAGTGAAAATTGATTTTAATTTTTTGGATTTTAGTTGTTTTAATACTTCACATGATATTGAAGAGGCGACATCTGTAGTATTGTGCGTAGATTTCTATAACACATCAACGGTTTCAATATTAAATTTGATTTGGTGATTTTCATTCGAAGCCGGTTTTTGAGATTAGCTGACGAATTATGAAAATTGGCGATATTGTAGATTTCGTCTATGCATTCTTAATAGCAAATTTTGGGGTATATGATCCAATAACCCAATACAAATTTATGCCCCAAAATACGAAGAACAAAGGTTGAGTTTGGCACCTACAAAATGGAAATTTTGAGCATTGAATGTATCAGAGAAGGGTTGCCCGCATGACCGTTACCGCCTGTCCCCCCAGATAAACGCGGTCATCGCCGACCCGCACCTTGACCACACCCCCTCGGGCAGATGCCTGATATCCGGTGAGCTCATTTTTACCGAGCTTATTCGCCCAATACGGCCCCAAACAGCAATGTGCCGACCCGGTTACAGGATCCTCATTAACACCGGCTGCCGGCGCAAAAAAACGGGAAATGAAATCATACTGATCCGTATCATAGCGGCTGGTGACAATAAATCCCCGTCCGGAAAGCTCGCTTAACAGGGAAAAGTTCGGAGCCATTTTACGAACTGTTTCAGCGGATTCAAATTCTAAAAGGAAATCAAAGCGATTTTTACCCACATACCGGGCGTTGGCCCCAAAGGCCTTGAATACATCTTCCGGAAAGCCTGCTTGCTTTTCAGGCTCCGCCGGAAAGTTAAGCTCAATCCAGGAATTTTTACGCACCGCGCTCAGAAGGCCGCTTTTGGTGAAAAATCGCGCCGGCCTATCCGTCGCTAAAAACCCCTGCTCCCACAAAATATGTGCACTGGCCAGAGTGGCATGACCGCATAACTCCACCTCAACCGCGGGCGTAAACCAGCGCAGCTGATAACCGTCTTCCTCTTTAACCAGAAATGCGGTTTCCGAAAGATTCATTTCATTGGCGAGATGCTGCATCCAGCGTTCATCGGCAGCTTCCGCCAATACGCAAACTGCTGCCGGATTGCCTGCAAAAAGTTTGTCGGTAAATGCATCAACCTGAAATATGTCCTGTGTCATCAATCCTCCTATTTTGCATAAAAATTAATAAGAAATTAAAAATAAATTTGATGGTAGTAAATTATGCGAACTGGCATCAAGATACAAATTACCGATCATTTATAAAGGATGAGAACCATTTTATCTCATTAATTTTTACCCTGCGGGCGAGCCGGCCGCGCTGGCGGGCAAGGGATCACAGTGAAGTCATTTTAGATTGAAGCTAAATGTTATCCATGGCTGTTTTCATTCGACCCAGCGCCGTATAGAGCAAAGACTGCCGACAGCCGAAGTTGAGACGTACGAATCCGGGACCGCCAAATTCGATCCCATCCTGCAGCCCCACTCCGGCGTCTTCAAAAAACCGGACGGGGTTCGGCAAAGCAGCGGCGCGCACGTCGATCCAGGCCAGGTAAGTTGCTTCAAGCGCAGCCATTGAAAGCAGCGGCATATCTGCGATGGCATGCATGACCGTATCTCGATTCCCACACAGGTATTTTAGTAGCTCTGCCTGCCAGTCGGCGCAGTCCCGATAGGCGGCTTCCGCTGCCGCATAGCCCAGAGCGTTTACATGCGGGACTATGCCTGCCATGGCCTTCATAAAGTGCCGGCGCAGTTTTTCGTCCGAGATGACGGCGAAAGCGCACCCCAGACCGGGTAAATTAAAGGTTTTGCTGGGCGACATCAGGGTGATGGTTCGCCGGGCGATCGCCGCATCGAGGGTTGCCGTAGGGATGTGAATCTTATCGTCGTCCAGAATTAATTCGCAATGAATCTCATCGGAGCAGATAATGATATCGTGTTTTTCACAGATGCCAGCCAGGGTGTTTAGTTCATCACGACTAAAGACGCGCCCCACCGGATTATGCGGGTTGCAGAGCAAAAACAGACGTGTGTTGGGTGTTATCTCTTTTTCCAGACGATCGAAATCAAACTTCCAGCGGTTGTCTTTTTCCTGCAGGGGCACTTTAATCAGATTGCGCCGGGAGTACCCGGGTGCGGTCAGAAAGTGCGGATAAACCGGCACCGCGGTCATGACGTCATCATTGTCTTGACCGACTGCCCGGCAGGCCACATTAAAGCCGGTTACCAGACCGGGCAACCAGACCAGCCACTCGGGTTGAATCGACCAGCCAAAATCGGCTTCAAGCTTTTCAACCACAATGGTTTTTAGACTTTCAGGTGCAAGCGTATAACCGAACACGCCGTGGGCAATCCGCTGCTGGAGGGTCTCGATGACGGCCGGTGGTGAACAAAAATCCATGTCAGCCACCCACAGCGGAATAACATCCCGGTCTTTATACTTGTCCCACTTCATGCTGGCGGTATCCCGCCGCTCCACCGGTGTGTTGAAATCAAAGCATGCGTCTTTTTTCACAGTTAACGTGTCCTCAACTTGAGCAATGGATGCTGCCCGTGAATTAACTTCGTAGGGTTTTCTACCTATAGGGGTTGTCAAAAAAACGTTGCGTTATGCCAACGTTTTTTTTCTACAACCACTTATACCCCAATTCCGTAATTGGGTGTTTTTAACCGGGTGCTTTGCACCCGGTTACACCCGCACCGATTAAGGCACGACCGTGCCTTGGGATTTTCCGCTGATGGCGCAAAAATCCAAGCCACCCGCTTTGCGGGTGGTCGGTGACTCGGAATATTTATATGGAAAGCGGTATAATCAGCTGCAAGACCATAAAAACCAAATAGCTGAATCTGCCTCCTTAAGTCAACGGCAATCATCCATCGCAATTTGAAACGCTCAATTTAGGTTTAATGGAACTCGAAATGCTCATCAAAAAGGTGGGGGTCGTCAAAATGAGCCCGCCCGACGAATTTGACGGCATGGTGGCCGCGTTGGCGCATTCTGCCGACCTGGGGAACACCCATCGGGATAAAAATATCCGATTCTACCCGTTCGGAATATTTTCCAATGCCCCTTGAAGTGAATATGCTTTCATGCCGGGTGCCATTTTTAGGTAACGCCTCGAGCTGATCATATGGCACCAGGCGGTAAGGCCTGAAATCGGGGGGCATGCTCCGGGTACCGATATGTCCGACCTGGTGCCAGCCGGAAATGACGCGAATCACAATTCTTTGCCGGGGAAATTCATCCGGCAACCAGGTGGGCACGAAGGCATCGATTGCCATGGGGGAAGGCAGAATTCGCTGAACCATTTCTTTGCGGGGGCTATAAAAATGATAACAGCCGCAGTTGTTCATGATATCCACCATAAACGGGCTGCCATGTTCATCCAGGCTCACCCGGACCGTTAATCCGTCCATATTGCCGCGTTCAATTCGCGGCGAATTCGGCCCGCTGCGTGCTGAATACCAGAACACATAGTTAATCTGTAAAACAGGCGCGTTTTTTAAATAAGCATGTGAAAAATAATAGTAGGCTTGTGGCGTGTCGGAATTGACGCCAAGCTGTTTGTCCGTCCACACGACCGCGCCGGGCTTGTCATAATCTGCGGCTAAATCCTGAACAATCAGCGGTGCGAAAACCGCCAGTAATTTTTTTTGATCGCCGGCCGAAGGCAGCGGTATTCCCAACGGGTTTTGTTTGGACCGTTCCATTAATTCGCGAATTTCCCGGTCGGCGAAATCCAACCCGTCAGCTGGACCATAAGCGGTTAACGTTCCCAGAGTCGGTAGGTCGTCTTCGGGTAATTGATGCCAGGCAGCGATCTCGTCATTGACTCTGAGTGTGACAATCGCAACCGGAACGGCTGCCAGCGGGTATAAACCGAAAACCCGCATCAGGGTGGAATACTCGCTTGATTTTTGCACCGTAAGTTCCAAAACCTCATAAAAATCGGGCTGGTGTTGATCATGCACCAACAATTTATCGGAGCTATAAATAACTTTTGCAAACAGTATTTCGCGATCCGGCTCAAAGCCGAATGCGGCGGCCAGTCGTTGCACTTCTGCTGCAGGCAAATTCTGGATCTCTGCCTTTCGGGCGGCAATATCCAATTGCTGCATCAAGCGCACCCACTGGTTTTTCCGAGCATCATTTTCGAGCCGCTCTTTCAGCGAAACGAGGAACCGGTTTGCCCGCAGATAGGGAAAACCGGAAACCTGAAAATAAGCGCCATTGCGACTGCCGGACCGGTAAACGGCGGTATCCAGCTCAGAAAAAAAGTGCGCGTATTCCGGCGGTCTTTGCGCGTCTTTTTTAAACCGGTATGCAACCCGGCTCGCACATCCCTGCGCAACGATTATCAGAATGAGCATCAAAAGGATGGTGTAAAATTTAAGTCGCATCGAATACCTAATAGTCTGTGTAAAATAAGCGGGCCGGCTGAAAAAACGCCTTTAAAAAAAGATGGCTGATTGGCCCCTGCATTGCGATAATATTAAGATCCTGAAACCTCAGGTTTTATTCTCGTATATCGGATTCATTTCCGAGTCGTTCCGGGCACTATTTGCCTTGCAACCTATGTGCTTATTCCGGCGATTAGCGTTCGGGCCTAATCTTTTTTGGTTCTCAAAAGCGCATCATATGCACGGGTTAATTCAACAAACTTTTCTTGATCACCGCCCTTGTCCGGGTGAAATTTCCGGGCTCTGCGCCGGAAAAATCGACTCAGCTCCTGTCTGCTCATTTTTTTGAGTGTGCCTTCGGTTTCACCGAAAATGGAACTGGCTTCTTTTATGGTAACCATATCGTGTTGGGACTGCGGTTGATAATAGCGCCGGCTGTTGATGAAATTGCGGATGTAATCTTCTACCCAGGACCGCGGGGCAAAATCGTAATCAAAAAACATGAATACATACCGGATTAAGTATTCATGCAACCAACCGTCGGCTGTCATGCCGGCCCAATAGGCGGGATCGCCATTCAATTTGCAGATTTCCGCAATAAAATATTCATCGATATCACCTTGCTTTAAAAACTGAGGCTTTTTTGCAGCAAAAGATTCAGAAAAGAACCGATTGATATCAAAAATGACATAGGTATAGGCTTTATATTCCCGGGGATTTAATTGCCGTTCCATGTCCACAAATTGCTGTTCAATTTCGTCCCTGGATTTATTTCGCACAATATTGAACATCTTTTGCGGGATAAGCCACAGATACCCCTGCTCCATGCGACCAAATTTTAAATAATGCAGTCGGCGTTTGTCGAAAATATGGACCGGCAGCTCGGTTTTGGCTGACGCGCGATGGGGCTTCTGCGCCTGCGACGACCGTTTGCCTCTATTGCGAAAATACTCCAATGCGTGCTGAATACGGGGATCTAAAAATGGCCAGAAAATATCCTCAAGGTCATCCTCCTGCAAGGATACACCACGTGCGTCCAAGAGATCCTCAATCGCCGGGTCGACATAAAAAGCGTTCCCTCCCGGATAGACAATATGCTCACCCGGGTCGGCTCCCAGATCAAATAGATCGCGACTTAAATAATGATGACCGTCCCAGTAGGATTCCCGGATATAATAATGGGGCACACCGCCGATGTTTTTCCGGGCTAAATACACGCCTCTTTTCCCCCTCTTGTAAGTACCTGAATCTTGAATTAATGAGAAGTTTAGATTATGTTTTCACCGCTTTCCATAATAATGTTCAAATGACGGAATTGCGGTATAAGTGGTTGTAGAAAAAAACGTTTGGATACCGGAACGTTTTTTTACAACCACTATAATGACAACAAGTTAAGCAAATTATTGACGTAAAACAAAATACCGATCAGGTATAATGGATGAAAATCATTTTATCTCATTAATTTTCACCCGATGGGCGAGCCCGCCAGAGGCGGACAGGCCGGAGGCTTCTTGCTTCTGTTTTCTGCCTTCTGTTTTCTGTTTTCTGTCATCTGGCCTCTGAGAACTGAAATTTGATGATTCGTCCCTAACTTTTAACTTTCTTGCCCACTTCCCAGGCCCGACCAACAACCTCTCCCAGTCGCTGGTATTGCCGGGCAACAGTTGAGTATATTAACGGATCAATCTTTGCGGGGTCTGCTTTGTCATCAGTCCAACAATTTTCGTTGACATAGGTTTCGATAATTTCACCGATGAATAGAATGTGGCTGCCCAGCTCCAGTGCGTGGATCACCTGACACTCTAAATTCACCGGACATTCTTGAATCAATGGTGCGGTATGGAGCTTACCGTAATCAACCTTAAAAATTTGAGATTTGTCGACTTTATGACCTGAATAGATACCGCAATAGTCAACTTTTTCAACCAGGTCTGCAGACGGTACGTTGACAGAGAAGGTGTTGTTTGCCGAAATGCCATCAAGCGTGTATCTTGCCGGCCGCAAGGCCACCGAAATCGCCGGTGGCGTTGATGCAACAATACCGCACCAGGCAGCCGTCATAAAGTTCGGCTTTCCCTTCACCTGCGCACCGACCAAAACCGCCGGCATCGGATAAAGTAACGTCTGGGGCCCTAGTTTGACCTTTTTCATAAAAATACTCCTGTCATTAATTTCAAAACGTGTTTTTCAGCAGTGTAATTGGGAAATAATTAATAATTTTAGGTGAATGCCGAGATACCCGTAATGTCCTGACCGAGCACAAGTGTATGCATACTGGCCGTTCCCTCCAGGGCACTGATCGCCTCCAGGTCGCATAAATGACGGATGACCTGGTGGTCGGCCAGGATACCGCGCGCTCCGAGGATATCACGCGCAATGTGGGCTATTTTAATGGCTTCATGCACATTATTCATTTTCGCCAGCGATATTTGGGCCGCACGGGCCTGGTGAGCATCCAGCAGCCGTCCCAGATGATAATTAATTAACTGCGCCTTGGTGATTTCGACCAGCATGCGGACCAGGCGATCTTGAACCAGCTGATATCCGGCAATCGCTCGATCGAATACTTCCCGGCTAAGGGCAAATGTTCTGGCAGCCTGATAGCAGGAAATAGCCGATCCAACCGCACCGCAGGCAACTCCATATCTGGCAAAATTGAGGCATTCAAAAATGGGTTTAAGGCCTTTGGCACCCGGCAAAATGTTATTCGCGTCAATCGTGCAGTCTTTTAAATCGATTAGGGCTGTGGGGGATGTACGATAGGAAAATTTACGCTGGATCGGTGTAGCGCGAAACCCGGGTCTGTCGGTTTCCACCAGAAAACCCCTGATTTCTCCATCTAATTTTGCCCAGATAATGGCCACCTTTGCAATCGTACCATTGGTAATCCACATTTTTTTGCCATTCAGAACAAAGCCCCTTTTATTCTCTTGGGCTCGCGTTTCCATTCCGCCAGGGTTTGAGCCAAAGCCCGGCTCAGACAGACCAAAACAACCGATAACGCTCCCCTGAACCATTTCAGGCAGCCATTTTTCGCGCTGTTTGTCAGAGCCGAATTTGTAAATCGGAAACATCACCAGGGAATTTTGAACCGAAAACATCGCCCTTAAACCGCTATCACAACGGCTCAATTCCTGACAGATAAGACCGTAAACGGTATGGCTACTCTGGTTACAGCCGTAACCATCCACATGAACCCCAAACAGACCCAGCTCGGCAATCCGGGGTATCAGCTGCACGGGAAAGGTTCCCTTATCAAAGTGCTCAGCGATGACGGGCATGCATTCTCGATTTACAAATTCTCGAACCGTATCCCTGACGGTTTTCTCTCGTTTGCTGAGTAGCGCGTCGATCTCGTAAAAATCAACATTTTCGTCTGGCGCCATACCGTTGCTCCCGCTTTGGTTTAGGTTGCCCATCGCTTGCCTGTAACGGCCAAAGGCGATAGTCCAAATTTTGCACGCCGCTATTTCGGCCTTAAGCAATGGCGATAAAGCGGCGTGAAGATTTCCCAAGGACCGTGCTTTTTGCTGGACTAGATATTATAATTTCCAGCCGTCCCATGCGGAGCGCAAAACTTGCGCGATAAGATTACCCAATAAAATATCTGCTTTATGATAAGTACCGAATAGAAAAAGAGCAACCCATCTCAGCGATCAAGGATGGCATTTCTTGTTTTTCATCCTTAAGTGGTTAAAATGATTTAAACGGCTATAGGTGCGCTTGATGAAGTCTTTTTGACACCTTAGAAATGGAGGAAAATATGAAACAGCGCCTGTTGGGGGAATCGGGCATCCAAATCTCGTCGATCATCATGGGTCTCTGGCAGGCCGGCAAGGAGATGTGGGTGGGAATCGATGATAAAAAAACAACCAGCGCGATTCGAGCTGCATATGAAGCCGGCATCACCACTTTCGACACGGCCGAAGCTTACGGCAAAGGACATTCTGAGCAAATACTGGCATCGGCGATATCAGATATCCGCGACAAGGTAATTTATGCCACCAAGGTTTTTGCGAACCATCTAAAATACGACCAGGTCCTGGAATCCTGCGGCCGCTCGCTCAAAAACCTGCGGACGGATTATATCGACCTTTATCAAATCCACTGGCCCTCGGGTTCATTCGGTTTCGATGAAGTGCCCATCGCAGATACGATGAACGCTCTGAATGCACTAAAGGAGCAGGGAAAAATCCGCTCCATTGGCGTATCAAACTTTTCACGCACCCAGCTGCAGGAGGCGCTTCAATACGGCCGAATTGACAGTCTGCAACCCCCGTATTCCCTGTTCTGGCGGCACGTGGAAAAAGATATCATGCCATTTTGTGCCGAAAATAAAATCACAATCCTGGCTTACTCGCCCATGGCGCAGGGATTTTTGACGGGAAAATTCGGGCCGGATCACATTTTTGAGAAGGGCGATGTCCGCGCAAAGAACAAGCTGTTTCAGCCGGAAATGTATGCCCGCATACAGGAAGCGCTCTCCAGGTTGCTCCCGATTGCAAAGCAAAAGGGTGTTACACTGGGCCAGTTGGCCTTAGGCTGGGTCATTTCACATGCGGGTACCTGTGCAATTGCAGGCGCCCGCAATGCCGATCAGGCCGCCGGGAACGCAGCGGCAGGCGTAATTTCGTTATCGGAGCAAGATCTGGCCGATATAGATGAAATCGGGCGCGGCGTTACCGATTATCTGGATGAAAATCCGGTCATGTGGAATTTTTAGCATTTAAAGGGGTAGAAGTGATGATAACAGTATCCCTGCGGGTCCCCCCATTTCATCTCCGTATCTATCAAACATTGCCCGATCATCTGTTTGGATACCTCTTCATAGTCCGGTCGCTGCTCCTCTTGTCTTTTACAGTCCATACAAATGGCCCGATGATCATAAACCGATAAAATCCGCTGCTCATCGGCTCCCATTTTCTGATCGCATCGATTGCATTGTATGGCGCAGGTTAGCTGTTCTACCCACTCATCCGCCATCATGATGTCCTCCTGAAGTTGATTTTGCTTAAAAATGAAACTGAATCTAAAATGAGTGTTTGAAATTAAAAAAAGATCAACCCAATTATTTTTTTATATCATTCACCAAATCTTTTATAATGGCAACAACATTTCGTCCACGTTCGCGGGCAATCCGATGGGCTTCCGCTACTATTTTGGATGCCTGGATTTTGAGCTCGACCATATCGGGAATCGGTTTGCCCAACTTCTCGTACCGCCAGGCAATAAACCGCACGGCCAGACGCTCTTCCTGCTGTCTAAAAAAGCCCATTCGCCCCTGCTCCTGATCAGCCAAAAATATATTTTGAGGATTACAAATCCTGAGAACTAGCCTTTCCAAAATAAGTTTGGGATCCTGGCTGCTTGTTTTGAGCTGAACATCGGTTTCGTTCAAGTAGCCAACGGCGGCCATTAGTTCTGTTTTCGAAAAGTGCGCTGATTTTTTTAACAGCTGGTAAACCGGATATACATTTTTAGGATTCCTGGCAAGCATTAAATCGGTTTTAATCTTCTTTTTTTCCTTTCCTTTACCCCGGACGGCCACGTTATCGACATCTTCGGCACTGAATTCGGCATGTTCCCATTTTTCAAGCGTCTGGCGTAATGATTGATCATAGGCCAGGATTGACGGCATCATATTTTGCTGAAAAACATTGTATGAAATGCCGGCATGCCAGCCTTTTGCTTCAGGGCTTGTGGTATAATCCTTGGCCAGAAGCAATTTTCTGATCTGATTGACGATGGCGGCCAAAACCTGCAAGGGATGAAATCCACCGGCCAGAAGGGTATTCACAAAAAAAAGAGTTTTTGAAACCTGCCGGTCTGCAATGGCATTGGTCAAATCATAGATCGGGTCCTGTTTGGTGCGTTTCAAAACCGAGGTGACATCTTTTACCGTTATGGTATTTCGTTGACCGACGTAGTCGACTAATTTCTCGAGGTTGCCGCAAAATGTTCTCAGATCAAAGCCGGTCATATCCAGCAGCGCCGCATAAGCACTTTCGTCCACTTTTTTATTAACCGGCTTGAGGACTTCTGCCATCTTTTGGCGTAGAACATCTTCCTGCGCCATCCGGTCTGCCCGGCGATCTCCTTTGGGAACCCGGCAGTCAACGACCACCCCTTGGTTCTTCAACACCTTATACAGGCCCAGACGCTTGTTGACCACATCGGTGGTAATAACCAAATGATTGTTTCGCGGAAAGCCTTTTTTGACCGCTTTTTGCAGTGCCCCGGGATGGTCTGCCGGTCCCGGTATGTCCAGCTGATTTTGCCGGCAATATTCGACAAGGTCGTCCAACCAGTCATCGCTTTGAATCAGGTCAGACGCAAACGTTAACGTTTTTTTGCGATTCGATCGATCAACATCCTCAAACGACAGGCTTAAATTGCCCATCAGACTTAATAAGTATTTGGCCGCCTTACTTTTATTGTCATCATCATATGCTTTTTTCGAATTTTCTATCAAGCGGGTTTTATCCTGCGTGGTATAAAATATTCTCGATTCCAGCAACGCGACCACCTTGGTACCGGGCATAAGGGAAAACGTGTTGACCCGTTCAATCACATCATAGATATTCTCACCTGCCCCTTCCATCGGATCATAATTTGCACTGCGGTTCACTTCCGGAAGCAGCGCATCCAGAAGCTCGGCATAAGCAGTTTTGACCAGTAGTTCCTCACCAAAAAGAAGATACACAGGTGCAAATTGCTTTTCGGGGTCGCCTGCCAAATCCTTTAAATACTTGTGCAGCAATTGATGGCTTATTTCAGGCATCACGCGAAGGTTGTCTGTTGTTTGTTGCCGGATACCCGGGCCTATTCCGGCATTTTTTTGAACACGAGGTGGTATAGAAATATGCCGATACCGATGGAAATTGCACTGTCGGCAACATTAAATGCGGGCCAGTGCAGGTTGCCCAGATAAAAGTCCAGAAAATCGATCACCATTCCAAACCGGATTCGATCGATCAGATTGCCGACGGCACCACCAAAGATCAGGGCGAACGCTGCCGCCAGCCAGGCATATTGAGTCGGTGTCTTTTTGTAGAAATAAAAAATCAAACCGACTGCCAGGGACGATACAAAAAGAAAAATAATGCTTCGCAGCGTCGGGCTCAGGTTCGCCAAAAGCCCAAAGGCGCCGCCTGGATTGTAAATGTGGGTGAGGTTAAAAAACCCGCCAATAACCGGAATCGTTGTGTTTAAGGGCAGGTAGCGCAGGATGAGGGCTTTGGTGAACTGATCTAGTAAAATTATCCCTCCGGCGATTACTGCCAGCTTGATATATTTGTTTTTCAGCATGTCTTCGTTTTATTGGGTTAGCGGGTTCTGGGTTCTGCGTTCAGGGTTTTGGGGTTGCGGCGGCAAGTTGCTGTCCTCTTTCAGCTGACCTTATCTGCTGCTATCTAACCCCCGAACCTTTGGAACTCTGAACCCTGAACCTTTTATGAAATTTCGGATAACGCTTTCTGGCAACGCTCGCAAATGGACGGTTGCGTGCTATCAGAACCAACGGAGGTCTCATGGACCCAGCAGCGTTCACATTTTTTGCCGGGTGCGGTTTCAATCTTAATGGTCAGGCCCTCAACATTTTCACTCACAAAACTGTCGTCCAGTTTTTCATCTTTGAGCAGTGAGACCTTCGAAACGATGAAAATGAATCTTAACTCTTCCGCACACGATTCAAGGATGCCATATAAGTCTTCTTTTACGGAAAGTATTACGGTTGCATCCAGGGGGTGCCCGATTTGCTTCTTTGTCCGGGCCTCTTCCAGTGCCTTTGTCACCTCGGCACGCACTTTCAAAAGTGTCTCCCATTTTTGAGCCAGTTGCTCATCTTTCCAGCGGGGCTTTGCATCGGGTAAAAGGGCCAGGTGAACACTTGAGAGTTTATCGCTGTGCTGCGGCATGTGCGCCCAGACTTCTTCAGCCGTAAACGGTAGAAGCGGTGCCATCAACCGCGCGAGAGAATCCAGCAGAAAATACATAACCGTCTGCGCGCTTTTACGGGCCTTGGATTTCGGCGGCGAAGTATATAGCCGGTCTTTGAGGATATCCAGATAAAACGCAGAAAGGTCAAGCGTGCAATAATTATGAAGTGCATGATAGATAATATGATATTCATACCGATCATAGGCTTTAAGCGTTTTTTCAATAATAGCCTGCAATTTGTGCAGGGCAAAGCGGTCCAACTCGGGCATGGCGTCATAGGAAACCTTATCTGCGGCCGGATCGAAGTCAAACAAATTGCCCAGCATGAACCGACTGGTGTTACGGATGCGCCGATAGGCGTCGCTTAACTGTTTTAAGATGTTTTCAGAGATACGGATATCTTCTCTGTAGTCGGTTGCCGATACCCACAACCGCAGGATTTCAGCTCCGTATTTGTCGATTACCTCACTGGGCGCCACCACATTTCCCAGCGATTTAGACATTTTTCTACCCCCTGCATCCACCACAAAGCCGTGGGTTAACACCGCTTTGTAAGGAGCCTGCTTGCGGGTACCCACAGCTGTCAGCAGTGAACTGTGAAACCAGCCCCGGTGCTGGTCGCTGCCCTCCAGGTACAAATCCGCCGGCCACTGCAAATCCGCTCTGGGCTCGAGCACCGCCGCATGGCTTACACCCGAGTCAAACCAGACATCAAGAATGTCGTTTTCTTTGACAAAAGTTTTACCGCCACAAGCTGCACACGTGACGTCATCCATAAGAAAATCAGAAATATCTTTTTCAAACCAGATGTCTGCACCGTGCTGTTCAAATTGGGAATAAACTTCCCCCATTACCTTTTCATCCAGCAGAATCGCTTCACAGTCTTTACAGTAAAAAACCGTAATGGGGACCCCCCAGGCCCGTTGCCGTGAAACACACCAATCCGGCCGGTTTTCGATCATGCCGTAGATTCGCTCGCGGCCCCAGTGCGGAATCCAGGTTACAGTATCGATAGCGGCCAGTGAATTTTGCCGCAGTTCGGCCTTGTCCATCGATATAAACCATTGCGGCGTTGCTCTGAAAATCACCGGCTCCTTGCAGCGCCAGCAATGCGGATAGTTGTGCTCGATACGGCCCTCGGCCACCATCGCTCCGATTTCATCAAGCTTTTTATTGATATTTTTGTTCGCATCGAAAACAAATTGTCCCTTGAAAAACGCCACGTCATCGGTAAAACACCCGTTATCATCGACCGGAGAATAGACATCCAGGCCGTATTTAAGGCTGACTTCATAATCCTCGCGGCCGTGCCCGGGGGCCGTATGAACGCATCCGGTGCCGGCTTCCAGGGTGACATGCTCGCCCAGGATGATGATCGAATCCCGCTCGACCATCGGATGACGACAACGTTTGCGTTCAAGCGCTTGAGGATCGATCTCGGCGATGACAGCATAGTCTGAAATACCGAAGGTTTGCATACAATATTCCATCAACTCACGTGCCAGAATAAAAACCGCATCGTGACCGACATCAACGGCGACATATTCAAACTCCGGGTGCAACGCGATGGCCAGGTTGGCCGGCAGCGTCCAGGGTGTTGTGGTCCAAATGACGACATAGACGGATTTGCCGGCCAATTTTGGATAGTCACTGCTGAGATCGTCTTTAAGGGAAAATTTCACGAAAATCGACGGGGCGGATTCGTCCTGGTATTCTATTTCTGCTTCAGCGAGTGCTGTTTGACAGGTAAAGCACCAATAGATCGGCTTTTTGCTGCGAAACAGACTTCCGTTGCGGGCAAATTTACCACATTCCCGGGCGATGATGGCTTCGTATTGATAATTCATGGTCAGGTAGGGATTCTCCCAATCACCCATTACGCCCAGCCTTTTGAACTCATTGCGTTGTATGCCAATAAATTTTTCGGCATACGCCCGGCAGAGCCGTCGGACATCGGCTAGAGAAAGCGCTTTCTTCTTCTCTCCGATCTCAATATCGACATTATGCTCGATCGGCAGCCCGTGACAGTCCCAGCCCGGGACATAAACAGCATCATAGCCCGCCATCTGCTTTGAACGTACGATAATATCTTTTAGGATTTTATTCAGGGCGGTGCCGATATGGATATTGCCATTGGCATAGGGAGGGCCGTCATGTAATATAAACTGTTCCCGACCCTTGGATGAATTTCTGACTTGATGGTGCAGATTCAGCTCATCCCACTCTTTAAGCTGTTGCGGCTCTCGCTTCGAAAGATTGGCTTTCATGGGAAACTGCGACTTCGGAAGGTTAAGCGTCTTTTTGTAATCCATTCATTCCTCCAGACTCGAATTTTAAGATTAAACTAGAGTTTTTACTTGGATTACAAAATCCTGTCAAGAAAATACCATTTGCAGTGATATCCAATTGGATTATACCGCTTTTCATAATAATGTTTCGAGTCACCGACCACCCGCAGAGCGAGTGGCTTGAATTTTTCCGCCGGCGGCGGGAAAAAACAAAGGCACGGCAGTGCCTTAATTGGTGCGGGTGTAAACGGGTGCAAAGCACCCGGATTAAAAACACCCAATAGAGGAATTGCGGTTTGGGTGAGGATCAAAATCTTAGGTGGGGATTGTCGCTGAAATCGGCTGCGGCATGTTGAAGCAGTACAACCGGAGCTGACCAATTAGCGGACTACATCCGGTTCTCAGCATCATTTGCGATATCCAGTAAATAGCGCCCATAGTCATTTTGCGTCATATCGTCTGCCAGATTTTTAAGCTGATCTTTGCCAATATAACCCAGGCGATAGGCTAGCTCCTCGACGCAGGCGATTTTAAGCCCCTGTCGTTCCTGGATGGCCTGAACGTAACTTGCCGCCTGTTGCAGCGCTTCATGGGTTCCGGTGTCCAGCCAGGCATATCCGCGCCCCAGAAGCTCAACTCTGAGACTCCCCTGATGCAGATACGCCATGTTAATATCGGTAATCTCAAGCTCGCCGCGCTTGGAAGGTTTGAGGCTTTTGGCAATGTCAATAACATGATTGTCATAAAAATACAGCCCGGGCACGGCATAATTGGATTTTGGCCTTGTGGGCTTTTCCTCGATTCCGATGACTTTGCCGCTCGCATCAAAATCCACAACGCCATAGCGTTGGGGGTCCTTAACCAGATATCCGAAAATCAATCCGCCGTCTTTAAGCCGGACCGCTTTGTGCAAAATTGTCGACAAATTGGGCCCGTAAAAAATATTGTCGCCGAGAATGAGGGCCACGTCGTCACCTCCAATAAATTCCTCACCGATGATGAAAGCCTGAGCAAGTCCTTCCGGGCGCAGTTGCTCTTTGAAAGTAAAGGACAGACCGAGCTGGGAACCATCATTTAAAATTCTTTTAAAAATGGGCAAATCTTGCGGGGTCGAAATCACCAGAATCTCTTTTATGCCTGCCTGCATCAGCACGGACAGGGGATAATATATCATGGGCTTGTCATAAACCGGCAACAGCTGTTTGCTGACCCCCCGGGTGATGGGAAACAGTCTGGATCCGGAACCACCTGCTAAAATTATGCCTTTCATCATGCCAAATTCCTGTCTGTTACTACCTGAATCTTGCACGAGCCCTCCAGGGGCGGACAAGTCGGAGGCTTTCATATCATTAATTTTCATGCAAGATTAAGGTACTACATCATAACACCAATAGACGTGGCTTTCGCATCATGGTGCCTCGCATTTTTCAAGATATCCGCAAATACTTCAGGCCGGCTGCATCACAACGGAGCCGACAGCCAGATAGGTGTAATTCTTTGATACAAGTTCATCGTAATCCGGAATCATCCGACGCCCGTCCATGATCAGATAGGGTGGTTTGACCGTATCTTCAACAGTCCGTGAAAACCCGCGGAATTCCTCGCAGTCTGAAGAAATAAAAAGGGCTTGGGTCCCCTCAATAGCGTCTTTGGCCGATTCAAAATATTTTATTTTTTCAAATAAAACATTTTGAGAAGGGTCAAACTCTGCCCGGGCAGATTCATTGGCCAATGGATCATATGCATTGATTCGGGATACGCCTTTGCTGAGCAAAGCCTCAACGACTTTAATGGATGAAGCATCGCGCATGTCATTGGTGTGTTTTTTGAACGCCAGGCCCAACACGGCGACTTTTTTATTATTAAATTTAAAATCGGCCTCATTGATGGCGCGATCAACCAGATACACTTTCTGATACTCGTTGACCTCAAAAGAAGCCTCGAGCATCTTGGTGCTGACATTCATTCTCCGCAGCTGATAAATTAAAGAGGCAATATCTTTGCCGAAACAGCTTCCCCCGGCTCCATTGCTCACAAAAGATCCCCAGGTGCTGATTCTGTCGTCAGCTGTGACACCCAGTCGAAGGTCGTCAATATTTACATTTGCGATTTTTTCGCCGAGCTTTGCGCCGACTCCGTTCCAGAAAGAAATATAGGTCAGCAGCATCGTGTTGGCGACATATTTGATCGCTTCGGCAGTTTCGGGTGTCGTTTCAATATATTTGATGCGAACGTGATGTACAAATTGTGAGTAGACGCGGCGAAGTATTTTAAAGTCTTCTTCATGGTCACAGCCCACCACCACGCGATCCGGCCTGCGGGCCTGAGTCACAGCGGTTCCTTCCGCCAAAAATTCAGGATTGGAGGCCACGCCAAAATTTTCCACACTGTGGCTTTTCATAATGCCTTCCAGGCGCCGGGCGGTTTCAATCGGCACCGTACTTTTGCTGACCAGTACGATGCGACGCCTATCTTCTCTTCCCGCCAGAATCTCAGCTATTTGCTCGGCCGCGGCATCAAAATAGGTAAGATTCGTAGAGCCATCCAAATTGGAAGGTGTCGGCAGGCATAAAAAAATGGCGTCCGTACCTTCTATAATGGCCTTCAAATCATTGGAAAAAAACAGTGATTTGCCGTGCGTTTCACGTATAATATTGGATAAACCAGGCTCCATGACAAATTTTTCGATTTCATCAGGCCGCCCTGTGGAAAATGCGTCAATTTTGGCTTTATCAACATCATACGCGTATACTTCATGACCGTATTCCGAACAGACGGCTGCCTGTACAAGTCCGACATAACCGGTTCCCGCGACAATAAGTTTCATTTTCACCTCTTATCTCATTTCATTAAAACCTGTCTGAATCAGACGGGTCACATATACAAACCAGATCTTTATTTGGGGGGAGGTTAAATATGAGTGTTGGCCGAATTCGCTGTAAGCTTTGCTCCTAATAAACACCCAAATCTCTTAAAAGATCATTAATGCCGAGTTTTTGGAGTTTTAATCTTAAAAATTCGGAAATGGTCGGCTGGACGGGCCTCACATTGAGAAACATACTTGCTTCTCTGGGTGTCTGATGACCCTTTTTAATATTGCACGGCTTGCAGGCCGCCACACAATTTTCAAAAGTGGACTTGCCGCCTCTGGATTTTGGAATAATATGATCAATGGTAAGACGGAGCTTCTTGGCACCGCAATAAGCACATTTAAATCCATCTCTGATAAAAACGTTCTTTTTGCAAAAGGCAACTCCTGTTCGGTAAATGGTGCGGATAAGCTTGATCAAGCGCATAACGGCCGGAACTTCGAAAATAGCGCCGCTGGAACTTCTCACAGTTTTGGCGGAATTTTTTAATACCTCAACCTTACCTTTGGCCTGCAAACAGATTGCACGTTTCCAATGAACAACATTCAGAAACGTATAATCTGCATTAAGCAAAATGCAATGTGTCATAGAGTGCTCCATGCTTCTTACCCTTGCTGCCGCTTCCAGGCATTTAGCGCTAATCGACCTCAGACAGACGCTGTGGGTATACCACTGCTGGACCTGTAAAAATTTTAATATAGCCGACCCTAAAAATCAATCCCATATTGCAGTTTGCAAAATATTATCATAATTAAAAGTATGTGCGGCCTGGATTGAAGTATTTGTTATGGATCATTTTGATTTCATCGCCGCATTTTACGATCAAGAGGAATATGACCTTAATCACAATCTATCGCCAGCGAACATTCTTCGTCTTTGTCAGTGATCACTGTAATGTCTTGGTCGGTTGAGACAGGCGCTTCGTTAAAGTATAAAACTTCGTCATGCGTAAAGCACGCCCGGCGAATAAAGTTTATAATGGTGTTTTCGCCTCTAATGAATCTGTAGCTTTCAGCGTCCTTCACCACTAAAACCGGAACACTATCGATTGCCAGTACTTTCAGGATCAATCGGTTAATCTCGGGTGCGAACTGCTGATTCAGTTCAACCCCGGAAATGTTCAATGATTTTATGGTATCAATCGGGTTTAAATATAAATCACAACTGTTGCAGTTGTTTAGTGTCTCAATAACTTTTTGACAATGGCTGCAATCAGAAGAAAATATCAGGTAAATTTCTTTGGTCGGTGATGAACAAGATTTTACCCCGTAGGACGCATTTTTTAAAGAATAGGTTTTTGATTTTGCACCAATTGGAAAGAAGGTCAAAATAGCAAATGAAAGGCTAATCGCTGATAAAATGGCGACCCCGATTGCCATCTGACGCATACCGTAGAGCATATTCAAAACAATGACAAAAACAAAAATAATCAGGCAGTAGCCGCAAAAAATATGCGCAACAAATATTTGATATGCAATCAGGGCCGTATCAAAAACCAGGCCCGAGACAAGTACCAGTCCAATAAGATCAATATCATATAAAGATTTTGACTTCAGATTGAACAACTGCCAGAAGACCACCTGAAAAAATATAAAACCTAAAATATTTAGGTATAAAGGCGATATAGCGGTCAAACTTTCAACAACTTTGCACCCGGCGTTTAGACAAACACTGGAGCCGGTGATTAGGCGAATCAGGATTTGAAGCGCAACTATCGTACTGGCGCCGAAGGCAACAAACCGCATGATTTTGAATTTTGTTTTTAATTCCATTATAATTTAATTTCGGTGCCCGCCTCCCCTTTGACGGCCGATTCAATCGCCTCAATCGAAGTGATAACTGCGCGTTTACCACCATTACGAACAAACTGAACCGCAGCTTCAACTTTGGGACGCATCGATCCGGCCGCAAAATGGCCTTCGGCGATCAATTGCGTTGCCGATTGGATGTTTATGTGGCGCAAAAATGATTCATCAACAGTTCCATAATTCAGGGCGACACCGGCTACATCTGTCGCCACCAGGAAGATATCAACGCCGACCTCTTCGGCCAGCCTGGCACTTGCCAGATCCTTGTCGATTACGGCATCAACGCCCTGAAAAGCCCTGCCCTCCCGCACCACCGGGATGCCACCGCCACCGCAACAAATGACGATAAAATCTGCAGTGATCAGTTTTTTAATTTCGCGTTTTTCAATGATCGTTACCGGCTTCGGGGACACCACCACACGCCGGTAACCGTTGACGGTTTTTGCGAGCGGATAACCGGACGGGGCATCTTTTTTAGATTTGTAGACCGGACCGATTGGTTTGGTTGGATCAGAAAAGGCCGGATCATTTTCAGCGACTACCACGTAAGTGATCAGGCTGATCAGCGGTTTGACGTTAACCCCCAGATCCATGAGTTGACTGTCCAGAGTGGACTCAATCATGTACCCGATTTGGCCCTGGGTTTGGGCGACCAGAATTTCAAGAGGCAGTTTAGGGACTTCGGCACAACTTTCCTGCTGCAGCAAAAGGTTGCCGACCTGCGGGCCGTTACCGTGGGTGATAATGATTCTGTAATCCTGGGAAAGCCGGGCGATTTGTCGAATGGGCAACACCAGGTTTTTAAATTGCTGGTTCACAGTGCCTTTTTCCCCCTTGCGAATAAGTGCATTGCCGCCCAGGGCTACCAGAAGTATCGGCTTTAGGCTTTTTCTCACTTTTTTTTCCTGCCTTTTGCAGAAATATGCGTCTTACATATTAAAGATGGTGTCAGATGTCAGTAAACAGATGACGCAGGACAAAAAACAGAAGCCAGATAAGGTGTTTCTCATCCAGCTTTCGTCATCTGTCTTCTGCCGGCTGATCTCTGTCTTCTGAAACGTGAATTGCCTGCACCTGCCATTTGATCAAATCATTTCAAACATGCGGATATAAGCTGCTCGAGTGTCGGCTGGCCGTGGTCCTGATACTCATACCTTACCCGCAAAGTCGGCTTTTTAATATTCAACACCAGCGGCAGATGAATCGGGGTGGCAAATAAGACCAGGTCACAATCCGCTTTATCGATGGTGCTTTCCAGATCGCTGATCTGATCGGGCGTGTACCCCATGGCCGGTATCACGTTTCCGATATGCGGATAAACGGTGTAGGTTTCATTTAGAGAACCAACGGCATAAGGGCGCGGATCAATGATCTCAGCTGCTCCAAATGTTTCGGCAGCGACAATTCCGGCACCAAAAGGCATTTCGCCGTGTGTCAGCGTCGGACCGTCTTCTATCACCAGGACGCGTTTGCCCTGGATCATTTCCGGCCGCTTAACCACCAACGAGGACTCGGCCAAAACAATCTGTGCACCGGGGGCATATTCTTCAATATTTTTTCTGACCTGCCATACTTTTTGTGCCGGTGCTGAATCCACTTTATTGATGACGGCGATATCCGCCATAATCATATTGGTTTCTCCGGGAAAATACAGCAACTCATGACCGGCCCGGTGCGGATCAAAAAGCACGATATGCAAATCCGGTTTATAAAAGGGGGTGTCGTTGTTACCGCCGTCCCAGATAATAACATCGGCTTCTTTCTCAGCTTCGGCTAAAATTTTGCCGTAGTCGATACCGGCATATACCACGATGCCCTGCTCAACCAGCGGCTCGAATTCTTCTCTTTCTTCAATGGTGCACTGCTGTTTTTCAAAATCATCATAGGTCGAATATCGCTGGACGACCTGCTTTCTGAGGTCGCCATACGGCATCGGGTGGCGCACAACAACGACTTTTTTTTCCATTTTTTTTATGATTTCACAAACCTTGCGCGTGGTCTGGGATTTACCGCATCCCGTCCGGACCGCACAGACCGCCACAACTGTTTTTTGGGATTTAAGCATCGTGTAGGGTGCGCCAATTAAAATGAAATCGGCCCCCTCAGCCATGGCCAGCGAGGCTTTGTGCATGACTTCCACATGGGGAACATCACTGTAGGAAAAGGCCACCAGATCCACCTGGTTTTTCCGGATCAGCTCGGCAAGGCTGCCTTCGGGATAGATTGGAATACCCTCGGGATAGAGCTTGCCGGCAAGCTCAGATGGATACAGACGGCCGGCGATATCCGGAATCTGGGCGGCGGTAAAGGCGACAACATTGTAACGTGCGTTGTCTTTGAAATAGACGTTGAAATTATGAAAATCTCGACCGGCCGCCCCCATAATGATGACTTTTTCGATCATCGCTCCGCCTTTCAATTAAGAAATGGTTTAGTTGAAATTTTAGATTAGTATATACCAAAAAATGTACCGCCTGCAAATATCTTTCACATCTGCAGGGTTCAGAGGTTCCGGGTTCTGGGTTATATCGTTCAATGGTTCTGGTCTCATAGTGCCCGCCCCTGGCTTTCGCGATCAAATCTGATCTCTTTCAGATTTATCCAACCCCTTCACGCTGAACCTTGGACCCTGCAACCCTATCGATTAAATTTATAATTTGATTCGAAACCAATTTTATATTAGATAATCAGACGGCCGAATTGCCAGCAAGGAAATCCGGTATGACCCAACAACTTTTTCTCCAGAATATCATCGCCTGCATCTGGGACTTTGATAAAACGTTGAGTCCTGGCTACATGCAGGCACCGATATTTGAATTGTATCAAGTCGATCCCAAAAAATTTTGGAAAGAAGTTGAGCAACTGCCCAACTATTACCAAAAAAACGGACTTGATCTTATTTCAACGGATACCCTGTATTTAAATCATATATTAACCTATACCCGCAAAGGCAAGTTTAAGGGGCTCAATAATGCTGGATTAAGAAAGCTCGGCAGTAAAATTGAGCTCTACCGGGGACTGCCGCAATTTTTTGAAGAAATTAAACAATTTGTGGCAACAAATACAGAATATCGACAACATGATATTCAGGTGGAACATTACATCGTCTCGACGGGTTTAAGGCAGATGATCTTAGGCAGTAAAATTGCACCGTATGTCGATGGCGTTTGGGGGTGCGAATTTGTGGAGAATGCTCCCCCACCCGGTTATCTGGAGAACGGTGAAAAAACAGCTTCAAAAGGTGCAAAAATCATCTCTCAAATAGCGTATGCGCTGGATAATACAACCAAGACCAGAGCAGTTTTTGAAATCAACAAGGGCAGCAACAAAATCCCGGATATTGATGTAAACGCCATGATACCCGACGCGGATCGCCGCGTGCCGTTTCAGAACATGATTTATATTGCCGATGGACCCAGCGATATTCCGGTTTTCTCATTGATCAACCGCTTTGGCGGAAGAACTTTTGCTGTCTATCAACCCGAATCCAGCAAAGAATTTGCCCAGGTTAATAGCCTGCAAAAGCAAAACCGGGTCCAATCATTCGGTGAAGCCAATTATACTAAGGGCTCCCAGACCGCCATGTGGATAATAAATGCAATTACTGAAATTGCTTCTCAGATCGTTAAAAACCGTGAACGCGCACTGGGGGATAAGATCGGAAAACCGCCTAAACATTTAGCATGACTTAATGGCTAAAAAAGCGCTGCCCACATGGTTTAAGGCAAAAATTAAAAATCTTCCGCCTTTGACGGATTAGGTTTCGTCACTTTCATCGGGAAAGTGACGAAGAAAAATAATCCCATAAATCCTGTTGATCCTGTCTAAAAAAAAATGAAAAAAGTAGAAAACCTAACAAAAGTGACTCTCCGACTGGAAGCCGGTACAACGGCAGACCACATGGATCTTACCCCGGCCGGTTTAGCATTTAAATTCATCTTTGGTATCGGCCCTGCCGGTATGTGCCCTTTTGAATATGAATTGATCAACAAAAATGAGGACAAACTCGTCCTGCTGCACCTCAACCAAGAAGAGATACATCATTTTTTAGGGCATCTCCACCTTCCCCTTATGGATCTGTTTGAAGAAAACGAATCGTTCTTTCTGAAGGTAAAAATTCTTAAGATTGACCAGCCCAGCAGCAAAGAAGTGGTCAAAGCCCTGGCGGAAATGGCATCACATCCTGGAGATTGTGATTGCGGCTGCGGTTGTTAGCTATCCCTCACTTGACGAAAGACAAAGAAAAGTTATTATTACATAAAATACAGGCGGATGCAGTAAATATCTGGCCGGTGGTTGTCCGGAGCCGAAATATCCGGCGTCACGAGTTCTTCGAGGTATGATCAAACGGACACGCAGGTCAAAATGAAAGGAGGAGGAGGATGTTTAAAGAATTCAAAGAATTTGCGATGCGGGGCAATGTGGTTGACATGGCCGTCGGTATTATCATCGGTGCTGCCTTCGGCACCATCGTCAAATCCTTGGTTGACGATATCCTGATGCCGCCAATCGGCGTGTTGCTCGGCAATGTTGATTTTTCCAACCTGTTTGCCGTTATTCAACAGGGGGCCGTTGCCGGTCCGTTTGCCACGGTGGCCGAAGCACAAAAAACAGGCGCGGTTACCATCAATTACGGCATTTTCTTTAATACGGTTATCAGCTTTTTGATCGTCGCCTTTGCTGTTTTTCTGCTCATCAGAGGCCTCAACAAACTGAAACGAGAAGAAGAAGTACCGCCCGAGGAACCAACGACCAGGGAATGTCCGCACTGTTTTTCAGAAATTTCAATCAAGGCGACACGCTGTGGCTTTTGCACTTCAGAATTAACCTCAGCAGCATAGGCGTATTCAGAAATCACGGGTGTATGGCTGCATTTTAAGCCTTATTATAGCAAAAATTACCTGGTTCAAGAAAATCGGGGATGGTTAGAAAGATTTTTAGGTAACTGGCCATACCCGATTTTTATTTCGATTCAAAACCGGCCGGGTTCCAGAACCAGCAGAACAGTCATCACTGCTGATTAGCGAATGTTCAGATTCCAATGAAAATAGGTATTTGGGTCGCAAATTTTAATTTGCCTTTAGCGCCGCTTCTGTGTAAAATTTCTATAACCCAAACAGTCTGCCGTATCAAGATACGGCTTAATACCTGAATCTAGCCAGAAAATTAATGAATGGATTGTAAAGCATTTTACACTCAAAAAGGTACAGGCATCGGCTTTGAACGCCTCAGTTTAAAACTGCATATGAAGTTCAAAAAAGAAACGATTCTATTATCCATTTTGATTCTCATTGCTGGGTCAGCGGTCAAAGCGCAGGCCGGTGAGTCCGGCAAAAACCTTGGCTGGCAGCGGCTTGGTAAAGGAATTGAATTAGGCACATTTCTTTCCCCGCAACCGGCTGAAGTGGGTGATTCGCTGGTAAAGGTGCTGCGCGTTGATCCGAAGTATTACCGGTTGCGGTTGCTCAACGCATCGGCCGTCCAAAATGGTAAACCGATTACGCCCAAACAGTGGTGCCGACGAAACGGGCTGACGGCTGTTATCAATGCCAGCATGTATCAGACCGATTACAAGACCAGCGTGTCCTTAATGCGCAAAAAAGGGCATATCAATAACCCGAGACTATCAAAGGATATGACCATCCTTGCGTTTGACCGGCTGGATAACAACGTTTCGGAAATTAAAATTATCGACCGCCAGTGTGATGATTTCGTATTCTGGAAGGAAAAATATGCAACACTGATTCAGAGTATCCGGATGATATCGTGCACCGGAAAAAACGTCTGGAAACAGCAATCCCGACGCTGGAGCACATCAGCTATCGGCCTGGATGAACAAAATAATGTCTTATTCATTCATGTGCGGTCTTTGTATAGCACCCATGACTTGATCAATATCCTCAAAAAACTCCCCATTCATGTCTCACGGGCCATGTATACCGAGGGAGGACCCCAGGCCCAGTTATACATCAAAGTTCCTGACAAAGAATTTGAGTTCGTTGGAAGTTATGAAGTCGGCTCAAGTGATGCCAATAAGGGATCGCTATCATGGCCCCTGCCCAATGTTATCGGAATCTCAAAGCGATAGCTTATAGTGGTTGTCAAAAAAGCGTCCCGATATGCCAACGTTTTTTTCTACATCCACTTATACCCCAATTCCGTAATGGGGTGTTTTTAACCGGGTGCTTTGCACCCGGTTACACCCGCACCGATTAAGGCACTGCCGTGCCTTTGGTTTTTCCACTGATGGCGCAAAAATCCAAGCCACCCGCTGTGCGGGTGGTCGGTGACTCGGAACATTATTATGAAAAACGGTATAATCGCGGTTGGCGGCATTACGCTGGTATCCGCTGAAAGCTTCTAATATAAGACCCTTATTCATCTGAAAATCCATTTCATTTTTACCATTTGTTCGAATAAAGATGTTGATATTTGGTTGACCATCCTCTATAAATCAGAATAGCATCTTGAGGGCTAAAGTATCGGCATTATAAAATAAAAGAAGCCTAAAAAATTAAAATTAATATAAATATTAAGGTATCGGCATGCCAAAAGCCACCGACCAGTATAATTTAGCCGTTATCAATCCGGGCCTTACCAAGGAATGGCACCCGACTCGAAATGGGGATTTAAACCCCCGGAAAGTGACACCAGGGTCTGGTCGGCAAATATGGTGGATATGCAGCAGCGGGCATGAATGGCAGGCACCGGTATACAGCAGAAACCGCGGCAGCAGCTGTCCGGTTTGTAATAGAGCCCCAGCGACTGACGATAATGACGAGTTGATCGTCAGCACCGATCTCATCAAGCAGTGGCACCTAACTAAAAATAGCGGATTGAATCTGAGAAATTTGCCACCAGACTTTAATAAAAAAGTGTGGTGGATTTGTGAAGAAGGTCACGAATGGGCGCAAACGGTCAAAGCGAGGATTAAAGGCCGGGGGTGCCCGCAGTGCCATAAAAGCGTAAGGCAAAAAAAACTATCTAAAAAGACCCCATCAGCGCGGCACCCCTTAAAAAATTTCGCGGCTCATAAATACGGTGCGCGCAGGCTCTCATTTTCTGAAACAAGCGCCGCAACCGGATTTAGAAAAAATAAGCGCTTTTTACATCGAGCGACTGTCATCATAGAAGATATAAATTCCGGGTCGTTGAGTTATGCGCAAACAAAAGATTTCAGCAATGATGGTTTGCTATTGGAATCAGCAGTTGCATTCAAGCCCGGAACAAAAATAAAAATCAAATTTGACACGCAACCCTTTAAATCCGCTCCAAAAGCCTACAACTCTGTCGTCAGGTGGTGCAAGGAAGTTACCGATAAAAACGCCATGCACAACTATGGAATTGGCGTAAAGTTTACATAGCCATCAGATCCAGCGCTGAATTGCCCCTTAATCAATTAAAATACCGGTTAATATCAGTAGTCAGGGCAACAGCTTGACTTATTTATAATTTTTAGTTGGCAGCGAAACAGATCGAATGCGTGAAAACTGTATTTATTCTAAAGTTTAGCCAAATATTTCCGATATTATGTTTGTAATTGACAGGAGATTATATGAAGGACCTTATTTCTCAGAGCTTATTACTGGTTTCAGAAATCGGCGTTGTTGTCGTGATGTTAATTATCCTTGTTAGAGAGCGGAAAAAAAGAAAAGAAAAGGAAAAGAAAAATAAACGGTCCGTCCGAAATAGTGCATTACCAAAAACACAAACACTTTACCTCGATTGATCGCAGGCCCAATTAAGCTAGAATTCATCACCACGAACCATACAAAAGCAGCACCCTGATTCGGGCGCTGCTTTTTTTGTTGAACCGACTGCATCCGAAATTTGTTATGAATAACCGATAAAATGGATTTAGTATCATGAATTGCCCAAAATGCGGTTTTGGACAGGCGCTTGAAGGTGCAGAATGCCAAAAATGTGGCATTATTTTTTCTAAATACTTGGAAATTAGAGAAAATAAGTTTAAATTAACTGTTTATAAGACCCCTGCGACAACAAAAATCAATGACCACTTGGAATTTACAAAAAACCTGTTTTTCCATATCAAGCCAGAGACCAATCCGCTGATTTTGGCTGGCCGCAGCCTTTTATTTGTTCTAATTTTGATATGGAGTTTCAAGTTTATCCTCATGCCCATGCAGAGCCATTATGCGATGGACTCTTTCTGGCACTTTGTCAACCTACCGTTTCATGAAGCCGGTCATCTTATTTTTCGACCCTTCGGCGGATTTATGACCTCCCTGGGCGGCAGCCTCGGTCAGTTGCTTATGCCGCTGGTGTGCCTTGTCGTATTTTTAATCAAAACCCGCGATACCTTCGCTGCCGCATTTGCCCTGTGGTGGTTTGGCGAAAACTTTTTGGATCTTGCCCCCTACATCAATGATGCTCGATCGCTTACTCTGCCGCTATTAGGCGGCAATACCGGCCGCACATCACCTTATGGATTTCACGATTGGGAATTTATTCTCAAAGAAATGGGTTGGATTAATTACGACCATTCGCTGGCCCATCTGGCTCACACGCTGGGTTGTGCTGTAATGATATTCGCACTTGTGTGGGGCGGGTATATCCTTTATAAGCAATATCAATATAAAAAAGCCACCGGTTGAGTCTGGCGCATTGACACCTTAGGCGTAATTTCGAATCCATTGCTGACCTTTGGGGGACTAACCAAAGCCCACAAAACACTTCCCACCCGTAACGGAAAGGATCGAAAAATGAGAAGGCATTTCCTGCTGATCTTCATACCCCTATTGGTTTTAGTCGCAGTGTCCTGTTCGGGGACGCTGAAGGGTGTCGATCGCTACACGGGCAAGCGCGTTTACTTTGCATATGAAGATGAAAAATTCGGATCCGCTCAAATACAGATAACAATGCCGGGTGGAGAGCATTTTACGGGCAAGCTCCTTGCAGAGCCTATGGCGCCGCAATCGGGTAAAGAATACCCGGCGCTTTATGAATTCCCCGGAAACGCGGAGGCTATTTTGCACGGCGACCGTGGAACGGAGATGAGATGTAAATTCAGACTTTCTGATACCGTGATCGGGTTCAAAAGCGGCGGTTACGGTTTGTGTGAAACCTCCACGGGCCATGTGATTGATATTTTTCTGCGCTGAAAATGCCAAAGGCACCTACCCCCGGTATGTAAGGCTATAAAGCCCTTGCTTCATATGGTATGCATACCGCAAAAATTGCCGGTGCCTTTAGGGATTATTTGAGCCGCCATTTCACGAAAGGCTCATGCTTGGGCCTTTTCCCCAGCACCAAATCGCTTGGCAAAAAAGTGAGGCAAAATGACCCCAAAAAACAAACACCTAAAAGTGGCTGTTGTACAGGCCGCGCCGGTACTATTTGATCGTGAGGCCACTGTGGAAAAAGCCTGTGGTTTGATCGAACAGGCGGCTGCGCAAGGCGCTCAGTTTATTTTGTTTCCCGAAGCATATATTCCGGCCTACCCGCGGGGTCTGGCGTTCGGTACCGTAGTGGGAAGCCGCAGCCCGGTGGGCCGAAGGGTCTGGCAAAACTACTGGGAAAACGCCGTGGAAGTCCCGGGCCCCACGACTAAAAAATTGGGAGAAGTTGCCAAAAAAACCAACGTCTATCTGGCAATGGGTATAATCGAGCGTGATATGGAGCGCAGCACCGGCACGCTGTATTGCACGCTTTTATACTACGGGCCCGATGGTCGGCTTCTGGGCAAACATCAAAAACTTAAACCGACCGCAGGGGAGCGACTGATTTGGGGTGAAGGCGACGGCAGCACGCTAACCGTTATACAGACCGAATTCGGCAACATCGGCGGGTTGATCTGCTGGGAAAATTATATGCCGCTGGCCCGCATGGCCATGTACCACAAAGCTGTCGAAGTATACCTGGCGCCGACAGCCGATGCCAGAGACACCTGGCAGGCGACACTGCGCCACATTGCCTGTGAAGGGCGCTGCTTCGTGCTGGGATGTAACCAATATATGACCAAAGAAATGTATCCGGATGATTTAAAAAACTTAAAGGATTTGGACGAACAGCCTGAAATCATGTGCCGCGGCGGCAGTGCGATCATTTCGCCGCTGGGAAAAGTTTTAGCGGGCCCGTTGTACGACCAGGAGGGCATCTTATTTGCCGAACTGGATTTAGGCGCAATCGCCCGCAGTAAATTTGATTTTGATGTTGTGGGGCACTACGCCCGTCCGGATGTCTTTCAGTTGATTGTTAACGAAAAACCGAGTTCTTCAGTGGTTGCCGGTGATAACAAATAATGGAATGGGGCTTGTTTATTAAGGGCTTTATCATCGGTTTTTCGATTGCAGCACCCGTAGGGCCCATCGGAATCCTGTGCATTCAGCGGACATTATTGAGCGGCAATCTTCAGGGGTTGGCGACGGGGCTGGGGGCGGCTACCGCCGATGCCCTTTACGGCTTCATGGCTGCTTTTGGTTTAACCTTTATTTCCGATTTTTTGGTCGATCAATCCATCTGGTTCCGGCTGATCGGGGGTCTTTTTCTTTGCTATCTGGGGATAAAGGCATTCTCAAGCAAACCGCAGGTGCAGAGTGTTGCGATGGCAAACGACACGGCTCTCTCTGCGTATGGCACTTCCTTTTTGCTAACCCTTACCAACCCGATGACAGTCCTGTTTTTTGCCGGCATATTTGCAGGCCTGGGGATCGTCAGTGAATCCATCCATTATGCGGCAGCCGGCCTGATGGTCATCGGCGTCTTTAGCGGCTCCGCTGCCTGGTGGTTTTTTTTAAGCGGTGCGACGGATATTTTTCGCCACAAAATAAGCGAGGGAAAACTGGCGCTGGTGAACAAAATTTCCGGCATCGTCATCCTGGTTTTCGGGATCGGCGCCCTCATCAGCGCTGTCGTTTAAATTTTCAATAGAAGAAAGGAATGTATCATGGAAAAGATTGAGGTGGCACCGGTCAAGCCGACCATTTCCGTTAAAGAATTTCAGAAAATTGACATCCGCGTTGGAACCATCGAACGCGTTGATAAGATTGAACAGGCGGACAAATTGGTTAAATTACGCGTCAACTTTGGTGATCACCAACGCAATATACTGGCCGGTATCAAAACAGAACGCGTGGATCCGGGGGCGATTATCGGTCTGCAAGCATTATTTGTGGTAAATCTTGAACACCGTCAAATGATGGGCGAAGTGTCCGAAGGCATGTTATTTGATCTTGGTTATGCCGATAATATTACACCGGTTCTGGCCGTCCCGGAGAGACCGGTCCCTGATGGTGTAAGGGCCGGATAGATGAAAAACGCCATCCGGATTTTGAAGCTTAAATCGGTTTGCCCGGCACGACAGGCATGTTGAGAAATCTTTGAAAATACAACCAATTTAGAAATGACGATCCCTGTGAAGCGTTGATTTTGAAGGGCAAGGCACAAAAAAATGACTAGATTATGACTTGACACTTCCAGGGCAATATGATTGAGATACGGCTGTCGTCCATTTTTTTTAATCCTGGATTTTGCACGAGTCGGAGACTTTCATAACATTAATTTTCAGGCAAGATTCAGGCAAATCCCACAAGAGAGGGGCATGGCCGCTTGGATCTGGATATTTATCATTTTGGCCGGGGGCCTGTTTGCCCTGAAAATCATATATGTCCTTAGCATTGCCCTGGTTCTGCCCATCACCCAGGGCGCGCTTTACGTTTCAACCTCTCGAGCAAAAATTGCCGCCTTTATCAATGCGGTTCCCATGAAAGCTGACCAGATGCTGGTCGATCTGGGCTGCGGTGACGGACGCGTGCTTCGGGAAGTTCAAAAGCGGTATGGGGTTCGCACAGTCGGATATGAAATCAATCCGTTGGCCTACCTGAAGGCCCGATTATTCTCTTTCGGGCCCAATAGAATTCAAATCAGGTGTCAAAATTTTTGGGAAGCAGACTTGTCGGAAGCAGATGTTGTTTTTTGTTATCTTTATCCGGATGTGATGAAAAAATTAGCCAGCAAGCTCGTTGCCGGTCTGAAGCCGGGCGCTGTCGTTGTATCAAGCAATTTTTCGCTGCCAGGATTTGTTCCCAGCAAGGTTTTAAGATTGGAGCGCAGCTTGCATAATGATCCGATATACATTTATCACCTAAAATGAGCGCATCAAATTTTAAAAATGAGGAAAATTATTATTTTTAAGGAATTCCATCATTTTCAATTTTTCAAATTTGATGCCCACGGGGATTGCCGAACTTACCGCATCTACTGCTTCAGATGCCGTCCCGCATAGTCAACTATAGCGGAACGACACCTTCCTTGTAGCTGCGGCAACCTCGACAATCGCTCAATTTAGGCCCTAAAATGAGCGCATCAAATTTTAAAAATGAGAAAAATTATTATTTTTAAGGAACTCCGTCATTCTCAATTTTAATTCGACTTTGGGCTCTATGGAATTTTCCTTTGCATCCGCCGAAGACGAAGAACAGATTAAACAGATCCTGGCGACCAGCGGCCTTGATCACCGGGATATTCGCCCATCGCAACTACAGCACTTTTTGATAGTGAAAGATGAAACCGCTTTAACATTAAGCGGCGTGGTGGGTCTTGAGCTTAGCGGCAACTTTGGACTGCTGCGATCCCTGGCAGTTGCTAAGGCTTTTCGTCGGCAGGGATTGGCGACCCAATTGATCAACAAAATAGAAAAATACGCCCGGTCGCAAAAAGTGACCGCCCTTTATCTGTTGACATTAACAGCTGAAGATTTTTTCACCAACAGGGGGTATCACACAACCGATCGTGGGTCGGCGCCTTCTGCTCTGCAAGACACGAATGAATTTAAAAACCTTTGCCCGGAAACTGCGGTGTGCATGAAAAAGCAGCTCTGATTTGATAGGAGCATCGACAATAGATGGCTGCACTCCGCATTGTTGCGCAGGAAAGCCTAAGAGGAGACATATGAAGCAGGAGATTTTGGTAAAAATGCAACGGGGGGTGTATTATCCGGGAAATCATCTTGGAAAAACTAAGGATCTGGATAGCCTGGTTACCGAAGGTTTATTGGAGCCTATGGAAGGGTCCTTTGTTTGCGGACCAGACAACCAGCCATCCTATTGTTTGACCGACAAAGGCTGCCGCGAAAAACATAAAAATAACATCTAACCAAGCATGGCCTCACGAACTTTCAGCCGGACCCAGCCGGGCGATCATTTCAGTACATCATATTAAAACCTTAATGCGATTTGACGAATTATTTATATCGACCTATCTTATGATTGAATCTTCTCGGTGCGCTAAGAAACGCAGAAACGTAAGTCTTATGAATCCAGATTTAGATTGCCTTGAATCGATTGTTGCCGATATGGTTGATGAGCTGCGTCCCTTGCGATTTGGAACACCGGTCACGCATGTTTATAACCCACTTGAATACGCACTGGACGCCTTAAGACAATATCACACAAAATATGCATCCGCACCCAAGGAGATAGTGTTTTTGGGGATGAATCCAGGGCCATGGGGCATGGCTCAAACCGGCGTTCCTTTCGGTGAAATAAATGCGGTTAGAGACTGGATGAAAATTCAAACCCCGGTCGGCCTCCCTGCACAGATGCACCCAAAACGACCGGTGATGGGTTTTGGTTGTACCAAAAGAGAAGTCAGCGGCACACGGCTTTGGGGGTGGGCTCAAAAAACATTTCAAACGCCCGGACGATTTTTTAAGCGTTTTTTCGTGGCAAATTACTGCCCCCTGCTTTTTATTGAAAAAAGCGGGCGCAACCGGACACCGGACCAAATTCGCGCAGCTGAGCGCAGACCATTGCTGGAAATCTGCGACCATGCCCTTCGCCGCACCATTGATTACTTTAAACCGCGTTATGTCATAGGCGTCGGCAAATTTGCAGAAAAACGCGCACGAATTGCCTTAGATAACCATAAGGTAGAAATCGGTATGATTGCCCATCCGAGTCCTGCAAATCCGCAAGCTAATCGTGGATGGGAACCTTTGATAGTGAAACAGCTTGCAGCTTTGGGAATAAACATCGGTTCAAAATAATAGGTTAAGATATGCAACTTTTTGGGTTTATTAAAGCAACGCTGTGCATAATAAGAGCAACCATAAGGTGGTGGTGTACTGAAGTAATGGAAAAAACCAATACTCGAACACTCCATTACTCCGGTTTCCTAATGTAACATATGAAATCTACTATAACATATATCACAGCACTTTTTTTACTTACCGGTCTGCTTGGTTGTGCGACAGTAAAGGTTTATTATCCGAACCAATCGTCAACTGATCTTACATCATCGGCCCAGCAATCAAATGAGCATGCATATTGGGATAAAGTAAAACGGCTTGAACAGGAGCTAAATGCACTAAGCCAGACGGTCGACCCCCCAGAAGCAAGACGGGTGGCCGAAACCGCCACCCATGAATCGGCAGTTCTGGCCGAAGAATATCAGCTCGTTCGTCCAGCCGTAGCCCATAATCTGCTGGTTGTAATGGGTATTAAAGACCGCGGATTGTGCTATCAGTGGACGGAAGACCTTATGCAGCGCCTTCAGGCACTGGAGTTAAAAAGCTTTCAATTCCACTGGGCGGTGGCATATCGCGGCAGTGAGCTGCGCGAGCACAACTGCGTCGTAGTAACAGCCACGGGACAGCGTTTTTTTGAGGGAATCGTGCTGGACCCCTGGCGGGATTCTGGAAACCTTTACTGGGCCCGTGTCACGAAAGATAGCTATCCGTGGAAGATATTGCCCCCTTCCCAATGGTGAAACCAGTCCGCTTTTTTTGACTTATTGTTTTTCTGATCCGTGAATGACCTCTCATCATATTGTGGGGCTAATTACCTGGCGCACATGCATGTCGAAACCGACCGAAAACCTGTTTAACCGTATTCAGGCTGCAAAAAAGCGGCTCACCGGGCAGGCCCATGTCACCCCGGTCGTGACCTCGCGCACCCTGGACCAGAAAGTGGGCGCAACGATCTATCTTAAATGTGAGAATTATCAGCGCGTAGGGGCCTTTAAATTCAGAGGTGCCTACAACGCCATGACCCAGCTTTCAGAAGACGATTGCAGGCGCGGCGTTATTACACATTCTTCCGGAAATCACGCCCAGGCCATCGCCCTGGTCGGCCGAATTTTGGGTGTGCAAACAACGATTGTCATGCCCCACGACGCTCCGGCCACCAAACGGGCTGCCACTGAAGCATACGGGGCCACAATTGTTGAACATGATCCCACCGAAACCACCCGGGAAGAAATTTCCCAGGATCTTAAACAAAAGCACGGCTATAAACTGATACCGCCCTATGATCACATCGATATCGTTGCCGGGCAGGGAACCGCAGCGCTTGAGTTTTTGGCACAAATCGAATCGCTGGATATGCTGCTGGTGCCATGCGGCGGCGGCGGTTTACTAAGTGGTTCAGCCATCGCCACGAAAGTAATAGATCCCGCATGCCGGATCATCGGTATCGAACCGGAATTGGCCGACGACGCCACCCGCTCCTTTCACAGCGGCAAACTTCACACCGTTAAAAATCCGCCCACCATCGCCGATGGGACCCGTACGCCTTCCCTGGGAGAACAGGTCACCTTCCCGTTAGTGCTAAAATATGTGAATGATATGAAAACGGTCTCTGAAGCGGCGATTATTGAAGCCGTTCAATTTTTATTTTACCGTATGAAGCTGGTGGTTGAGCCTTCGGGCGCTTTGGGTATCGCAGCGCTGTTAAGCGGCAGTGTGACACCGCAGGGCCGTGTGGGCGTCATCATCAGCGGCGGCAACATTGACGGCCCCACCATGAAAATGATCCTGGATTCATAGGTTCAAACGTTCAGCGTTCAAGATTGGGAGGCCTGCACCCAACGTTTCGGCTGACCTCGTCTAAGTTGTCGGTGGACATAGATGCTTTCACAATAATTAATTTGAGATTAGCTCCACCCGACAGCGGACATTAATGATATCTGCATTTTAGGCAAAGTTTGGATACTCTCAATTAAGTCTCAACTTGCTATCGCCTATAGATCATGGCAAAATATATCTATTGTCATAACATATCACATTGAACTCTGTGAGGCGCTTAATACTTTTAAGCTGTTCACCTTAATCTCAAAAATTTGATTTACAAAACTTTGGAGTATACTTTAAAGATATTTTTATCCAAAAAGACCAGGCATTGGGTTGTTAACGTCATTGTGGCATCCCTTTGGGCGTATTATTCTTATTTAAATGTACTTTTCTTATATGCCAATTGGTACATTGCGTCACAGTTAATATTGCTCATACACATCTTTTTGTTCATCAGAAACAGCTCCCTGACTATCTTCTATCTTATACGTCACTCGCCTATAAAAAGCTCCTTTAGAGTTAAAGAGTTGATTATAGCAATTTACGGTACGTTTATCGGCTATCTTTACGCATCCGAGGGCGCAGTTGTGTTAGTGCCTGCCAAATTTGTATTTATCATTTATCTTCTAATGGTTATTATTATTTTTTCTTCAATATTGAGCATATTTTCACTTGGTCGTTCGTTTGCAATATTACCTTCTACTCGAAAAATTCAAACTGGCGGAATGTATAGATTTGTCCGTCACCCCATTTATTCATTCTACATACTTTTTGACATCTGTTTTTTATTGATTCAATTCTCTCTCTTAAACTTAATCATTTTTTGTAGTTTTTGCATAGTGTGCTATCTTCGAGCTAAGTATGAAGAAAAATTACTGTTAGAAGACCCCATCTATCTCGAATATTACCAAAAGACCGCTTATATGTTCATTCCCATGATATTCTGAATATTTTAATATCTAATATGCGATAATTATTTCCATTCATTTAATAGTTAGACCATATGGAGAATCGATTAGCCGTTACACCTTTAATACCTTGTATGTTTCCCCGTACTATCATAAAAATCTAAGCAATTACTACCTCCCCAGAACAGTGCAACTTTTTTTGCATTGTAAACCTGTATTATTATCATTTAACCGTTCGATATTGTTAAGTGAAATCAAAATTATAAATGCCACGTCAACCTTTGTTGCACCCCTTATCCGAGGCCTTCCCCATAGTTACTATCACAAAAAACAAAAATTCAAATTTTTTCCCTTATTCCCTGCTTTTTGTTGAAACCCATAACAATATGAAATTTATACAATTATTTTTTGATATTCTCTATTCTTTTGATTCTTGAGATGAGATTTTCTGACGGATACGCATCCAAAAACCGATTTTGGAACGCCGGTTGCTATCTATTGGGTAAATAAGGAAGGCAGACATGAAAAAGAGAGAATATAAAATAGAAACCAAAAATCCAAAATATTTTAAGCCTATGTGCACTTCATTAGTTCTTATTTTTATATTTATGATGAGCGGTTGCGCAACCACTTATACGTTAGACCTTGCAGATAGAAAATCATCTCCTTCGATTAGTCACACGAATTTGAATATCAGTAAGGTAAGATCTGCGGTTGAACAAGAAAATGGTGATATATCAGTTTGTGTTGAGTTATATGAACCTCCTAAAACGAATAAATCTGAGTGTTACGCAATCACACTGCCGAACCCCTCTCTGTTAAAAGAAACGATAGATGTGGAAACGCTTGGTTTCAGGGGGAAAGACATAGGCGGACTCCCCGACAGATATGCACCGGATACCTATATCACTGATTACTTATACTCCCTAGAAAAAGCGAAAAAAGGTTGTCAAGAATTAGAACCCAAAAAGCTTCTTGCCGATTCCACACTCCCAATTGTAAAACTTACGCTTCCTGAAAAAGATTCAGACCGACTTTACACTCTGCTCAACAAGCTTAAAGCGCAAGGATCAGCTAAAGAAAAATTGTACGAAGTTAAGTTTTTAAAGAACGAAGCAGATAGCAGCGCTGAAATGAATGAAAACGAAGTCACAAATTACTCAGATGTTTTGTTAATCTACTGGCCGTCTGAAAGTGATCAAGATACTGTTCAGCCACTGGGGATTGCTGGTGGGTACGAATCTGAAGATGAAAGTACCAAGCTCTATTACCTGTTAATACCACCAGCAGTTCTGTTAGATTTAATTTTGTTAGGGCTAAGTGGGGGAAGAGTTTAGATTCTTCTTGATAATTATTTCGATAAATCTTTAGTAAATAGTGATTGGAGATTTATTTTTGGATAAATTATATTATCAGAGAGTTCGGTCACAAAAGATAGAGGGTGAATTAAATATAATATCAAACAGAACCTCAGAGTCGCCCATGATCGAAGCGAAAAAGATTATACATCCAGTAAAATTGGTATATACCATTCTCCTAGCAATATTCTTTTTGGCCCCAGCTGCGTCAGCGGAGGAACACTATATCCGCAATGGATTTTGGGGAGGAATTGATACTGGCGCTGGATTTCTTCAGCAGTCATTTAATGAGGAAGACGATGACGACATTTATTTCTTTTTAGGATTCCAAGGAGGATACACTATCAATCCTCATTTCTTGATTGGACTAGAATTAAGCGGTTGGCTTCTTGAGGCAAGTGATCTAGAAGATCCAAACAAGGGAAAAGGTATCAGTCAAGTTTTTCTTATCACACGGTTGTATCCCAGCAAAGGATCAGGTCTTTTCGTGAAGGCAGGTGGAGGATATGTGAGTAATTGGAGCAATAGATCGGACGAGCCGAGAAGAAAAGAAGGCTGGGGCTTAACTGTTGGGGGAGGCTATGACTTCTTGGTTTATGAAGCTATTGCACTTAGCCCGTTCGCTACCTTTAGCTATGGTGAGACAGGAAATTGGGATTACCATGCAATAACGTTTGGGCTTGGCTTTACGATTCCATAGAACCTGAAAAATATGTTACCTGCTTTACTCTGTTATAATGATAGCGATCCACGAAATCTTTGATCAATATTTCTGAAAGGTAAAAGATTCCATTTTATGAATTTAATTACTCAATTTTTAGCAAAAAATTTCATAAAATATATTTACTGATTCAGACTTGCTTTTCATAAGTCACTGTAATTCTATTCTTTTTTTTTAAAAGAATCTTAAATTTTTTGCATAGTTTTTGCATGCTTAGCATTAGACTGGCTAAATTTCTTATTGCTGAAGAAAAAAATAATTCTAAGGAGAAGTGTGTATCTATGGGAAAAAAAATGTATATCGTATTTTTTATTTTATTTCTAATGGTTATCTGTTTTTCCAATGTATTTGCCGCCGAAGTAACTTTAGCTTGGGACTCTAGTCCAAGCATTCCAGATGGTTACCGCATACATTATGGCACATCACCTGGTAGCTATACCCAAACCATAGATGTAGGAAATGTTACTGAATATATAGTTTCTGGGTTACAAACAGATGTGAGTTACTATTTTGTGGTAAGCGCTTATAATGAGTTTGGCGAAAGTGGCTATTCAAATGAAGCTCAATGGCCAACTCCCATGGTTAGTAAACCAGTAGGGTTACGTCTTATTAAGTAAATTACAATTTGTGTGTAGCAGTTTATAGAAAATCATATAATAGAGATATTGAGTTTTTAAATAACTATCTTTGACACGCCCGAAACATATTTTTCATAGTCATTATGCTTTACCTAAATACATTTGATTTAAACAAACGGTAAAGCGACCCATTTAGGACTCTCTTAAAAGTACAAATTTCTCCAACCTATGCAAATTTTGGTCGGACCTTTAATATCTGCGATATATCTGAAAAAATTGAGACTCTCAGAAGTACAAATTCTGTAAACGAATTATTAGGTCAGGGCATTAAATCTCTGCCTTCTGTTCTCTGTCCCCTGTCTTCTGTTGTCTGTCCTCTGACACCCTACACCCGCAACTCGTAACCCGCACCGCGCAACCTATAACCTGTAACCCGGAGTCTATTGACTTAATGATCGTCGTGCATACCTTTTTCAATATTTGTTCTGCAGCAATTATGGATACTCTCTGAGAAAAAGGAGAACGTAGATGAGCTTACAAACAAAGCTTAACGAATATAAGGCCATTTTCGAGAAAAAGGCTCCAGGTGATGTATTAGAGCGGATGCACCGGGCCACCGACAACCTGCGAAACTCGGGGATCCTGGAGCGAGCCTTAAAAACAGGCGACAAAGCGCCGTATTTCGCGTTGGAAAACGCCGAAAACAAGATGGTGCGCTCAGAAGATATCCTGTCGCAACGGTTCATGATCCTCACCTTTTACCGCGGCCGCTGGTGACCATATTGCAATTTTGAGCTGGAGGCTCTGCAAAGTAATATCGCTGAGTTCAACGCCCTGGGGGCAGACCTGGTCGCCATTTCTCCCCAGATCGTAAAATACAGCCGCGCTCTGATAAAATCCAAAAACCTTACATTTCACATTCTCGGCGATCCGGGCAATCAACTTGCGAGCCAGTTCGGGCTTGTTCATACGCTGCCGGAAGATTTGAGAAAAATTTATTTGCAGTTCGGCATCGACTTACCCCGCTACAACGCAGACGATTCGTGGACACTGCCACTGGCAGCCAGATTCATTATTGACCGGCAGGCCATTATACGATACGCAGAAACTGATGCGGATTATACGCTAAGACCCGAACCGGAACATACGCTCGAAGCATTAAAATCCATAATTTAGAACCTGAATTTTGCACGAGCCCTCCAGCGGCGGACAAGTCGGAGGCTTTCATAACATTAATTTTCATGCAAGATTCAGGTAGAAAACAATGACAATCTACACCGGTACCGGAGATAAAGGCAAAACCAGTTTATTTAGCGGAGAACGCGTATCAAAAGCGGACGCCAGAATCGATGCCTATGGTGATTTAGACGAGCTCAACTCAATTCTGGGCGTCCTAGCGGTCCATCTTTCTGCAAAAGAAGAACTGGTTGCCGAGCTGCAGCAGATTCAATCCGACCTTTTTCAAGCGGGTGCCTGGCTTGCCACCCGCCCGGACTCTGCCGCAATAGATTCCCTCCAGGAAATATCTGCGGAACAGATTGCCATTTTAGAAAAAGCCATTGACCGATACGAAAATGAGTTGCCAGGGCTGAACGCTTTTATATTGCCAGGCGGCCACATCACGGCTGCCTGGGCCCATGTGGCGCGAACAGTTTGTCGCCGGTGTGAACGCAAGGTTGTGCCGCTGATCGACCAATCTATGAAAGCGAAAGTCACCGTGCCGTATCAGCGTCTGTTAGTCTTCTTAAATCGACTGTCGGATTATCTCTTTGTGTTTGCCCGTCAATGCAATCGTATTCATGGCGTTTTAGATAAACCCTGGAGATCCTGAGGTCATTTCGAAGTTGAAAACCCACGTATCAACGTATGCGGCCGTTCTGCTGAAACGCCAATGGCTTTCGAATAAATCCTTTGGGATCATTATAAGCACCCCTTCGGGTTTTGAATTTGAGCCGGGGCAACGGATCCGCTTAAGCTGCGGTGGACACGAAAGAGATTACTCCATTGTCTCAGCGCCAAAGGAATCTGACCTTAACCTTTGTATCCGCAACGTGACCGGCGGCAAAGTTTCTGGCTTTCTGAGTACCGCTGAAATTGGCACATCCCTTTCCATTCATGGTCCTCACGGTTATTTTACCTACAAACCCTCCCCCCGACCGGCGGTGTTTGTGGCCACCGGCACCGGCATCGCGCCGTTCTGTTCGATGGCCCGATCGGGTTTAACCGATTTTACGCTTTTGCACGGCGTCCGTTTGCCGGAGGATCTATATTACGCTACCCAATTTCAGCAAAGCGCCCGGACATATGTTCCCTGTCTGACAGAGTCAAATAAGTTGCCTGCAAATGCTTTTAGAGGAAAGGTCACCGAATATCTTGAAAAGCATTTACCACCCGCAGTCTACGATTTTTACCTTAGCGGCCGGCGCGAGATGATTCGGGATGTCACCTTGCTCATCGACGAAAGCTTTTCCGATTCTCTGGTGTACACTGAAATGTTCTATTGAGCATAAAGGTTCAGGGGTTCAGGGTTCAAAGGTTCAGGGTTCAGGGTTTAAGTTACCTGTGTACCGGGTTTGCCGCCAGATATTAAAATTAATCTAAAACCGGCTTCAGGCCGCCGGCTCCTGACAGCCATAGAGGACTGCCCTATTTTCCAGTCTGCAACTGTCATCTGTCCTTTTAACTCTGTCTTCTGTATTCTAACCTTTGAACCTTTGAACGTTGAACCTTTGAACCAGGAGAATGAAGCCTGAAAAAGTAAGTATTGATCTCTGGGTTTATTCTGGCTAACTTACTTCTACGATTAACTCAACAAAAGGAGGCGGTATGAAGTTTGAAGCTATTGAACGGGAGACCGTTATTCTTGACCCCAATAACAACATGGAGCGCAAAACGATCCCCAGCGAAATCCGCAAAGACCCCCTTACCGGAAGGACCTCGCGCATCTGTCATTTCATGCCCTTAAAATGGGAAAAGCCGGATTTCGACCAACTGGTGGCCGGAACTCAGGAATACTGTCCGTTTTGCCCCGATAAGGTTATGAAGGTCACTCCCTGTTTCCCGGAAGAAATTGTTCCCGAAGGTCGTATGGTTTTGGACGATAAAGTTTTGTTTCCGAATATCGCCCCTTATGACAGCCTGGGCGCGTGTGCCACCTTCAGCAGTCAGCATTTCATTCCCATGACTGAAATTACCCCCGGCCACATCGTAGATGCATTTCGTCTGGCGATCCGGTTTTTTCGCAGGATTGATGAGATCAATCATCCCGAATCCGTATACCACCTGATTAACTGGAATTATATGCCCGCTTCCGGCAGTTCGCTCATTCATCCGCATTTACAGGTGTTTGCCTCTGCTTACGCACCCAATCTGTTGCAGGAGGAACTCAACTGTGCGAAAACGTATTTCCAACAAAAGGGAACCAATTACTGGGACGACCTAGTGCAAACGGAAAAAGCCGACGGCAAACGCTTTCTGGGCAAAATCGGCCGCTCCAGCTGGCTGACCGTATACGCGCCATTGGGAGTCGCCGGAGACGTTGCCGCAGTTGTCGATGCGGTAAACTGCACGCTGGAGATGACCGACGATGATGTTGAGGACCTTGCGCAAGGGCTGACCAGGCTGATGAGCGCCTATGATAAAATGGGCGTTTACAATTTTAATATGAACTTTTTCCCCGGCGCCCGGGGTGATGACCATGCGCGATTTCATCTGGTGTTTTCGCCGCGCACGTTTTTTAATCAGGCGCTGGGCACCCCGGATATCGGTGCTTTGCGGAATCTTTACAATGAAGGCATCTGTATGGCTTTTCCGGAGGAAATCAATGAGAAGCTGAAACCCGAATTTTAGAGGAGGAATACCATTATGGAATTTAAGGAAGTTGTCAAATCCAGAAGAAGTTGCCGTGCATTTGAACCCGACCCCGTCCCGCAGGATCAACTGGCAGCTATCATGGAAGCCGGCCAGTGGGCGCCAAGCCCCATGAATGCTCTGCCCTGGGAATATATCATCATCACCGACGCTAAAGTAAAAGCACAAATCAGAGAAGTTTCCGAAGCGGCCAAACAGGCTGTTCTCGACGGCGGCGGACCGGGGTTTGCGGCTAAATACGATATGACTTTTTTAGAGCAAGCCCCCGTGATCATCGCCGTGGTGTTTGATCCGACTAAAAAAGGGCTGGGAGATTTTTTTAACCAGAAACACGGCGCCTTGCAGGCTGCATCTGCCTGCGTTGAAAACATGATGCTGGCCGCCGCAGAATATGGATTGGGCACACTGTGGTTTACCTGGTTTGATCCTGAGAAAATGCAGGCTGCATTAAATATTCCGGAAAATCTCGAAATTGCAGCGATAATTCCGCTCGGAAAACCCAAAGGTGACGTAAAGGCACCACCCCGGCCGGAGCCCAGGATTCATTGCGAAGGCTTCGCCGCGCCCGTATAAGGTCAATTTGGTGTGCAGCGGGATTTGAGCGCAGTCAGGCTGGAATATTAGATGGCGCCTTAAGAACCGCCATCTTCCTTGGAAATCCGCCGGCGCTCTTCGTCCCGGATTTCGCGCCGCAGGAGCTTACCCACCTTGGACTTGGGCAGCATATCGCGAAACTCGATGTATCCAGGGACCTTATACGGCGCCAGGCGGTCACGGCACCATTGCAGCAGCTCTGCGCCCCCAACCCCGCGGGCATCTTCCTTCAACACCACGATGGCTTTGACCCGTTCACCGACTTTATCATCGGGGACACCGACCACACAGGCGCCAATGACGGTTGGATGGTCCTGCAGCACTGCCTCGACCTCCGAAGCAGAAATCCGAAAGGCCTTGTGTTTGATGATGTCGGCAGAACGCTCCACATATATGATTTCGCCGTCCTCATCCTGGCGCACATAGTCACCCATGCGGTAATAAATTTTGCCATGGATGTCGATGTAAGACTTCCGGGTTTCGTCCGGTTTGTTCCAGTATTCCTTCAGTGTATAGGGTGACGTCACCAGAAGTTCACCGATTTCACCGGTTGCAGCCGGCTCTAACGTTTTAGGATCAACAACGATACATTCCCTGCTCCTTAATGGAAGCCCCAGGGTTGTGGGTTTAGGGTTTTCATTAATTCGGCTGTAAGTCACGTGACCGGCTTCGGTGGATCCATAAACCTGATAAATGGGTATACCGAGACGCTCGTGCCAGCGGTTAAAGACTTCAATCGGCAAAACATCGCCGCCGCAGTAACAATAGCGTAAAGAACTGAGGTCATATTTATCCAGACGATCGTTTTCCAGAATCATGCGGTACAGGGCTGGGACACCCAGAAACCAGCGGACCCGCTCGCGTTGAATGGTTTCAAGGATGGCATCGACCTGGGGCACCGGCATCAGGACAGTGGTATTTCCTTTGTTAAGCCCGACTGCTATAAATAAACCCAATGCCATAATGTGAAAAAGCGGGTTAATCGCAATATAAACATCCTCGCCTTCCATGAGGTGACCTGCAGCCACATCATCGGTTACATCATTGACATAGGATACCATGCCAATGTGGTTGCCGGGAACGCCTTTTGGAAAGCCGGTCGTGCCGCCGGTATATAAAATGTATGCCAGGTCTTTCCACGGATCTATATCAACCTGGGTTTGCAACGGAGAATGATTGAGCAGTTTTTTAAAGGCAAATACACCCTCGGCCCGCTCGATTTTACCGTTGGGAATTTTATCAAAAAGGACGCCGAGAGAACGCTTCCAAAATGGCAAAAGATCAACAAGGTTGGTGACAATGATACGTTTAAGTCCGGAATCGGCAGACACATCGCTGGCATAACAAAAATTGGTGTCCTGGCAGATGATGGTTTCGGCCCCGGAGTCCTTGATCATATAATCGAGTTCATGGGATGTATAAATGGGTGAAACCGGCACAATCACAGCACCCATTTTCTGGATCCCTAAAAAGGCAACGACCCATTGAATGCAGTTGGGAATGTAGACCATTACCCGGTCGCCTTTTTTAACATCTAAATCTACCAGAGCGCCGGCAAAGCGTTCGCTTAAGTCCCTTATTTGCGAAAATGAAAAGTGCTGTCCCAGATAATTAACGGCGTTGTTATCCGGATAGCGTTCACTCATCTGATCGAAACGCGTAAACGTTAACTCATTTTCCAAAGTTGCCGTAATTTCACTCATTCCCTTTTCCTCGAAAACCCTCTGTCGGATGGTTCACTTTATCCCGAAATAAGCCGACCGGATATCCGGGTTATCCATCAACTCATCACGGGTTCCTTCTAAAACCGCAGTCCCGTTTTCCAAAATAAAGGCATAGTCCACAATCGGTAAAACGGGGCGCGCGTATTGCTCGGTCACAATAATCGAAATGCCCATTTCATCACGAATTTCTCTGGTTGCCCGCACTAAAACAGCCTGAATCAAAGGACTCAGCCCTAAAAGGGGCTCATCGAGCAACAACAGTTTCGGTTGCGCCATGAGCGCACGCCCAATGGCCAGCATCTGCTGTTCTCCACCGCTTAAAAACCCGCCGATCCTTTTCTGAAGCTTTTGCAAAGCCGGAAAGACATTAAAAACATATTCCAGCGTGTCTTTGGCCTGGGCAGGTGTCGCCAGATAGCCCCCGATCCGCAGATTTTCCAGGACGCTACACTCTTTAAAGATTCTGCGCCTTTCCGGGCAGAGCACAATCCCCTTTTTCGCTCTTTTGCTGGGCTTCATGCCCATGATTCCTTCACCCAAATAGGTAATATCTCCCAGAACACTGATGCGTTCACCACCGGCCATTTCTTCTTTTTTGCGAATATCTTCCATGATACCCGACAGGGTATACATCAGGGTGGACTTGCCGGCGCTGTTGGCGCCGAAGACGCCGACAATTTGATTTTCTTCACACCTGATGCTGACGTTATTGAGGGCCAGCATGTTTTCATAAAATACCATCAGCTGCCTTGCCTCAAGCATGCGCCATCACCTCCTCAACCTCCTCGGATCCGAAATAGGCCTCTTTTACTCTTTCGTCCGCCATGACTTCTTCGGCGGTGCCCTCGATGAGCTTTTCACCAAAATTTAAGACCATTATCCGATTGGCCACCTGAAACAACTCCCTGAGGCGATGTTCGATCATAATCAGGGTGATGCCCTCCATCTGCAGACGTTCCACCAGCGGCACCATGCTGGCGATTTCACTCATGCTCAATCCCGAAAAGACTTCATCACAGATGATGATTTTCGGATTCAACGCCAGACAGCGGGCAAGCTCCAGGCGCTTCAGATAACCGGTGGGCAAATTGGAAGCCTTTTTGTAAGGCACAAACGATTCTCGTTCAAAACCCAATTCTTCTAAAATATCGATACTGACCGTATTGCGATCCCCCAGTTTGCCGCCGCCCCGCCAGCCTCCGGTACGTTTGGCCCTGGGAGAAAAAAGGGGGATCACCAGATTTTTATAAGCCGGCAGGCTATAATACGGACGCATGATCTGAAACGTGCGCGTGATTCCCATATCGGCGATCTTATGCGGCGGCTTGCCGGAGATTTGTTTACCCCGATACCGAACCTCACCGGCACTCAGCTCGATAAAGCCGGTAATGCAGTTCACCATTGTTGTCTTGCCGGACCCATTCGGGCCGATAATGCCTAAGATTTCACCTTCGTGCAGATCGAAACTGACCTCATTTAACGCGAAAATGCCCCCAAAGGTTTTGGTCACCTGATTGATCTGCAGCAGCGGTGTTGTTGATGTGCTCATACTTTGATCCACTTTTCGAATTGATGGTATTTGCGTTGGCCGTAGACCATAATACCTTCACTGCGAAAGATAATGAACCCCAGCAGAATCAGGGCATAAAATACGATACGCAGTGTCCCGAACGCCCGCAGTAATTCTGAAATGGGCACCAGAATGAAGGCGCCCAATACCGGTCCCACCAGCGTCCCGGAGCCGCCGATGACGGTGGCTGCTATGGGCAGAATGGAAAAATCCAGTGCCAGGGTTGACAGACCGGCCCACATATACAGGTGAACCAGATAAGCGCCTGCCAGGCAACCGATCCCGGAAGCGATAAATACCGCTATCGTTTTGTAATAGGTAACGCTTATTCCCGACGCCCTGACCGATTGATCATTGTCTTTAACTGCTCTGAAAACCAAACCAATATCCTGGTTGACCAGTCGGCGGGTTCCAAAAAGAAGAAAAAGGACCATCAAAATAATGAAATATTGCTCCATCCAACGATTGGCAAAACTTTCGATGCCCAAAATCCCATCTGTTCCGCCGAGGATATCGAGCGCTTCGATGACACGCGCTAAAAGCAGCGGATACATCAGGGTTACAATCGCAAAATAGACGCCCCGCAGCGGGAGACAGGGAAGCAAAAGCACGGTACATATAACGGCGCCCAGCAAGGTGGCAATCGGAATGGTTAAAATGGGTGGTAATCCAAACGAAGTGTTGAGAATGGCAGCAATATAGCTGCCCGTTCCAATAAAAAATGCGCCGCCCAGTGACACCAATCCCACGTAATGCGCCAGAAAATCGAAACTCAACGCCAGCAGGGCATAAATGCAGACAATGGATATCACCCGTTGCCAGTACATGGAGGGCATCGCCAGCGGCAAAATCAACAGACCGCCGATCAGCACGACTCTGGGTAAAAACAAGTACGACAGCTCGCGCCAGGACATCAAGGCATAGATTCCTTCAGAACGAACCTTGATACCCCGGTCCAACCTTTCCTTGCGGCGTTGATCGCTTGATTCTTTCATACGCGTTCTTCTAGTTCTTTCTGGCGTCCAAACAGCCCGGACGGTCTTAAAATCAGCGTTATGATGATAGCCAGCAGCGCTACCACCATCTGGTAATGGGCTCCCAGGTAAACCACCGTTAGAATTTGCGCGAAACCGATGATGAAAGCGGCCAGCACAGCACCCATCCAGCTTCCTAAACCGCCGACAATGCAAACCGCAATCGCTAAAATGAGAACGTTATAGCCCGCTTCAACGACGATGTTACCCAGGGGAAGCAACAAGACGGCGGCCAGGGCGGCCAGCATGGAGCCAAACCCCATGGCTGCCAGCGCCATCAGATCCGAATCGATACCCAACATCATGGCGGCGCGCTCGTCCTGGGCCATTCCGCGCAGGGCCAAACCGAGACTTGTATAGTGGGTAAACAGCCATAAGACCGCAACCACCGCCGCGCCGATACCGACGACCAACAAGCGCTGATAATCCACCGAAATGCCGGCAATCTCCGTGCTGCCTTCGATAAAAGCCGGCAGGGTATAAGTCATGCCCCTGAACCCGCCCCAGCGAAGTCCCTCCAAAATGGCCAGTCCGATGGCATAAGTCGCCATAATTTCCGAAATTTCCATACCCCGGATACGAATCAGCACGAACTGGTAAATCAAGGCACCGATAATTCCGGTGACAAACATCGCCAGAAGGATGCTGATAAAATAATTCAACCCCAGCGAGTTGACAAAAGTCCAGGTAATAAAGCCGCTGAGCACGTACAGGGCGCCGTGGGCGAAATTCGGCAAACGACTGACGCCGTACACCATCGCAAAACCCAGGGCAAATAGCGCCAGGGCGACACTGTTTATGGTTCCGTAAATCAAAATTTGCATAGTACTAACAGGGAAAAACAGGCGTGAATCGGGTTGAAAGCGCAGCGCAGACAGCGCCTTCAACCCGCATATCGGTCTAAGTTATTAGTTGGATTTTACACGAGTTGGATGCTTTCATATGCCAGGCAGTTCAGGGCGAAGCTATAGTGAACTATGCTTCGCCCTTAATTACGCAGCAGATGGAAGCCTCCGGCCTGTCCGCCTCTGGCGGGCTCGCCCAGAGGATGAAAATTAATGCGATAAAATGATTATTATCCTGTATACCGAACAGGTATTTTATTGTTCTTCTATAATTTGTTTAACTTGCTATTTTTAAATTTAATCTCAACTTCGCATTAATTTTCATGCAAGATTCAGGTATTATTTTTTCATCCATGGCGGCAGCTGAATACTGCCCTTGGCGATACTTTTGGGATAGACCACGACCCGCTTGCCGTCCTGCCACTGCAGGATGCTGCCCACCGCTCCTTCTTCAGGCGTTTTGGCCGGAATGACCTGGTGGCTTTTGGGATCAAATTTCAAGCGCCCGTAAACGCCCATAACATCGGTTTTTTCCAGCTCAACCACGACCTTATCCGATTCAAGGCTGCCGGCACGTTCGATGGCATCCCGCAAAACATAAATGGCCATATAACTGCTGGAGCACCCTAAGCCCTCGGGCGCAACGTTCCACCGTTTTTCGTAAGCGTTGTAAAATTTCATGGTCCAGGGCGTCGCATCGGAAGGTGCATTGCCGGCGTTGACCACATTGCAAAGCGTATATTCACCTTTGCCGTCGGTGGCCTTCCAGAAACCGGGCTGCTCGGCGGCCGCCAGGGTGGAACCGAACGGTAAAGCCGGAATTTTCATTTCATACCATTGTTTAAGCAAAATGGCGCTTTCCGGCATATCCATCCAGATATTGATAATTTCGGTTTTGCTGTTTTTAGCTTTGAGCAATCCCATTGAAAAGTCGGTCGCGCCGGTGGGATAAATCTCCACTCCGGTAACATTCCACCCCTTTTTAGTGGCGACTGCGTTCATGACTTTGGCCGCTCCGCGCGCATGGGAGACATCCTGGGCAATGATAAAAAGGTTATTGAAACCGTACTTTTCCTTCAATTCGGTGAAGTTTGCAAACATCTCGCCCACCAGGTTTTTGGCCTCACCATGGATCCGGAAACAATATTTGTATTTGTCATATTCCTTGGCCACCAGCGCATGATATTTGGGCGTTAATACGCCGGTCGTCAGGATCGACACTTTTTTATATTTGCTTAATAGCGGCATAGCGGCCAGGGCAGCCTCGGAACGAACCGGTCCGCCCACGATAAAATCGGCTTTTATATCCAGAATCAGCTTTTCGACAGCCAAAAGAGCCTCGCTCACTGGAACGCCCGGCTCCAGATCCCGCGTATCGATGACCTCCAACTTGAGTGGACGTTTTTTGCCGCCCACGTTAACGCCGCCGGCGGCATTGATTTCCTCAACCGCCAGGATTAGAGCTCTTTCAGCACCCCATCCATAAAGAAAGGCGGTTGAAAGCGGTGCACCAATGACGATGGGCTTTTCCTCCGCCAGGGCCGTGTTTGCCGGCAGGATTAGAAAAATGGCAAGTAAGAAGATGATGAGCATTTTCATATTCTTTGCAGTCATGGTTAAACCCTCCTTTTTCTCGCTGAAAATGGGTTATGGGTTAGGAGATCACAGCATAATCGGTTATGTCAAACCGCGATCCTTAAGTACACAGAATGTTCAACGCTAAAGATAGCAAAGGATTGATTTTACTGCCGTCATCAAGCCAAGCATTACTTGATTCCGGTCGACGCCTTACCGACGCGAATATATCGATTGGGTTTTTGAATGTCAACCCATTAATTTAATGAATGAAATTCATTTAATCGCTGAATTTTTCTCCCTGGATGAATAGATTGGATGGTTTTTTTCAGCGACAAACGCGACTAAAGGTCGTCTTAGAAGTAAATTAAACTGGACTCATATCTTCAAGTGCCTTATATTGCAATATTTTAAAGTGAAAATTAGTTGAGTTGGATATTGAACGAAATGACATAGGTCAAATCTTGAAAATGCGCCTGGCCTCAAGTGGTTTCGGTAGCGCAGGTGCTGATAAACCTTCTAAAGGAAGATTATTTAAATTGGGCGATCTGAGCGAGTTTCCGATTAAGTATCGGTTGTTTCTAAAAACCTACCCCTGGCGGCGCATCGACCCGGTTCCATGGGTACCGTTGCAAAAGCCGTTAAAGGATTGTCGGCTCACCCTGATTTCGAGCTCGGGTTTCATCACAGCCGATCAAGCGCCGTTTGATAAATCGATTCGGGGTGGTGATTACAGTTTTCGTGAAATTCCATCGGATATTGATGTCGCCGGTTTGATCGACACGCATCGCAGTGATATTTTCGACCATTCCGGAATCCGTAAAGATCCCAATCTGGCTTTTCCCATTAGCCGCATGCGGGAATTAAAAAAAAAGGGGCGTATCGGCTCGCTGAACCACCGGCACCTGTCGTTTATGGGATCGATTACCGCGCCCGGGCGCCTTATTAAAAAAACCGTCCCCGCGGTGCTGAAGCTGCTGAAAGACGACGGCGTCGATGTGGCAATGTTAATTCCGGTCTGACCGGTTTGCAACCAGACCGTGGGTCTGGTGGCTGCGGAACTGGAGCGTCAGGGTATCTCTACGGTGGCGATTCAATTGTTGCGCAAAGTGGCCGAAAAAGTACGCCCGCCGCGCGCGCTGGTCGTCCCTTTCCGTCACGGGTATCCACTGGATGCGCCCGAAGACCCCGCAAGGCAGCACGCGGTTATCGAAGCCGCCTTTAAAATGCTCGAAGATCATCGCCTGCAGCCGCCGGCCATTGTCGACTATGAGCCAAATGAAGAAAAATGAATTAGCCACGGACCCGCACAGACGCACACAAACAATTTGGGAAAGCGACATCTTCGATCCAAAAAATCGTCTGTGGATGTCCGTGGGCGTCTGTGGCTAAGCTAAAAAAAGGAACGATTATGCAATTTAAAAAACTCGAGTTCGAAAACAGCGACGGTCAGGTGCTTTCGGCCAGGCTCGATTTGCCCGTCGCCGGCAAACCGGCGGCTTACGCCCTGTTTGCGCATTGCTTTACCTGCTCCAAAAACATCAAGGCCATTGCCCACATCAGTCGGGCACTCAACCGCGCAGGCATCGCAGTGTTGCGCTTTGATTTTACGGGACTGGGGGAAAGTGAAGGGGACTTTGCCGATACCAATTTTTCTTCAAACGTTGATGATCTGATTGGTGCCGCCGATTTCTTAAAATCCAACTATGAAGCACCTAAAATATTAATTGGCCATTCATTCGGAGGCGCGGCTGTGCTGCAGGCTGCTGCTCGCATTTCCTCTTCAACGGCAGTAGTTACCATTGCCGCTCCGGCCGACCCCCGGCATGTGACTCAGACCCTTGGCAGCGCAGCCCCGATCATTCAAAGCCGCGGCGAGGCCGAGGTCAACCTGGCCGGTAGAACCTTTAAGCTTAAAAAACAGTTTTTAGACGATTTGCAGTTTGTCAATATGAAAGCAGCACTAAAAGAGCTAAACAAAGCGCTGCTGGTTTTACATTCACCGATTGATGAAACCGTTGGGATTGAAAATGCCGCCAAGATTTTTCAGGCTGCCCGGCATCCCAAAAGCTTTATTTCCCTTGATAAGGCCGACCACCTGCTTTCCCATCAAGCGGATTCGCTGTATGCCGGCGCAGTAATCGCGGCCTGGGCCGGTAAGTATGTCAATGGTTCTCACAAAGACCAATCGACTAGTGATGATGCCCAAAACCAGGTGACCACTCGAATTGGGAAGTCCGGATATGTTACAGATATTATGGCAGCAGGTCACAGTCTGGTCGCCGATGAGCCTCAGTCGATGGGCGGAACCGATTTGGGCCCGGCTCCTTATGATCTTTTGATGGCTGCCCTGGGAACCTGCAAAGCCATGACCCTGCGCATGTATTCAGATCGCAAGCAATGGCCGCTGGATGCCGTCACCGTTCAATTAAACCATAAAAAAATTGATGCCGCCGATTGTGATACCTGTCAAACAAAAGAAGGCCAGCTGGACCAATTTGACTGTGAAATTGATTTAGCCGGTGTACTTGATGATCAGCAAAAGAAGCGACTGTTGCAAATTGCCGACCGCTGTCCGGTTCACCGCACATTGCACTCGGAAATTGTCGTCAGGTCGAAGTTGAAAATAAAATAGATAAAGGATCTCAGCTATGAGCAAACGCGCCCTTCCCGTCATTCCGGCAAATCGAGCTGATGATCTTCATCACCTGGATATTGCCGCAGAGGCCGACCTGGTTCTTTTCATGGCGGGCAATCAATTCATGGCCATGCCCGATATCATCTCGGCTTTTAAGGCCCGATATCCGGAAATAAAAAAAATATTCTATGAAACGCTTCCGCCGGGTCTGGAACTCAAGCAAATACTGGCTAAAGGTGCCCTGTGGCGAAACAAACCCTTTAACGTCTATCCGGACGTTTACAGCTCTGTTAATCAGAAGGCCATGCAAATTCTGACAGAGTACGGGCATATCCGGCCAAAAGACGAAAAACCATATTTGCACAACCGCTTGACGCTAATGGTCCCCCGAGGCAATCCAGCAAACATTACAACGGTGCGTGACCTGTCAGGAGATGATGTCCGCATCTCACAGCCGGACCCTGAAAACGAAGATATTGCCTATCACATCATCGACATGTACCGCCGGGCGGGCGGAAATGAACTTGTCAAACGCATTATGGATGAAAAACGGGCTGAAGGTACAACGATTCTTACCCTTGTCCATCATCGGGAAACACCGTTGCGCATTGAAAAAAGGACGGTGGACGTCGGCCCGGTCTGGGTGACGGAAGCCGTGCAGGCCCAAACAAACCGACTGGCATTCGATGTGATCGAACCCGGCGCCGAGCTTGATCAGAGAGATGAAATCAATTATTATATTTGCGGCCTAAAAAATTCTTCGCATCCGCAAAACGCCCAAAAATTTATCGATTTTATTCTTTCACCCGTTGGACAGGATATTTATAAAAAATTCGGATTCCTGCCCCATCGGCCCTGAAGCGGTCGCCGGTTTCAACCTACGAACGCTTCTGAGAAAAATTGATGTCGAGATCGCCGATTACTATAATTTTGCTCAAGTCGGAGGCTGCCATCTACTGCGGGTTGACACGCACAGCGTTCTTTACTAATCTTCAACAGTTTATACGCGGCAGGCGTTGATAGGCGCTGCCAAATCTAACATCCCGTTTGATGCCGCCAATCGTTATGAATAAAACCGTGTTCAGAACACTGGCCTGTGGAGCCATCCTGTTGCTGCTGATGATGACCGGCTTTTATGATTTTGCCCTGGCCGAACAGCGTTTTATTGACCATGGCAACGGAACCGTCACCGATCGCAAACTCGGGCTCATGTGGGCCAAAACAGATAATCAGGCCGATATCTTCTGGAACCAGATTCAAGGCTGGCTGGCAGATGATTTTGCGGACACCATCCCGCAGTTGTATGATAACTGGCGTCTGCCGACAATCTCGGAACTGCAAAGCCTTTTTGTAGAGGATCCCAAATATCAGGGATATCAAACGCTTTGCGGCCATCCGGTCAAGATTGTTCCCCAGATCCGGCTCAGCTGTATTCTGGTTTGGACGTCGGATATGGCTTTAGGACTACCGCTGGCCTTCGACTTCAACCTGGGGAGCGCATTCACCGTGAGCTTGCATAACAACAAAGCCTGCCGCGTGCTGCCGGTACGCTCCCTGCAGCAGTAACCCGCTGGTGCTGCATCCCAGCTGTTTATACCGCTTTTCATGGTTAAAAACACCCCATTACGGAATTGGGGTATAAGTGGTTGTAGAAAAAAACGTTGGAATAACAGAACGTTTTTTGACAACCACTATAAGATTAAATGATAAAACATCCTGATACGTTAAAACCCGGAATGGTCGCGGTCGTCGGAATCCCGTTCGATGCTTATTCGTCATTTATGCTCGGCGCCGCCCGGGCGCCTGCTCAAATCCGGGATGTCATGAATTCCGGTGCCGGCAATTTGTGCTCCGAATCGGGCATCGATCTGGCAGCCCGAACTGATTTTATTGACCTCGGTGACATGGACATCAACGGCGAATCGGATGCCATTGAAAACATTGAAGCAACCATCAGCGAAATATTGAACCGCGATTGTCGCCTGATTTCTCTGGGTGGCGATCATGCGATTACCTATCCGATTTTGAGATCCTTTCACAAAAAATTTGGCCGACTTGAAATTGTTCATCTGGATGCGCACCCTGACCTATATGATACCTTTGACGACAACCGCTTCTCCCATGCCTGCTCCTTTGCGCGCATCATGGAAGAAAAGCTGGCCTCGCGCCTGGTTCAGATCGGTATTCGCGCGCTTAATCAGCACCAGAAACAGCAGGCTGAACGTTTTGGAGTGGAAATGATCACGATACCGCATTTGGAAAAAGCAGCCAGCACTCGGTTGGCGGGTCCGCTGTATCTCTCAATTGACCTGGACGTTCTTGACCCGGCATTCGCCCCAGGTGTCTCTCATCATGAACCCGGCGGATTGAGCACCCGCCAGGTGATTGAAATGATCCAGCAACTGCAGGCTCCGATCGCTGGCGCCGACATCGTCGAATTGAATCCCAAACGAGATCCGTCAGGAATTACCGCGATGGTGGCCGTTAAAATCCTCAAAGAAGTCGCCGCCCGCATGCTCGAATTACCGCTGGGCCTTACCTAAAAGGAACCTCCCGATGACCCAAACGCAGATCCAAAAGTGTCTATTCGGAAAAACTCAGCAAACAGTGAGCCGAACGGGTCTTGGCGGTGAAGGCATCCTGCGCACCCACGGACATGGACGCGAGGCGCATGCAGTCATACAAGCAGCCATCGATCAGGGAATAACGTATTTTGATTCAGCACGTGTTTATGCCGACAGCGAATTATATTACGGCAGCCTCTGGGGAAAATACCCGGAGATCCGTGCTGGCATATTTCAGGCCAGCAAATCTGCCAGTCGTGACAAAGGCGGCGCAGCGGCTGATCTGAAACAATCCCTGCAGCGGCTGCAAACCGACTACCTGGATCTGTGGCAAATTCATGATGTCCGCACAGCGGCCGATATCGCCATGATTTCGGAGGTCGGCGGCGCCCTGGAAGCCTTTGTTGAAGCCAAAGCCACCGGTAAAGTTCGAGCGATCGGCGTAACCGGACATCACGCTCCCCACATCCTGACAAAGGCGGTCCATCAGTGGCCGGTTGATGCAGTCATGCTGCCGGTAAATCCGGTCGAGGGAATTTTAGGCGGATTTTTAACCGAAACCTTGCCGGCGGCCAGAAAAAAAGGTATCGCCGTTATCGGAATGAAAGTTCTTGGCGCCTCCCATTTTCTTTTACCGCACGCGCAGATCACAGCTGCAACGCTGATACAATATGCGCTTTCGTGCGATATCGATGTCGCCATTGTGGGATGCACAACTCCTGCAGAAGTCAAAATCCTTGCCGACACCGGCCGCGCAGCAAAACCGGTTGCTGAAGAAGAGAACCGAAGTGTATTAGAGGTGTTCAAGCCCATTGCCAGGAGGATGGCATTCTACCGCCGATGATTGATATCTCAAAAATAAATTATTCGCTTTTGGACCAACCCGCCATATCGAACGTTCTGTTTCATCCGCGGCCCGAGTTCGGGCAATCGAAATCTGCAATGGACGATACCCTGATCATGATCCCGGTTGAAGCTGAAATTGGTCTCGGGGCCCGATTCCATCTGACCGAAAAATCCGGCGCGAACATCCTTTTTTTCCACGGCAATGGCGAAATCGTAGCAGATTACGATGATTTCGGCCAAATCGCAAATCAAATGGGAATCAACTTTTTGGCTGTTGATTATCGCGGTTACGGTCGTTCCACCGGCCAGCCCACCGTAACGGCCATGATGCGCGATTGCCATATTGTTTTCGACTTTGCAAACCAATGGCTCGCAAAAAACGGTTACCCTGGCCCGCTGGTGCTAATGGGCCGATCCCTCGGCAGTGCATCCGTACTTGAACTGGCATCTCATTACCCCGCCCGAATCGATGGGCTGATTGTCGAAAGCGGATTTGCCAGTACTGCCCCGCTGCTGCAGCTTTTAGGCGTCAATACCGCCGAAATCGGCTTTGAGGAGGACCAGGGATTTCGCAACGTTGACAAAATCCGTAATTTTCATAAGCCCACGCTGATCATTCATGCCCAACAGGATCATATCATCCCCTTCGATGAAGGTGCGCTTCTGTTTGAAACATGCCCGGCAGCCGATAAAACCCTGCTCAAAATCCCAGAAGCGAATCACAACGATATCTTCATGCACGGCCTGCAGGACTACCTGACTGCTATAGCAAAATTGGCACACCGCCTGACCTCCCCTGCAGCGCAATAACAGAACTCGGCAAGGACGGACTCCAGGCCACTGTCATCGCCTGCTGCTTTTCCCTGAACACATCTCACCCCTGTTTTCCGGGATTGAAATGGGCCCCGCACACATACGGCCATGCTTAAAATTTACGAAAGGTCCGATTTTTCTTATTTTTCCTTAAGTTATGCACCAGTAAGACGATAATCATTAATAGCGCCACAGGGACAAATTGGATCGATCCCGGCGGCTGCACAGACGGTAATATAAAACATTCTATATAATTTTAATATGATAAAGAACTATTCGATTGTTTGCTAACAGCTGGAGTCACGTCAAATGGGCCTTACTCACATTAACGATCTAATACCGGGCATGATCCTGGATGAGGAGGTCAGGGATGTCAATGGACGACTGCTTCTGAAAAAAGATAAAAAAATCGAATCGTCTCATATCCGAATTTTCAAGATATGGGGAGTTACTGAAGTCAATATCCAGGGAAACAATCGTAACAAAAATGTTTCCGCCGACTCCGCAAGTCCGGAACGAATTGAAAAAATCAAAGAAAACACCGCGAGCCTGTTTCGTCATGTTGATTTAGAGCATCCGGCAATCAAAGAAATTTTTCGAATTTCTGTCGAGTTTCGCAGCAAACACAATTTTTCTGATAATGAAAAAATGATCGATCTGGCGGAAGTTGACAGCCAGCAAAAGGCAAATGGTAGAGATTTTCTGCTTAAACTGAAAAACAAAAATATTTCGCTGCCGGAGATACCTTCCATCGTTTTTGAATTAAATGAGGTTATTGCCAATCCATTGTCATCGGCAGAAGATATAGCGCAGGTGGTTCAGCGCAGTCCGAGTTTAACCGCCCTGCTGCTAAAAATTGTGAATTCGCCCTTTTACGGGTTCCCATCCAAAATCGACAAAATATCGCTGGCGGTCACATTGATCGGCACGCGCGAAATTTCCGGGCTGGCGCTCGGCATCAGTTTGATCTCACAGTTTAGCAAAATTCCAAAGGAGATCCTGAGCATGTACTCCTTTCTGAGACACAGTCTAGCATGCGGTATCATTTCACGAATTTTGGCCGCGCACAAAAACATGCCTCAGACAGAACAGCTGTTTGTCTCTGGGCTGCTGCATGATCTGGGTCGGCTGATTCTCTATAGGAATTTTCCTAATGAATCCCGCAATATATTGAGCCGCGCGCGATCTTCAGAAATGCTGCTGTACATGCAAGAAACGGATTATTTAGGCTGTAACCATACGCATCTGGTCAAGCATCTGTTACAGCAATGGAAACTGCCCATGGTTCTGGAAAACAATGTTTTTTTCCATCATAGCCCCCAGAAAGCCCAGCAACCGTTACCCGCCACCCTGGTTCATCTGGCGGATATTATAACAAACGGACTGGGAATTGGTACCAGCGGTGAACGTTTTGTACCACCACTGGACGTTGCCGCCTGGGAAAGCCTGGAACTGTCACCGAGCTGTTTTGATGTGATTACCAAACAGGCAACCCATCAATATTTTGCACTAGAATCTTTACTGGACATTTAACCTTATAATGAATAAAGCTGCCACCATACAAATGGATGCTGACAAGCTCCTGACCCGCATCGATTATCTTGAAGAAAATCGACGTTTTATCCAAAACGCGCTCGAAATGGCCCTGTCGCTGGGTGATTTCCAAGAAAATATTAATAAGGGCTACGGCCCCAAACATATTTTGCAGGAAGCTGATAAGCGGATCAGCCATCTGATTCCTTTTGAAGCTAACGCGTTCTATCTAGTGGACCAGGAAAGTTCCAATTTTGATTTAGCTGTATGCAATGCGAGCCATTTGAAAAAATATATCAAAGCAGAAGTCGATCACATGATCGAAAAAGGCTATTTTGCCTGGGCCATCAGAGAAAAGCGCGGCGTTTTGATATCCTCCCGGGATCACAGTCGAAAATTTGTTTTACATGTTATTGCCACCTACTCGCGTATCCGGGGTATGTACATTGGGTTGCTGCCTGAAAAAAACAGTAAAATCCCGGACACTTCTCTGACCCTGTTATCGATTATATTGCTCAATACGGCCAATGCCCTGGAGAGCCTCGAGTTTTATTCGCTGCTGCGCAATCAAAATGAACTCCTTGAAAAAATGGTCGAAGAGCGGACCCAGGCCCTGGCCAAATATGAACGCCAATTGCAACAGGTCCTCAAGATCCAAGCAATCGGCACCCTGGCAGGTGGTATTGCACATGATTTTAATAATATCTTATTTCCGATCGTCGGATATACTGAATTGACCATGGATGAAGTGCTTGAAGACAGTGTGGCGCATAACAACCTTGGAGAAATTCTTAAAGCCGCCAACCGCGCCAAGGATCTGGTCCAGCAAATTCTAACGTTCAGTCGGCAAAGCGGCCAGGAACGCAAACCCGTAAAGGTTCAACAGATCATAAAAGAGGCTCTCAAACTATTGCGCGCATCGATTCCGGCGTCTATCGAAATTGTGCACAACATCGATGAAGAATGTGCCCCGGTAATGGGAGATGCCACCCAAATCCATCAGGTCATTATGAATCTGTGCACCAACGCCTATCATGCGATGCAGGATAAGGGCGGCAAGCTCGAAGTCAGCATGAAGGAGGTGCATGTCGGCTATGAACAAACCATTCAAAAGATCGGAATGCAGCCCGGTAATCATTTGCAGCTACTGGTTAAAGATGAAGGCTGCGGCATGGATGCTTCCGTGCTCGACAGGATTTTTGAACCCTACTATACCACCAAAGAACAGGGTAAAGGAACCGGGCTGGGGTTATCGGTCATTCATGGTATCGTTAAAAACCACCGGGGTGATATCACCGCTGCCAGCTCGCCGGGAAAAGGAACGATCTTCACGGTTTATCTGCCGGTGGTCGAGGATGGAGATGTCCAAACAGAATTTGAACCCGTCAATGGCGCGGAAAAGGGCACCGAACGCATCCTTCTCATCGATGACGAAGAGCAAATCATTGCCATGGAGCGACAGATGCTTGAAAATTTGGGCTATCAGGTCACTGCCCGAACGGATAGCGTCGAAGCGCTGAAAGAATTTTCGAAAGATCCACAAAATTATGACCTGGTGATCACGGACATGACCATGCCATATATGACCGGCGATGAACTGGCTCAAAAATTGTTGGACATCAAACCTGACCTGCCCGTGATTTTGTGCACCGGTTTTAACGAAGACATCACCGAAGAAAAAGCACTGTCAATGGGTATCCAGAAGTTTGTCATGAAACCGGTTATAAAAAATGATCTGGCCACCACCATCCGTAATGTCCTGGATCAAAATCGGCTAAATTGAAACGCTCCCCCCTCCTGTTAGAGGGATTGTCAAAAAAACGTCCGGTATTCAAACGTTTCTTTCTACAACCCCCTATGCCACACTTCCTTATTCCGGAACATTATTATGGAAAACGGTATAACTTGCCCATATGCGAAAAATAAGTCTATAGAAGCCCTTTCAAAGCGCTTGCTTTTTCACCTGACGCGCCAATATAGAAGCTATATTGACCCTCATGTTTTTTTCAATTATGAATCATAAAGATATCTTTTTTATGCAAGACAATTCGCCAGTGGGCCCATCCGCCTAAAGCAAGTCGGGTGCATTTATTCAATCTTTTTCTCAGGAAGGTGCAGGTGGACGATGAAGCTTCACGCACATAATTTTGTGGAAACATATGATGGTCTGGTGGGCTTTGGTGCGGATCGCGAGACCGATGAAAATACAGTGGTCTATTTCCTTCAGAAATTCTCGGATGACCGTTTGATGAAGACCCTTATAAAGCGCCTGTCTGAGGATGAACTGTCCGAAGTATTTAACATGATGACCCGCCTGCTCAAAGAGCATCTGACCGACACAGAGTATCATGACCTTTTTTTAAAAGAAGAATCATAAGGCCGTTACCGGCATCTGGCTGCTTGTCGGCTGTAAATTTTTGAATTTTAAACCTGATTCAATTTTCAGGGGAAAAACCTGATTTTAACCTAAGTCAGACATGCATCTCAGAAACAGCAGCCAGTAGCGAGCTGTCAGAAGCCAGCCGCCCGGTACCGGAAGCAAGTGCCAAACACAGGAGGGGAAACGTGCTCACCGAAAAACAACTCAACCACTACGCCGATGTTTTATTGTGGGGCCTTCAGACCGCTAAATCCCGCCGTATTGCCAGAAACGACATCGTCCTTGTGCGCTTCGATCTGGCGGCCATCCGCTTGGCCGAAATTCTGTACGCCAGATTGCTCGAAACCGGTGCGCATCCGTTGTTGCGGTTAAACCCCACCGCCACGATGGAGTACGATTTTTATACGCTGGCCAACAGCAAACAACTGGTTTATATCCCTCCCGGTGAAGAAAATTTGTTTACTCGTATCAATGGCAGCATATCGCTTTACGCGCCCGAATCGATGACCCATCTGGCGAAAATTGATCCAAAAAGAATCGCAAAGGCGGTTCTTTCCAAAAAGAAACTGCGCGATTTGCTCGATAAAAGAGAAGCCCAGGGAAAATTTAGCTGGACGTTGTGCATTTTGCCGACCGCTCAGCTCGCGAAACATGCACGCATCAGTCAAAAAGCCTATGCCGCTCAGGTCGCCAGGGCCTGTTTTCTAAATGCGGCATCTCCGGTGACTGAATGGCAGCGCGTCTTTAAGCAAGCGCAAGCCATTAAGCGCTGGCTCAACCGGTTGCCGGTAACAGCTTTGCTGGTGTCATCTGAAAATGTAAACCTGCACATTTCACTGGGAGACAGTAGGCGCTGGGTCGGTATATCCGGTCGTAATATTCCCAGTTTTGAAATATTCGTCTCACCGGATTGGCGGGGAACGCAGGGCACTTATTACGCGGACCAACCCTCCTATCGCAGCGGCAATTATGTGCGCGGCGTTCGCCTGAAATTTAAAGATGGCCGATTGGTCAAAATTACCGCTGAAAAGGGCCAATCCTTTGTCCGCCAGCAGCTGGGAATGGATAAAGGTGCCGGTCGCCTGGGGGAGTTTTCATTAACCGACAAGCGATTTTCACGCATCAACAGTTTTATGGCCAACACCCTCTATGATGAAAACTACGGCGGCAAATACGGTAACTGTCACATTGCGTTGGGATCTTCCTATTCGAATACGTATTCCGGCAAGCCCATAGAACTGACAGAGCAGATGAAGCGCAAACTGGGATTTAACGATTCGGCCTTACACTGGGATTTTGTCAACACAGAACGGAAACAAGTGGTCGCCCTTTTAAAATCCGGTAAAAAAGTCACGATATATGAAAATGGAAAATTTACGCCCGCATAATATGAAACGGGCCTGTCCGGGGGGCCGCTTCAGAAATGAATAAAAAAGCCGCTGATCTCAGAGAGTCAAGCGGCTGATATTTTTTACTGCAGAGGCTCTTGACCGAGAAAATTCCTCAGGCACTCATGGCGGTTTTGAGCGGGATCGTTGCCAGCTTTTTGACCGACTCCACCAGATCCAGAAGCGGAAACGGTTTGACCAGGATCGCATCAAAACCTGAGTCCTGAATCTGCCAGGGCGTACCTGAAATACCGATAATCGGTATGGCATTATTGCAGGAAGCGCGAATATGCGCAACCACTCCTTTGCCATCGATGCCTGGCATGCGCAGATCGGTAATCACCATATCGTAGCTGCCATCATCAAATTTTTGAATACCTTCAATCCCGTCGAGCGCTGTTTCAACGTCATGGCCAAAACGTGTTAATGCCTCTCGGATCACATGCAAAATACCTTTTTCATCATCAATCACCAAAATCGTGCACATGATACCTTCCTTAAAAATAATTAGGTGGTTAAAATTTAGCTGAAACTCTAAATACTATGGTCCAAAATAAGGCACAAGGTCAACAATATATTGTGTCGCCTTTCCTGCAAACCACAACATGTAGGTATTATAGGCCGTTTCAACAGCCCTTCGACTGCTGCGCCCGAGTTATTTCATATTTGGCCAAATTGGCGCTGATGTCAAATGGGATTATACCTGTTTTTCAAATTAGGCCGAACAGAGTTATCAACAATGTGCATCTATCTGAAATATTTTAAATTTAGATCATATGGGAAATTATATCCATTTATTTTAACAGTTTATCAAAGCCGAAAATTTTCTTAAAAATTATAGATAGATTCATGGTTATCAACACGTTATCAACAATTTTATTCGCTAAACAAAATGTGTAAAATCGTCAGTTTTTTGGAATTTTCTAACAGAATGAAAATGGTGGGTATAGCGATCAAATAAGCAAGGGCTGCAGCAAAGCTGCAGCGTTAGATTATTTTTTTTCGCTTCGGGAAAAGAGGTCTCGATATAACGGACAGATATCCTTGAAAAATAAAGGCCGAACAATTGGATTCAATGTTTGCATTTTTACTATCAGACCGCTAAATTTTAAATTTACCGAAATCTTCCGGTGAGAGGCTTTCCAGATAATCAGCCCATTTTTTGCCTTCTTCGCTGGTATCCAAAACTTCAGCTTCACCGTCTCCGATTTTGGACTTTTGCATGACCTCATCCGCCACGTAAATCGGCGCATCAAATCGCAGCGCCAGTGCAATCGCATCGCTCGGTCGCGCATCCATTTTAAACTTACCATCTTTGGAAATAAAATAAATTTTAGCGAAAAACGTATTATCCTTTAAGTCACAAACCTCGATTTTTGTGATTGAAATGGACAAAAGATCGGTAAAATTTTTGAATAGATCGTGGGTCATCGGACGTTCATATTTTATCTTTTGGAGGGCCGACGCTATTGAGGTCGCTTCAAGCAAACCGATCCATATCGGAATCGCCTGATCCGTTTCTTCTGATTTCAATATGATAATCGGCGTGTTCGAGGCTGGATCCATAGTCAAACCCGCAATGCTCACCTTATGCAGCATAATTTTCAACTCCTTTCAACCCCCGCCATGAGGGTTCGAGGTTTATCGCTCTGCCAGACAACGAGTGGGAATAGCCTTTATCGATATGGACGCCAACCAGTTTGCCGATCAAATTTTGGTTGTCAGCCGTAGACTCATCTACATAAAAATTGACGATCTTATTGGTGGACGTGCGACCGGTCCACTGCAGCTCTTGGTTGCTGCCAGCCGGGTTACCGGCCGCCTGTTTTTTGCTTAATCCATCGGTCAAAACCCACTGAGTAGACCCGACCAATTGCTGATTTTTACTTCGGGTCAATTTATCCTGAAAGGCCAAAACAGCTTGCAGTCGGTTACTGATGATCGCTTCTGATATCTTCTCAGGCAGTTTAACAGCAGGCGCAGGTGGTCGATCAGAATATTGAAAGGCAAATAGTCCGTCAAATTGGACCGTTTTGACCAGTTGCAACGTTTGTTCAAAATCGGTCTCACCTTCCCCGGGAAAGCCGACGATAATATCCGATGTGATGGCTATCTGTGGACAAGTATCCCGTAGTTCGGCTACTTTGTCAAGGTACTGCTCCCGGGTATAATTGCGGTTCATGCGCTTTAAAACCCTGTTGGAGCCGGATTGAACCGGCAAATGAATATGGGAACACAGTTTGGCAATATTCCGAAAGGCCAGGATCAGATCGGGTCCCAGATCCTTTGGATGGGACGTGGTAAACCGAATACGTGAAAGCCCCTCGATCTCGTTTATCATCGCTAAGAGCTCTGGAAAAGAGCACAGGTCCTGGTTTTTTCCATAGCTGTTGACATTTTGTCCCAACAGGGTGACTTCTTTCACACCATTGTCTACCAGCGCCTTGATTTCGCTAATGATACTTTCGGGTTTGCGGCTCGTTTCTCTGCCGCGCACGAAGGGAACGACACAATAGGCGCAATAGTTGTCGCATCCCCGCATAATCGTGACGAATTTGGATACATGCGATTGATCCTGCGATCCAACAAGCGATTCAGGGATATCCGGGGTTACAACCATGTCAACATCAACGATGCGGCAACGCCGGGCTTCGATTTGTTGGATCAGGTGCGGGAGCCTGTCAATCGCCTGGGTCCCAAAAACAAGGTCTACAGCGGGCATGCGCTCCATAATCCTTTGGCCTTCCTGCTGGGCCACACAACCGGCGACGCCGATAATCAGTCGTTTTTTATGACGCTTCATCTTCGCCAGCCGCCCCAAAAGGCTGAACGCTTTCTGCTCGGCTTTGGCCCTGACGGTACAGGTATTGACAATAATCAAATCCGCTCCGTCCATCGATGCGGTCTGTTCATATCCGACGGCTGCCAGCTGCATGGCAATTTGCTCTGAATCGTATACATTCATCTGGCAGCCAATGGTATGAAGATAAAGGCGTTTTGGATTCATCTGAAAACGGCATCCTCATTTTGATTGACGCTGATTAGCCACATTCTGAAGGCATTGCTTTTAGCGGCCGAATCAAGATCTGTTCCGAAAGATCCAGCAAAATTTTTTGGAACTGTTGCTGGCAACCCGGCGCAATATAAAACAAAATGATGCCTTTTTGTGGATCGATTGTTCGCAACGTAGCAATACCGTCATACGCTTCAAAGATAAACTTGATAAAAGCGATTTCGCTGCGATCGACCCGGTAATGCTGTATTATCGATTTCAAAAGCTTTCTGTTGTCACAAAAGTATTTAGCCCGAAACCTGCTTATACCGCTTTCCATATTAATATTCCGATATACGGAATTGGGGTATAAGTGGTTATAGAAAAAAACGTCAGAATAACGGAACGTTTTTTTACAACCTCTATATGCCTGCCGGCTGATAGGTAACGACCAACACGGCTAACCAGTTCAAAATGAAGGTTTTAAGGAACGTGCTAGAAATAATAACCACATCCCCTTTATTTGCAATAAAAATCAACTGAAGGGGGATTCTCAATTATGGGTTGTTCAACCGTCGCTTATAGGATATAGGGCCGTCCATGAAGAAAAAATGGGATCTATTGCATCCGGACGCCGATCGGGTAAAACAAATGAGTTTCCGTCTGCATTGCCATCCGGTCACCGCAGCTGTTCTGATCAACCGCAACCTGACATCCGCCGCAGAAGCTTCAAGCTTTCTGACAATCTCACTCAATCAGATGCGCCCGCCTTTTGCCCTCAAAGACATGGATGCCGCCGTGAATCGGATCTGCCGGGCCATTAGAGATAAGGAAAAAATCCTGATCTTCGGTGATTACGACATAGACGGAATTAGCGCCACAGCCGTACTGTTAGAATTTTTGCAGGGTGTTAGCGCCAATGTATCCACCTATATCCCCCATCGTATTAAAGAAGGTTACAGCCTGCAACCGCGCCATATCGAAAAATACGCTCTTCCCAAACAGGTCCAGTTGATTATCACCGCTGATTGCGGTTCCGGCAGCACCGATGCCCTTGCCGCTGCCGCCAAATCGGGAATCGATGTTGTCGTAACCGATCATCACCAAATTTCTGAAAAAATTCCGCCGGCCGTCGCTGTGCTAAACCCCAAACGTTCCGATTGCTCTGCCGGCATGGACGCACTGGCGGGTGTGGGCGTCGCTTTTGCCCTTGTTATCGCTTTAAGAAAACACTTGCGCGAGCAGAACTTTTGGAAAGATCGCCCCCAACCCAATCTCAAGAATTTTTGCGACCTGGTTGCCTTAGGCACCATCGGCGATATGGTCCCCCTGATTACCGAAAATCGTATCTTCACAAAAACAGGACTGGACCTGATCAATTCAGCAATACGACCGGGGATTAAAGCGCTGCGAGCGGTCGCCGGTATTTCACAGCAGCCGATAACTACAGAAGATGTTGCCTTCAGACTTGTTCCGCGCTTGAACGCCGCCGGACGAATGGACCATGCTTGCCTGGCGCTGCAACTACTGACAACCGAAGACACCACCACAGCAAGGCAACTGGCGCAAACCCTCAACAAATTCAACCTCCGGCGGCAGGAACTGGAACAATCAATCCTGAATGCGATTTTAACCGATTTGGCGCATCATCCGGAACCATTAAAAACGCATTCTTTGGTAAGCTGGAATTCGGGATGGCACCTGGGCGTTTTGGGAATCGTGGCTTCCCGTATCGTCGATATATATTACCGGCCGGTTGTGCTGGTTGCCGTTAAAGAAAAACTTGGCAAAGGATCCGCCCGCAGTATTCCCGGCCTGGATCTATACGAAGCTTTACGGACCTGCCGGCACTTACTGGAAGATTTCGGTGGCCATTCAATGGCAGCCGGTTTGACCATCAAGGCTGAGAATTTAATTGAATTTCAACAGGCCTTTGAAAAAGCGGTTAAGCGAATGTCTCAGCCCGATGCCCAAACTCCGAAACTGACCATCGACACCGAGATTGATTTTGATGACATATCGGCAAAACTGATTGATGAAATCGAAAATATCAGCCCTTTTGGCATCCAAAACCCGGAACCCCTGTTCATGGCGAGTAACATAAAAGTATTGTCATCAAAAATAGTTGGTAAAAACCATCGCAAAATGGTGCTGGCCCAGGGTACCGAACAGTCGTATAAATCCATTAATGCCATTTGTTTCAATGCCGCAGAGAACCTGCTGACTGAAACGGCATTTGCCCGCCTTGCATTCCGGCTACGCTGGAATCGCTGGAACGCGAGTAAGACTATCCAGTTGATTATTGAGGATGCCGTTTAGAAATTTCAGGAAACAGAGTACAGAGAAAAGCGGCTGGGTGGCGGATATCCACATAATATTTTCCTTGCAAACGGCTGCGTTACCTATTATATTTTCGCTGAATTGAACTTTACAGTGACTCTAAATATAAGGTGGTAGTATGGCAAAAGTATTTCGGCCCAGTACGCGTGAAGCCAATATCCTTTCCAAAATCGAATCTCAAAAAGAGCGTACCCGCAGGCTTGCCATTAATTCGATCAAAGATTGTATCGATCCCCTGTCCAATGCGATTGCAATGAAACTCGTTGATGCCCGTCTGGTGGAAACCACCAACAAAAACGCCTTGGAAGATCAAATCAAGCTTTGCCTGGAAAAATTAGGTCGTGCGGATGACTTTGAGATCGACTATCAGGTATCCCCTATTCGAAACCTGGTTCCCCAGCCCCATGTGGTCAGCTTGTTCCTGACGGCTTTTATCATCGAAAAGCTCCTTAACCATAAAGACATTGTGGATATTTATGGTTCCGACGAAGACATTTATTTAAATATTCATCAGCAAATCAAAAAATTTCTGCCCGCATAATGCGCCCTCGTTTTAATCCCCGACTCATCAATGGGCCATTTGAAGATCCCGGCCTCTTCATTCCTTTTCTTTTTGAAAATCAAGCCATTCTATTCGACCTCGGCGACAATCAGGCCCTGACATCCCGGGACATTCTCAAAATCAGCCATGTGTTTGTCTCCCACACGCACATGGATCATTTTATCGGTTTTGACCGTATCCTGCGCCTGGCATTAGGCCGTGAAAAAAATCTGCACCTGTTTGGACCCCGCAATTTTTTGAAAAACGTTGAAGGCAAATTGGCCGCCTATTCATGGAATCTGGTCGAAAATTATCAATATCGCCTGAGGCTGCATCTGACGGAAATCCATCGTGATTACCTGCTGACCAGAGCGTACCGCTGCCAGAATGAATTCATGCCGGCCGACAAGGCCGAAAAGCATCCTTTCAAAGACATATTGATTGACACACCTGCTTTTAGGATCTCCGCTGCCGTCTTAGATCACGGCATCCCCTGTCTGGGGCTGGCCATCAAAGAGCATTTTCATGTCAATATCAACAAAGATGCGCTCAACGCGCTGGAGCTGCAAACCGGCCCATGGCTGAATGATTTCAAACAGGCCCTGTATTCAGGTACGCATCCGGCATCGGAATTTGAAGTTAAATTGAGCTCCGGCCCGATACGGCCTTTTCCGCTGGGCGAACTGGCCAACCAGATTGCCATGGTCACCCCGGGACAGAAGATCAGTTACATTGCCGATGTGGCTTACAGTCCCGCAAATGCGGAAAAAATTATTTCCCTGGCGAAGGATTCAGATCACATTTTCATCGAGGCTGCCTTTCTGGATGCTCAGCGAAATCTTGCCGCTGAAAAACATCACCTCACCGCCCGGCAGGCCGGTGAGATAGCGGCCAGATGCGGCGCCCGGCAGTTTACCATTTTCCATTTCTCCCCCCGTTACCTTGGCCAAGAAGATCTTCTCTACCAGGAGGCCGCCGAGGCATATGCGCTTACGCGTTAATGCCAATTAATATCTGGATCTTGCATGAAAATTAATGAGAATATGAAAGCCTCCGACTTGTCCGCCTCTGGAGGACTCGTACAAAATTTAGATAATGGCGGAAAAATAAAACCATGATAATAAAAAGGAGTGAATATGAAACTATTGATAATTGGTGGCAAAGGTACCATTGGCAAAAAAGTGAGTGCACATTTCTCAAAGAAACATGAAATTGTTATCGCCGGGCGAAATTCTGGCGATGTCACAGTCGATATTGCGGATTCTAAGTCCATTAAAGCTATGTTTGATTCCATCGGAAAAATTGATGCAATTCTATGTATCGCCGGAGAAGCCAAATGGGCACCGTTTGATTCCTTGGCAGAAGACGATTTCTACATAGGACTAAAAAGTAAGTTAATGGGACAAGTCAATCTTGTCAGAATTGGAAAGGATTACCTGAACACTGGAGGATCTTGTACCCTGACGACCGGGATCCTGGCAGATTATCCCGTGGCAATGACGACAAGTGCTGCCATGGTAAATGGAGGAATTCACAGTTTTGTCAAGGCAGCAGCCTTGGAGTTAAAAAATGAACTTAGAATCAATGCGGTTTCATCGGGACTGGTTGAAGATGCCGTCGAAAAATATGAGGCCTATTTCCCTGGCCATAATCCAATTCCGATGAGAAAAGTGATAAATGGTTATGTTAGAAGTGTTGAAGGGAAAGGAACCGGTGAGATAATTAGAATGTATGACAATTATTAAATCGGCTGGAACGGGATTTTGAAATGGCTTCTAGTCATCTGCCCCATTTGTAAGCTCGATTTGAATCAGACGAAGCTCGGCTTTGGCGGCATTCTCGATATTGGCCTTTGCTGTTGCGTGGCAGGTGATCGCCTCTCCCGAACGTAGTTCTTTATCTTCAGAGTCGGTGCTAATCTTTGCCCGGCCATCGAGAACCAAGAGATGATAGGTTGAGTTCGTCTGTGACGGCAGTTCGAACGAAGCACCGCGATAAACCGTTAACTCGGCGGCCGCATAGTTATCTTCGTGCTCGAGCAGCTTGACTATGCCCCAGGGGTGATAGACGCAGCGATGTCGCTGAAATTCCTTACGCCCCTGGTCCTTTAACCTGGCGACAAAGGATTTCACATCCCGGCTGTTTTCAAGATCGGAAACGAAAACCGAATCCGCCGTTTCCACCACGACCATATCCCGCAGGTGATTGGCAGCGATCAGGCGGTCGTGGCTCAGGATTAGACTGTTGCGAGTATCTTGCACCATAACGTCCCCGTCGATGACGTTTTTATCGGCATCTTTTCCCCGAAAATCATACAGCGATTTCCAGGAACCAATATCGCTCCAGCCGAAATCAGAGGGTAGCACAACACCTATAGCTGTTTTTTCCATAATTGCATAATCAATGGAAATATCAGCCAGCTGATCGTAATCTTTCTTGGCGATGGATTTATCAACCGCAAAAATCGCTTGCATATTTCTGAGCAGTTCGGGCTGGTGGGTTTTAAATTCGGCAAGAATGACCGAGGCTTTAAAGGCAAACATGCCGCTGTTCCAGAAAAAATTACCGGCCTTGATGTATTTTTGGGCGGTGGTCAGATCCGGCTTCTCAACGAATCGCCTGAGCGCCAGAGCACCGCGGGACACCTTTTTTCCGCCCTCGACATAACCGTATCCGGTTTCAGGATAATGGGGCTGAATGCCGAAAGTAACGACATAGCCATCACTGGCCAGTGCAATGGCCGCTTTGAGCCGGTCGTGGAAGGCATCAGGATTTTGAATGATATGATCGGCCGGAAAAATACATAAAACCGCATCTTTTTCGGCCGCCAGGATATGCAGTACCGCCAGTAAAATCGCCGGGGCCGTGTTGCGACCGCTGGGCTCGCATATCAACTTGCCTTCCGCTTTGAGGCCAAGGTTTTCAATGTGTTTGGCCGTTTCATGAAAATGCCGCTGACCGCATACGACTTTAACATATTCTGGGTCGAGCACCGGCGGCAGGCGCTTAATGGTGCTCTGGAGCAGAGAGTCTTCACCGGCAAACTTGACCAGCTGTTTGGGGTACAGCTCTCGGGAAACAGGCCATAGCCGGGTGCCCGTCCCCCCGGCAAGCAGAATCGGATAAACGGTAAGGTCATTATCCGTCATTATGTCCTCAATCTTCAAATTTTAAGGTGAACGCTAATGAGATATTACCTGCCGTTACGAAACCGCTGTGAATGATAATTGTTTCGTTTGGGTTCCGTTTTGGCCGACATGCACAAGGTCTCAACGGCATTGTAGCCCAGCAATTCATTCACTTCCCGCATCAAAGCGCCGCCAGCCCTTAATTTCATCGAATTGGGCAGGGCGATAATGGCGTCGGTATTGTCGGCGCTGCACAAATGCAGGTAAGCCTGACAGCTGCCCGTGTGCTTTTTAAATATCTCATGAAGCCTGACAAGTGCTGAGCGATCGGTGCGGGAAATTTCCACTTTAAAATGGATGCTGGCTGTCCAGGTTTCTTCTGCCTTGTCCATGGCAACCACTTTTTCAGCCAATATTTTTACGGACTGCTCGTCTTTTTGAACCTGTCCCTGAATAAAAATGGCCTTATCCTCAACCAACAGATCACTCACGCTGGTGTACACCCGCGAGAAAACCGTGGCCTCGACCGCACCGTGCAGGTCTTCGATCGTCACAAAAGCCATCAAATCCCCTCTTTTGGTCTTGATAATCTTAGTGCTACGAATCAACCCGCCGATTCGGACCGCATTTCCATTTTTTAATTCTTTAATTGAGATCGCATTGGCATTGGTAAATTTATCAAGCAAATTCGAATAGCGTTTCAAGGGATGTCCGCTAACGTAAAACCCGAGGGATTCTTTTTCAAATGCCAGACGCTGATTTTCCGACCACTCCTCGATGTCAGGCAAGCTCGGTGCATTGATGACCTGCGGATTTACGGCACCGTCGAACAGACCGATCTGCGGATCCAGTCGTTCCTTTTGCACCCGCTGACCGTAATCCAGGGCCTCTTCCAAAGCCGCCATCATTTGAGAGCGCCTGGCACCGGTGGAATCAAAAGCGCTGCATTTTATCAATGACTCGATGACGCGCTTGTTCACTTTTTTTAGATCCACCCGCTCACAAAAATCAAAAAGTGACGCAAAAGCATTATCGCCGCGGGATTCGACGATAGCTTCGATCGCGGCTTCACCCACATTTTTCACTGCCACCAGACCGAAGCGAATCTTTTCGCCATCAACGGCAAAGCCTTTCTGGCTGTAATTGATATCCGGCGGCAAGACGGCGATACCGTGATTGCGACACTCGACAATATATTTTACCACACCGTCGGTGGAATGCATTTCACTGGTCAGCAAGGAGGCCATAAATTCGACCGGGAAATGGGTCTTGAGGTAAGCCGTTTGATAGGCAATCAGTGCATAGGCCGCGCTGTGGGATTTATTGAATCCATAACCGCCGAATTTTTCCATCAGACTAAAAATCGGCGCGGCTTGCTCGGCGGCAATCTCGTTTCCGGAAGCGCCGTTCACAAAGCGCTCCCGGTGCTTAGCCATAATGGCCGGGATTTTCTTTCCCATTGCCTTGCGCAGATCATCGGCTTCTGCCATGGAATAATTGGCGAGATCACTGGCAATTTTCATCACCTGTTCCTGATAGACGATCACGCCGTAGGTTTCTTTTAAAATCGGCTCCAGCTGCGGTAACAGATATTCCACCTTCTCACGGCCGTGTTTGCGGGCCACATAGTCGTCAATCATTCCGCTTTCCATCGGTCCCGGACGGTAGAGCGCTACCAGCGCAATCACATCGTCAAAGGTTCCCGGCTTGAGGCGCACCAGCAAATCCTTCATGCCCGAGCTCTCGAGCTGAAAGACCCCGGTGGTGTCGCCGGCGGAAAGCAGACGATAGGTATCGGCATCGGTCAATTCGATATTATCTAAATCCGGCGGGGTGCGCCCCTGACTGGCCAAAAGCGCAAGGGTATTGGCGATCACCGTCAGGTTCCGCAGGCCCAAAAAATCAAACTTAACCAATCCGATTTTCTCTACGATCTTCATGTCGTACTGCGTCACCACTTCACCCTTTTTACCACGGTAAAGCGGCATGTAATTAACCAAAGGCTGGTCGGCGATAACCACACCGGCCGCATGGGTCGACGCATGTCGCGGAAGGCCTTCAAGCACCCGACAGATATTGATGAGTTCATCGATTTCGGGCTTTTGGCGCGCCAGCTCGAGCAAACGAGGCTCCCGTTTTAGGGCTTCGTCGAGGCTGATATTTAAAATGTCGGGAACCATTTTGGCGATGGCATCCACCTCGGCTAACGGGATATTCAGAGCCCGCCCGACATCCCGAATGACGGCCCGGGTTTTCAGTTTTCCGAATGTAATGATCTGGGCAACGTAATCTCCGCCTCCGTACTTATCGACAACATATTTATAAACATCTTCCCGCCCGTCGATGCAAAAATCGACATCAATATCGGGCATGCTTTTACGGGCCGGGTTTAAAAAGCGCTCAAAGATCAGACCGTGGAAAATGGGGTCCAGATCGGTAATTCCCAGGCTGTAGGCAACCAGGCTGCCGGCGGCCGAGCCCCGCCCGGGACCCACCGGTATGTTGTTTTCTTTGGCATAACGGATAAAATCGGCCACGATTAAAAAATAACCCGAGAATCCCATATCCTGTATGACCGACATTTCATACGCCAGGCGCTCGTGATAAAGCGCTTCATCAATTTGAGGATTCTTTTCTTTGAGGCGCTGCATGCGCAACTCAAAACCCTGCTGAACTTTTTGAGTGAAAAGGGTGTCGCTGCTCAGCTCCGAAGCATCGGCAAATCGGGGAAAATGATAGGTATTGAAATCAAAGCCAATATTACAGCGGGCGGCAATATCCACCGTATTGCTGAGCGCCCCTGGATAGTCTTTGAAGGTAGCATGCATTTCAGCTTTCGACTTGAAGTAGAGCTGATCGGTGCGAAACTTGAGGCGTTCGTTATCTTCAATGGTTTTACCGGTTTGAATGCATAACAGGACATCATGGGCCCTGACGTCTGTTTTGCTTAGATAATGACAATCGTTGCTGGCCACCAAAGGAATCGACAACCGCTGGCTGATGTCCAGCAGTGCTTGATTGACCAGTTCCTGTTCTGCGATACCGTTGTTTTGCACTTCCAGAAAAAAATTGTTCTCCCCGAAAATGTTACAATATTCGCGGGCCGTTTCTTCAGCCCGATCGATGTTGCCCTGCTGGATTCGGCGCGGAACCTCGCCATGCAAGCAGGCCGTTAAACCGATCAACCCCCGGCTACAATCTTTGAGAACTTGCTTATCAATGCGCGGCTTATAATAAAATCCGTCAAGCTGCGCTGTGGTCGCTAGTTTGCACAGGTTGCGATAGCCTTCTTCATTCTTGGCCAGCAAAATTAAATGCGAAAGTTCTTTGTTGTCCAATGGCGTTTTATCATAACGGGTCCTGGGGGCTACATAGATCTCACAGCCGATAATCGGTTTTATACCTGCCGCGCTGGCTTTTTGATAGAATTCTACGGCGCCGAACATCGTTCCATGATCGGTCACGCTTACGGCTTTCATATCGAATTCAGCTGCACGCCGTAAAAGGTCATTGATGCGGATGGCGCCGTCCAAAAGACTGTACTGGGTATGAACATGCAGATGAACAAAATCGGGTATGGCTTCAGTCATGCATCACTCGTTTCAAAATTGAATGTGGGTTGAAAAGCACCAGCTAAATAAAGATCAAACATTTGTGAGGGCAAATGGGCAAGGCGTTATTATATATATCATAGTTGATTTTTTTTTTCGATGCTCTATTTCCGATAAATATTTGCCCGGACCGAGATTAATTGCGCTCAGATGTTGCATGCGCCGAAGTTGCTCAAGGGCATGTTATTTTCTGGAGGCGATATGCAGATGATTTACCCATAAGGGATACATTGACCCGATATTGGGGATGATTGACACCTATGTATTCGAGCTGGCAAATTATGTCGGTTTTGTCCCAATATCGGGTCACCGGCACTTTAAAATTCATATCACCTGAAAGAAAATGACATGACCGGCTCTAATTTTATAAGATAATACAAGCCTCTATTCGAGCGAATAGTTCGGCGCCTCCTTGGTAATAATCACATCGTGCACATGGCTTTCACGCATTCCCGCAGCGCTGACTTTAACGAAACGGGCCTTTTCGCGCAGCTCTTCCAGGGTGCGACAGCCGACATAACCCATACCGGCCTTCAATCCGCCGACCAGTTGAAAAATGGTTCCGGACAGGGAGCCCCGATACGGTACTCGGCCCACAATGCCTTCCGGGACCAGTTTGTCCTCTTCGGCTTTTTCGGATTGATAATAGCGGTCTTTGCTCCCTTTTTTCATGGCCTCGATGGAGCCCATGCCGCGGTATACTTTATAGCTGCGACCCTGAAAAAAGATTTGTTCTCCCGGCGTTTCCTCCGTGCCGGCAAACAGGCCCCCGATCATGATTGCATGCGCGCCGGCGCCGATCGCCTTGGTGATATCACCGGAAAAGCGGATGCCGCCATCTGCAATCAAGGGAACACCGCTTTTGGCGCCTACCGCCCGACAATTCATGATGGCGGTAAACTGCGGCACACCGATTCCGGCAACGATTCGGGTCGTGCAGATGGAACCCGGGCCGATGCCAATTTTAACGCCATCGACGCCGGCATTGATCAAATCTTCTGCGCCTTTGGCGGTACCCACGTTGCCGGCGATCAGTTCAAGGTCTTTATGATTGCCCTTGAGTTTTTGTACGGCGGTAAGCACATTTTCAGTATGTCCATGAGAAGTATCAATCAATATCACATCGGCGCCGGCTTCTAAGAGCGCGGCTGTGCGCTCTTCCATGTCCAGCCCCACCCCCACTGCCGCACCGACCCGCAGCCGACCCAGCCTGTCCTTACATGAATGGGGATATTTTTTTAATTTCTCAATGTCTTTAATGGTAATTAAGCCGGTCAGACGCCCTTTTGAGTCGACGACCAGAAGTTTTTCAATGCGGTGCCGATGCAACAGCTTTTTCGATTCATCCAGGCCAATACCTTCAGAAACCGTTATCAGGTTATCTTTGGTCATCACATCTGACACATTTTTATCGAGATCGGTCTCAAATCGTAAATCCCGGTTGGTAACAATTCCCACCAGTTGCTCTCCTTTAGTCACCGGCACCCCCGAAATACGGTATTTTTCCATCAATTTCAGCACTTCCCCCACTTTCTGCTCAGGGTTTATCGTGACCGGATCGACAATCATCCCGCTTTCAGATTTCTTGACTTTGTCGACCTCCATGGCCTGGCTTTCGATGCTCATGTTGCGGTGAATAAAACCCATGCCGCCTTCACGGGCGATACTGATGGCTGTGTCCCCTTCTGTCACGGTATCCATGGCCGCGCTGACAATCGGTATGTTCAAACTGATGTTGCGCGTCAGGCGGCTGCTGACATTGACATCTTTGGGCAACACATCAGAATAATTAGGAATAAGTAGAACATCATCAAAAGAATAGGCCTCTTCTGGCGGTATTTTGGGCATACGTTTCCTCCGCTATCCTCGTTTGAAAATTTTTAAAAGATTCCATCTTTGTGCTCTTCGTGGTTATGTTTTGTTTCCAGCCCTTTTGCGATAGGCATCCGAATAGCAAAACCCATCGGCTTTAGCAATCCTTTTATTTGCCGCCTTGACAATAGGCCCGGTGGCATAATAAAAGCAATCTCCTGAATACATTAAAGCAAATGCGCTAATGTTAAAAGTGATCTAAAGCGACTAAAGTTAAGGAATTCTGTCATTTTTTTAAAATAACTTCGCGAAACAGTTTTCAATAAAAAACAGACAAAGTCGCAAATATATGCTGATTAAAATAAATTCCCTAAACCCCCAGAATCGGCTCATTCAAAAAGCAGTCGATATTCTGACAAGAGGCGGCATCGTCGTATATCCGACCGACACCATTTACGGCATCGGCTGTGATATCCTCAATAAAAAAGCCATTGAAAGAATCTACCAGTTGAAACAGCGAAATAAAAGCAAGCCCTTCAGCTTTATTTGCTCAGGACTCAAAAACATCAGCTATTATGCCAAAGTATCCAATTATGCCTACAAGACCATGAGAAGATTATTACCGGGCCCCTACACTTTCATATTGGAGGGTTCTAAACTGGTCCCCAAGATCATGCTGACCAAGCGCAAAACCGCCGGCATTCGTGTGCCGGATCATAAAATATGCCTCGAACTGGTAAAGGGTCTGGGAAACCCCATTATCACCACAAGCGCGACGATGCCCGACGGCAGCATCGTAAACGATGCCTCCCTGATTCACGACGTCTTTAGAAGCCGCATTGATTTGGTAATTGATGGAGATGTCGCGCCGGGGAGGCCGTCAAGCGTCATTTCTTTAATCGATGACGTACCGGAGGTAATCCGCAGAGGGGCGGGGGATGTCAGTATTTTTGAATAAAAAAATTCCGCCCGGACGATAGGGTAACCCTGTTTTCGCCCGGACGGAAGTTTTGATTAATCTTCGTTCAGCTTCTCTTGTAAATTCTCGCGTAAAATCTCTCCAAAGCTAGAGGTGGCCTGCCCCATATTGTTGACGTAATCGCTGAGTAAATTTTGTTCGTCTTCGATTTCCATGCGTTTAATGGATAGGCCGATCCGCCTTTCATCACTGTTGATATTCATCACTCGCGCGGTGATAACATCGCCAATTTTAAATTTTTCCAACGGTGTTTTTATCTTTTCTTTGCTGATTTCTGATACGTGAACCAGCCCCTCAATTCCTTCTTCCAGCTCAACAAATATTCCAAAATCCGTCAGATTGGTGACAGTTCCGGTTATTTCCTTCCCGACATTGTACCTTTCGGCGACTGTCGCCCAGGGATCGTCCTGCAACTGTTTAATGCCCAGCGAAAACCGCTCGTTCCCTTTTTCGATATCCAACACGATGGCCTGAACAACATCTCCCTTCTGATACAGCTCCGAGGGATGCTTGATTCTTTTCGTCCAGGATATATCAGAGATATGAACCAGTCCATCAATGCCTTCGTCAATACCGATAAACAGCCCGAAATCAGTGATGTTTTTAATTTTTCCTTCGATGGTCGTGCCGATCGGGTATTTCTCACTAATCACATCCCAGGGATTCGGAACAACCTGTTTCATGCCCAGAGAAATCCTGCGGCTGTCAGGTTTGATATCCAGCACCACAGCTTCCACCAATTCTCCGACGGATACAACCTTGGATGGATGTCTAATTTTGCGGGTCCATGACATTTCCGAAACATGAATCAGGCCCTCGATGCCTTCCTCAAGTTCGACAAAAGCGCCATAGTCTGTCAGGCTCACGACCTTTCCCGTCACGCGTGAACTCACCGCATATTTTTCGGCTGCGGTGGTCCACGGGTCTTCATTGAGCTGTTTCATACCCAAAGAGACTCTTTCATTTTCCAGATCCAGATTTAGAATCTTAACCGTGATGGGGTCACCAATTGAAAAAAGCTCGGAAGGATGCTTTACCCGACCCCATGAGATATCGGTAATGTGAAGCAGGCCGTCAAGGCCGCCCAGATCCACGAACACACCATATTCGGTAATATTTTTGACGGCGCCTTCGACGACCTTGCCTTCTACAATCGTCGCCAGGGTAGCGGAGCGCTTTTTCTCCAGTTCTTTTTCCAATATCGCCCGTCGCGAGAGGACAATATTGCTGCGCTTGCGATTGTATTTTAGAATTTTGAAATCAAATTCCTTGCCGACCATGTCATCCAGATTCCGAATCGGTCGCAGGTCCGCCTGTGACCCGGGCAAAAAAGCCGGGACGCCAATGTCAACAGAAAACCCGCCTTTAACCCGGTTGGTAATTGTCCCTTTGACGGTACCCTCTTCATCATAGGAATTTTTAATTGCCTCCCAGACCTTTATATTAGCGGCTTTATCTTTTGACAGCAGGACGCGCTCCTCCTCATCGTCCCACCATTCAACCATGACTTCGATGGCATCACCGATTTTTGCGGTGAGATCGCCGTTCTCATCTAAAAATTCTTCAATCCTTACCTGACCTTCAGACTTGTAGCCGATATCTATCAGAACATGGTCCTTGTCTATTGAAATGATCCGGCCGTTGACCACTTCGCCTTCGGCAAAACGTTTGAAGCTTTCTTCGTACATGTCCATCACGCTTGTCATGCTTTCCGCCGGTTCTGGTGTACTCTCTTCGGATGCGCCCTTTAATGATTCGTCTGCTTGAGGCGTTTCCGCTTGAGTTTGATTGCCGGCGCCGGCATCCGGTTGTTCATCCGCGCCATCAGCGGAAAGCTCAGCTTGTACTTCATTTTGGGTTTCATCCTTGTTTGTTTCGTCAGTCATGAAAAATTAATCCCCCTTAGCCCATTTTATTGTACCGCGCTATTGGCGGTACAAGCCTATATATCTAACAGAATAGGAAAAAAAAGCAATCCTTAATTTATTTTTTTTCAATCTACAGCTGTTGCGGTTAGGTTTGAAAAGAACCCATGTTCTACCCCTTTCTCCGGGCGATGTACGACAGCATTGAATCCACGACTTCCTGTATAGATAAGTCTGTGGAATCAATAATAATTGCGTCATCTGCCGGCTTAAGTGGCGCCAGGCTTCGGGTGCTGTCATCGCGATCGCGGCGCTGCATATCCTTTTCAACCTGCTTCAGCGACTGATTGGAATTGGATTTTATTTCCTGATAACGTCGCTGGGCGCGGGTCTGAGAGGATGCATCCAGAAAAAATTTAACATCCGCAGCCGGAAAAACTACGGTTCCCATATCTCGTCCTTCAAAGACTGCCGCTTTCTGACGCCCAATATCCTTTTGCACGTCCAAAAGATAGTCTCGAACCAGCGATTTTGCAGAAACGGCCGATGCGAGCATGCTGATTTCGGGGGTACGAATGCGATCGGTAATGTCAGTGCTGCCCGAATAAAGCCGCAGCTCATTAGCCTTTTGTTTAAAAACAAGCTGAAGCCGGCTGCAAAGGGCCGCCAGGTCAACGTCATTTTCAGGATCGATACCCTGGCGTTTTACTTCATAGGCGACGCCCCGATAAAGGGCGCCGGTATCGATATACCGATACCCCAGGCGTTCCGCAAGAGCGCGGCTGACACTGGTTTTACCGGCGCCGGCCGGGCCATCGATGGTGATCAATAGCTTCTTCATAATCCTCCAGATGTCAGACGACAGAGGTCAGACGACAGAGGACAGAAAAAAACGAAATACACCAAGCCGTGGACAATAATAAAACCCAACACTCTGACTTCTGTTTTCTGTCTTCTGTTTTCTGTCTCCTGACCTCTGATTTCTGACTTCTGTTTTCTGTGCTCTGTTATCTGTTAACTGACACCTGAACACTGAAACCTGACATGCGACATCTCCGATTTAAATAGCTTGCTCGAGTGCCTCTATAAAACGGATATTTTCTTCATGTTTCCCGATACTGACACGAATATGCTGCGGGTATCCGTAAGATGTCATGGGCCGCACAATAACACCCAGTGGCAGTAGCTTTTTAAAGATGTCATCCGCGGTTTGACCGCCGCCACCAACCTCAACCATAAAGAAGTTGGCTTCGGATCGGATATAAGGCACTTCAAGGCTGTCGAGGGCCGTATAAATAAATTCAAGTTCCGTATGAACCAGCTGGAGGGTTTTCTCCAGGAATTTTGAATCCTTAAGAGCGGCTTTTGCTGCCACCTGAGCAAGCACATTCACATTAAAGGGCTGTCTGACCCTGTGAAGCAGTTCGGCCAAAACAGGCGGCATCGCGCCGTAACCCACGCGAAGCCCGGCTAACCCAAAGGCCTTCGAAAAAGTGCGCATTCCAACAATCGCTTTATCGCTGTGCAAAAATTCGAAACTATTGGCGCAGTCCGGTTCTTTGACAAACTCGATATAGGCTTCATCCAGCACAGTGACGATCTGCGATGGTATCTGCGCGATAAAATCTTCAAAATCGGATTTAGAAATGATGGTACCGGCAGGATTGTGGGGAACATTTAAAAAGATCATCCGGGTTTTGGGACTGATTTTTTCAATCATTCCCGCCAGATCGGTGTTAAACGATTTTAAGGGTACCCAAACCGGCCGTGCGCCCATGCTGCGGAGCGCGATTTCATAAAAAAGGAAGGAGGGTTGCGGTAAAATCACCTCATCGGCCGGTCTTAACAAAACACTTGCAAGCAAAGCGATAATGTCATCAGATCCGTTTCCCAAAACAATGCTGACGGGATCGATATGATATTGTTCAGCGATCGCCAGGGTCAGTTTGTAACCGCGGGCATCCGGATAGCGGTGCAACTCATCCAATGCCTGCCGGATGGCTTCAACAGCCATGGGAGAGGGGCCCAGCGGATTTTCATTGGAGGCCAGTTTAATGGTATGGTCGACCCCGTATTCGCGCTGTACGGCCTCGATCAACTTGCCGGGCACATAAGGCTTAATCAGTGACAGGTAATCGGGAACTTTCAGTTTCATTTTTCTTGAGTTTGCGATTTGGATTCCGGATTGCGAGAGACGGGTTCAAAAATACAAAAACCGCGATGCTCGTACTTGGCAACGCAGAACGCGCAACGTCCTTAAACCATTGCCGCTTTTTTGCCTGCCTCTAAGGCTTTCATGTTAAGCGGTATCAGCTTTTCTTTTCTGGCAAATTTTGCTTTCACCGATTCACGCAGCAGTTCAAAATCGACTACCTGGCTGCGACTGACAAATGCTGCCAGGGCTACGATATTGGCGGCTTTGACATTTCCCAGCTCCTTTGCAATTTCGATAATAGGGACTTTGATAACATCTACATCATCCCGCCCGGCATCTATCGATATCATGGAGCTGTTGATAAAGACCGTGCCACCGGATTTTACAGTCGGGGCAAATTTTTCAAGAGAAGGCCGATTCATGGCCACCAAATGTTTCGGGTACCGAATAATCGGAGAGCCGATGGGCCGGTCACTGGCAACCACTGTGCAATAGGCGGTGCCACCCCGCATTTCCGGACCGTAAGACGGAATCCAGACAACTTCATAGCCCTGTTGCATGGCGGCTTCTGCCAGAATCTGACCCATTAACATAATTCCCTGGCCGCCAAACCCGGCAAATTGGACTTCATTTTGCATGGTACCTCCCTCTTAAGCAGACAGCCGGAAAAATGCCGTAAATAATAATCACAGAAAGTCCGTCTATTGCATCAGCCGCTAATCACTGCACACAGCATGCTGCTTACTGCTTAGGGTTTACTGTAAATCGCAACCTTCATACTGCCTGCGGTTTGCTGTCTAAACACACCGCTATTTATCAATTGCTGGGAGCCACTGTTTTTTCCGAGTCACTGCCTTCTTCGGGCGTTTTAAAGACGCCCAGCGAATAGTACGGAAGCATCTTTTCTTCGGCCCATTTAATGGCATCCAGCGGGGTCATGCCCCAGTTGGTCGGGCAGGTGCTGACCAATTCGACAAAACTGAAACATGTGTTTTGAATTTGATATGTGAAGGCTTGCTTGATCGCCTTTTTAGCTTTGTTGATGTATTTGGGGTTTAACAGCGTCTGACGGGTAATATAGGCCGGGGTCTGCAGCGCTGCCAGCATTTCGGACATTTTTATCGGCATGCCGGTATCCAGAATTTTGCGACCAAAGGGCGAGGTGGTTGTCCGCTGATCCGGCAGGGTGGTCGGCGCCATCTGGCCGCCGGTCATGCCATACACCGCATTGTTGATAAAGATAACCGTAAATTTTTCGCCGCGGTTGGCGGCATGCACAATTTCACTCATCCCGATGCTCGCCAGGTCCCCGTCGCCCTGGTAGGTGAACACAACCAGATCCGGCCGAACACGCTTAATGCCGGTTGCCATCGCCGGCGCACGGCCGTGGGCCGCTTCCTGAAAGTCAAATGTAAAATAGTTATACATCAACACGGCGCAGCCCACCGGTGCGATGCCAACGGTCTTGCTGCGGACGCCGAGCTCGTCGATAACTTCGGCGACCAGTCTGTGGGCAACCCCGTGGGTGCATCCCGGGCAATAGTGGGTGACCGTCTCGGCCAGGGCCTCGGGTTTCTGAAATGTTTTCCCCATTTATTTTCTCCTAATTTCTCAAATCAAGGAAATTACAGCACGACAGATTATGGATTGGCCAGTTTGTTAACTTCCTCCATGACCTCCTCGGGTGTGGGAACTTCACCGCCGCATTTGCCATACCAATGCACCGGCCGCTGGCCGGAAACGCTGCGCTCCACATCTTCCACCATCTGCCCCATGCACATTTCTACACACAGCACCGCCCGGCAGCTCTTTTTACCGGCCGCGTCGTAAATGGCGGTTTTGGGAAACGGAAAGAGCGTCTGCGGCCGAATCATGCCGATTTCAACGCCTTGATCTTTTAAATTATCAATAGCGGTGCGGCAAACACGACTCATGGTACCGTAGCTGACAATGAGCAGACTGTAATCTTCATCGACATTATAAGCCTCATAGCGCACTTCTTCCTGCTCCATTTGCGCATACTTGGCGCGTAACATTAAATTGTGGGAATTGAGTTCCTCTGGATCCAGATAGAGCGTTTTAACCAGGTTGCGCTGATTGCTGTTACGGGTGGCCATGCCGTTCGTGGCCCATTCGTCTTTGTTTGATGGTTCAGCTTTGAGAGCGTCCGGGAATTCAACCGGCTCCATCATCTGACCGATGAGCCCGTCTCCCAGGATCATTACCGGGTTGCGGTACTTTTCGGCCAGAGCAAATGCGCTCATCATCATCTCGACGGCTTCCTGGACACTGGCCGGGGCCATGACCAGCAGCTTATAATCGCCGTGCCCGCCCCCTTTTACGGATTGCATATAGTCGGCCTGGGAAGGCAGAATTCCGCCCAAGCCCGGCCCGCCGCGCATGATGTTGACAAATACCGCCGGACACTGGCCCGCTGTGATGTAACTGATGCCTTCACTCATCAGACTGATGCCGGGGCTGGATGAAGTGGTAAAGACGCGCTCCCCGCAAGCAGCAGCGCCAAAAATCATGTAAGATACCGCCACTTCGCTTTCACCCTGCAGAAACACACCGCCTGCTTCGGGCAAACGGCGCGAGAGATATTCAGCAACTTCAGACTGGGGTGTGATTGGATAGGCAAAATAATTCAAACAACCGGCCCGGATAGCGGCCTCTCCAATGGCCTCATTGCCTTTCATTAAAACTTTTCCCATATATTCCTCCGATTATTTTTTGGCTGCCGCTTCTTCTTCAATTTCGCTGATCGTTATGGCGACATCCGGACACATTGTGCAGCACAACGCACAAAAAATACAATCTTCAGAACGCGCCTGATACGCCGGAAAATAGCCTTTGGCGTTGACCTCGTTGGAAATCTCCAAGACATTTTTGGGGCATACGGTTACACACAATCCGCACCCCTTGCATCGATTGTTATCAACTGAATGCTCATATGCCATAAATAACAAATCCTCCTCTAAGTATTAAATCACAACCATCACTCGGATGCATCCAATTCACTGAATTGAACGGGTTTTTGCCAGGGCGGAACCAGTTGCCTGTCAATCGGCAGGACCGGGCATGCAAAGCGATGAATATCGATAGACGGCATCAGCGCCCGTGTGACGGTAATAAATTCAAGCGGCAACTCGCTGTGTTCAGACAAATCGTGTACAAAAGCGTAGCCGTCATAAATATTATCAGGTACGGTTTCATCAATGAGATTCGCATTGCCGATAATGCCGTTAACAGCCAACTTGGAAGCTTTCTCAATCGCGTGCCGGACTTTAAGGCAGCCCTCGCGGGTTTCAGTGAACGGCCTTAACGGATTGACAACCTGCAAAACCCGGGGTGCTTTTCCTTTAAATTCATCTTCAAGTGTCGCCAGAATGGTCGCGCCCACATCATCACCGCCGACATCCAGCAGTGCCAGTTGACCGGGTTGGCGGATCATCCCGGCCACCTCAGGGCTTAGAATCGGAAGATCAGCCTGCAGGTATTGCTCCGCCGGCAAAACGACATCAATTCCCATTTCTGAAAGCGGCCCTCTGGCCTCACGCGTTCGAAAATACGGATTCACCAGATCAAGATCGGCAATTCGAACGTCTCTCCCGGCGCGTTTATGGTGCACCGCCAGGTTAATCGCGACTTCGGTCTTACCGCTTCCATAGTTACCGACGATAATGACAACACCTTTTAGTTCGATGTTCACCGGTCAACCGCTCAAGCATCGAATCGAGCACCAAAGGCTCGCTTCGGCCGTAAAGTTTATGTGTGGATCGCTGTGCGGACTTAATGCTTTTATCGTTCGCTGATCGCCGCCGAATATCCGCGCATCGTTTCGCACGACGAAATCGAAAAGAGCCTGTTTTTGTAAGAATTATTACCTGTAATGTCAAGCTTTTTCACTTTTGATATATGTCTTACTATGCTAATAATAGGGAATGCCTAACTATAACACGGTGAAAAGGTCATGTTTTTTTTAAGACAAGGGGGTGCCTTTTGGAAACCGTACAAACCGGATTGGTGAGATTTTTAGAATCGCCGCCAAAATGGGTTGCTAACGCCCGACTGGGGCTTTTGTGTAATCCGGCTTCCGTGGATTGCAGTTACAATCACACCCGTTTACTTATTCAGCAGCACTTCCCGGGCAAACTGACAGCGCTGTATTCGCCACAACACGGTTTTTTTGCTGAAAAACAGGATAACATGATCGAATCGGCGGATGGAGTTGATCCGGTTTTGAATCTACCGGTCTACAGCCTTTATGGAAAAACACGTGCCCCCACAAAAGCAATGCTTGATCCTGTAGATGTGCTTCTCGTAGATCTGCAAGACGTCGGCACCCGTGTTTACACTTTTATATACACCCTGTCTTATTGCCTTGAAGCGGCTAAAGCGCTGCATAAAAAAGTGGTGATACTCGACCGGCCCAATCCAATTAACGGCCGAATGGTCGAGGGCAACTGCCTGAAGCCAAATTACCGTTCATTTGTGGGTCGCTATGCACTGCCCATGCGACATGCACTGACCATCGGGGAGCTGGCAAAGCTCTTCAATGAGCACTTTGAAATTGGCTGTGATCTCGAGATCATCCCCATGAAGGGCTGGCAGCGGTCGATGTTTTTCCCGCAGACGGGGCTTCCATGGGTTGCCCCCTCCCCCAACCTGCCCAACCCTATTTCAGTCATGGTCTATCCGGGACAGGTTCTTTGGGAAGGTACCAATGTTTCCGAGGGTCGGGGAACCACCCTACCCTTTGAGCTTTTTGGCGCTCCGTATCTAAACGCTGCGAAAATCATTTCCACCATCGGCAGCGAATCGATTCCGGGCATTGTCCTCAGATCGGTTGTCTTTGAGCCCACCGCAAACAAATGGCAGGCGCAACCGTGCCAGGGTTTTCAAATTCATATCACCCACCCGGATGAATTCCGGCCCTATGAGACCAGCCTGCGCTTGCTGCAGGCGGTCATCTTTCATCATAAAGAAACCTTCGAATGGAAACAGCCGCCGTATGAATACGAAACCCGGCGACTGCCGATCGATTTGATCGTCGGGGACCGTACAATACGCAAGCGCCTTGAAAACATGGAACCGGTCGAAACCATAGCAGAATCCTGGCAGGCCGAGCTGGAAGAGTTTTTAGATATCAGTCGGGGGTTTCATCTGTACAAATGAAGGGTTCTGGGTTCAAAGGTTCAGAGTTCAGGGTTGGGGTTGCGGGTTACGCGTGTCAGATTAAGTGCAACCAGCAGTTATTGAACCGCAAAACCTTTGAAGGTTGAACCTTGAACCTGGTAACAGAAGCCGATCGCCTTTTATGTTAATTTTAGCTTGCAGTATCGGGCAACCTTAAGAGATTCATTTTGGTAACAGACAAAACAGAATGGAAGCGCATGCGCTTCAAAAAAAACAAGGTCTGGCTTGCCGTCGATCGATCCGGAAGCCCGATTGAACAAAACGGCAAAGTCTTGATTAAATATCAGCTGGACCAGGCCCATGAATACTGGGTCCGCAAGGGCAATCTTAAATCGCTGGATAGCAAGCCGTTTAAAACACACCTGCCCCTTAAGAAATTAGAGGCGGATGAAAACGTCGACCCGGAAGGAATCCAAATTTTCACGGACGGCGCTTCCGCCGGGAATCCAGGTCCGTCTGGAATTGGTGTTATCTTGCGCTTTGGTCATCATGAAAAAGAAATTTCAGAATATATCGGCCAGGCAACCAATAATATTGCCGAACTCAAAGCGATCCAGGCGGGATTGCAAGCTTTGAAAAATACGGCGCTTCCGGTGCAGATCTTTACGGACAGCCGTTACGCGTATGGTGTTCTGGCGCTTGGCTGGAAAGCCAGAGCCAATAAGGTGCTGGTAGAATCGATTAAGAAAACGATGGGAAAATTTGAGAATATAAGGATTATCAAGGTAAAAGGCCACGCCGGCCATAAAGACAATGAACGCGCAGACTTTTTGGCGACATCTGCAATCAAGAACCATGTTTTCAATGTGTGAACAAACAGAGCCCGGCATGTCTGCATGCCGGGCTCTGATAAATTCTAACCCAAATGCAACTAATCGTCCTTTAGCGTTTTGATCTCCTCTTTGAGTTCATCGATTTCTTTTTTATATTTTTCGACTTCTTCACCTTCACCACTTGCGGGGGATGATTCGGCAGTTTCATCCGGGTTCCACGAATCTTTAAGTTCATCAAAACCTAAATAGACGGCCAAAGCGCCACCCAGCAAAAGCATCGCAGGGACGATCCCGGCCAAAACCATTAGAAATTGTCCCCACCAGATGACAAGACCAACGAGGCCCAGTGCCGCTGCGATCGCGCCACCAATTAAAGTTTTCATATTCGAATTTACCTCCTTTCACTTAAAGCTTAAAATCGGTTCCATAGATGAGATGGCTTAACAAATTGTTATTAGTATGTTTCGTTCATAGCGTCAAATAAAAATTAGCCGTTATCGCAAAAATCATCCTTTCAATTGCGGTCCCAAAACGCACATCCAATGATGGATAGCAGCACGGGCGACCGGGAAGTAGTGTTTGAGAAGCATACCGCAATTTTGCAAAATATAGCTAACATAACGTGTTTATTTTCACAAGTTTATTTTATGATTTTTAAAGAGGCGCAGACCAATAAAATATTGCAAAGCAGCATTTATTTTGTTAATTTTTAATTTTATTGTCCACGCAAGTACATAAGACATGTGAATACTCAGACAAACTCCAACATTCAATCCTCCGAAATCCGAGTAGAACGAATCGGCCTTCACCCTGATTAGATCACCGTTAGCTTTAATTCGAAATCAAGGGCCGTAGGTGCTTACAAAAGGAAAAGGTTAGGTTGATGGCAGCAAAACGAGGTCGGAAATCGAGCAGTTGGAAAAGCAGGGTGCTCGACGGTACGCACAACCATTACAGCTGCTACCTGCCGGACACGCTTGGAAAGGTTGCTTCACTTCTTCTGCGGTTGTTCTATTCCGGCATCAAAATGGATAAAGATCAAACCGCTGTGTTGCAGCGAATTGAAGACGACGCAGTTGTCGTCTACACAACCAAATTTAAAAGCTATTTTGAATATCTGTTTTATTACATCCGCTATCAAAAAAAAAACTTGCCGTATCCGCAAATCGGATTTGATTATCAAGTCTATTTCTGGCAGCCGGTTTCGCGTCTGATACAAATATTGCTGGCGCATATCGATTTCTTTATTCACTGGCGCAAGTTTCCAAGTCCCTACAAAAGCGGCTATATCCGCAAAGCCCTTCTCGAAAACAAAGCCGGCATGCTATTTCTGGTGGGTAAAAAAGGATTTTACCGGCGCTTTGTCAAGGCTGAGACTGACCCGATTCAATATTTGATTGAAGTGCAAAAATCGACCGAACAGACAATATATATCGTTCCGCAACTGATGTTTTTCAGCAAAAACCCACATCGATCGATACCCACCCTAACCGACATTTTTTTCGGGTCTGAAGATAAACCTGGCAGAATCCGAAGTCTGTTTACATTGTTTAAGAATCCCGGCAAAGTCTTCGTCGAGGTATCCGAACCGGTGAACCTGAAGCAGTATCTGCAAAATGAGTCGATTCGAAACCAGCCGATTGAATATCAGTCGCTGATGCTCCGGCGCAATTTGCTGGTTCAGCTCAACCGTCACCGTCAAAGTATAACCGGGCCGACCCTTAAGACCAGTCTGGAATTAAAGGAAAGTATTCTGACCGGCCAACGGTTTCAACAATTCATGGATACCTATGCGAAAAACCGTAACATCCCGATTCATGAAGTCCGAAAAAAGGCAGATGCCTATATTGAAGAAATTGCGGCCGGTTATAATCCGGCTTATATCAAAGTTTTTTCAGCAATCGTCGGATGGATTATTCGCACTATGTTTGACGGCGTCTCCATCAATAATAATGCCTTGAATAAAGTTAAACGGCTGGCCTTAAAGGGACCTTTGATCCTCATTCCCTGCCACAAAAGTCATATCGATTACCTGATCCTGTCCTACCTGCTGTATCATAATAATATGCCGGTCCCCTTGGTCGCAGCCGGCAAAAACCTGTCATTTTGGCCTATGGGGACGCTGTTTCGCAGCGGCGGCGCCTTTTTCATTCGTCGTAGCTTTCGCGGTGCAGTATTGTATTCAAAAGTTTTTGCCGAATACATCCATAAGCTGCTGGAAGAAGGACATAACATCGAACAATTCATTGAAGGCGGCCGCAGCCGAACCGGCAAATTATTAATGCCGAAATTGGGTCTGCTTTCCATCCTTCTCAACGCCTTTAAAAACGGCGCCTGTGAGGATATGATCATTGTGCCGATATACATAGGCTACGACAGAGTGCTGGAGGAGAAATCGTATTTGCAGGAACTGGAGGGCGTCAAAAAACAACCGGAAACGCTCAAAGGCGTTATCAAAGCCAGAAAATTTTTAACAAAGCGCTATGGCAAAATTTACATTCAATTTAATGACCCTTTATCCATGAATGAATTGCTTGGCCAATTGGGCACCCCGCTGGCTCAAATGAAACCGAAGGAACAAAATGCCCTTTGCCGCAATCTCGGTTACCGCATCATCAACGCCATTAATCGGGGCGCCGTTGTCACAGCTTATGGACTGGTCGCCAGTGCCATTTTGAACTGCTCCAGGGAGCGGTTTTCTTACGGCCAGATTATGTCGATTGTCGAAACCTACATAACATATTTGGCCACCCAGGAAGCCAAATTGGCTGATACGCTGATCCTGGACCATGGTCGCGCAATTGAGCACGCGTTAGATGCTTTTGTTCAAGGCAAATTCATCGAACCGGTTTCAAAGGACAAGGGCATTCCATATTCCGAAAGGAACTATCTGGTCAACGCCGGCAAACGGCCCTCTCTGGAATATTATAAAAATAATTGTATTGCCTTATTCATTCCAGCTGCGTTTACCGCACTGGCCATCCTTGAAAAAGATGCCTTTCAATTCTCGGCGGCCGATCTGCATGCAGATTACCGATTCCTGCAAAATTTCTTCAAATTCGAATTTGCTTACGATTTAGAAAAATCACCTGAATTTATGGTGCGCAAAAGCATTAAAGCCTTTATTGACGATGCCGTATTAATGCCTCATCAAACCATACCGGACACCTATAATGTAACCTCATCGGGCTTTCGGAAACTAAGACTTTTCTCTATTTTTTTAAAAACATACTTTGAATCATACTGGATTGTTTTAAGCTTTTTGCAGCACAACTCCAAAATATCAATCGAGGCCAAGGATCGTCTCAAAAAAATTCTAACCAATGGAAATCGCATGTATAAGCGACATGAGATCGTTCTTCCGGAAGCACTCTCTAAAGTCAGTTTTCAAAATGCAATCGATTTTTTTACCAGCAAAGGCATAAAGGGTTCTGACAATTCTGAAAAAATTGAATTCTACGCTAAAGCCCTTCAAAAGTCCTTAAAGGCACTTCAATAGGCTATAACCCTGACTTTGCACCATAGAGCGGAAATATGAAAGCACTGATCCTGGCAGCGGGCCTGGGAACGCGGCTGCGCCCCTTTACGGACCATACACCCAAACCGCTTTTCACCGTCTCGGGCAGAACACTTCTGGATATCACCATCGCCAAACTAATTGAAGCCGGTTGTACGGCGGTTATGATCAATACCCATCATCTGCACGATCAAATCGAGCGGTTTGTCGCAAGGCAAAGTTATGCGATTCCCGTCCAAACGAGATATGAACCGCGCATTTTAGGAACGGGCGGGGCCATCAAAAACGTAAAAGATTTCTGGGACGATCAGCCCTTTATGGTGGTTAACGCCGATATCGTAGCGACCATTGATTTTAAACCCGTTTATGATTTTCATTGTCGGCATCCGTATCCGGTCACGCTCGTGCTGGCAGATGATTCGGAATTTAACAGCGTTACATGCGATACCGCTGGTTTTGTCAACGGATTTATCCACAGCGCGGCGGATGCAAATCAAGCGGCCTTGCCGGCCCTCACCTTTACGGGCATTCAAGTGCTGAATCCAGTCATGCTTGACTATATACCAGATAAAATACCCGCGAGCAGTATTGATGCCTACAGCCGCATGATCGCGAAAGGGGTAAAAATCAAAGCCTATATCGCCGAAAACGCCTACTGGAAAGATATCGGTACCGCCGAGCGATACAAGGCAGCCGTATTTGACACCATGGCACCTCGTGTTTATCGGCGCGCCTTTCCCGATGTGGTCTTTGATATTCCCCATCAACAGCGCCTCAAAGGCGACGGATCTGATCGGCAGTGGTTTCGTTTAAAAATGAATCAAAAATCGATGATTTTAGCGGATCACGGCATTAAGGAAAAGAATCAGATTGATGCGTCAGATGCATTTCTCAACATCGGCCGTCACCTTTTCAAAAGAGGCCTGCCGGTACCGCAAATCTACGACGGAGATACCCTTTCCGGTTATGTGTTTGTCGAGGATCTTGGAGATCTTGATTTGCAGACAGCCGTGAACCAGACCAGGGATTTCAAAAAGATTATCGGCCTGTATCAATCCGTGATTCAGCTGCTCATCAATTTTTCCACTGACGGTGCCAATCAATTCGATGCGGCCTGGTGCTACCAAACACCCCGCTATAGTAAGTCGCTGATTCTGGAAAATGAATGCCGCTATTTTGTGGATGCTTTTTTAAATAAATACCTTGGATTAAATTATCATTTTGCCGATTTTGAAACAGAATTTGAATTTCTGGCTGAAAATGCGCTGCAGCATAGTATACAGGGCCTTATGCATCGCGATTTTCAGTCACGAAACATTATGATTAAAAATTCCGGCATGTATCTTATCGATTTTCAGGGCGCTCGTATGGGCCCCCTGCAATATGATCTGGCATCCCTGCTGATTGATCCTTATGTCGATTTGCCGCCGGACATCCAATCCCGGCTTCTCGAATATTGCCTGCAACAACTGGCAGGGCAGATGACCATTGGGGCTGCCCAATTCCGCCAATGCTATCGGTTTTGCTGTCTGACACGCAATCTTCAGATTCTGGGGGCTTTTGGGTATTTGACCCGCGTCAGGCGAAAGCCCCATTTTGAAAAATACATCCCGACGGCCCTTCGAACCCTCAGAGACAACCTTAAGCAAAATGAACACAAGACTTTGCCGATACTTTGCGACCTTATGAATTCGATCGGCCAGCACGACCCAACGGCGAATATTGAAAAACACAAAGATTGATGAGATAAAAAAATTAAAGGGAGGAAAAAATGAGTCGCATCAAAGTGATGGTCAACGGAATCCCTGGTAATATGGCCGTAAATGTGGCCCAGCACGTTATAGCGGATGAGCGCTATGCGCTTGTAGCCTGTTCACTGACCGGTCCGGAAATCCAGGCAGCCGAGCATAAGCTCGAAACGCTTTCCATTCGTCTGCTGAAGCCGGAAATAAGGGCCCAGGTCATTGAAGAAATCGTCCAGGCGGAAGGCCCTTTTATCAGCGTCGATTATACCCACCCGTCAGCGGTCAACGCCAATGCCAAATTTTATTGTCAATATCAATTACCGTTTGTCATGGGCACTACCGGTGGCGATCGCAGTCAACTGGAGGCGACTGTGCAGGCATCATCCATAGCGGCGGTCATTGCGCCGAATATGGCAAAACAAATCGTCGGTTTTCAGGCCATGATGGAGTTTGCCGCCCAAAACTTTCAAGGTCTGTTTGAAGGCTATTCTCTGGAAATTAAGGAGAGCCACCAGCTAGGGAAAGCAGACACCAGCGGCACCGCCAGGGCCATGGTTCGATATTTCAATCAAATGGGTTTGCGCTTTGGCGAGGATCAGATTGCTAAAGAGCGGGATCCCAAAATTCAAGCAACCCAATGGGGGGTCCCGCAAAACTATCTGGCCGGCCATGGCTGGCACACCTATACCCTAAATTCCGCTGACAAAACCGTTTGCTTTGAATTCACTCACAATGTCAATGGCCGTGATGTCTATGCCAGAGGCACATTGGATGCCATCCAGTACCTAAACGCCAGAGTCAACGAAGGCGCAGCCGGGATTGTCTACACGATGATTGATGTATTGCAAAACAGATCGTGACGGGCTCTTCAATAAATAGAATTAGGTAATTATTCAGAGGGACGCTCCTGAGCACCCATCTTAAAAACGCACCTTCGCATTCATTCCGCCTCAAGATTCTCATAACCGATTCCGGCGCTGGATTTGATCGATGTCTCAGAGACAGCCATTGGCGCCGACATCCATTAAGGGCCTAATTTAGCTGTTTGAGATGACTTTGTGGGCTTCTTTTAGCGCCTGATCCAGCTTTGCGGGCCGGGTACCGCCGGCCTGAGCCAGATCCGGCCGTCCGCCACCGCCACCCCCAACAATCGGTGCAATTTGTCTAATGATATCTCCGGCATGAAAGCGATCGGTGAGGTCTTTGGTCACCCCCACGATCAAAAAAGCTTTTGGACCGTTAACACTTCCCATCACCACAATACCGGATTTAATCTTGTCTTTAAGTCGGTCTGCCAGATCTCTGAGCGCAGCCGGATTGTCCACCGTCACCTGTTGGATCAAAACATTCGTATCGTTGATAGACTCAACGGCCCCGCCGCCGATATCGGCCGAGTCTGAAGCAATTTGAGCCTTTAGCCGATCAATCGTTTTTTCGAGCGCCTTATGTTCACCGAGCATCTTTTGGAGCTTTGATGGTAAGGTCTCCGGTTTATCTCTGACCAGATGAGCGGTGTCTTCCAGCAGTCTGGACGTCTTCTGAACGTATTGCAGTGCACCTTCTCCGGTTAAAGCTTCAATGCGCCTCACCCCGGAGGCGATACTGGATTCACTGACAATTTTGAAAAGTCCGATGTCGCCGGTTTTAGCGGTATGCGTACCACCGCAAAGTTCTTTGCTGAAATCGGACAGAGCAACCACCCGAACACGGTCACCGTATTTTTCTTCAAAAAGCGCGGTGGCCCCTGATTTAAAGGCCGCTTCGGCTTCCATTTCTTCGGTATGCGTGGGAACGTTCTCACGGATGCGGCGATTCACAAGGGTTTCGATTTCAGTCAGCGTCGCGCGATCCACCTGAGAAAAATGGGTAAAATCAAAGCGCAATCGATCCGGTGCAACCAGCGATCCGGCCTGTTTGACATGCTCACCGAGAACCTCGCGCAAAACTGCATGCAGGATGTGCGTGGCAGTATGATTCAGTGCGGTTGCCGCACGTTTGGCCCCATCAACACGAAGCGTTATTTTCTGGCCCTGTTTTATTTTTCCGGATATGACCTTACCCCTGTGGATCACGATTCCGGTGGGGTCCTTGATCGTATCGGTCACCGCCATTTCAAAATTTTTAGCGGTAATTTTTCCGCTATCACCGACCTGGCCGCCGGCCTCCGCGTAAAACGGGGTTTCCGCGCTAACCAGGTCAATCTCCTGGCCCGCTGTGGCTTCAGGCACATCAGTGCCATCTTGCACCAGGAGCATCACCTGAGATTCGGCGGTGAGCATCTCGTAACCGCGAAATTGCGGTTTGAATCCCTGAGTCGACAACTTCTTATAGGCTTCGCCGAGGGTGGCAAAGGTGGCGACGGAGCGGGATCGAGCACGCTGCTCATCCATGAAATGGTCAAATCCCGCCATGTCAAGGCTCATGTTTTCATCGCGAACCACATCGCGGACGATATCGACCGGAAATCCGTACGTGTCATAGAGCTTAAAAATTACATCGCCGGGCACCTGGGTTTCACCGCCGGCCTTGATCTCAGAAAGGGTGTCGTTTAACAATCTCATACCGGTGTCTAAGGTTTCTAAGAATCGAATCTCTTCATTTTCAATTATATTGGTGATGAAGGCCGCGGCTTCAGAGAGTTCGGGATAAGCCGGTTTCATGATATCAAACACCACCCCTGCGGTCTTGTGCAGAAACGGCCGCTTCAGGCCAATGTTGCGGCCGTAACGAATCGCCCGGCGTAAAATACGGCGTAAAACATATCCCCGGCCCTCATTGGCAGGCAGAATGCCGTCGCCGATCAGAAAGGCCGCCGCCCGGCTGTGATCCGCAATAACCTTCATGGCCACATCCGTTGAACTGGATTCACCGAATTTCCTTTCGGCCAGACGCTCCGTCTCCCCGATAATGGGGCGGATGAGGTCCGTGTCAAAGTTGGTGGCCACATTCTGAATGATCGAAACGACGCGTTCAAGTCCCATGCCGGTATCGATGCTGGGTTTTGGCAGAGGTGTCATCTTGCCAGACGCATCGCGATTAAATTGCATGAACACCAGATTCCAGATTTCAAGATAGCGATCGCACTCACAGCCCACCGCACAATCGGGTTTGCCGCATCCGTATTGCTCGCCGCGGTCGATCAGAATCTCAGAACAGGGGCCGCAGGGGCCGGTATCGCCCATGGACCAGAAATTATCCGCTTCTCCGAACCTGACAATACGCTCGTCGGGCAGGCCGATATTTTCGCGCCAGAGCGCGTAAGCTTCATCATCATCGAGGTAAATGGATCCGTACAGCTTGTCTTCCGGCAGGCCATAGCCGTTGGTCAACAAATCCCAGGCGAAATCAATCGCCCCTTCTTTAAAATAATCGCCAAAAGAAAAGTTGCCCAGCATCTCAAAAAAGGTGTGATGCCGGGCGGTATAACCGACATTTTCCAGATCATTATGCTTGCCCCCGGCCCGAACACATTTCTGCGAAGTGGTTGCCCGGACATAATCTCTTTTGTCCTCACCCAGAAATACGCGCTTAAATTGCACCATGCCGGCATTGATAAACAGCAACGTGGGGTCATCCTGGGGGACCAATGATGAGCTGCGAACGATTCGATGATCGTGTTTCTCAAAATAGTGTAAAAATTGAGCGCGAATCTCATTCCCCGTCATGCACATCTCCCATTTAAGCCTTTGCTTTCTTATTTTTTTCTGCTTCTTCTTTTTCGGCATCGGATGTTTTGGCTTCCGAAAGCCCCAGTGTTTCTCTAACTTTAAGAGACATCGCCTTAAAAAGATCGGGGTTGTCCTTTAAAAATCTTTTAACGTTTTCCCGGCCCTGCCCGATGCGTTCGCCGCCATGTGAGTACCAGGACCCGCTTTTTTCGATAATGCCGGCTTCGACACCCATGTCAATTAAATCCCCGTATTTTGAAATACCCTCCCCATAGATGATGTCAAATTCGGCATCGGTAAACGGCGGCGCCATCTTGTTTTTGACCACCCGAACCCGCGTGCGGTTCCCCACAACCTCCTGTCCGTCCTTGATCGCTCCGATTCGCCGGATGTCCAGCCGCACAGAGGAATAGAATTTGAGGGCATTGCCACCGGTCGTTGTCTCCGGATTGCCGAACATCACCCCTATTTTCATCCGAATCTGGTTAATGAAAATAATGGATGTCATGGTTTTGCTGATTGTCCCGGTTAGCTTTCGCATGGCCTGAGACATCAGCCGGGCCTGCAGCCCCATATGGGAATCACCCATTTCGCCCTCAATTTCAGCGCGCGGCACCAGTGCGGCCACCGAGTCAATAACGACAATGTCAAGGGCACCGCTTCGGACCAGCATATCGGCAATTTCAAGTGCCTGCTCACCGGTGTCAGGCTGGGCGACGAGCAGGTCATCGCAATTGACACCGAGTTTTTTGGCATATACCGTGTCAAGGGCATGTTCAGCATCTATGAATGCTGCAATACCATCCTTTTTCTGCGCTTCAGCGAGTGCATGAAGGGCAAGGGTGGTTTTGCCGGATGCCTCGGGTCCGTAAATTTCAATCACTCTACCACGGGGCAAACCGCCGATTCCCAGTGCTTTGTCAAGGGCAAGCGAACCGGTAGAGATAACCGGTACGTCGACTACCGGACGACTCCCCAGTTTCATAATGGCCCCCTTGCCGAACTGGCGCTCAACCTGGGACATCGCCGTTTCCAATGCTTTTTCTTTATCCGGTGAAATCGTCATAAAGCCCTCCTCCTGGCTTGATGGTGGTTGTCATTACTGAACCAAATGTAAAAATGAATTGTCTCAATGCCTGACACGCGTCACAATCCGAAAGAAACCTGCTTCACCTGCGAATAAATCGCCCCGCTCGGCCGCAACTCGCTTTTAAACAAAATGATCCGGCTGACCTCAAATCCTTCGGATTCAAACGTTTCTAATTTATCAAGCGCTGTCTGCATGCGACCGGCAGCAATTTTTCCTTTAACTCGGCCTAAGGTCAAATGACCTTTAAATGGGCGGGATTCCCCGGGGAAACCCAGATCCGCCAGATGCGCATCAAGCGTCTGCTGCAAGCTTTTCAGCAGTTCCAGCTGTCCGCCAAGGCCGATCCATATGACGCGCGGTCGCCTGGCATTTGGGAATACACCGATACCACTGGCGGCCAGAGACAGTGCGGCAAAGCCTCTTGCCGCCAGGGTCATCGCGTTCACGACTAGATCGGTCCGAGCCGCATCGAGGTTGCCTAAAAACTTGAGCGTCAGGTGAATGCTTTCCGGCCGCACCCATTTGACGCGAAACCCGTATGATTTAAGTGTTTCCTGAGCCGCTCCGAGGGAAGACCGAACGCTTTCAGGCAGATCAATGGCAACAAAGGCACGAAAGGGTTCACTCATCATACAGTTCGGTATTCGGTAATGGGTATCGGGTACCCGTTTTGTGATTATTTTCCGGCCGGCGCAGCCGGTGCTGCTTCGATCTTGGTTGTCACATTATTTCTTATCCAGGCTGCATCCCACCATTCGATCGGATTCACAAAGGTGTTGTGGACCAGGACGCTGAAATGCAGATGGTCCCCGCCCGCAAGCCCGGTGCTGCCTGTGCGGCCGAGTGTCTCGCCCTTTGACACCTGCTGGTCTTTGCGCACGTCACTGGCATTCAGGTGGGCATACATGCTAAACAGCCCGAACCCATGATCGATGAGCACTGTTTTGCCATAAATGCCCAGATCTCCGCTAAAAATGACGATTCCGCTATTGGCCGCCGGAACCGGAGCATGGGTGACCGACGCCAGATCGATTCCCAGGTGGACCTGACGGTCAATGATTTTGCCATTGTACTCATAGACGCGATGGTCGGCAAAACCCGCCTGATTCGCCGATCCGGTCATTCGTAAAAACGCGCCTTCCCAGTGTTTAACCGCTGCGGTTGTTTGCACCAGCCCGGTTAGTTGTTCATAATTGGCGTGACGCAAATCCCGATTGATCTTAATGAATTTGTCCACCAGTGAGCCGGTGGGTTGCAGGTTGGCGACAGTCTTAAATTCGGGTATCTTGCGGTTTAAAAACCGGTCCGAAATGCGGATGTTATCCTTTTTAAAAGCTTTTTTGCGAATGTAGTGGTTTATCCCGGCCTCGGCGCTATTGCCGGCTTCATCAAAGGCCCTGACGAAAATCCGGGTCTCCGGACCCTGCTGATAGCCCAATCCGATGAAAGCCATTCGAATGCGGGTGTCTTTATAGTAGCCGGCATGCGCAGGGAAAAAATTGTCGCCGACTTGAACACCGTTTTGGTGAGAATCTTCTGACGCACGGAAAATAACAAGCCCCGAGCCGCCCTGCGTCAAATTGTGAACAGTACTGAGTACTTCAATTTTCGGTGGCTGCGTATCAATGATCAGGTTCTTTTCGATATAGACCCGATTGCCTTTCCACCAACCCCGCCACGAATAATCCCAGACCGCCAGCCGCAGGATGGCCTCTCCGTCGGATAATTGATATTTTGCGGGTTCAAAAGGGATTTTCAGCGTTTGGGTTTTGAGCTCCCCGCCACTCAGAATCCCGGCGGAAGGAAAGTCGGTGTCAACCAGGACCACCTCTTTGCCGTCTTTGACCATAGCGGCCCAAATTTTCCTCAGACCGCTTTGGGCGTCGGCGAAGGAGATGGAAAAAGCATGCGACTTTCCGATATACGGCGATGCAAGTTCCAAAACAAGTTCGGGGTCCCGGCCTTCGAACCGAACCAGCAAAAACCAGACAACGGGCAACAATATGATGAGGCCTGCAATTATTAGCAACCCTCGTTTTTTACGTTTCATTTTTTCTTTCAAAAGGTTACACTCCATTCAATCGCAATAAATAACCAGTTTAAATAACAGGTCAAACATGGAGAATCAAGGCCTCTTTTCGTTTCTTGACTTTTGACGGTGCTCAAGCTAAATTTTTTCCTCATCATTTTAAAATACGAGCGTTTTCAATTCGGAAAGATGTCGGGCGCATTTGATACGCTGTTTGCCGCGCAATAAAACCCGGCCGTCTCGTTAAATAATCATGGCAGCTACATATAAAAAGCCCAGAAAAATAAAAATCATACTGCTGGCGACGATCATAATTGCCCTGGGCACCGTTATAGCAATTTATATCGGTTTTCGGTCGGATTCAAAAGTCGTGGAGCCGGTAGCGGGATCGGATGTATCGGATGCAACGCTGTCGATCAGTAAAATACACCAAACGGCCACGCGTGACGGAAAAAAGGAATGGAGTCTTGAGGCCAGTTCAGGCCACTATATGGATAAGACCCGTCAAGTAATCCTGAAAGATGTAAAGGTTACGTTTTTTCTCAAAGATAAAAGTGAAATTATTCTGACAGCCGATCAAGGCATCCTCAAAACCGATTCAAGTGACATCGATGTTTCCGGCCATGTTGTGTTAAAAAACAAAGAATACAAACTGTTGGCTGAAAATCTGAGCTACGTCCACAGCCGACGCGTGCTATATTCGAAATCCCCGGTAACGATTTCCGGCGCGGCAGCCCAATTGGCGGCCGAGTCATTATCATTTGATCTGGACGCCAAAAGACTCACGCTGGAAGGCGGGGTTGCAACCACAATTGATGAAGATTTTACACTTTAGATTCGGCCAACGATTCCGCTGGATTAACGCCTTGCAGATACCGATCATCGTGGCCGCGGTTATTTGGACACTGCAGATCGCAGCGGCAAACGAGCGCACCGATCAAACAGTCAAAAATTCTGAAACGAAAAAGATTCGGATTACGGCCGATAAACTCATTGTTAGGGTTGATGCCGCTGAAATCGACTTTATCGGAAACGTTAAAGCCATGCAGGCCGGTGCTGTACTCACCGCAGACCGCCTTAAAATTTTTTATAATCCGGATACCGTAAACAATAAAGACGGCGCCTCAAAAACTGAAACCATCCGCAAAATCATGGCCAGCGGGCGTGTAAAAATCGAAACCGAAAATATACTAGCTGAGGCGGATACAGCTGAATATACTATAAAATCAGCGGTTCTTGTCCTTACCGGCGAACCGTCCCGCGTGACCCGCGATGGTCATTTGATTACCGGACCGAAATTCACACTGCAGCAGTCAAACGGCACCATAACAGTCGAAAGCAGGGGGGAAAGCAGGGTCAAGGCCATCTTTCAACCCTGATTAATCGTAAACAAAATGAAAGCTAATCGGCTTTGTCCGGACCATTTGTTATACTTGCAATTTTCGTGCAACTCATCTAAAATGAGATAGTTTGGTCCAGCACCGCGGGCGGCGTATTGAAACAGCATTATCGTGGCGTTATAGCTGCTTGCCTTGCTTGAATCGAATCAAAAAAATGACAACTTTGTATCTTCAAAATCTGATTAAGAAATATGGTGGGCGCCAGGTGGTAAATTCTGTCAGCCTGGATATAGGAAGTGGCGATGTTGTCGGTTTGCTCGGTCCCAATGGGGCAGGCAAGACCACGACCTTTTATATGACGGTAGGATTGGTCAAACCTGATGGGGGAAATGTGCTGCTTGACGATGAAGATATAACTGATTACCCTATGCATATTCGATCTCGCAAGGGTGTCGGATATCTTCCCCAGGACACATCAATCTTCCGAAAGTTGTCTGTAAAACAAAACGTAATGGCGATTCTTGAAATTCTACCGATTTCTAATTCTGAGCGGGATGAACGTGCTGATATGCTTCTTGAAGAGCTGGGCATCAGACATCTCTCCGATCAAAGAGCCAGTCTGCTCTCAGGTGGAGAGAAAAGGCGGCTTGAAATTACGCGGTCACTTGCCACAAATCCTTCATTTATGCTTCTGGACGAACCATTTGCCGGTGTAGATCCCTTGGCGGTTAATGATATTATTAATATAATCGAACATTTGAAAAGACGCGGAATCGGAATTCTCATTTCCGATCATAATGTCAGAGATACGCTGGGGGTCTGTGACAGGGCATACATACTGTGTGACGGAAAGGTCATCGAATCCGGAAGTCCGGATAAAATTGCAAACAGTGAAGCCGCATGTCGCGTATATTTAGGAGACGAGTTTAAATTATAAAATGGCACTTGAATTAAGACAACAACTCAAATTAACACAGCAGCTTATCATGACACCCCAGCTGCAGATGGCCATTAAACTGCTGCAGCTTTCCCGTTTGGAACTACTGGATACCATCCGCCAGGAGCTTGAAGAAAATCCGGCACTCGAAGAAGTTCAGGAAAGTGCCGCAGACGAAAATTTGCCGGAACAGTCTGAAAAGCCATCTGAAGAATCAACCCAGACAGAAGAAGTCACGATTGACGAAAAAATTCACGACGACATTGACTGGAGCAACTATCTGGGGGAATACAATACACCCGGCCGCTCAAGCTATGAGGCCGAAAATAGAGACGCGCCGCGCTTTGAAGCCTTTATCGCACCCAAAAAATCCTTACGCGATCATCTGTTGTGGCAGTTTCTGATGATCAAACCCAATCGCAAAGAAGAAGCCGTCGCCAGCCAAATCGTGGGCAACCTCAACGCAGACGGTTTTTTGGACAGTACCGCTGAAGAAATCGCTGTCATGAGCAGCACAACTGTTGAGGTGGTTGAACAGACGCTGCTCCAGATGCAATCTTTTGACCCGATTGGTGTATGCGCCCGAGATCTCAAAGAGTGTTTGCTTATTCAGGCCAGGCATTTTGGGTTCGAAAATACAATTGTTTGTGAAATTATCAGCAATCATCTTCATGATCTGGAGAAAAAGAATTATAAAGGTATCTGTAAAGCATTAAAAATAAACATGGACGAGGTGGTTTCGACGGTCAACATCATTAAGGCATTCGAGCCCAAACCCGGCCGCCAATTTAGTGAAGAAACACCTCAATATATCAATCCGGACATTTACGTCTATAAGCTGGAAGACGATTTTGTGATTATGCTCAATGATGACGGGATGCCCAAACTGCGCGTCAATTCATTCTATAAAAAAACCATCAGTCGGGGCAAAAAAATTTCAGGGGAGGCCGAAGATTACATCCAGAACAAAATCCGATCAGCGGCCTGGCTGATAAAAAGCATCCATCAGCGTCAAAAAACAATTTACAAGGTTATGGAAAGCATTTTGAAATTTCAACGGGAATTTTTTGAAAAAGGGATCGCCTGCTTGAAACCGATGGTGCTCAGAGATGTGGCTCAGGATATCAGCATGCACGAATCCACTATTAGCCGCGTTACAACCAATAAATACGCTTTCACCCCGCAGGGTATTTTTGAGTTAAAATACTTTTTTAATAGTTCCATCAGGCGGTCGCATGGAGGCGATATTGCATCCGCCAGTGTTCAGGAAAAAATCAAGCAAATCATTGCGGCTGAAGATCCTAAAAAGCCGCACAGTGATGATAAAATTTCACAACTTTTAAAACAAGACCATGAGATTCACATCGCACGTCGAACCGTTGCGAAATATCGTGAAATGCTCAAAGTGTTGCCATCAAACAAACGCAAACAAATTTAGGGGGGGTTCGTATGCAGACATCGGTAACATTTAAAAACCTCGACTCTTCCGATACCTTAAAGTCATATGTTCAGGATAAGCTTGATCGGTTTGATCGTTTACTTGATAATCCAGGCGAAGCCAATGTGGTTTTATCAGTCGAAAAATTTCGACATATGGCTGAAATTAATATTATCGGAGACCGTTTGGCGATAAATGGCAAAGAAGAAACTGTTGATATGTACTCGGCAATTGATATGGTTCTAGATAAACTGGAGAAACAGATAAAGAAAAGTAAAGAAAAAATCAGGGAGCGCCGAAGCAATAACAAATCCAGGAACAAAGGCATTTTAGAAACAGAAATCAGTGGGGCCGAAGAAGAACGGGAAAGCCACATTCGAATTAAACACATCGAATATAAACCGATGGATGTCGAAGAGGCGGCCTTGCAGCTGGACCTGCTAGATGATAATTTCTTAGTCTTTACCAATGCCCTTTCAGATCAGGTCAATGTTCTGTATCGACGTAAAGACGGCCATTATGGATTGATTCAACCAAGCAGCTAACCTCTTAGCGGGTAGCGGGTTTTAATTGCCGCAATTGTCCAAAGGTGGTATAACGCGCTGCCCGATTCTATTTTATTTTAATCCTAATCTCACACATATATCACGCAAAGACGGTAATGCTTAAAAATAAGCTTACGGGTTTAATATGAAAATCCTCGAAGTCATGTCCAAAGAAGCGATTTTAGATGACCTAAAATCGCAGAACAAAAAAGGAATTCTTGAGGAGTTGGTCGTCCCATTGGCCAGCAGCACCGGTCTGAATTCTGAAGATCTGGTACGGGTGCTCATGGAAAGAGAACGGCTCGGAAGCACCGGTATCGGCGGTGGGATTGGCATCCCGCATGGTAAAATTAAAGATCTTGAGTCACTGGTACTTGGATTTGGTTTGAGTCGTAACGGCATTAATTTTGAGTCCATCGATGGAGAACCGACCCACATCTTTTTTGTCCTGATCACGCCCGAGGACTCAACCGGTCTTCATCTGAAACTTTTAGCCCGAATCTCAAGAATTCTTAAAAATGACCACTTCAAAGAGCGTCTGCTGAATGCAGCCGATCGTGATGAATTATTTGAAATCATCAAACAGGAGGATGAAGAGTTCTAAGCCACATCGATCATGTACGCTTTTAAAATTTTATAACTTATCGAGAATAAATGATTTTTATTACGCCTGATGAAGCGCAGCTTCAAAATTTTTTAGAGTGAAACAGCTAATTATCATCATTATAACCGGCCTATCGGGCTCCGGAAAAAGTACGGCCATGGCAGCATTTGAGGATGCCGGCTTTTACTGCGTTGATAACATGCCGGTCGCCCTCCTTCCCAAATTTCTGGAATTACCCATTGAAAGTGATACAGGAATCGCCGGGATAGCCCTGGTAATGGACTTGCGGGAAAAAGGATTTCTTTCAGAATATAGCGCCGTTTTTGAATCTCTCAAAAAAGAGGGTTATGCGTTTGAGATCCTTTTTCTGGAAGCTCAAGAAGATATTCTGGTGCAGCGCTACAGCACCACCCGTAGACAACATCCGCTATCACAGCAGAGCAAAAGCCTTCTGGAAGGTATCCGGGCTGAAAAGAAGCAACTCAACGATTTACGGGCAGTTTCCGATAAAATCATCGACACGTCCAATTATACGGTCCATGAACTCAAAGCCAGTATAATGGAAATCGCCAGCAAGAGTAAGGTCAAGGCATCGATGCGTATTCAAGTCGTCTCGTTCGGTTTTAAATACGGGATTCCCCACGATGCCGACCTTATCATCGATGTGCGCTTTTTGGTAAACCCTTATTTCGTTTCAGAATTAAAACATTTGGATGGCAAAAATGCTAAAATAAAAAATTTTATTTTAAACCAGCCAGATAGCCAGACTTTTCTAAATAAATATATGGAATTGCTTGACTATCTGATACCCATGTATGAAAAAGAAGGCAAAGCCTATTTAACGCTTGGCGTCGGCTGCACCGGCGGCCGCCACCGTTCGGTGACCATTGCAGGCGCCCTATTTGATCACATCCGTAAAACAAAAGATCAAATTGAAATTGTTCATCGGGATATAGATCAGCCCGCATAGCTTGAAGCTTTCTTTAAAAAAAGTATTGGCGTCTTTGCTTGCCCTGTCGGTCCGGGAAATCCGACCGGGGCGCCTTTGCGTGAGATCTGTATTATTTGTTTATTTTAGGCATTTTTAAGGAGTACTATGATCGGTATCGTTATCGTAACGCACAGTCAATTGGGGGATGCGCTCATTGAAGCAGCTGAATTTATCATCGGCAACAAACCTGAAGCCCTGGTGTCCGTATCGATTGATCTGACCGAGAGCGCCGAGGTCTTGCGGGCCAAAATTGCCGAAGGTATCAAAAAAGTCAAATCTAAAGATGGCGTCCTGATATTAACCGATATGTTTGGTGGAACCCCATCTAATTTAAGCTATTCATTTCTTGAAGAAGGGCGTATTGAGGTCATCTCCGGCGTCAATCTTCCAATTTTAATCCAGGCGGCCACTACCCGCAGCAAAATGGACCTGAGCACGCTGGCTGTCAAATTGGAGGAATTCGGCAAAAAGAGTATCTCCCTGGCAAGCAGTATATTAAAAGGGAATAAGCGGAGTTAGATTACGCCAGGTTGGCATATGGAAGCCGCAACGCCCGAAGATTTAGACGAAATCCTTACCATCGACCGCAAACCGTTTAAACGGTTCTGGCACCGAAAGTCATTTTCGGACTCACAAAACAGAAACAAGTCTATGCGGTTTATATTGAAGTGCGTCCCACGAATAAAGCGGCCTTTGCCCTTTACTGGAAGGCATGTTTTCAGTCGCTGGGTACTATGCCCAATTACTATCCAGATACCGGCGAAGATGCGCTGGTGATGGTAAAACATTTAAAGGAGCAAATATGACTATAAAAATGGGTATTAACGGGTTCGGCAGGATCGGACGTATCGTTTTTCGAGCCGCGTGGAACCATCCCGAAGTTCAAGTTGTTGCCATCAACGACCTTGCAGATTCAGCCACCATGGCTCATCTGCTTAAATATGATTCCGTTCACGGCAGATTCGGTGTGGATGTCGATGCCCGGGATGACCGGCTGCAGGTCGACGACGAATCAATTGCCATCCGATCCATCAAAGAGCCCGCCAAGATTGGTTGGGGCGAATTAGGCGTCGATATTGTAGCGGAATGCACCGGGTTGTTTCGCGATCGCGAAGGCGCTGTCGGACATCTGACGGCCGGAGCTCGAAAAGTCATCATATCCGCTCCTGCCAGCGATCCGGATATCACCATTGTTATGGGAGTCAACTCAAATCAATATGAACCACGCCGGCATCATATCATTTCAAATGCCTCATGCACGACTAACTGTCTTGCGCCGGTAGCTAAAGTAATATTGGAAAATTTTGGCTTAAAGACCGGATTGATGACCACCATTCACGCCTATACCGGTGATCAGCGCCTGCTGGATTTCCCACACAAGGATTTGCGCCGCGCGCGAGCCGCCGCACTTTCCATGGTGCCTACCACTACCGGTGCGGCCAAAGCTGTATCACTGGTATTGCCGGAATTAGACGGAAAGCTCAACGGTTTGGCCATCCGCGTTCCGACGCCCAATGTCTCTCTTGTGGATTTTGTGGCAACTGTAGAAAAATCCGATATTACCATCTCAGAAATTAATTCGGCCCTTAAGACCGCTTCGGAAGAATCTCTGACCGGTATTCTGGGATATAGTGAAGAACCGCTGGTTTCGGTTGACTTCAACGGATCCTCATTTTCTTCAATCGTCGATGCCCCCACAACCTATGTTGTCGGCAATATGGTAAAGGTGCTTTCCTGGTATGATAATGAGTCCGGTTACTCCCATCGTATGGTAGATTTGGCTAGTATGGTGGGTTCGCAGTTATAACGCATCAATCGTATCGTGCCTTTTTACAAAATAACTTTTTTTGATAATTAAATAGGCAAATTAAAGGTTCAAGGTTCGGGGTTAGGACGGTCGGAGCCTTTGAACCTCTGAACCCTAAACCCTTTAACCCTGAACTATGAATCGAGGAACTCGATGAAAAATCGTAGACCCCTGATAGCGGGAAACTGGAAAATGTATAAAACCCCGAATGAGTCAGTCGAGACGGCGCGGCAACTGGACCAGCAGGTGCGGTCGGTGGCAGATGTCGACATTATGATCGCCCCGACCTTTACAGCGCTCACAGCGGTTTGGGAGGTCGTCCAAAATGGTCCGGTGACCCTGGGCGCTCAGAATCTTTACTGGGAGGCTGAAGGCGCCTATACCGGGGAAATATCGGCGCCCATGTTAAAATCAGTGGGCTGCGAGTATTGCATCATTGGACATTCCGAGCGGCGACAATATTTCGGCGAGACCGATCAGACCGTCAACAAAAAAATCCAGGCCGCCATCAAGACGAAGCTCAAGCCGGTCTTTTGTGTGGGTGAAACCGATAAAGAGCGTGAGGCCGAACAAACCTTTTCCGTACTTGACAAACAGGTTAAAAAAGGGTTAGAAGGATTGGTTTTAGATCAATTGAATACGCTGGTTATTGCCTATGAGCCGGTGTGGGCCATCGGAACCGGTAAAACCGCTACCGATGATCAGGCCCAGGAGGTCCATCAGTTTATCCGCTCTCTGGTAGAAAAAAATTTCGGCAATGCCCTGTCCGACTCCATCCGGATTTTATACGGTGGCAGTGTCAAACCGGACAACATCGCGGCGCTAATGAAAATGCCGGATATAGACGGTGCCCTGGTAGGCGGCGCCAGTCTTGACGCCGAATCGTTCAGCCAGATTGTAAAATTTAAATAATATTCGTTAAGCTATTTTAAAAATAGCTTAGGAAAAGATTATGTCACTGATATTTATCATCGTTCATATTGTCGTATGTATCGCCCTGATCATGATTGTATTGCTTCAAACCGGCAAAGGAGCCGATATGGGAGCCGCATTCGGCGGCGGCGGCAGTCAGACCCTGTTTGGCAGTACCGGGGCCTCGACCTTTTTAAGCAAGGCCACCACCGTTGCGGCAATCGTTTTTATGCTCACGTCCCTGGCGCTGGCATACATGTCGAGCCATCGTCAGGCGGATTCGATCATGCAGCAAACTCCCGCGCCGGTTGAACAATCGGCACCGGCAGCCCAAAGCGAGGCCGCCCCGCAGGAAAGTTCGGCCCCGGCCCAATCAGCGCCGGCAACTCAAGGGCAGGCCGCTTCACAGGAAAGCGCGACACCGGCCAAACCAGCGCAATCAGAATAAACTTTGCCACATAATTCATTGGTTGATTGAACTGCCGAAGTGGTGGAACTTGGTAGACACGCTATCTTGAGGGGGTAGTGGCCAAAAGCCGTGCCGGTTCAAGTCCGGCCTTCGGCACCATTAATCATAAAAAACGGATTCAGCAACTGGCCGAATCCGTTTTTTTATCAGTGCGATTCGGTGGAACGATAGATTGTGCGGT